>JBBSIZ010000011.1:0-79730 GCA_038257735.1 Sphingomonadales bacterium | reverse complement strand
TCGTCGAACGCTTCTTCAGCAAAGCCAAACACTTCCGGAGAATCGCCACCCGCTACGAGCAAACCGCCAGAGCCTATCTCTCAATGGTTCACCTCGTCGCAGCTGTCATCTGGACAAAGTAATTGTCCACGACTCCTAGCCCATCGTCAATGCGTCGATCGCGCCCTGCAATATGTAGGCGGCGGCCATCTTGTCGATCAGTTCGGCCCGGCGCGCCCGGCTTGCGTCGGCGTCGAGCAGGGTGCGGGTGACCGCCTGGGTCGACCAGCGCTCGTCCCAGAGCAGGATCGGAAAGCCCAGGGGCTCGAGATTGCGGGCGAAGGCCCGGACCGACTGGGTGCGCGGCGATTCGCTGCCGTCGAGGTTGAGCGGAAGGCCCACGACCAGCCCGGTCACCCGCTGCGCTCCGGCCAGCGATCGGAGCTTCTCGAGATCCTTGCCGAACTTGCCGCGATGAAGGAGCTCGGCGGGGGTGGCGATGGTCCAGTCCGAATCGCACAGAGCGAGGCCGATGGTTTTAGTGCCGACGTCGAGACCGAGCAGGCGTCCGCCTTCTGGAAGGGTGTCGCGATAGTCGGCGGCGGACACGGTGATCATGCTTCCGCCAGTCTCACTTCCCCGCTCCGAATGCCGCCACCCGCGCCGCCGCGTCGGCGCGCAGGTTCGACCAGAAGAGGGCGTAGTCGTAGACGTGGTAATTGTTGCCCGGAAGCACATAGGGCCCGAGGTCGGGCGCGTCCTCGCCGATAAGGAGAAAGCCGCGCACGTCGCAGCGGGCCGGGACGCCCGGACTCTTCACGTCCCCTCGGGTCAGGGTCTCGTTGGGGACGAGCGTTCCGAGATTGGCGGAGGCCGGCGCCTCGCCTCCTGGCGTCCCGGTCAGCGGGTTGGTGCACAGCATCGGCGATCCCGCCCGAGAAATCCCGGTCGCTCCCGCGGACGCGTCGTAGACGTCGGTCACCTGCTTCGGGTCGGCGGGCTCGGAGAAGCTTTGCCAGCCGACCACGCAACCGGCTTGCTCGCGCCTCTCGCAGGCGGGAAGGCCGAGCGAGGGGAGATCCGCCGAAATCGAGACCGGCCAGCCGATCACATAGGCGGCGACGATCCTTTTCGCCTCGGGCTTGCCCGCCACCCGCTCGGCGAGAAGGCGCATCAAATGAAGGCTGCCCTGGCTGTTGCCGGCCAGGATGATGGGGCGGTCCTTCGGCACCTTTTCGAGGAACTCGTCGAAAGCCGCGGCGACGTCGCGATAGGCGAAGTCGAGTGCCTTCGCGGCGTCCGCCTTGTCGGTGAGAAAGGCGCCGAACGTCGCCTGCCTGTATCTGGGGGCCCAGATTTCGGCGACTTCGTTGAACACGCTCGCCTGGCTCTGGACGAACAGCCGCGCCCGCCATTGCGATTCCGGGTCGGCGAGCGGCGCGTTCCATTGCGCGGTCTGCAGATAGGAGGTGGGGTGGATAAAGAAGGCCGAGGCCGCCGGCTTGCCTTCGCGCTTCAGGCCCTCGGGCATCCAGAGGCCGGGGCTGTCCGGCAGGTCCGGCCGGGCGATCCACAGCCTCTTGTCGGCATAGGCCCCGGGAGCCGGTGGCGGCCCGCCTTCGAAGGCGGCCGACGGCACCATTGCGAACCGCATCAGCTCGGCCCCGAACAGTCGGTAGACCAGGGCCGCGGCCATGACGAGCATGGTCAGCCCCGCCACCACCCACAGGAACCGCCGAGCCACCATCAAATCCTCCCCGCCTGCATCGCCGCTGCACAAGCGGATGGTAGATTCGAATGCAAGCGCTAGAAGCAAGGCGGCGGCGGGAGATTGAAATGAACGAAGCGGAACCGATCGCCCACGAGCCCTGGCCGCTGCGCGCTGCGATCCTACTGACGCTCGGCGCCGTCCTGGCGCTGAACATCCATTTCCTCACCCGCGGCCCGGAAGTCTGGCAATGGACCGAGAATCCGCTGAGGCTGGGCATTGCCGCGGCGCTTGCCGCGGGCGGGATCGTCTTCGCCTTCTCGCTGGAGCGGCCGCGCCAGCTCTGGTCCCTGCTCTTCGCAATCGGGGCGAGCCTCATCGTCGGCCTCGTAACCTACTGGAACGGTCAGCCGGAAAGCTGGGGCGCGGGCGAAGGCTGGCAGCTTGTCTCCGCCCTGCTGGCCCTCATCATCGCAGTGCCGCTCTTCCAGGCCTCGCGGGATGCGGGCCGCTGGAATCTCGACTACCGAATCGTCTACGCCCATATCCTGACCAACATCGTCCTCTGGTTCGTCGCCTGGGGCTTCGTTCTCATCACCTTCCTGCTCGTCCTTTTGCTTTCCGAGCTGTTCCAGCTGATCGGGATCATGGTCCTGCACGACCTGCTGCAAAAGCCGTGGGTGCCCTGGCTTCTCGTCGGCGGCGCGCTCGGAGCGGCGATCGGGCTGCTCAGGGACCGCGACCGGATCGTCGGCACATTGCAGCGGGTCGCGACCGCGATCCTTTCCTTCCTCGCTCCGATCCTCGCCGCCGGACTCGTCATTTTCGTGGCGGCCTTGCCCTTCACCGGCCTCCAGCCCCTGTGGGAGCAGACCCGCGCGACCACGCCCATTCTCCTCGTCTGCATCCTCGGCGCCGTCGTCCTTATCAACGCAGTGATCGGCAGCGGCTCCGAGGAGGTTGAAGCACGCCCGCGCCCCGTCCGCTGGGCGGCGGCCGCTCTTGCCGCGATCGTCCTTCCGCTCGCGATCGTCGCCGCGGTCTCGACCGGCAAGCGAATCGCCCAGCACGGCTTCACCCCGGACCGGCTGTGGGCGGCGGTGTTCATCGCCATCACGGTCGCGGGAGCAGCGGCCTATCTGTACGCAATCGTCCGGGGGCGTTCCGGCTGGCCGGACCTGCTTCGCACCGTCAACCTGCGGATCGCGATCGGCATCTGCCTCGTCGCCTTGTTCCTGGCGCTTCCGGTCGTCAGCTTCGGAGCCATCTCCACCCGCGACCAGGTCGCCCGGCTGCAATCGGGCCGGATCCCGCCCGACAAGTTCGACTGGGCCGCGTTGCGCTTCGATTTCGGCCCTTCCGGCCGCCGAGCGCTGGAGCGCCTCGTCCGAAGCCCCAAGGCCACGATCCGGGAAAATGCGCGGGCGGTGCTGACGGCGAAGAGCCGCTGGGATGCCCGAAACGACATCGAATCCTATGTCGATGCCCCCAGGGACGTCCGGGTCTTCCCGACCGGCGCCACGCTCCCGCCGGGCCTTCGCGAAGCCGTGCTGGGGCGGCCCGGCGCACCGGGCTTCTGCAGGGGCAAAGGCGAATGCCTGTTGTTCGTGAAGGCCGGGGAGCCGGGGGCGGTGCTACTCACCGACCGTTGCGCCGTCCCCGGGGCGGCGAAGCAACCCCGACGGGACGATTGGTGCGAAGTCGTCTCGACCGTGCTCCAGCCGTCCGCCAAAGGCTGGGCCGAAGTCTCCGGTCCTGCCGCGTCGACGGTCACCGAAAGCGGCGGCGGCCCAGCGGCGGAGCGGGCGGCGAAGCTCGAGCGGCAGCGCGAGGCGATAAGCAGGGGCGAGGTCGAGATACGGGAGGTCAGCCGAAGGCAGGTCTTCGTCGGCGGCCGGCCGCAGGGGGACCTGTTCGAATAGGCCTTCTTGCCGCGTTGCAGCGTGGATGCTAGCGCCCCTCCATGTCCGTCGACGCCGCCACCGTCCGCCATATCGCCAAGCTCGCCCGGATCGCCGTCTCCGATGCCGAGGTCGAAGCGCTCGCGCCCGAGCTCAACAATATCCTCGGCTGGGTCGAGCAGCTCCAGGAGGTGGATATCGAAGGCGTCGAGCCGATACCCGCCGTCATTCCCAATAGCCTTCGCCTGCGCGACGACGAGGTCACCGACGGCGGCAAGCGCGAAGACGTCCTCGCCAACGCCCCCGCCGCCGAGCATGGCTTCTTCGCCGTTCCCAAGGTGATCGAATGACGCCGACGACCTTTCCCGTCGCCCCAGCGAAGGCTGGGGCCCCGTCGGGTGAAAGGCGCCGGCACCTTTCACCCGCCGGGATCCCAGCCATCGCTGGGATGACGTCATGAACCTCACCGATCTCGGAATCGCGGCGATCCGCGACGGGGTTCGCGACGGCGCCTTCTCCGCCCGCGAGGTCGCCGGGGCCTTCAACGCGGCGATCGAGACGGGCAGGGCGCTCAACGCCTTCACCGTCGAGACCCCGGAACACGCCCTCGCCGCCGCCGACGCAGCCGACGCCGCCCGAGCCTCGGGCGATCTCAAGCCGCTCTCGGGCGTCCCGCTCGGCATCAAGGACCTGTTCGCCACCCGGGGGGTCGCCACCACCGCCGGAAGCCGGATCCTCGAAGGCTTCGAGCCGCGCTACGAATCCACCGTCAGCGCCAATCTCTTCGCCGCCGGCGCCGGGATGCTCGGTAAGCTCAACATGGACGAGTTCGCGATGGGCTCGTCCAACGAGACCAGCGCCTGGGGCCCGGTCCTTTCGCCCTGGCGGCGGAGCGACGGCGGCAATGCCCCGCTCACCCCGGGCGGAAGCTCGGGCGGCTCGGCGGCGGCGGTGGCGGCGCGGCTCGCGCCGGGAGTCACCGGCACCGACACCGGCGGCTCGATCCGCCAGCCCGCCGCCTTCGTCGGGATCACCGGGATCAAGCCGACCTACGGCCGCTGCTCGCGCTGGGGCGTGGTCGCCTTCGCCTCGAGCCTCGACCAGGCCGGGCCGATGGCCCGCGACGTTCGCGGCTGCGCGATCCTGCTCGAGGCGATGGCCGGTTTCGATCCGAAGGATTCGACGTCGCTCGATCTTCCGGTTCCGAATTGGGAAGCCGCTTTGAGCGGCGACGTCCGAGGCAAGCGAATCGGAATCCCGAAGGAATATCGGATCGACGGGGTCCCCGAGGAGATCGACCGGGTCTGGGAGAAGGGCATCGCACTGATGCGCGACGCCGGCGCCGAGATCGTCGAGGTGTCGCTCCCGCACACCAAATACGCGCTTCCGACCTATTACATCATCGCTCCCGCCGAGGCTTCGTCCAACCTCGCGCGCTACGACGGCGTCCGCTATGGCCTCCGGGTGTCGCCGGATAATGGCAACCTCACCGACATGTACGAGGCGACCCGCGCCGCCGGCTTCGGAGCCGAGGTCAAGCGCCGGATCATGATCGGCACCTACGTCCTCTCGGCCGGCTATTACGACGCCTATTTCAACCGCGCCCAGAAGGTGAGGGCGCTCATCGCCCGCGATTTCGAGCGCGTCTGGGGCGAATGCGACCTCATCCTCACCCCGACCGCGCCCTCGGCCGCCTTCGCTTTGGGCGAAAAGAGCGCCGACCCGATCGCCATGTACCTCAACGACGTCTTCGCCGTCCCCGCCAGCCTCGCCGGCCTGCCGGCGATATCGGTGCCGGCCGGGCTGAACGACGAGGGCCTTCCGCTCGGCCTCCAGCTCGTCGGCCGCGCGCTGGACGAGCAAGGGGTGCTCAATGCGGCCCTGGCGCTCGAGGAGCGCGCCGGCTTCACCGCAAGACCGGAGGCCTGGTGGTGATTGGACCCCGTCATTGCGAGGAGCGAAGCGACGTGGCAATCCAGTGCGCGTCCGAGGCCGCTCTGGATTGCTTCGCTTTGCTCGCAATGACGGCGGATTGTGGCCATGACTGATTACCGAATCCACGGCGCCACCGGCGAATGGGAAGTCGTGATCGGCCTCGAGGTCCATGCCCAGGTGACTTCGAACGCCAAGCTCTTCTCGGGTGCTTCGACCGAGTTCGGAGCCGAGCCCAATAGCCAGGTCAGCCTGGTCGACGCCGCCATGCCGGGAATGCTCCCCGTGCCCAATGCCGAGTGCATCCGCCAGGCGGTACGCACGGGTATGGCGCTGGAGGCGCGGATCAACCCCTGGTCGCGCTTCGACCGGAAGAATTATTTCTACGCCGATCTTCCCCAGGGCTATCAGATCAGCCAGCTCTACCACCCGATCGTCGGCGAGGGCGAGATCGAGATATGGCTCGACGACAAGGACGAGGGCTCGGCCAAGAGGATCGGGGTCGAGCGGATCCATATCGAGCAGGACGCCGGCAAGCTGATGCACGACCAGCACCCGTCTTTCTCCTATGTCGATCTCAACCGCTCCGGCGTCGCCCTGATGGAGATCGTATCCAAGCCGGATATGAGAAGCCCCGAGGAAGCAGGTGCTTATGTCCGCAAGCTGAGAGCGATCCTTCGCTATGTCGGTAGCTGCGACGGCAATATGGAGCAGGGCTCGATGCGCGCCGACGTCAATGTCAGCGTCCGCCGCCCCGGCGGCGGGCTCGGCACCCGCACCGAGACCAAGAACGTCAATTCGGTCCGCTTCATCATGGCCGCGATCGAGCATGAGGCGAACCGCCAGGTCGATCTGCTCGAGGCCGGCGGAGCGATCGTCCAGGAGACTCGCTTGTGGGATCCGGACAAATGCGAGACCCGAAGCCTTCGCTCCAAAGAAGAAGCGCACGATTACCGCTATTTCCCCGATCCCGACCTCCTCCCGGTCGAGCTTACCGACGACTTCCTTCTGGAATGCCGCGCCAGCTTGCCCGAGCTCCCCGACGCCAAGCGCCGCCGCTACGAGGCTGCGCTCGGCCTCTCCGCTTATGCCGCAAGCGTCCTTACCGCCGACGTCATAACGGCGCGCTGGTTCGAGTCCCTTCTCGAGCAGCTCGGCGAAGAACATGCCCAGCGCGCCGGCAACTGGGTCACCTCCGACCTGTTCGGAGCCCTGAACCGCCTCGGCAAGACCATCGAGGAAAGCCCCGTCAGCCCCGCCCAAGCGGCCGAGCTTCTCCGCCTCACCGCCGAGGGCACTCTCTCCGGAACGCTCGCCAAGCAGGTTTTCGAGATCATGCTCGAAACCGGCGAGGACCCCGCCGCAATCGTCGAGGCCCGCGGCCTCAAGCAGACCAGCGACACCGGCGCGATCGATGCCGCCATCGCGGACGTGCTCGCCGCCAATCCGGACAAGGCCGCCGAATATCGCGGCGGCAAGGACAAGCTTTTCGGCTTCTTCGTCGGCCAGGTGATGAAGGCCATGCAGGGCAAGGCCAATCCGGGGGTGGTCAACGAGTTGCTGAAGAAGGCGCTATCCTGACGCGCGCGCCATGAAAGTAGGAAGAAGGGCGGTCAACGCCGTCCGCTACATACTCGAGGATCTGCTTCCGCCCGCCATTCGGGATTCGGCCCTGTTCCTTCCCGTCATGTACCTGGTCTGGGGCCGCGACGCGCGTCGCTCCATCGAATTTCGCGACCGCCTTCGGACGATGAGCGACGAGGAATATTCGTCCTTCTACGCCACGATCACTCCAATCCAAGGCGAATGCGACCTCAACCGCGCCTGCCTGGACCGGATCCTCGAAGAGGTGGAAGGGGAGAGCGTCCTCGACGCCGGCTGTGGACGAGGCCATCTCGCGGACCTGATCGCGCGCCGCGATCCCGGCCGGACTGTGGTCGGAGCCGATTTGGCGCCGCCCCGGGGAGATTGGCCCTCCAACCTCCGCTTCGTGGAAGGCTGGCTCGGCCGCCTCCCTTTCGCAGACAATTCGTTCGACACGGTGGTCTGCACCCACACGCTCGAGCATATCCTGGACCTAAACGGAGCCGTCGCCGACCTGAGGCGGATCGCGCGGCGGCGCCTGATCCTGGTGGTTCCCCGCGAGCGGGAGTCGAAATATCCGCTCAACCTCCACGTCCACTTTTTCCCCTACGCCCACACGTTCCTAAACCGGATCGCGGGCCCAGACGGCCGCTTCGCCTGCGAGATATTACAGGGCGACATCTATTATCGGGAGGACATGGCCTGACGAGCCACTCGAGCTTGCCAAATCACGAGCAGCGGCACCGTTCCGAGCTCCATCGCCAGCCCAAAGACATGACCTGTCCCGGGTATGCCCGAGGAAGCCACGCCGATGAGGCGACCGAGCCCGCCCAGGAAGACGAGGAAAGCGAGCAACCGGAACCGCGCCGTCTTCTGCTCGATAGTGGGAATGCAGCTGGCGAAGGCGACGCCGATCGCGAAGAGCAGCCCGGAGAGATAACGGAAATGGCTGTCGAGGTCAGCCGGCGCCGGGCTTTCGACTCCGTGCAGGAAACCGGGACCGTGGACCATGCCCGAGCCTCCCGCGAGCAGCGGAACCAAGCAGCCCAGCGCCACCGCGACCTGGAGCAGGCGCCGCTCCACCTTCACACGTTGAACCGGAACAGCATGACGTCGCCGTCCTGGACGACATAGTCCTTGCCTTCGGAGCGCATCTTGCCCGCTTCCTTGGCGCCGGCCTCGCCGCCGCAGCGGACGAAATCCTCATAGGCGATGGTCTCGGCTCGGATGAAGCCGCGCTCGAAGTCGGTGTGGATGGCGCCGGCCGCCCGGGGCGCCTTGGAGCCTTTCTCGACCGTCCAGGCCCGCGATTCCTTGGGGCCGGCGGTGAAGAAGGTGATCAAATGGAGGAGGTCGTAGCCGGCCCGGATAACCTGGCTGAGGCCGGTCTCCTCCAAGCCCAGATCCTTGAGGAATTCGGGACGGTCGGCAATGTCCATGGTGGCGATCTCCGCCTCGATCGCGGCCGAGATGACGACCGCTCCGGCGCCCTCGTTTCTGGCTTTCTCGAATACGCGCGCGCTGTGGGCATTGCCCCCGGCCGCGTCGCCTTCGTCGACGTTGCAGACGTAGAGGACGGGCTTGGCGGTCAGCAATTGCGCCCGCTCCAGCGCCAGCTTCTCTTCCTCGTCCCTGGGCTCGGTAAGCCGCGCCGGTTTCGAATCGCGGAGCAGGTCCAGCGCCTGGCCGAGCACGGAGGCCTGCACCTTGGCCTCCTTGTCCCCTTGCTGCGCCTTCTTGGCCAGAGCGGGAACCCTTTTCTCCAGGCTCTCCAGATCGGCCAGCATCAGCTCCGTCTCGACCGTCTCGGCGTCCGCGACCGGATCGACCCGTCCCTCGACATGAGTGACGTCCCCGCCTTCGAAGCATCTGAGGACGTGCACGATCGCGTCGACCTCGCGGATATTGCCGAGGAACTGGTTGCCAAGCCCCTCGCCCTTCGAGGCGCCGCGCACCAGCCCGGCAATGTCGACGAACTCGAGCTGCGTCTCGATTTCCTGCGCCGATTTGGCGACCCGGGCGATCTCGTCGAGCCGGGGATCGGGCACCGCGACCCGGCCAACGTTCGGCTCGATCGTGCAGAAGGGATAATTGGCCGCCTGCGCCGCCGCGGTCTCGGTCAGCGCATTGAACAGGGTCGATTTGCCGACATTGGGCAGTCCGACGATACCGCAACGAAAACCCATGGCGTTTCACATACTCCGGAAGGTGGTCATGCCGAACGCGTTTCAGCAATCCAGTTCGATGAAGCTCCGCGATGCTCGAAACCGGGCCCTGAAACAAGTTCAGCCGACGCCGGACCCCGGGTGGCGACCCGGGGTCCGGCACTGCTCACGCAGCAGAAGAAGAATACACCATTCCGCTACCACGAGGGTGACGCCTGGGCTCGAGTATGTTACATATGTAGCATGAAGAAAATGACAGGGTTGGGAGTTGGGCTGGCTCTCGTGACAGCCGCCTCCGCGATTTCCGCGCAAGCGCGCCTGCCCGCCGAAAAGTTGGATGCCGCTGCGCGCGCCGCCATGCAGCGCACCGGAGCGCGCGGACTGGCCATGGCGATCATCGAAGACGGCAGGCCCGTCTTCGTCCGAGCCTGGGGCGATCGCAACGCTGCCGGCGATCCGCTGCGGACGGATACGATCATGTATGGCGCTTCGCTGACAAAGGCGGTGTTCGCCTACACGGTAATGCAGCTTGTCGAAGAGGGCCGGATCGACCTCGACCGGCCGGTGGCCTCGTACCTGCGGCGCCCGCTCCCCGAATATGGCAATCTCGACGCCTATGGCAATTGGGGCGACCTCGCCGGCGACGAGCGCTGGCGCAAGCTCACCGCGCGCCATCTCCTCACCCACAGCTCGGGCTTCAGCAACTTCTCCTGGACCGAACCGGACCGGAAGCTCCGCTTCCGCTTCGATCCGGGAACCCGCTACGCTTATTCGGGCGAAGGGTTGCTCCTTCTCCAGTTCGCGATCGAGAAAGGGCTCGGCCTCGATCTCGGAGCCGAGATGCGGCGGCGTGTCTTCGACCGCTTCGGAATGAAGAATACGAGCATGATGTGGCGGCCCGATTTCGCCCGCAACCTGGCCGACGGCTGGAATTCTGACGGCGAGGTCGAGCCGCACGACGAACGAGGCCGGGTCCGGGTCGCCGGCTCGATGGACACGACCATCTCGGACTTTGCCCGCTTCGCCGCCGCCTTCATGCGCGGCGAGGGCCTCAGGCCAGGGTCGCGGGCCCGGATGATCCGGGGCCGGCTGCCGATCACATCCGTCTCCCAGTTTCCGACCATGGCCCCCGAGGCGCCTTCCGGAAGGCGCTGGAAGGGGCTGGCGGCGGGTCTTGGAATCGTCACCTTCGAGGGGCCGCAGGGCAGGGGCTTCTTCAAGGGCGGCCACAACGACAGCACCGGCAACGTCTGGGTCTGCCTGGAGCGGGGCCGCCGCTGCGTCGTCCTCCTCGCCAACGACGTCCGCGCCGAAGCCGCCTTCCCCGCACTGGTCGAATCGATCCTCGGCGACACCGGCCTGCCGTGGCGCTGGGAATATAGCTGGCTTCCGAACTAGGATCCGTTGAGCTCATCGCGCGTCGATGATTCGGGCGGCGAGGTAGGTCAGGGTCGAGAAGCTCTGAATCTCGATAGGCCCTGGAGCATCCGGGCGGCGCCGGGCGCGTTCCCGTCACAGTCTGTAGTTGAAGCTGATGCTGATCCGTTCACCCTTGCCGGTGCCGGGCGCCACCTCGTGCCGAAGCCAGCTTTCCCACAGGAAGATCGCTCCGGGCGACGGCTCGACATAGACGAAGGTCCTCAAATCGTCCGGCACGTCCTCTCGCCGCGGCGGAGCGGCCATCATCATCGGCAGCCTGGGATCCTCGAGCTTCAGAGCCCCCGAGCCCGGCGGCACCGCGACATAGACCGTGCCGGAGACGACGCTGTGCGGATGGATATGCCCGGAATGGACGCCGCCCGGCTTCAGCACGTTGACCCAGAGGCTGTCGAGCTTCAGCCGCCGGCCGCCGAGATCGAAGGCGCATTCGGCGGCGAAGGCGGCCACGTGCCGGTTGAGGTGACGGGCCAGCTCGCCGAAGCGGGGGTCGCGGGTCGGCAGATCGTTCAGCGAGGCGTAGGAGGTGTAGCCGCGATAGCCATGGTCTCTCGACCAGCGCCGCCCCGCCTGGTCATCCCGAGCCAGCGAGAGGCAGGCCTCCTCGAGCTCGGCGGCGAGCTCGGCCGAGCCGATCTCTGCCTGATAGAATCGAGTGGCGAAAAGGGAGCGCGTCGGCATGACGCCCCGGTAGACGATCCCGGGCCGGCCGGCGAGCCTAGGGTCCGCAGGCCCCGCGGGGCCGCTCGCAAGAGGCGCCTCGCGGAACCGCTCCACCAGCCTTGGGCTCATCCCCCTCCCGGCAAATGTCGGGGAGGATAAGTCACCCCTCCGGCCGAGTCGCGATCCAGCTGCCGCCGGCCAGCCCGGCGGCGGCGGGGGCGAGCAGCCACGGAAATGGCAGCAGCACCAGTCCCAGCACCGCGCTGACGGCGAAGGCGGCGAGGGCGGCGCGCTTGCCCGAGCGGCTAATCGCTCCGCGCTCCCGCCAGGCCCTTATCTGCGGCCCGAACCTCGGATGTTCGACGATCCACGCCTCCACTTGGGGCGAACTCCGAGCGAAGAAGAAGGCCGCGAGAAGCATGAACGGGACCGTCGGAAGAAGCGGCAGCACGATCCCGGCCGCGCCGAGCGCTACGCTCGAAAAGCCCAGGCAGAGATAAAGAAGCCGGCGCATCGCCTCAGCCCGTCAGTCCCGCGGCTAACGCCGATCGCGAAAGTCCCCCTCTCCCCAGGGGGGAGAGGGTCGGGGTGAGGGGGTTCGGCGGCCGAGACCGGTCGCGGAGGCCGTGCCCCCTCTCCCTACCCTCTCCCCGCCGGGGAGAGGAAATGACCGCTCCGACCCAGTGAATGGCCAATAGCTAATCCTGAAGCCTGAGCGCGATCTCGTTCATGAAGCGGGCGTCGTCGTCCTTGGCCAGCCATTCGGCTTCCGCGGCGATCGCTCCGAGCATGTCGGCGAGTCGGTCCAGCTCGGGCTTGGCGTAATTGCCGAGGACATGGCCGGTGACCCGGTCCTTGTGGCCGGGATGGCCGATCCCGATCCGAACCCGGCGGAAGGCGTTTCCGATATGCGCTTCGGTCGATCTCAGGCCGTTATGCCCCGCCGTGCCGCCGCCGGTCTTCACCTTGACCTTGAACGGCGCCAGATCAAGCTCGTCGTGGAAGAGAGTGACGTCGCCAACCTCCTTCTTGAAGAAGTCCATCGCCGCACGAACCGCGCGACCGCTTTCGTTCATGAAAGTCGCGGGCTTGAGCAAGAGGATTCGCGTACCGCCGATCCGGCCCTTCTGCGCCCAGCCGTGGAAGCTCTTTTTCGGAGGCTCGAAATCGTGAGTGGCGGCGATCGAATCCGCCGCCATGAAGCCGACATTGTGCCGGTGCATGGCGTAGCTTGCACCGGGATTGCCTAGGCCGACCCAGATCTGCACGGGCTCGAAATCCCCCCAATCCGAAGCGACCGGAGCATCCTGGGGCTGGCCCGGAACCTCGACGGTCCTTCGACCGAAGAGGGAGCCGAGCCAGCCCGGGAGCGCCATCAGCCTGCGTCGGCGGCTTCGGTGTCGCCTTGGTCGTCACCGACCACCGGCACCTCGTCCGCGGCCGGAGCCTCGGCTTCGGCTGCCTGGGCGTCTTCCTCGTCCATCTTGAGGCCCGACGGGGCGACGATGGTGGCGATGGTGAAGTCGCGGTCGGTGATCGCGCTCTCCGCGCCCTTGGGGAGGGTCACGGCCGAGATGTGCAGCGAATCGCCGATGTCGAGGCCGGCGAGGCTGATCTCGATCTCATCGGGGATCTCGGCCGCGTCGCAGATCAGCTCGAGCTCGTGACGGACCGTGTTGACCACTCCGCCGCGCTTCAGGCCGCGGGACTTCTCCTCCTCGGTGAAGCGGATCGGAACATTGACATGGACCGAGCTATGCTCGGAAATCCGAAGGAAATCGACATGCAGCGGCCGGTCGGAGACCGGGTGGAACTGGACGTCCTTTGGAAGGGTCCGCGCTCGGGTGCCGCCGGCGACCTCGATCATTACGACGGAGTTCATGAAGTGGCCGCTGTTCAGCATCTTCATCAGCGCCTTTTCCTCGACGTGGACGGCGAGGGGCTCTTCCTTGTTGCCGTAGACGACGGCCGGCACTCGGCCTTCGCGACGCATTGCGCGGGAGGCTCCCTTGCCCGCCCGCTCGCGCGTCTCGGCCGACAGCGTAAGCTGTTCGCTCATCTTGCATGTCTCCAATAGCTGGATTGATAAAACCCGCGCTCACGCCTCCAGGGATGACCATGAACGGGGAGCGGCGCCTGTACGCGAGAGGGGAGCGGAAGGCAAGTTTCCAGCCTCCGTCATTCCGGCGAAAGCCGGAATCCACGAACGCCGAAGTTCGAACGGACTCGCCGGCGCTTGTGCTCATGGATCCCGGATCAAGTCCGGGATGACGATTTGCTATTGCACCCTTTTCGCCTTCAGCCCCTTCTTCCTCAGCATCGCCTGCACCGAATCCTCCCCCACCAGATGCCCCGCGCCGACGGCGACGAAGGCGGTGCCGGGCTTCTCCATCCGCTTCGCCAGCCAATCCGCCCAGGCTGCGTTGCGCCTGCTCATCAGAGCCGACTTCAATTCGGGCGACATCCGGGTCTCGTCGTCGAAGGTGCGCTCGATGCCCCTCAGGTCTCCGCTCGCCCAGGCGTCGAGCATCGCCTTGAACTGCGCCTTCGTATCGGCGCTGTCCTCGACCACGGAACGAAGGAAGGCGCGCTGGGCCGGCTCGGACAAAGTGTCGAGATAGCCCAATTGCTGCTCGATCGTTTCGAGCCCGGTCACCGTCTTGCCCGAAGCGCGAAACGGGCCGCCGATCTGCTTCTCCACCCCGAGCGTCGAATCGAGGCCGAGCCGCTTGAACGTGACTCCCAGCAGCGGGAGCGCCGCGGCCCAGGTCTCCAGCCGGTCGAACACCGCCTCCGGATAACCGCTCTCGGCGATCATCGCCTTCAGCGCGGCGCGTTTATCCTCCGGCACCCGCTCCAGGATCGGCGGAAGGCCGGGCGACATTCCGAGCCTGGCCATGGCCTGGGCCGAAGCCATCACATCGTCGATATCGGCGATTTCGAGCACCAGCTCGTCCGAGCCGGCGAGCGCCGAATTCATCGCCGGCGTCCGCCACCCCTGGCCCTCGGGAAGGAGGTGGATCGTCCCGAACAGATAGAGGGTCGTGTCGGAGTCGGAGACCTTCCACATCGCCGGCCGCGCCGCTTCCGCCGCCGGCGCCGCATGGGTGGCGCAGCCGGCGAGCGGAAGCAGCCCCGCCAATGCGAACCGAAGCCAGTATTTCCGCAACATCCTCAAACTCCTCCGTCCGCGACAGGCGCCCCACTCATTTCGCGACGATCCGCCGGGATTCAACCCGCCTTCCCGTCATTCCGGCGAATGCCGGAATCCATGAACGCGAACGTCCGGGAATAGCCGCCGCCACCTGTGTGCATGGATTCCGGATCAAGTCCGGGATGACGAAATTCCGCCTCAATCGATCCGCTTCACAATGAGTCCGCGTTCGGCAAGCATCGCCTGCACCGATTCCCGCCCCGCCAGATGCCCCGCGCCGACCGCGAACAGCAAGGTCCCCGGTCTCTTCAGTCTCTCCTCGAGCCACAGGGTCCAGGCGGCGTTGCGGCGGCGGACCAGAACGTCGAACATGGCCGGCGGAAAGCCCGGCTCGAGCTCGAGGTCGAGCGCCTCGGCCCGGCCCGCCACCCATTCGGCCTCGCCGACCCCGAGCACCCCGGCCCCGCTTTCGCCCCCGCCCTCGGGCGATGGCGGAGCGATCGCTTCGAGCAGCAATTGTATCTGCACCGCCTCGGGCAGGGCGCTCAGCGACGCCAGTACGGCATTTCCGTCCTCGACGCTCAGGATCGGCTTGCCCGCGGCCCGGAACGTCTCCTCGAGCACGTCCTCGACGCCCGGCACGTCGTCGGCGTCGTCCACCCCATATTCCTGAAGTATCTGAGCGATTCCGAGAGTCATCGCCGCCGCCCAGCTGTGCATCCGGTCGAGCATCGGCATCGGCAGCCCCGACGCCTCGATCGCCGCCTTGAGCGGCTTCCGCTTCTTTTTGGGCACGCGCTGGAGGAGCGGAACCGGCTTGTCGGCGAAGAATCCGGTCATATTTTCCGGGCTCGCCTCGGTGCCGGGCGCGTCATAGGTCTCGACGACCAGCTCCGCCGATTCGCCGACCGCCTTGTCGAGCGCCGCCGAGCGCCAGCGAAATCCGGGCGGAAGCACGTGGATGGTTCCGAACATGTAGATTTTGGTATCGTCGTCGGCGAGCAGCCACAGAGCCGGCCGAGGTTCAGCCTGGTGCTCGGCCCGCGCCGCCTCCGCCCGAATGTCCTTGGCCGAGTCCGCCTTTGCCGCCGGCTCAGCCGGGGCGGGCGACGCCAAAGCGGCCAGCGGCAGGATCCAAATCGGCCTGGAAAAAATCAGCGATCTTAAGCTCATATCACGCCCACCCGGTAGCCTGGCCCCTCGCTCTCGCTCTTGCGGCTTTTGCCCCGGCGGTCAATCGCGAGCGGCTCCGCTTGACCCTCCACCGCTCCTGCGCCAGAGCGCCAGGGACCCTTTGTTGCAGGTGCGAAGCCAAGTGGAACGGCCTCCGAGCTTCCAGTCGCTGATCCTCACACTCCACGATTATTGGAGCCGACAGGGCTGCCTGATCCTCCAGCCCTACGACGTCGAGATGGGCGCCGGCACCTTTCACCCCGCCACCGGCCTTCGAAGCCTCGGCCCAAATCCCTGGAAGGCCGCCTACGTCCAGCCCTGCCGCCGCCCGACCGACGGCCGCTACGGCGAGAATCCGAACCGGCTTCAGCATTATTACCAATATCAGGTAATCCTGAAGCCGAGCCCGCCCGATTTGCAGGCCCTCTATCTCGGCTCCCTCGCCGCCATCGGCATCGATTTCCTCAAGCACGACATTCGCTTCGTCGAGGACGATTGGGAAGGCCCGACGCTCGGCGCCTGGGGCCTGGGCTGGGAAGTCTGGTGCGACGGAATGGAGGTGACCCAGTTCACCTATTTCCAGCAGGTCGGCGGCTACGATTGCAAGCCGGTCGCCGGAGAGCTCACCTACGGCCTCGAGCGGCTGGCGATGTACGTCCAGGGCGTCGACAACGTCTACGACCTCGCCTTCAATGATGAGGGGGTGAGCTACGGCGAGGTCTTCCTGGAGAATGAGAAGCAGTTCAGCGCCTACAATTTCGAGCTCGCCAACACCGAGACCCTGTTCCGTGCTTTCCGGGACGCCGCCGAGGAGAATGCCCGCTGCATAGAAGCGAAGCTCCCGCTCCCCGCCTACGACCAGGCGATCAAGGCCAGCCACATCTTCAACACCCTCCAGGCGCGCGGAGTCATCTCCGTCGCCGAGCGCCAGGCCTATATCGGAAGGGTGAGGGACCTGGCCAAAGGCGCCTGCCGGTCCTGGATGGAAAAGAACGGGTGGGAAGGATGAGGATTGGTTCGCGCAGAGACGCAGAGACGCAGAGGAGTCCGGTACTTCCAGGCGCGCAGCGTCCTTTCGGCAACGCCATAGGAAATGGCGGGTGTCCGACCCTGCCGCAGCCTCTCTGCGTCTCTGCGTCTCCGCGCGAACACAAAGCTGATTTCGCGCTTCGCGCAGGAGCCCGCGAAAATGCCTGACTTCCTCCTGGAACTTCTCTCGGAAGAGATACCCGCTCGAATGCAAGGCAAGGCGCAGCAGGACCTTGCACGCCTTTTTTCAGAGCAGCTCTCAAGTGTGGGCCTTTCTGCCCAGGCCCTCGAAACCTACGCCACCCCCCGGCGCCTGGTCCTCATCGCCCGCGGTCTCCCCGCCGAGACCGAGGCCGTCCGCGAGGAGACGAAGGGCCCCCGCGCCTCCGCCCCGCCGCAGGCTCTCGAAGGCTTCCTCCGAAAGACCGGTCTCACCCGCGACCAGCTCGAGGAGCGCGACGGAATCCTCTTCGCGGTCGCCGACAAGCCCGGCCGGCCCACGTCCGCGGTCCTCGCCGAGGCCGTCCCAGCGATCGTCCGAGCCTTTCCCTGGCCCAAGTCGATGCGTTGGGGCGCCGCCTCGTCGTCGACGGAAAGTCCCCGCTGGGTCAGGCCCTTGCAGGGCATCATTGCCTTGCTCGGCGAAGAGATCGTCGACTTCGAGATCGCCGGAATCCGCTCCGGCGCCGCCACCGTCGGCCACCGATTCCACCATCCGGGCGCAATCACCATCGGCGGCGCCCACGATTATGTCGAGAAGCTCCAGGCCTGCCACGTCGTCGTCGACCCCGCCGGGCGCCGCCGGATCATCGCCGAGGGCGCGAACGCCGCCGCCTCGGCCGCCGGCCTCTTTTTGGTCGAGGACGAAGGCCTGCTCGCCGAAAATGCAGGACTTACCGAATGGCCGGTCCCGCTTCTCGGAAGCTTCGACCCCGCTTTCCTCCAGGTCCCGCGCGAAGTGATCCAGCTCACCATGCGCACCAATCAGAAATATTTCGCCTGCACGGACGGGGAGGGGAGGCTGGCCCCCAATTTCGTCTGCACCGCCAATATCGACGCGGCCGACGGCGGCGCCTCGATCGTGAGGGGCAATGAGCGAGTCCTCTCCGCGCGGCTGTCGGACGCGAAATTCTTCTGGGAGCAGGATCTCAAGGTCCCGCTCGAGGATCAGTCGGAGAAGCTCGCCGACATCGTCTTCCACGATAAGCTGGGGACGGTTGCCGACAAGGTCGAGCGGGTGACGAAGCTGGCGAGATGGCTGGTGGAGGAAGGCGTCGTAAAGCCCCTCCCCTTCAGGGGAGGGGTTGGGGTGGGGGAGGTCGCGTCCACTTCACCGTCCAAGGTTAATGCAGACCACAAGCCCCACCCCAACCCCTCCCCTGAAGGGGAGGGGCTAGACCTCGCCAACCAGGCCGAACGCGCCGCGCGCCTCTGCAAGGCCGATCTCGTCACCCAGATGGTCGGCGAATTCCCCGAGCTCCAGGGCCGGATCGGCGGCCACCTCGCCCGGGCCCAGGGTGAGCCGGACGAAGTCGCCGACGCCATCCGCGACCATTACAATCCGGTCGGGCAGGGGGATGAGGTGCCGAGCGCGCCGGTGACGGTGGCGGTGAGCTTGGCGGACAAGCTGGATACCATCTGCGCTTTCTTCAGCGCGGATTTGAGGCCGACGGGTTCAAAGGATCCCTTCGCTCTGAGGCGCGCCGCTTTGGCCGCGATCGAGCTGATTGTCCGGTCCGGATTGAGGCTAAAGCTGACGCTTGCCGTACGAGGCGCCCTCGCCAATGCCGTTGGCCGCCGCGGCGAGGACGGCGGGGTCCACCGGCTGGACCGAAACGCTGTCGAAATCCTCGATTTCTTCGCCGACCGCCTCAAGGTCCAGCAGCGCGAAGCCGGAATCCGCCACGACCTGATCGACGCCGTCTTCGCTCTGGACGGCGAGGACGATCTGGTCCGGCTGCTCGCCAGGGTGAAGGCGCTCCAGGCGTTCGTCGAAACCCCCGAAGGCGCCGATCTCCTCGCCGGCTACAAGCGCGCCGCGAATATCCTCAAGAAGGAAGGCTGGACTCCCTCTTCTTCCCCCTCTCCCCAGCGGGGAGAGGGTCGGGGTGAGGGGGCTCGGCCTCCGGAGGGACCCGCGGACGCCGAACACCCTCACCTTACCCCCTTCCTCCAGGGAGAGGGGCAGAAAGAAAACGAACCCTACGCCCCCGAGACGGAGGAAGCCGAACTCGTCGCCGCCCTCGAATCGGCCGAGCCCAAGGCCCACGCCGCCATCGAGGCGGAGGATTTCGAAGCGGCGATGGCGGCTCTCGCCGGCCTCCGAGCCCCGGTGGACTCGTTCTTCGACAAGGTGATCGTCAACGATCCCGACGAGCGGAAACGCGAAGCCCGCCTCGCCCTTCTCGCCCGTATGCGCGATGCCGTCCACAAGGTCGCCGATTTCTCGAGGATCGAGGGGTGAGCATGGAAGCAGACCGCTACGTCTACCGCTTCGGCGGCGGCGCTTCGGACGGCGAGTCCGGCAACCGCAATCTCCTCGGCGGCAAGGGCCTCAACCTCGCCGAAATGGCCTCGATCGGCCTCCCCGTGCCCCCCGGCTTCACCCTCTCCACCGAAACCTGCGCGCTATATTATTCGGAACGGGAAAGCTTCCCGGACACCGTCCGCGAACAGGTGGCCGAAGGCCTCGCCCATGTCGAATCCCTCACCGGCAAGAGCTTCGGCGATGCCGCCGATCCGCTCCTCGTCTCGGTCCGCTCCGGCGCCCGGGTCTCGATGCCCGGAATGATGGACACCGTCCTCAACCTCGGCCTCAACGACGAAACCGTCGAGGGCCTCGCCTCCATCTCCGGCGATCCGCGCTTCGCCTGGGACAGCTATCGCCGGTTCATCCAGATGTATTCCGACGTCGTCCTCGGCCTCGATCACGGCGCCTTCGAGGACGCGCTCGAAATCGCCAAGGAGGATAAGGGCGTCAGCCTCGACACCGATCTGGAGGCCGCCGACTGGCGCCGGCTCACCGCCCGATTCAAGCAACTGGTCGAGGAGCAGCTCGGCCGCCCCTTCCCGGAGGACGTCAACGAACAGCTCTGGGGCGCGGTCGGAGCGGTGTTCGGCTCCTGGCGGTCGGACCGGGCGAAGACCTACCGGCGCCTCAATTCGATTCCCGGCGACTGGGGCACCGCGGTCAACGTCCAGGCGATGGTGTTCGGAAACATGGGCGAAACCTCCGCTACCGGGGTCGCCTTCACCCGCAATCCCTCGACTGGCGAGCGGGCTTATTACGGCGAATATCTGATCAACGCCCAGGGCGAGGACGTCGTCGCCGGGATCCGGACGCCTCAATATCTCACCCTCGCCGCCCGCGAGGCCGCCGGCGCGAAGGCCGCCTCGATGGAAGAGGCCATGCCCGAGGTCTATGGCGAGCTCGCCCGGGTCTTCGACCTGCTCGAGCGCCATTATCGAGACATGCAGGACATCGAGTTCACGGTCGAGCGCGGCAAGCTCTTCATGCTCCAGACCCGGTCGGGCAAGCGCACCGCCAAGGCGGCCCTCCGGATCGCCGTCGACATGGCCGGGGAAGGGTTGATCGATCAGGAGGAGGCGGTGCTCCGCATCGACCCGCAGGCGCTCGACCAGCTCCTCCACCCCACGCTCGATCCCGCGGCGGAGCGCAAGGTCATCGCCAGGGGCCTTCCAGCCTCACCCGGCGCCGCCTCGGGCGCGGCGGTGTTCGATTCCGACAGCGCCGAGAAGCGCTCCGGCCTCGGCGAGAAGGTGATCCTGGTCAGGGTCGAGACCAGCCCCGAGGATATCCACGGAATGCACGCGGCCCAGGGCATCCTCACCGCCCGAGGCGGGATGACGAGCCACGCCGCGGTCGTCGCCCGGGGCATGGGCCGGCCCTGCGTCAGCGGCGCCGGCGCGATCTCGATCGACTATAAGGCTCGGCGGATGCGGATCGGAGCGCTGGAGGTCGGGGAGGGGGAGACGATCACCCTCGACGGTTCCACCGGCGAGGTCATGCTCGGCGCCGTCGCCACCGTCCAGCCCGAATTGGTCGGCGATTTCGGGA
Organism: Sphingomonadales bacterium; assembly: GCA_038257735.1. GTDB lineage: Bacteria > Pseudomonadota > Alphaproteobacteria > Sphingomonadales > Sphingomonadaceae > Allosphingosinicella. The sequence continues at coordinate 58,927 of JBBSIZ010000011.1, read as the reverse complement.
CCCTCATGGCCTGGGCCGACGCCCACCGCCGCCTCAAGGTGCGGACCAACGCCGAAACCCCGCTCGACTGCCGAACCGCCCGCGAGTTCGGAGCCGAAGGGATCGGCCTGTGCCGCACCGAGCATATGTTCTTCGATTCCGAACGGATCGCCAACGTCCGCGAGATGATCCTCGCCGGAGACGAAGCCGGCCGCCGCGCCGCCTTGCTCAAGCTCCTCCCCGCCCAGCGCGGCGATTTCGAGGAGATTTTCCGGATCATGGCGTCGCTGCCGGTCACCATCCGGCTTCTCGATCCTCCGCTCCACGAATTCCTCCCCCATGGCGAGGACGAGCTCGCCGAGGTCGCGGCCGGAGCCGGGATAAGCGTGGAAGCGCTGAAGCGCCGGGTCGGCGAGCTTCACGAATTCAACCCGATGCTCGGCCATCGCGGCTGCCGGCTCGGGATCACCTATCCCGAAATCTACGAGATGCAGGCGAGGGCCATCTTCGAGGCCGCCGTGGCGGTGGCGAGGGAAGGGGGCCAAAATGGATCGAGCGCGCCGCCGGTTCCCGAGGTGATGGTCCCGCTCGTCGCCACCCGGGCCGAGCTCGCGATCATCAAGGCTCTGGTCGACCGGACCGCCGAGGCCGTCTTCGAGGAGCAAGGCGAGCGAGTGGAATATCTGGTCGGGACGATGATCGAGCTCCCCCGAGCCGCGCTTCGCGCCGCCGAAATCGCCGAAGAGGCCGAATTCTTCAGCTTCGGAACCAACGACCTCACCCAGACCACGCTTGGAGTCAGCCGCGACGATGCAGGCCGGTTCCTCACCGCTTATGTCGAGCAGGGCATTTTCGAACGCGACCCCTTCGTCTCGATCGACGAGGCCGGGGTCGGCGAGCTGATCGCTTTGGCCGCCGAGCGGGGCAAGGCCTCGAAATCCGGCCTCAAGCTCGGCATTTGCGGAGAGCATGGCGGCGACCCCGCCTCGATCGCCTTCTGCGAGAAGATCGGCCTCGATTACGTCAGCGCCTCCCCCTACCGGGTCCCGATCGCCAGGCTCGCGGCCGCCCAGGCGGCATTGAGGCGGAAGCGCAACAGGGCTTAGGCTGTATCGACATTCAGCATCTTAGCTTCTGTCCCCCTCTCCCCGGCGGGGAGAGGGCTGGGGTGAGGGGGCTCAGCGTCCGGGATCTCTCGCAGACGCCGTACCCCCTCTCCCTACCCTCTCCCCGCCGGGGAGAGGAGATTGGTGTCGCGCCGCCGTTCGCGAACGGACCCGGCGACCGTCACGGCGCCTATTTGCTCGCGAACTGGCCCGCTTCGGCTCCGAAATGCTCCTTGGCGTAGGCGCGCGCCGCGGTCGCGGTGGCGAAAGGCTCTTCGTGGAGCGTGGTTGTGACGATCGGATAGCCCTGGCCGTTATAGCGCGTTTCGCGAAGGGTCAGCCGGACCCGTCCTTCCTCGTCCTTGTTGATCAGGAAGGGCTTGATCGGGGTTCGGGTGCTGTCGGGGGTTCCGCCCATGGTAAGTCTCCTGTCCCGTTCTTCGGGACGATAACGTCGAAAGTAGGTCTAGCGTTTCGCGCCGGGGCGCCTGGCGCCGCTGTTCGGCCCTTGGCCCGGGGTACGCTCGCGGAAGATGAGGCGGCCCTTGGTCAGGTCGTAAGGCGTCATCTCGACATGGACCCGGTCGCCCACCACCGAGCGGATCCGGAACCGCCGCATCTTGCCGGCGGTGTAGACGATCACCCGATGCTGGTTGTCCAGCATCACGCCGAAGCGTCCGTCCGGATAGATTTCGTCGATCTCGCCCTCGACAGTGAGCGTCGCTTCCTTCGCCAAACCAAATTCTCCCTGGGCGCATCGGCCGGTAAATTGCAAGAACCACGCGAGCGACGGCCGCTTGGCATGGGCGAGTAGCAGGAAGGGAAGGCGGGACCGCGAAGGCCGCAAATTCCGTCGCAGCGACGTCAGCGTCTCCTATGTAGGCGCAAAAGGTGGATTTGGCAACGCGGAGGCTGGAGTCGCCGCGGCCTGCGCTCCAATCTCGACGGCGAGCGTCTCGCCGGCTGCCCGGAAGGGAGTCGCACCGGCCGGTCCAGGGCCGCGAGACAGGTCACAGGATGTAAAAGCCGTTCAAACCCTATTCACGTCTTTCCTTTCAATTGGCGTTGGATTATGTTCGAATTTGATGAATATCTTCCAAGGCGGCCGACGGATGTAGTTTTTGTATAAATGCGAGCTTTGAATAGGGTCGATGATGGGTTGCAAGGGTGACTACGCTGTACAACCATTTCGTTGATATTAGATTTGACTGGTCCTCCGTTCGGAAGCGAGCTTCGGTGCGGCCGGACTGCTCACGCACCTTGTGTCCGCAGGCTCGACCGCCTGCGATTACGAGGACCAAATGGCGCCGAGTCGCTGGCAACCGCTGGAGGCGCACCATGCTCGAACTCGCTTCCAGATGCCAAACTATTGATATATATCCGTTTTGGACGCGATTGAGATTGCCGGGCGCTTTGAGCGGGCGCAGGGGTGCTTTGTATTCGTAGTCAGCGGATACGAATAGAATGGAGAGGATTAAAATAATGATCACATTTGCAATGGCAGCTTCTGCCTTCATGGCGCTTACAACTCCGGCTTCGGCTAACACGAGCCCGACGGTGACGGACAGCGTTCGTCAAGCGACCTGCATCAGAGTTAGCGTCGAGAACCCGGATGGCAGCGGTTCGTCGACGGAGACCTGCACCACCAATTCCTCCGGGGTCAGGTAACATTGATAGCAAGGTTGCAGGCGATCTGTGTTTCCAGGTCGCCCGCGGTCTTGTAAAGCAATGAGCTCTATATGGAAAATGGAGAGGACTGAATGAATATTCAAAGAGCGCTAATTTTAGGGATGGTTTTCATTGCCGGAGGTACATCCCTATCGGCAGCTACACCTCCTGCAGCGCGCACCGTTGTCTCTGCTGAAGAAGAGCGTATTTTTGAAGGCGATTGGCAGGGACGTTTTGGGGAAGGCACGCTTAGGTTTCGCTTTGAATTTGCGAACGGTTCATGGCGTGGATTCTTCGTTTCACAAAAGGATGGGTCGCTATATCCGTTGGAGAACGTCGCAATCGGCAAGGGCAAAGTCAAATTTACACACTTGTCTAAGCCGAAGCTCATTTTTCATCTCAAGCTTGATGCGGACAAGAAAAATCTTTCCGGGATTTTTACACTGCCGGACGGAATGGCTTTGCCACATTCGCTGAGTCGACTGTAGATCCTTTCATGATACTGTCCTCTCATGCGTTGGCTCTACTTTCTGTCGCGGCGGCCTGCGTTGGCGCGACGGGGCCTGCCGAGTATAAGAAGGTCAAAACCGGTTTTGGTTACGTCTTGGTAGCTCCTGAAGATGTTCCTGCAGCGATCAAGGAGGGTTACGCCGCGCAATCGGCTGCTGAAAAAATATTCCTGCTGAAAAACGTGACCTTTGCGGTCGTCGAAGAGGGCAGCGGCGATTTCCGATGGGGCGGAACTAAGGGCGGATTCAAAACCTATACTTGGACGTTTCCAAACGGTCCGCAGCGGTTCAAGCCGCGTCCGGCCATCACCCTGCTTCGGCATGAAATAGCTCACGACCTATTTGGTCGACTTGTTCCTACGACAAGCGGCGACCAATATGGAACGGACGCGCCCGATTGGCTCGACGAGATGGCGTCCGTCGCGTTCGAAGGCGTCGATCAGCGTTTGTCCAGGAAACGCGATGCGAAAAGCAACGGACTGTTGACGCTTGCGACCTTGCTGCGGATGACCCATCCCGAGCTTGGCGCGCCGGTTGTCAGGGAAGCGGGTCAGGCTTTCGCGTCCAGCTCCGTCTCATCGGATCAGACCATACCCTTCTACGCGACCGTCAGCTGCTTCTATGAGTTTCTTAGCGAAAAAACCGGCGATGAGGGCATTGTTGCCAAGCTAGCGGCTGCCTTCACGCGAGGAGAGAATCTGGAGCTCTGGCTCCTGGATCGCCTGGGTTACGATAGGCGAAGAAAATCGCTCGAACAGATGAACGCGGATTTTCTACGTTGGTTCGCTGGCACTCCGGAGCATGCGACCCCAAAGCAGCTTTAATATGCGGTGTTTGGACAGAAGCGAAGGCTCCTTCCACTACGATTTTTCATTCCACCGGCTGATTTGTCCGATCTTGGTAGGCTGACGAGCTAAAATGATACCGCCCCCTCCCGTAAGTGCCGAGCTTGTGTTCTGCGCAGCCTTTGCCGGCTTATATGGGCCTGGAACTGGAGTGGTCGGTGAGCAACCGCCATCTGCGTCAGGTTCGACCGCGGCGGAAGCACCGGCGACAAACGAAAAACCACAAGCCTCGCAATCAGATGCAAGCCTGTCGGCTTCACCTCCGGCCGCTGCCGATAAAGAGGTTGTTGTGACCGGGGCTCGCGAGCGTGGATCGGTGGTCGGCCGAATGCCGCCGGAAAGAACCTTAACGCCGTTTGAAATCTCGACCTACGGTGCGACGGACGTCGGAACGCTGATTCGGAGCCTTGGGCCGCTCGCTACCAGCATAAGGGGCGGCGAGGAAAGCGCTCCCATTGTTCTGTTGAACGGGCAACGCATCTCGAGCCCTTCCGATATTGCACGTATTCCAACCGAAGCGATCGAACGAATGGAGGTGTTTCCCGAAGCTTTGGCGCTCGCTTATGGTTTTCGCCCTGATCAAAAGGTGCTCAACATCGTCACCTTTCAACGGTTTTCCAAACGGAATGTAGAGATTGATTTTGCTGTCCCCACTGAAGGAGGTCGTGCAGATAGTCAATTCTCGACAAGCTTGCTTCGGATCAGAAACGACACCCGGTTCAACTTTGATGCCAGTTATCGCAAGACTGGAGCATTGCTTGAAAGCGAACGGGATTTGCTCGCGCTTGAACCGACCCCTGGGCTAGGGGAATTTCGTACCATTTTGCCGGAGAGCGAGCGGGTTGTTCTCAACGGGACGCTATCGAGGCCGTTGTCCCGCAATTTGTCGGCAACGCTGAACACCCGATTTGTAACCGAAACAAATGTTTTCCTGCTTGGCTTGCAATCCAGTGAGCCGCTCTCACGTAAAATCGACAGCAATACGTATCACGTTGGCGTCGCCTTGAACGGGCGAAGTGACAAATGGATCTGGTCTTTTACGGCTAACGTCGACCGGACCGATACCGGCATCACGACCAGGATTGACGGCACGCAATTGGCGGAGAATCAAACGGATTCGTCCAACACCTCCGCCGATGCCGTATTTGTTCTGGGTGGGCCGATTATCGCCTTGCCGGCCGGCCCCGCGACTGTTTCAGTTCGAGCCGGGTTGGGAGCGCTTGATTTCATCGGGATGTCGACGCTGAACGGGGCAGAGCAGCAAATGAAACTTGGCCGGAATAGAATTGCCGTTCAGGGAAGCCTTGACGTTCCAATAACCAACAATAGCACCGGCCCCTCATGGTTGGGCATTGTCTCCGCGAATGCAAACGTCGCCATTGAAGATCTTTCGGACATCAGGTCTCTGAAAACCTATGGTGTGGGGCTGAACTGGTCGCCGGTCCGGGCACTTACAATATACGGTTCGTTCAATAATGAAGAACGTGCACCTTCGGTCGAGCAATTGGGGGCGTCACAGATTTCAACTCCGAACTTTCGGGTACTCGATTCATCTCGTGGAGAAACGGTCGATATTACGCGGATATCTGGTGGAAATCCTTTGTTACGTCCGGAAAGCCGTAAGGAGTTCAGCCTTGGAGTTTACAGCAACCCCTTTTCAGAGATCGACCTGACTTTAAGTGCAAATTATGTTGACACTGAGATTGAATTCCCAATCACGGATATTGCCGAAAACAGCGATTTTGAAACAGTCTTTCCCGAGCGCTTTATACGCGATGCAGAGCGCCGATTGCTGCGGATCGATGCGCGGCCTGTCAATTTCAGCAGCGCCAGGCAACGAGGCCTTCGTTCAGGTGTCAGCTTCACCAAACAATTGTCAAAAGGCCCACCGGTACCTACAGGAACTTATTATTCAAATGTACGAGTCTACCCCAGTGAGGCGGCGAGGCGCGCGGCGATGCCGCCCGGCACGGTGGTTGTCGAAGCCGCGCCGGGAAGCGTTGATGCTCAACGGATCGAAAGTCTGAGCAGCCGCTTTACGCTGGCTTTGTATCACACCTGGAAGCTTACGGACGAGATCACGCCACAGGTGGGCGGTCCGACCTTTGATCTGCTGGACGGTTTCGCGACAGACGTCCGCGGGCTTTCGCCGCGACACGAGCTCAGTTTTCAAGCTGGGGCCTTTCAAAGCTGGTTTGGCGCTCGATTGACTGCTGACTGGCGCAGCGGATCGACGACGCGCAGTCTCTCTTCGGCTCCGATGAGCATGGATCGTGAATTCACATTATCCAGTTACACGACAGTGAATTTCAGTCTCTTCGCGAATCCAGCCGAGCCGCTGGGAGGAAAAAATGCCCCCTATTGGATCAAGGGGACAAGGGTCGCACTGAGCATCACCAACCTCTTCAATAATCGCCCCCAGGTCGTCGATGGAAACGGCTTGACGCCGGTCATTTATCAACCAGCCTATCTCAATCCTCTCGGCCGGACATTTAGCTTAAGTTTACGAAAAGTTTTCTGAAGCTTGCGGTCGCGGCGTGAGCGCCCGCAAGTGAGGGCGCTGTCCTCCTCGGGGCATTGCGGACCGGAGCATCGGATCAGCTTAGCGAGCTTGCGGGTCCGGTGCGGTGCCGCTGCATCCCCCGCCACGCGCGAGACCTCGCCGGACGAAGGCGATCAGTCGGTACTTGCTTCTCCTCGATCCGCCGGCTCGTGGACGGGTCCACCTTGGTCTCGGGATCTCCCAGCGGAACCGCCGCCAGCTCGGCGCAGGCGGTGCGGACGGCGATGCCGGCCGACCCCACGGCCGCCCGGGTGCAGGTCCGGCCCTCGACGGCGCCCGCGCCCGGGGCGCTCGACGCGGCGAGTCCCGCCAAGGCCGGCAGCGCCAGTTTCCGCTTCATCCAGCCTCCCTCTCAGGGGGCGGAGCGTAGACGAATTTCCTCGAGCTTCCAGCCCAGGCCGTGGCGGCGGAAGACCAGGTCGCTGCGCTTGCTCCTGACCCGGAATTCGCTTGCGCCGGTCCGGACCGGATCGACGTCCTTCGCGCCGCTCCCGCTCGCACTTCCGCCCCCGCTGCGACGGCCGCTTCCCAGCGCCAGCTCGAGCGCCTTCGGGCTGACCAGTGCGTCGACGGCGGGTCCGGCAACGAGGCCGCCGAGCGGGCCGAGGCCGAGCTGCTCGCGAAGGGCGGGGAAGTCGATATAGGCGGCGAGCGCTTGCGCATCGCCCGCCTGCGCCGCCTCGCGCATCCGCCACAAGGTCCACCAGGGCGAGCCGAACCACCAGCCCGCGCCGAGCAGGGCGAGGAGGGTGGCGAGAATCCAGATCCGGCCCTTGCGCATCCTTTTCCAACCTTTCGCGGCGATTCTTGGCGGTCTTTAGCGAATATCGGCGTCGAAAACGGGAGATTTCCGCCATTCCCGTCCTACATAGCCGGTTTCGACATGCCTTTCGAAAACTATCGAAAACTTTTCCGGCCCGCAGCGATTCCGATCCGAATGATTTCGGCCGAAAATGATTCTGGCCGAAAATGATTCCGGCCGAAACGAAAAGTGCCCGGGCATCGCTGCCCGGGCACCGTCGCGGCGCTTTCGCGCCGACCCCCTTGGTCAAGACGCCCCGGCCCGCACACATCCCCCCTCGCATGAGGATGCGGGGCCGAAGCCTCCCCGAACCCGGCTTTCGCCTTCGTTCGTGGGCGGGACGCTATGAGCGGCGCGGCGGCTTGTCACCTGCCTATCCAGGGGGTTGTGGAACTTTGCTCAAGCCCTGTGTCGGTGGCGCAACACGGCTCGCCCGGTTGCCTTGGCGAAGGGCGGCCCCTAGAGGCGCAGCTATGCGACTTTCCAGTTACTTCCTGCCCGTAATGAAGGAGACTCCTTCCGACGCCCAGATCGTCAGCCACCAGCTGATGCTCCGCGCCGGACTCGTCCGCCAGACCGCCGCCGGAATCTACGCCTGGCTCCCCCTCGGCCTCAGGGTCCTGAAGCGGATCGAGCGGATCGTCCGCGAGGAGCAGGACCGTGCGGGAGCGGTGGAGCTCCTGATGCCGACCCTCCAGTCGGCCGACCTCTGGCGCCAGTCGGGCCGCTATGACGCCTACGGCCCGGAGATGCTCCGCATCCGCGACCGCCACGACCGCGACATGCTCTACGGCCCCACCAACGAGGAGATGATCACCGCCCTCTTCCGCGACGGCGCCAAAAGCTATCGCGACCTTCCGCGGGTCCTCTACCATATCCAGTGGAAGTTCCGCGACGAGGTTCGCCCCCGCTTCGGAGTGATGCGCGGTCGCGAGTTCCTGATGAAGGACGCCTACAGCTTCGACCTCGACGAGGCGGGCCTCAGGGCCAGTTACGAAAAGATGTTCGTCGCCTATCTGCGCACCTTCGCCCGCCTCGGCCTCACCGCCGTTCCGGTCAAGGCTCCGACGGGACCGATCGGAGGCGATCTCAGCCACGAATTCCACATTCTCGCCGACACCGGCGAGAGCGCGCTCTTCTACGACGCCGCGATCGAGGACATCTCCCGCGACGAGCTCCTCGCCGCCGATGCGTCCACCATCGCCCGCCTCACCGGCCTCTACGCGATGGAGGAGGAGGAGCATGAAAAGGTCGCCGACTGCCCGGTGCCCGCGGACCGGCTTCGAACCCGCCGCGGGATCGAGGTCGGCCACATCTTCGCCTTCGGAACCAAGTATAGTGCCAGCATGGGCCTCTCCGTCCAGAGCAAGCAGGGCGGCCAGGTCCATCCCCAGATGGGAAGCTACGGAATCGGCGTGTCGCGGCTGATGGGCGCGATCATCGAGGCGAGCCACGACGACAGGGGCATCGTCTGGCCCGACAGCGTCGCTCCGTTCGAGGTCGGCCTCGTCAACATGCGCGCCGACGACTCCAACGTAACCGGAGCGGCCGACGAGATTTACGCCCGCCTCCGCGATTCCGGGGTCGAGACCCTCTACGACGATCGCGACGAACGCGGCGGCGCCAAGTTCGCGACCATGGACCTGATCGGCCTGCCCTGGCAGCTGATCGTCGGCCCGAAGGGGCTGGAGCGCGGAGTGGTCGAGCTCAAGCGCCGCTCGGACGGCGAGCGCGAGGAGCTGTCGATCGAAAGCGCCCTGGCGAGGCTGACGGGATGATCCTCTCTCGCTACGAGCGAATGGTCGCCCGGCGCTATCTGCTTCCGGGCAAGGGGGAGGGGTTCATCTTCCTCGTCGCCGGGATCAGCCTGGTCGCGGTCGCGCTCGGGGTCGCCGCCCTGATCGTCGTGATGAGCGTTATGAACGGCTTCAGGGCCGAGCTGTTCGACAAGATCGTCGGCCTCAACGGCCACGCCGTGGTCCAGGGCTATGGCGGCCAGCTTCCCGACTGGCGGGAGATCGTCCGCGAGGCGCGGGCCACCCCCGGCGTGACGAATGCTTTGCCTCTGATCGAGCAGCCTTTGATGGCAACCAATGACGGGCGCGCGGAGGCCGCGCTGGTACGCGGCATGCAGCGCTCCGACATCCTGGCCAACGAGGCACTTCACGGAAAAGTTCTCGCCGGGTCGCTCGAGACGCTCCACCCCGACTCGGGCAATGTCGCGGTCGGCGCTCGCCTCGCCGAGGCCCTGGGCGCCAATGTCGGCACCCAGATCAGCCTGCTCAGCCCGCAGGGACGGACGACTCCATTCGGAACGGTGCCGCGGATCGTATCCTACAATGTCTCGGCGATCTTCGAAATCGGGATTTATGATTACGACAAATCCTTCGTGATAATGCCGATCGAGGACGCCCAGACGTTTCTGCTTATGGGCGACGCGGTCGGAATGGTCGAAGTGCAGACGGTCGACGCCGACCGGGTCGGCGAGATACTCGACCCGCTCCGCGACAGCGTCGGCGGCCGGGCGGCGGTGGTGGACTGGCGCTCGATGAACACGGCCCTGTTCGAGGCGCTGCAGGTCGAGCGGGTGGCGATGTTCGTCATCCTCTCGATCATCATCCTCGTCGCCGTGTTCAACATCCTGTCGTCGCTGATCATGCTGGTCCGCGCCAAATCCCGAGACATCGCCATCCTCCGGACGATGGGCGCGACCCGGCGCGGCCTGATGAAGGTGTTCGTCACGGTAGGCGTGATCATCGGAGCGACCGGAATCCTCGCCGGCCTCGGCCTCGGCTTTCTGCTCCTCTATTTCCGCCAGCCCTTCGTGAATTTCGTCCAGTTCATTACCGGCCAGAATCTGTGGGATCCGTCGATCCGCTTTCTCACCGAATTGCCGTCCAAGACCGACCCGTTCGAGGTTTTGGCCATCGTCACCATGGCGCTGGTTCTGAGCTTCCTCGCCACCCTGTATCCGGCCTGGAAGGCGGCGAGCACAGATCCCGTTCAGGTGCTTCGCTATGAATGAGGTTCTCGCCGTCAAAGGGCTCACCCGAAGCTTCCGGCAGGGCGGGGTGACGATCGACGTCCTTCGCGGAATAGACCTCAAGGTTCGGCGGGGCGAAATCGTCGCCCTTCTCGGCCCGTCGGGATCGGGCAAGTCGACCCTGCTCCAGGCCGTCGGGCTCCTCGAAGGCGGCTTCGAAGGCTCGATCCGGATCGCCGGCGAGGAAGTGGCCGAGCTTGGCGACGGCAACCGAACCCGGGTGCGCCGCGACACATTGGGCTTCGTCTACCAGTTTCACCATCTCCTCCCCGATTTCACGGCGCTCGAGAATGTCGTCATCCCCCAGCTGGTGAAAGGGGCGAGCCGCGGCGAGGCGGACGAGCGGGCCAGGTCCCTGCTCGCAACGCTCGGCCTGGCCGACCGGGTCAGCCACCAGCCGAGCAAATTGTCAGGCGGCGAGCAGCAGCGGGTCGCCGTCGCCCGAGCCCTCGCCAATCGCCCGGCCCTCGTCCTGGCCGACGAGCCCACCGGCAATCTCGACGAGGCGACCGCCGACATCGTGTTCGCCGAATTCCTCCGCCTCGTCCGCGACGAAGGCAGCGCCGCTTTGGTCGCCACCCACAATGAGCGCATCGCGTCGAAGATGGACCGTGTGCTGAGGCTTCACGAGGGCGTATTGGAGTAGGTCTCAAGAGGTCCCTAACCATGGTCCTCCCCCGTTCTTTTACGGGAGAGAATCCTACGCTCGCCAGCCAGCGTCCGTTCGCGGGGAAAGATGCCTCCTTTGCTGCGTTGGCGGCAGATGGTTGGGACAGCTGGAGCTGGTGGAATGGCGTTGCGTAAGGCTCTGTTGGTGGCGGCGGGGGCGGCCACCCTGCTCGGCGGCTGCGACTGGATGAAGAAGAAGGAGGCTCCGGCCGCCAAGTCCAGAGCCGAGCTTGCGAGCGAGCAACGCGAGCGGATCCGCAAGGCCTGCGCTTCCGACGCGACCTACGACCGGCTCAAGGAGCTGGTGTTCGACGAGGCCGCCCGGATCCGCAATTCCGACTCGCGCGACCTCGATCCGCTCGCCGCCTCCGCCGTAGTCCGGATGGAGGAGCCGGTGGTGAAGAGCCGCGACGACACGCTCAACGTCACCGTCTGCACCGGCCGCTTCATCCTCGAGCTTCCGCCGGGCGCCGAGAATGCGTTCGACGGCAAGAGGCGCCTCGACGCCCAGGTCGAATATGCAGCCCAGGCCGCGGTCGACGGAAGCGGCCTCGTCTACCAGATGGATGGAGCGGAGCCGATCATCTACCGGCTCGCGACGTTCGGAATGAAGGGCGGCCCGCTTCCGAAGATCGCCGCGGCGACGCCCCAGCCGGTCCCGACCGCGCCCCCGGCCGAACCGGTTCTCATGTCTCCGGTCGACGAGCCAGCGCCGCGGCCTGCCCCAAAACCGGCTCCCAGGCCGGCGCCGAAGCCGACCCCCCGGGCCACCGAGCGGCCGGTTGTTGCTGCTCCCGCCCCGGCGACTCGAGTGACGGTAAGGCCCAGCTTCAATTGCCGCTACGCCAAGACCCGCACCGAGAAGATGATTTGCTCGTCTCCGCAACTGGCCGCCCAGGATCGGGCGATGGCCTCACTTTATTACGACCTCATGGCCAATGCCGATTCCGCGACGAAAGGCCATTTGCGCCGAAGCCGCGATTCCTTCCTGGGGAGCCGAGAGCGTTGCCGGAGCGAAAGCTGCGTCGGTTCCACCTATGCATCGCGGATGGCGGAGCTGAGGAATATCGGCCGGGGGGACTGACTCCGGGGGGATTGGCGCGGAGGACTAACGAAGGTGTGGAAAACCCGCGCTGAGCGCTTTCCACGCCGTGCCGCAGTCCTCATAACGGGACGATGCCCGGCCCTTACGTTCCGCTCCGAATCTTCTCCAGCTACACAATGCTGGAAGGTTCGATCGAGCCCAAGATCATCGCCAGGCAGTCTAAAAGGCTCGAATTCCCCGCCGCGGCCCTGACCGACAGGAACGGACTCTATGCCGCAATGGCCTTCACCGACGCCTGCCGGGAGGCCGGAGTGCAGCCGATCGTCGGAACCATGCTTGCCGTCGCCCGCCCGGGCTGTACCGGCGGGCAGCCCGCTTTCGATTGGATAGCGCTCTACGCGCAGGACGAACGCGGCTACGGCAATCTGTGCAATCTGGTATCCGCCGCTCATCTCGGCCGCCCGGTGGAGGAGCAGGCGCATGTCGGCTTCGACTCGCTGGAGGGGCGCACCGACGGGCTGATTGCACTGACCGCCGGAGCGGACGGCGCGCTCGTGAGGCTGATCAGCCAAGGTCAGGATTCGGCCGCCGAGCCGATCCTAGAGCGTCTCGTCTCTCTTTTTCCGGGCCGCCTGTACATCGAATTGTCCCGCCGTATGGACGAGGATGAGGAGCGCGCCGAAGCCCGGCTGATCGAGCTCGCCTACCGGCACGATCTGCCGCTGGTGGCGACCAATCCTGCCTCTTATGCGGAGGCGCATTTCCACGAGGCGCACGATGCCTTGCTGTGCATCGCCCAGTCGAGCCAGCTGGACCGCGACGACCGCAGGCGTTCGTCCCCGCAGGCCTGGCTGAAGCCCGCGGCGGAGATGCGCAGGCTGTTCGCCGACCTTCCCGAGGCGATCGAGAATACTGGCGTCGTCGCCCGCCGCTGCGCGTTCGGCGCCCCCGGGCGCAAGCCGATCCTCCCGAGCATCGCCGGCGACACCGAAGCCGAAGCGCGGCAGCTCCACAGCGATGCCCGCGCCGGGCTCGAAGTCCGGCTCGCTTTTTATTCCGACCTGAGCTCGGAGGACCGGAAGGCCTATTTCGACAGGCTCGACTATGAAGCGGACATCATCGTCCGGATGGGCTTTTCCGCTTACTTCCTGATCGTCGCCGACTTCATCAAATGGGCCAAGGAGAACGATATTCCCGTAGGGCCGGGCCGCGGCTCGGGCGCGGGCTCGGTCGTCGCCTGGGCGCTCACAATCACCGATCTCGATCCGATCCGGCTGGGGCTGCTGTTCGAGCGCTTCCTCAACCCCGAGCGAGTGTCGATGCCGGATTTCGACATCGATTTTTGCGAAACCCGGCGCGGCGAGGTCATTCGCTACGTCCAGAACCGCTACGGCTCGGATAAGGTCGCCCAGATCATCACCTTCGGCAAGCTGAAGGCGCGCGCCGTCCTCAAGGACACGGGGCGGGTCCTCCAGATGCCCTATGGGCAGGTCGACCGGCTCGCCAAGGCGATCCCCAACCACCCGACCGATCCATGGACCCTGGAGCGGGCCCTGAACGGCGTCACCGAACTCGCCGCCGAATATAAGAACGATTCCCAGGTCCGCCGCCTGTTCGATCTGGCGATGAAGCTCGAGGGACTGCCCCGCCACGCCTCTACCCATGCCGCCGGGGTCGTGATCGGCGATCGCCCGCTCGACCAGCTCGTCCCGCTCTACCGGGACCCACGCTCGGACATGCCGGTCACCCAGTTCGACATGAAATATGTCGAAGCGGCGGGGCTCGTGAAATTCGACTTCCTCGGGCTGAAGACCCTGTCCGTGCTTCAGAAGGCCGTGCAGATGCTGGCCCGGCGTGGGGTCGAGGCCGATCTCGACCGGCTCGCCTGGGACGATCCCGAAGTCTACAAATTGCTCCAGCGCGGCGAGACGGTGGGCGTGTTCCAGCTCGAATCGGAGGGAATGCGCCGGACCCTGGCGGCGGTGAAGCCGACCAGCTTCGAAGACATCATCGCCCTCGTGTCGCTCTACCGGCCGGGACCGATGGACAATATCCCGATGTTCGGCGCCCGCAAGAACGGCCGCGAGCCGATCGAATATCCGCACGCTCTGCTCGAGCCGGTGCTCAGGGAAACCTACGGAATCTTCGTCTACCAGGAGCAGGTGATGGAGGCCGCAAAGGTCCTTGCCGGCTTCAGCCTCGGCGAGGCCGACCTTCTCCGCCGGGCCATGGGCAAGAAGATCAAGTCCGAGATGGACGCTCAGCGCGCCGGGTTCGTCGCCGGCTGCGAGCGAGTCAATTCGATCCCCGGGGGCAAGGCGAACGAGCTGTTCGACTTGATCGACAAGTTCGCAGGCTACGGCTTCAACAAGAGCCACGCCGCCGCCTACGCACTGATCGCCTATCAGACCGCCTGGCTGAAGGCTCACCATCCGGTCGAATTCTACGCCGCCTCGATGTGCTTCGACATCCACCAGACCGACAAGCTCGCCATCTTCACCGACGACATGCGGCGGCTTGAGACCCTGTGCCTGCCGCCCTCGATCGCCGCCAGCGAGGCGGAGTTTTCGGTGGAGGAGATCGAAAGCCCCTCCCCTTCAGGGGAGGGGTTTGGGGTGGGGGTTGTGAGTCGGGCCGGGACATCCTCCACCCCAACCCCTCCCCTGAAGGGGAGGGGCTTGGCGGTGCGTTACGCGCTCGGAGCGCTGAAGGGCGTCGGCGAGAAGGCGATGGAGCAATTGGTCGAGGAAAGGCGGGCGAACGGCGGCTTCAAGTCGCTCGAGGATTTCGCCGAACGGGTCGATCCGCGCCTTCTCAACCGGCGCCAGATCGAAAGCCTCGCCGGCGGCGGCGCCTTCGACCCGCTCGATTCCAACAGAGCCGCCGTCTTCGCCGCCGCCGAGACCCTTCTCGCCCACGCCGCGAGCGCCGCCGACTCGCGCGAGAGCGGGCAGGGCGGGCTGTTCGTCGGCGGCGAATCGAACGTCGTCCCGATCCGGATGCCGGTCGCGGCGACCTGGACACTGGCCGAGCGGATGGCCGCCGAGAAGGAATCGTTCGGCTTCTATTTCTCGGCCCATCCGGTCGACCGCTACCGCCACCTCGCCGAGGCCCATGGCGCGAAGAGCCACTCCGCTCTGGCTTCCATGCCGGCCCCGCCGGACGGCGGTCGCACCGGAGCGGTAATGGCCGGAATGGTCGAGGAGGCGCGCTGGCGCACCTCCGCCCGCGGCCGGCGCTATCTGATGGCGACCATGTCCGATTCCTCGGGCCAGTTCGTCGCCACCGTGTTCGACGACGATGCTTCCGCGCAGATCGAGGCGGCTGCCGAATCCGGCGCCTGCGCCCTTCTCAACGTCGAGCTCGACCGCCGTCCGGGCGAGGAGGCGCCGCGGGTGACGATCCGCTCGCTGCAATTGTTCGAAAGCCTTTCGAAGCGCGCCCGGCTCCAGCTTGAGATCGAAGTGGACGAATTGGCCGCGATCGCCCGGCTGGCGGAGGCGGTCGCCGGGGATCGCGACGGCCAGGGCGAGCTTCGCCTCAGGGTCAGGATCGAGGGCGGAGAGGCGGAGCTGATGCTCGGCCGCGACTTCCGCCTCGACGCCGAGCTCGCCGCCAGGCTCGAACGGATCGAGGGAGTCGCCGCCGTGCGTCTCTCGGTCGCGCCGCAGCCGCGGCTTGCGCTGGTTTCCTGAGCGCATAGACTGCGGCCCTTCACGCGCTTGGAGGGATCATGCTGGGAGGGATGCAGGACTGGCCGCTGAGGATCATGCGGATCCTCGACCATGCGGAGCGCGAGCATGGCAATCGCGAGCTGGTATCGCTTTACGCCGACTCGAGCATCGTCCGCACCGACTGGACCGGGATCGCCCGCGATTCGCGCAAGCTGGCCCGGGCGCTCGAGCGGCTCGGACTGAAGCCCGGCGACCGGATCGGGACCCTGGCGATGAACCACGCCCGCCACGTCGTCGCCTGGTACGGAGCGATCGGGATGGGCGGTGTGATCCACACCATCAACCCCAGGCTGTTCGACGACCAACTTGTCTATATCGCCAACCATGCCGAGGACCGAATGCTCTTCTACGATCGTGCCTTCGCGCCCCTCGTCGAGCGGCTGAAGCCGCGCTGGACGAGCATCGAGCATTATATCTGCTTCGACGACGGCGGCTTCGACGAACTGATCGGAGCCGGGGATTGCGACTATCGCTGGGTCGAGGGCGACGAGCGCGATCCGGCGATGCTTTGCTACACCAGCGGTACCACCGGCAATCCGAAGGGCGTCCTCTACGAGCATCGCTCCACAATCCTCCACGCAATGGTCCAGATAAGCCCCGACGTCTTCGACCTCTCCGCCCGGTCGGTGGTGCTTCCGGTGGTGCCGATGTTCCACGCGGCCGGCTGGGCCTTGCCCTTCTGCACCGCGATGGCGGGCGGCAAGATGGTCTTCTCGGCCGACTATACGCCGCGGGTGATGTGCGACCTGATGAAGTCGGAAGGGGTGACCCACACGGCCGGAGTGCCGACCGTCTGGCTGGCGTTGGTCAACCATGTCGATTCGACCGGCGAGGATCTCGGCAGGCTCACCACCGTCCATATCGGCGGCTCCGCGGCACCGAGGGCGATGATCGAATGGTTCATGGACCGCGGCATCAGGGTCGGCCACGCTTGGGGGATGACGGAGATGTCGCCGCTCGGGACGGTCGGCGCAGGCAGCGGCGACTGGGACGAGCTCAGCCGGGAGCAGCGCGTGAACCTTCTCTGCAAGCAGGGCAGGGTGCCGTTCGGGGTCGAGCTTCGAACCGTCGATGAGGAAGGGAAGGTGCTTCCCCGCGACGGCAAGACTTCCGGCCGTCTCCAGGCCCGCGGCCCCTGGATCATCCGCCGATATTTCCAGGACGAGAAGGGCGAGTGCATCGACGAGGACGCATGGTTCGACACCGGCGACGTCGCCGCTCTCCATCCCGATGGAGTACTCCAGATCACCGACCGCTCGAAAGACGTGATCAAGTCCGGCGGCGAATGGATCAGCTCGATCGACCTCGAAAACGCCGCCGTCGGCTGTCAGGGCGTGGCCGAGGCGGCGGCGGTGGGGGTCAAGCATCCGAAATGGGACGAGAGGCCGATCCTGCTGGTGGTGAGGAAAGCGGGCTCGGACGTCTCTCCCCGGCAGATACTCGACCATCTCGAACGCCATGTCGCGAAATGGTGGCTTCCCGATGAGATCCTGTTCGTGGAAAGCCTACCCCACACGGCGACCGGCAAGCTTCTCAAAACGGTGCTGCGCGAAGAGTATGAGGACTACAAGCTGAGCGCGGCCTGAAATCCTCCCCGAGCTTGCTCGGGGAGGGGGACCAGGCGAAGCCTGGTGGAGGGGTAACTGGCAGAAGCCTCGTCAGTTACCCCTCCACCACACTGCGTGTGGTCCCCCTCCCCATGCTGCGCATGGGAAGGATCAGAGCAACCTTAGCTGCGGCCCCTGCGGCGGAACGAACAAATCCGTCCGCAGCTTGCTTTTCTCCCGGTTCAGTCCGTGCTTCCTCGCGGCGATCTCGAAGCGCACCTGCAGCAGCTCCGCCCAGGGACCGGAGCCGCTCATCCGGGTGAACCAGTTCGGGTCGTTGTCCCTGCCGCCGCGCATCGAGCGGATGATGTTCATCACCTTGTCGGCCCGGTCCGGGAAATGCTCGTCGAGCCAGGCGCGGAAGAGGGGCGCGACCTCGTGGGGCAGCCTCACCGGAAGGAAGAAGGCGCCTTCGGCCCCGGCCTCCGCGGCGGCCTCGACGATATGCTCGACCTCGTGGTCGGTGATCCCGGGGATCACCGGGGCGATGGCGACAATGGTGGGAATTCCGGCCTCGCTCAACACCTTGACGGCCGCCAGCCTTTTCCGGCCCGAAGGCGCCCGGGGCTCCAGGCTGCGCGAAACCGCCGGAGTGAGCGAGGTCACCGACAGGGCGACCCTGGCGAGGCCTTCTTCGGCCATTCGAGCGAGAATATCCACGTCGCGAACGACCCGGTCCGATTTGGTGGTGATCGTCACCGGATGCTTCGTCTCGGCGAGCAGTTCGAGCACCGAGCGGGTGATCCGCCAATCCGCTTCGATCGGCTGGTAAGGATCGGTGTTGGTCCCGATCGCCATCGAGCGGACCTGGTAGCCGGGCCTTGCAAGCTCCTCGCGCAGGATTTTCGCAGCGTCCGGCTTGGCGAACAATTTCGTCTCGAAATCGAGGCCGGGGGAGAGATCGTGAAAGGCGTGGGTCGGACGGGCGAAGCAATAGATGCAGCCATGCTCGCAGCCGCGATAGGCGTTGATCGAGCGGTCGAAGCCGATGTCGGGCGAGCGATTATACGCGATGATCGACTTCGGCTTCTCGACCGTGACCGTCGTTCTCAGCGGCGGCGGCCCGTCGTCCACCTCCTCGCGGAGATCGAGCCAGTCGCCGTCCGCCTCCCGAACCGGCAGGTTGAATCGAGTCGGCGTCCGATTCTCGGGCGCGCCTCGGCCGTGATGGACGTCGGGACGGTGCATACTGCAGATATAGGTGAGCCGACAGAACGAATCAAGAACGGTTTGGAATTATTCCGTTCCGTAAGCCAGCTTGGTCTCGTCCGCCTTCAGCCGCACCGCGCTCGCTCCGGCCATGCCCGGAAATTTCGGCCACATGCCCTGCGCCAGGGCCGCCCGGCTGGGCCCCGGCTTTCCGGCCTCTTCCTCGTAAATCCAGTAATTGCGCAAGACGATCGGGACGTATCCGCGGGTTTCCCAATAAGGCAGCGACTCGATGTAGAGGAGGGGATCGCCCTTGTCGAAGCGGCGGGCGTTCCATTCCGCGACCGGCACCGGACCCGCATTATAGGCGGCGATCACCTTGGGAAGAAGGCCGCCGGTGGCGCCGTTATCGCGAAGCACCTCGATATAGCTCTGGCCGAACTCGATATTGGCCGCAGGGCTGATCAGTTGCTGGCGGTCGAACGCCTCGCCGCGGGCCCGGGCGATGTCGCCGGCGGTGCCGGGCCGCACCTGCATCAGCCCGACAGCCCCGGCCGGGCTGACGACCGAGGTCCGGAAGCTCGATTCCTGGAGCGCGTGGGCGAAGGCGAGCGACGGGTCGACCCGCCAGCCGCGAGTCGGCTGCCAGTCGGGACGCGGATAGCGGGCCGCGAAATTGACGCTGGCGCCTCGCGGGGCGTTGTGCGCCAGCCAATATTGGGCTCCGGCGAGATTGAGGTCGGCGGCGAGGTGGAGAAGGGCATTATGGTCGCTTGCCCCCCCGATCCGCGCCTGGTGGCGAAGGAACTGGTCGGCGAGGTCGGCCTCGCCGATCTCCGCCAAAGCGAGTGCCGCGCGCACGTTCGGCTTGCCGGCGATCCCGCGCCATTCGGAATCCCGGTAATTGTGAAGGCCCGTCGCTCCGGGGCCGCTTACGCCCAAGGCGGTCATTGCGATAAGGCCGTAGAAGGTCTCCTTCTGGCGGGCGGCGGAGCGCAAATGGCCCTGAACCCGCTCGGGCCTGCCGCACATCATCTCGGCCCGGGCGGCCCAATAATAAGCGGCGGCGGCCAGCTCGACGTCGCTCGATCGGCCGGCGACATGGCCGAAAGCGTCGGCGGCGCCCTTGCAGTCGCCGTCGCGCCAGGCGGCGAGACCCTCCGACCAGGCGCCGTGGATCGCCCATTCGCCGCTTCCGGAGCGGGCGAGAGCGGCGAGGCGGCGGGCGTCGCGATCGTTGCCGACGATATAATAGGACCAGGCGATTCGCTGCTGATATTCGGCGCGCGCGTTGGGGCTGAGCCGGTCCTGCCGCCCGATAAAGGCCGCCTCGGCCTCGTAAGGGCGATTGTCCTTGATCATGGGCTGGACGAGGGGCTCGAGCTCCGCGGCGGCCTGGTCGCCTTTGGTCGCCTCGGCGCGGGAGCGCCGCGGCTGGCTGCCCACCCAGACCAGTTTCTCGGCCATGGGCAGGCTCGGCAGTCCGGTCGCTCCGCGGGTCTGGGCGAGGCGGGAAATCTGCTCCGCCTTCGGCATTTCGGGGGCGCGATTGAGGACGGAGACCAGATCGGGAAGCTCGACCCTGGGCGACCCCTTGGCGAGAAAAAGCTCTGCGCGGGCCACATCGTGAAGCGGTCCCTCCGGCAATGCGGCAAGCCTGGCCGAGGCGCCAAGCCAGTCGTTCGCCCGAATTGCGGCGAAAATTTCGCGATAGCCGCTCCGCTGCCCGGAGTTCAGCCCCGCCGAAACCGACTCGCGCGGGCGGGCGGAGTCATCCGCCATTGCCGCGGTCGTCGGCAGCGCGAGCGCCGCGGCGAGCAGGAGAGAATGCAGACGGGTCATTCCTTCACCTCTTCGATCAGCATCCGCAGGTCCGCCCATGCCATGGCCTTGAGACGCGGCGAATCCAGCAATGTTCTGGGAGTAATGGTCGCCAGAGCCCTGACGGGCCCGGCGTGGGTAGCGATCTCATGCCATCGGCCCCGCGCCTGGGCCACTGAAAGGCCGAGCAGCGCCCTGGCACACGGATCCCCGAAGAGCAAAACCGCTTTGGGCGCGGCGAGGCCGATATGGTGGCGGGCGAGGTCGGCACAGCTTTTCATCGAGTCGCTGTTGAGCTGCCCAGAAGGGGAGCGGATGCAGGAGAGGGCGGCGAGATAAACGGAATCGCGGTCGCGCCCGATGGCGGCGAGCATATTCTCGAACAGCCGTCCAGGCTCGCCGCTGATCAGGGTCCCGGCGGTGCAATCCTCTCCGGTGGGCATGTCGGCCAGGATCATCAGTCTCGACGCCGGATCGCCGGCCGGGCAGACCCGGGGCGCGGCGGGCGCGGCGAAGGCGAGCCGGTCGCTCGACGCGAGCCAGGCCTGGAACAGGTCGAGCTGGTCCGGGAGCGTTTCGGCGGGAGCTTCGACGGTCGCGGGAACGGGCCGGGCCGATTCCTTCGTTTTCGGCCGGAGCCAGTCGCGCGGCTCTTCGTCGACGAGCGTGTCGACGCCCGCCTCGGCCCACCAGCTCAGCGCGCTTTCGGCATTCGCCGGCGAAAATGCATCGCTTCCCCACTCCACCCGGCCATGGAGTCCTCCGCGGGCGGGCTGGTCAACCTCAAATTCTCTATCTATCTGCCAGACGTTGGCTGCCTGCGACGACGTGAGTGCGGGCCGCTGCCAGAGGAGCGCCTTGATGTCCGATCGCGAGTCGATGCCTTATGACGTTGTGATCGTCGGCGCCGGTCCCGCGGGCCTCGCCGCGGGCATAAGGCTGAAGCAGCTCGCCGGCGAAGCGGGGCGCGAGCTCAGCGTCTGCATTCTCGAAAAAGGCTCCGAGGTCGGAGCGCATATCCTGTCCGGCGCCGTCCTGGATCCCCGGGCTCTCGAAGAGCTGCTCCCCGATTGGCGCGATCTCGGCAGCCCGCTCACAGTCCCGGTCGTAGAGAACCATCACTGGGTGCTGACGGAAGGCCGCAAATATTCCCTCCCGCATCTGATGATGCCGCCCTTCATGAACAACAAGGGCACCTATACCGGCTCGCTCGGCAATTTCTGCCGCTGGCTGGCCGGGCAGGCTGAAGCGCTGGGGGTGGAGATATTCCCCGGCTTCGCGGCGGCCGAGCTGCTGTTCAACGAGGACGGCTCGGTCAAGGGCGTGGCGACCGGCGACATGGGGGTCGCCCGCGACGGCACCCACAAGGTCGACTACCAGCCCGGAATGGAGCTTCACGGCCGCTACACTTTCTTCGCGGAGGGCGCTCGCGGCCATCTCACCAAGCAGCTCAAGCGCATTTTCGACCTCGAACGCGAGAGTGAGCCGCAGGTCTACGGAATCGGCCTCAAGGAATTGTGGGACATCGAGCCCGGCAAGCATGTGCCCGGCCGGGTCGTCCACACCCAGGGCTGGCCGCTCGACGACAGCGCCTGGGGCGGCGGCTTCCTCTATCACCAGGAGAATAACCAGGTCGCTCTGGGCTTCGTCGTCGCCCTCAACTACCGAAACCCGCACCTCTCCCCGTTCGACGAATTCCAGCGCTGGAAGCATCACCCGGCGATCCGCGAGATGCTGGAGGGTGGCCGGCGGGTCTCCTACGGCGCGAGGGCGATCAACGAGGGCGGCTGGCAGTCGGTGCCGAAGCTCTCCTTCCCGGGCGGCGCACTGATCGGCTGCTCGGCGGGGTTCGTGAACGTGCCCAGGATCAAGGGCAGCCACACGGCGATGAAATCCGGAATGCTCGCGGCCGAAGCCGCCTTCGCGGCGATCGTTGCGGAGCGGAGCTGGGATGATCTGGTCGATTATGAAGAATCGCTTCGGAACAGCTGGATAGCGACCGAGCTTAAGATGGTGCGCAATGTAGAACCGTTCGTCGCGAAGTTCGGCGGCACGATGGGCACCTTGCTCGCCGGAGCCGACATGTGGATGCGCTACCTCCGGGCCGGGCTCCCCTTCACACTGAAGCACAATCCTGACTACGAGACTCTCTACCGCAAGGATATGGTCAAGCCGATCGATTATCCGAGGCCGGACGGAGTGATCAGCTTCGACAAGCTCTCCTCGGTGTTCATCTCCAACACCAATCACGAGGAGGACCAGCCGGTCCACCTTACGCTGAGGGACCCCTCGATCCCGACCGAGGTCAATCTGCCCCTCTACGACGGGCCGGAACAGCGTTACTGCCCCGCCGGAGTCTATGAGTTCGTCGACGAGGCAAGCGGCCCGCGGCTTCAGATCAACGCCCAGAATTGCGTCCATTGCAAGACGTGCGACATCAAGGACCCGACCCAGAACATCAACTGGGTCGTCCCCGAAGGCGGAGGAGGGCCTAATTATCCCAACATGTGAAAAGCCCGTCGCTGGGGTGACGGCAATTGCATTGGCCGCGCTCCTCCTTCCCGCACCCCCCGCCTTGGCGAGCGTGGAAGACCCCTCCGCTATGACCGCTTATGTTCGTGCCCGCGCCGCGGACGGCTCCGGCGCGGCCGAGCAGGCTGCCCGCAATTACGCGGAGGCGCTCGCTCTGGCGCCGGATAACGAGGTGCTCGCGGCCCGCGCCCTGTCACAGGCGATCGCGGCCGGAGACCGGCCTCTGGCGCTTCAGGCGGCAAGGATACTCGACGCAGCGGGCAAGCTTTCGCCCGACGGGCGCTTGCTCCTCGTCGGCGAGGCTTTCCGAGCGAAGCGGTGGAAGGAGGCGAGCGGGCAGATCGAGCGGCTTGAGCAGGACGACATCTTCTCGTTCATGACCCCCTTGCTCCGTGCCTGGCTGGCCCAGGGCAGCGGCAAGGGCAAGCCTTTGGCACTGCTCGATGTGGCGAAGGGCAATGCGCTTGCCGCCACCTATGCTTCGGACCATCGGCCGCTTCTTCTCATCGCCGGCGGCAAGGCGAAGGAAGGCGCGCTCGCCCTCGCGCCTTTGCTCGAGGACCAGTCGATCCGCTCCCAGCGCCTTCGGATCGCGGCCGCCGCGATGCTCGCCCGCAAGGCGGGCGGCAAGGACGCGCTGGCGATCCTGCAGGGCGACTCGGAAGCACTGGCCGAGGCCCGGCGGCGGATCGGGGCGGGGGAGCGTTTGGGCGGTGAAATCGTAGCTCCTGCCGACGGGATGGCGCTGCTTCTCGGACGCATGGCGCTCGATCTCAACGGCCAGGACGTGCCCCAGCTGGCATTGAGCTTCGCCCGCCTCGCCACCTTCCTCGCTCCTGAAAACTCCGAATCCTGGCTGATCGCCGCGGATCTGCTCGCCGGGCAGGGGCGGTACGAGGCGGCGCTTGCGGCGCTTGCCAAAGTGGGCCGGGACGACGTCTTCGCCGGCACCGCGGCCGATCGCCGGATGACCATCCTCGTCGAGTCGAGCCGCACCGAAGAAGCGCTGGTCGAAGCCCGGCAGGCCGTCGCAGCCCGCCCCGCCGAAATCGACAATTGGACCCGCCTCGGCGACATCCTGAACCAGAGCGAGCGCCATTCGGAAGCGGCGACGGCCTACGCAAAGGCGCTCGATCTCGTCGGGACGGGCGCCGAGGCCCGCAATCCCCTCTGGACCCTGTGGCTGCTGCGCGGCAGCGCACTGACCCAGGCCGGCGACTGGATCGCCGGCAAGGTGGCGCTCGAGGAGGCTCATCGCCTCGCTCCGGACCAGCCCGTGGTGCTCAACTTCCTCGGCTATTCGCAGCTCGAGCGGCGCGAGAATTTGGCCGAGGCCGAGAAACTGATCCGCGAGGCGAGCCGGCTGCAGCCCGACGACTCGGCGATCACCGATTCGCTCGGCTGGGCCTATTATGTCCGCGGCGACGTCGCCAAGGCGATCGAACTGCTCGAACAGGCGGCGCGGGGCCAGCCCGCGGACGCGGCGATCGGCGAGCATCTCGGCGATGCCTATTACAGCGCCGGACGCCGCTTCGAAGCCCGCTACGCCTGGAGGGCGGCGCTTCATCATGCCGAAGGCGCGGCGGCCGACCGGCTTCGCTCCAAGATCGACACGGGCCTTCGACCGGACCTCGCCGCCCCCTGATGCGCGAGACCGCTTATGCGAAGGTCAACCTGGCGCTCCATGTGCGGGCGATCGAGCCCGACGGATACCATCGGATCGAGACCGCCTTCGCCTTCGCCGAGCAGGGCGACGTCCTCAGCGTCGAGAAAGGCGAGGGGGTCAGCCTGCGCGTGACCGGACCCTTCGCCCATAGCCTGGCCGGCGAAGACGACAATATCGTCCTGAAGGCCGCTTTTTCCCTGCGGGAGCGCTTCGGGACGAACCAGGGCGCCGCCCTGACGCTCGACAAGCGCCTGCCGGTGGCATCCGGAATCGGCGGCGGCTCTGCGGATGCGGGCGCGGCGCTTCGGCTCCTCATCGCCTGGTGGAGACTCCAGCCGCCCGAAGCCGCCGTGGAGCATCTGGCTCGTGGGCTCGGTGCCGACGTGCTCGCCTGCCTCCATTCGCGGACCGCGCGCGGCGAAGGCCGGGGGGACCGGCTCCAACGGGAGGATTACGGGGTCGGAGGCCTTCCGTTGCTCCTGGTCAATCCGGGCCTGGCTTTGTCGACCCGCTCCGTCTTCGGGCGTTGGGACGGCCGCGACGGCGGGCCGCTGGTAAATCCTCAAGCTGGAAGGAACGATCTCGAGGCGCCGGCAAGGATACTGGTTCCGGAAATCGGCGACGTGCTGGAGGCGTTCCAGTCGCTCGGAACGGCGGAGCTGATCCGAATGTCAGGATCGGGGGCGACCTGCTTCGCGCTGTTCCGGGAAGAGTCGGATCGGGATGCCGCCAGCCGGTTGTTCGCGGAGCGGCATCCCGACTGGTGGCGGATGGCGAGCCGCCTCAGGTGACCCACCAGTCCCGGGGCGGGACACGCCTTTCGCCCCTTTAACCATCGCAACCCGCGGGATTGCGTCGTGGCACGGTCCTTGCTGCTGAATGACCGACGAGTCGAAACGGGGCCCGAGGGGGCTTGGTGGACATTCGCCCTTGGTCCCCGCTCCGCTACGTACGGAGCCGGCGCCATGGCCCTCTGGAGCCGGCCGCGTCCGACCGCGCGGCCGGCTCTTTTTGTGGCGACAAAGGCGGCGCGCACCGCTTATCCGGACGGATGTTCGTCCCGACGCTCGACGGCGCCATCGTCCGCCTCCGGCTCGACCGGCTCGAAGCCCGCAACGCGATCCCCGTCTCCGGATGGGCGAACCTGTCGAAAGCTTGCGCGGAGGCCGTCGCCGGCGGCGCCCGGCTCATCGTCCTGAGCGGTGGCTCTGAAGCCTTCTGCGCCGGCGCCGATCTCGGGGATTTTCGGGCCCTGACGGACGACCCGTCGGCAGCGGCCGAATTCCGGAAGGCGATGCGGATCGGGCTGGACGCCCTGGGCGACCTTCCGATCGCCATGATCGCGGCGATCGAGGGTCCCTGCTACGGCGCCGGGGTCGCGCTCGCCATGGCCTGCGACATCCGCGTGGCGGGGGAGGGGGCGCGCTTCGCGATCACTCCCGCCAAGTTCGGAATATCCTATCCGCAGGAGGACGTCGCGCGCCTCGTCGCGCTGGTCGGGCCGGGACAGGCGTCGCGCCTCCTGCTTGGGGCCGGAGCGATCGATTCGGCGGAGGCGGCGCGGATCGGGCTGGTCGAGCTGGCCGTGACGGACGTCGGCCCGGCCGTGGAGGAGCTCGCCGGAGCGATCCTCGCCAATAGCGGCGCCAGCATCGCAATGCTCAAGCGCTCGATCCGGCTCGCAGCCGAGGGCAAGGCGCGCGATTCGGGGCAGGACCGAGGCTTCGACGCGCTGTTCGGGTCTGCCGATTTCCGGGCCCGGCTGGCGGCGCTCCGGCCGGGCCGCTGACTTGCCTCCAAGCAGGCAATCGGGGAGAAGCCGCCGAATGAACCGCCCCGCCGCACTAATCCTTCTCCTGGCCGGGTGCGGCGGTTCGCCGGGCGCGAAGGCGGAGGAACGGATCGAGTGCGCCATCGACGGAGCCGCCGCCTTCGAGCGGATATGCACCGTCGAGCGGACCGCAGGCCCCGAAATCCTCTTCACGCTTCGAAGCCCGGACGGCAGCTTCCGACGGCTGGTGGCGACCCGCGACGGCAGGGGCGTAATGGCCGCGGACGGCTCCGAGCCGGCGACGGTGACTGTTGCCGGCAAGGATCTGATCGAAGTCGCGATCGGCCCCGACCGCTATCGCCTGCCCGCGCGCGTACAATGAACCGCCCGATCCTCACGGCGGCCGAGATGCGCGCGGCGGAGGCCGCCGCAATCGCCGCGGGCACTCCCGCCGCCGAGCTGATGGAGAGAGCAGGTGCCGCCGCCGCCGAGGCGATCTGTCGCTTCGCCGGGCCGCTGCCGGCCCTGGTTATTTGCGGACCCGGCAATAATGGCGGCGATGGCTATGTCATCGCCAGGCATCTGGCCGAGCGCGGCGCGAAGGTCCGGGTCGCGGCGTTTGCCGAGCCGAAGACGGCCGAAGCCCGCATCGCCAGGGCCGCATGGCCGGGCGCGGTGGAGCCTCTCGAGGATGCCGCCGCCGCCCCGCTGTTGGTCGACGCGCTGTTCGGCACGGGGCTTGGCCGACCGCTCGATCCCGCGCTCTCGAATCGCCTGTGCGGCCTGGCCGGTGCGGCAAGGGTGCGGATCGCTGTCGACCTGCCGAGCGGGGTATCGGCCGACGACGGGGCGATCCTCTCGCCGGTCCCTGATTTCGACATCACCATCACCTTCGCGTCCCTGAAGCCCTCGCATCTGCTCCAGCCCGCCGCCCGCCACATGGGGCGGCTCGTCGTCGCCGACATCGGCATAAGGGCCGAGAGTCGGCTCTGCCTGATCGACCGGCCGGCGCTTCGAAAGCCGGGGCCGGACGATCATAAATATACGCGCGGCCATTTGCTCGTCGTCGGCGGGATCATGCCAGGGGCCGCCGCGCTGGCCGCGAATGCCGGCGCCCGTTCGGGCGCGGGCTATGTGACGTTGGTGGGGGAAGGCGGTCTAGTCCCCAACGCCGTCGTCCGTCGGCCGCCCTCCGAGCTGGACGAGGCCTCGGCCGACCGGCGGGTTTCCGCGATCCTCGTAGGACCCGGCCTCGGCCGTTCTTCCGAAAGCTCGGATCGACTGGCGCGAATGCATTCAAGCCCCTGTTCCGCCGTGCTCGACGGAGACGCTTTATGGCTCCTCGCCCGATCGGGAGACCGGCTGGAGCGAATCGCACCGACACTCACCACGCCCCATTCGGGTGAGTTTCGCGAGCTGTACGGCGATCCGGGGAGCAAATTGGAGGCGGCTCGCTCGGCGGCGGCCCGGACCGGAGACACGATCGTCTACAAGGGCTCCGATACGATCGTGGCCGCGAGCGACGGACGGGCGGCGATTTCCAGGACCGGTTCGCCTTGGCTTGCCAGCGCCGGTACGGGCGACGTCCTCGCCGGGATCGTCGCCTCCCAATGCGCCGCAGGCCTGCCGCCCTTCGAGGCCGCCTGCGCCGGAGTGTGGCTTCACGGCCGCGCCGCGGAGCTTGCCGGACCCGGGCTTGTCGCGGACGATCTCATCGCCCATCTTCCCGGCGCTCTCGCCGAATGCCTGTGAGCCAAGGCGAGCTCGTCCTGCGCCTCGCCGGTCGCGGCGACGGAGTCGGGGAGAGCGGCCGCTTTTTTCCGCTCACCGCCCCGGGCGATCGGGTCGGCGCGGACGGGAGCGTCGAGCCGGGGCCGCACCGGCAGGCGCCGCCCTGCCGCCACTTCCCCGAATGCGGCGGCTGCCAGCTGCAGCATGTCGATGACGAGGCTTATGCCGCCTTCCTGCGAGACCGGATTGCCTCGGCCCTGGCGGCCCAGGGGGTGCCGGCGCCCGACATCCTCCCCGCGCAGATATCCCCGCCCAACAGCCGCCGCCGAGCCTCGCTTCGGGCGGAACGGGGCGGAGTGCTCGGCTTCAACGCCGAGGCGAGCCACAAAATCGTCGACATGCGCGAATGCCGAATATTGCGGCCGGAGCTCTTCGCGCTCGTCCAGCCGCTGCGAACGTTGCTCAGTATCCTGAAGCTTCCGGCCACGGCCGGCGTCCGGCTGACCCTCGCCGATCAGGGCGTCGACATGCTTTTGGAAAAGGTCGAGGCCGATGGGCTGGCGGCGGCCGAGGCTCTGGGCGCGTTCGCCCGGGACCATGGCCTGGCCCGGCTCGCGCTCGACGACGGCTATGGCGCCCGGACCCATTGGGAGCCGGAGCCGGTGACGATCACCCTGAGCGGCGTTCCGGTGCCTCTGCCGCACGGCGCCTTCCTCCAGGCCACGGCGGAGGGGGAGGCCACGCTGGTCGACGCGGTGCGGCGGGCAATCGGCGACAGGCGAATCGTCGCCGACCTGTTCGCCGGGCTCGGCACCTTCGCCTTCGCGCTCGAAGGCAGGATCCTCGCCGCGGAAGGCGCCCGCGACTCCGCCCTCGCCCTCAAGGCGGCGGCCGGGCGGGCGCGGCGGACGATCTTCGTCGATCATCGCGACCTCTTTCGCCGACCGCTGGAGACGGCCGAGCTCAACCGCTTCGAAGCCGTCATACTCGATCCGCCCCGGGCCGGCGCGAAGGAGCAGGCGACCGCGCTGGCCCGGGCGGAGGTGCCGGCAATCGCCTATGTTTCGTGCAACCCGTCGACCTTCGCCCGTGATGCCGCCGCACTGACCGAGGGCGGCTACCGCTTCGACTGGGTGCAGCCCGTCGGCCAGTTCCGCTGGTCGACCCATGTCGAGCTGGTCGGGGCGTTCAGCCGTGGCTGAGGACCATTCGGATCGCCTGGACGGTCAGCCCAGCCAGGGCCAGCGACGACAGGCCGAACAGGATGAAGCGATAGCTGATGACGTTGACAATCGCCTGGACCAGGCTGTGCGCGATCCTCAGCGCCACATAGGCCCAGGCCAGGAGCGCGCTGTAGCCGCCGCCGCCGTGACCGACCGCCAGGGTCAGCGTGATCGCGTAGAACAGGGTCGGCTGTTCGACCAGATGCATGTAATTATGCGCCTTCCACATCACCTCGTCCTCGACCACGCCTTCGAGCGCGCTGCCGCCGCGGCCGCCGACCCGGCCCTTAAGCGAAATGCCCTTGCGCTTCATCGCGGCGAAGCGGGACACGACCATCCAGGCCATGATCAGCAGGGTCCAGGCGACGAGCGCCACGACGGGCGCGAGAATGGGACTGTCCATGGCTTCTTTTCTCCGCTTTTGCGGCGCCAGACTGGCCGCCGGGCGCGCCGGAGTCAAAGCGCCCTTTAGTGGCTGAAAAAGCCTGCTAAACGGGACGACGGAGTATGAAGGAGTAAAGAGATGAAGCGGATCGCGACGACGACCGTGGCGGCAATCATGCTGGCCGGGACCGCCCAGGCCCAGCAGCCCGTCCAGCGTTCGCAGGCCCAGCGTTCGCAGGCCCAGCGTCCGCCGGCCCAGGCGCAGCGCCCACCCGCCCAGGCGCAGCGCGTGCCGACCCGGGTCACGGCGCGCACGCTCACTGCGCTTTGCGGGCAGGATCGAAACGGCTGCCTCACCTACGTGCTCGGCGCCGCCGATGCCTTCGCCAGCGCCCTGGTTGCCGCGGGGCGGCCGCAGGTCTTCTGCTTTCCCTCGGCCACGACCAACGACCAGATCGCCCAGACGGCGGTTCGCTACCTTCGGGCCAATCCGCAGGAGGGCGGCAACAATGCCGGCCTCGTCGTCCTCGCCGCGCTCTCCGCCGGCTATCCCTGCGGCTATTGAGAAACGGCCCCACCCCCGTAAGGACGGGAGACGGGCTGAGCCTCAGTCGAACAGCTTGGCGAAGGATCGTTTCGCACGATCTTTCCAATGGCCGCGATGATAGGCGTCGCTGGCCAGCAGGGGCAGGACGCTGGTCGCCTCGGCGAAGACCATCTGCTCCATCGCGGTCGACACCTTGCCCCAGCTCGCCGCTTCCTGGAGGGTCGATGAGGAGCAGGCGCCGTCGCGAACGTCGGCGACGGTGATCTGCACTGCATATTTGTGAACCTCGACGTCGTCATGGCCGAGGATCTCGGCGCACACGACCGTGTCCTGGGTGAAGTTCTTGGGCACTCCGCCGCCGATCATGAGAAGGCCGGTGGTGCCCGCCTCGATCTTGAGGTCGGTCAGTTCGCGGAAGTCGGCGATCGCGTCGAGGACCATGTAGGGCCGTCCCGCCTTCATCGCGTCGACCTGGTGCTTGACGAGGCCGAAGCCGGCCGAGCTGTCGACGAAGGCCGGGCAGAAAATCGGCACGTCATGCTCGTAGGCGAGCTTGACCAGGCTGTTCTCCTTCTTGCCGTGGGTCATCAGCCATTTGCCCATCTCCTTGATGAACGCTCGGGACGAATAGGGCTTGGGCTCGAGCGAATCTGCGATGTCGCCGATCGTGTGATCGGTTTCCTGCAATTTCTCTTCGTCGATATAGGTGTCGTAAATGCGGTCGATATAGAGCGAGCGCAGGGTGTCGTCGTCAGGGATTTCAAGGGCCTGGTAGTGCTTGTGGCCAAGCGCTTCGAAGAAATCCATGTCGACGATGGTCGCCCCTGTGGCGACGATGGCGTCGACCATGTTGTTGCGCACCAGCTCGGCATAGAGATCCATGCAGCCGCCGGCCGAGGTCGATCCGGCGATGACGAGGATCACCGAGCATTCCTTGTCGGAGAGCATCATGTTGTAGATATCCGCCGCCCGGCCGAGGTCGCGGCTGGTGAAGCTCATCTTCTTCATCGCATCGACGATAGGGCGGGCATCGAAGCTCTTGATGTCGATATGCTCGACGACGTTCGACAGGAGCTCCGCCTTGCGGGTGTCGTTGATCTTGGTCTGCTCGTCCATCGGTTTTCAAGCCTTCATTGAAGTCGTCACCCCGGACTTGATCCGGGGTCCACCTTCTTCCTCACGAAGAAAGGCAGGTGGATGCCGGATCAAGTCCGGCATGACGGTTGGACTTTGGACTCAAGCCGGGCTCCCGAAGGCCACGCAGCTTGCGTCCGTCTACGGTCTCGCGGCTTGCCTAGAGCTGAACCACGTTGCTCATGGCGACCTCGGCGGCATCCTCGCCGTAGAGAGTCGCCATCGGCTCGTCCGTCATCTCGGCCTCGGCGACGGCGCCGAAGCCGTTGAAGGCGGTCCGCATCGCGCAGCCATAGGCGCCGAGCATCCCGATCTCGATATAATCGCCCGCGCCCATGTCCGCCGGCAGATGGAACGGCCCGGCCATATGGTCGAGATCGTCGCAGGTCGGCCCGTAGAAGCTGAACGGCATGTCCCGGACGGTCGAACCCTCCTCCCGGAGCAGCTTAACCGGGAATCGCCATCCGACATGAGCGGCGTCGAACAACGCGCCATAGGCGCCGTCGTTGATGTAGAGTTGGTCGCCGCGGCGCTTCTCGACCCGAACCAGGATGCTCGCATATTCGGCGCACAGGGCCCGTCCCGGCTCGCACCAGAGCTCGGACGAATAGGAGACGGGCAAGCTCTCGAACGCGCGTGAAATGACGTCGAAATAGGCTTCGAGCGGCGGCGGCTCCATTCCGGGATAGACGGACGGGAAGCCCCCGCCGACATCGACGATGTCGACCGTCACGGCCGCCTCGACGATCGCCGCCCGGACCCGCTCCATCGCCTCGTAATAGGCCATTGGAGTCATCGCCTGGCTTCCGACATGGAAGCAGATGCCGAGCGCGTCCGCGGCCTGGCGGGTGGCGATGAGCAAGTCCTTCATCTCGTCCGGCTCCGCCCCGAACTTGGAGGCGAGGCTGAGCTTGCTGTAGTCCGACGAGACTCGAATGCGAACGCACAGATTGAGGTCGTCGGCCCTGACGCCGTCGGTCGAGGTGGCGCGGACGATCTTCTCGAGCTCGTCCATCGTGTCGAGCGAGAAGGTGCGCACTCCGAGAGCATAGGCTTCGGCGACGGCCTCCTCGGCCTTGACCGGGTGCATGAAGCACTGGACCGCCCGCGGAAGGGTCTCGGCGACCAGGCGCACCTCGGCGATCGAGGCGACGTCGTAATGAGTCACTCCGCTGTCCCAGAGTATCCGGAGCAGGTCCGGAGACGGGTTCGCCTTCACGGCATAGAGAGACCGGCCCGGAAACTTCTCGACGAAGAAGCGGGCGGCGCGCCTGGCGGCGTGCGGACGAAGCAGCGTGACCGGCTGGACCGGGCGCTGCTTGGCGATATCGGCGGCCGAGACGGTGCCGATGGGGGCGACAGCTAGCCCCAGCGCGTTATGATGGTTGTGCAACTCAAGGGACCTCCAAAGGCGGTAGTTGACGAAAAAGCTGCCTTGCGGTTGTTGGAAGTCCCCATGGGGCAGCGAGGGCGATATATGGACGCTGTGCCCCGGTGTAAAGACTTGCTTTTTCCCAAGTGAAACCAGAGGGTTGGATGACAGAGAGGAAGCCCACGGCAGAAGGTGTCGCCGCTGCGGCGAAGCGCATCGCGGCGCACGTCCTCGAGACTCCGCTGCTGCCGCTAGAATGGCGGGGCGTTCGGATCGGGGTAAAGGCCGAATGTCTCCAGGAGGGCGGGAGCTTCAAGCTGCGCGGAGCGGCCAACCGGCTGCTTTTGCTGAGCGAGGCCGAGCGGCGGCGCGGAGTGGTCGCTTTCTCGTCGGGCAACCATGCCCAGGGGGTCGCGATCGCGGCCCGCCGCCTCGGCATTGCCGCCACGATCGTCATGCCCTCCGACGCGCCCGCCGTGAAGCGCGAGGCGACTCTCGCGGCCGGCGCCGAGATCGTCGCCTACGACCGCTCCAGCGAAAGCCGCGAGGAGATTGCGGGCCGCCTCGCCGAGGCGCGGGGCGCGGTCCTGGTGCCGTCGTTCGACGACGTCGACGTCATCGAGGGGCAGGGCAGCGTCGGAGTCGAGATTGCGAGGCAGCTCGGAGCAAAGCCCGACCGGATATTCGTGCCCTGCGGCGGCGGCGGGCTCGCGGCCGGGATCGCGCTCGCCTTGCCCGAGTCGCGAATCTTCACGGTGGAGCCCGAAGGTTGGGACGACATGGCCCGCTCGATCGAGGCGGGCGAGCCGGTCCCGGTCGCCGATCCGGCGCCGCCGACCCGCTGCGACGCGCTTCAGACCAGATTGGTCTCGCCCTTGACCCTGGATGCGCTGCGCGACTCGGGCGCGACCGGCCTTTGGGTCACCGAGGCGGAAGTCGAAAGTGCAATGGCCTTCGCCGCCCGATACTTGCGGATCGTCGCCGAGCCCGGCGGAGCGGTGGCCCTTGCCGCCCTGCTCGCCGGCAAGGCGGGCCCGGTCACCGAGCGGACGGTGGTGGTGGTGTCGGGCGGGAACGTCGATCCAGAGCGTTACGCCGCCATGATCGGCGCTCAGGCGGCGGACTCGGCCCGATAGCCGGCCGGATAGACCCGCTCGGCGGGAGAGACGGCCTCGATCTGACGGGTCAGGGCCTCGAGCTGTAGCCCGAGATTTCTCAGCTCCTCGGCGAAAGCCTCGGCGTCATGGCCGGGCCGGGCAAGCGTCGCCGCTTCCAGCAGGGCATCGAGCATCGTCGACAGGCTCGGCAGGATCGACTCCTCGATCCGCTCGAAAGCTTCGTCCAGCCGCCGTTTGGCTTCCCCATTGGGCATAAGCGGGAAGCTAGCCCCTTATGCTTAACCGTCCGTAAAAACTGGCCCTGTTTTCCGGCGTCGCGGGCTGGCACAAGCGGCGGCGATGACCGGATTCGCCGCCGCCCTGCTGTCTATCGCCGTCCTCGCCATTTTCGCTCTGGTCGCGGGCGGCGCTTATCTCCTCGTCAAACGCAAGGAGCGCAAGCAGGGCATCCTTATGCTGATCGCCGCGGCGGTTCTGTTCGGCAACGTGCTGGTGTGGACGGTTTGAGCCGCCGTCGCCCCAGCGAAGGCTGGGCCCCCAGGGGGTGAAAAACTCGGCGCTCTTCACTCGCCGGGATCCCAGCCTCCGCTGGGATGACGCGCCGGCTCACCGGATCGGGCAGCTCGGATCCAGCCTGAAATCGAGATACTGGTCCACCGACTTCATCAGCTGAGGCATCTCGTTGACGAAGAAATGATTCGCCTGCGGGATGGTCGAGTGATGGATGGTTATGTGCTTCTGGGTGCGGAGCTTGTCGACCAGCTTCTGGACCGCGTTCGGGGTCACCACCTCGTCGCCCTCGCCCTGGATGATGATCCCGGAAGCGGGGCAGGGGGCGAGGAAGGTGAAGTCGTACATGTTCGCGGGCGGAGCGATCGAGATGAAGCCGCGAACCTCGGGCCGGCGCATCAGCAATTGCATTCCGATCCAGGCGCCGAAGCTGAAGCCGCCGATCCACGTCGTCTCCGCCTCGGGATGGATCTGCTGCACCCAGTCGAGCGCCGAGGCGGCGTCGGACAATTCGCCGATGCCGTTGTCGAACACGCCCTGGCTCTTGCCGACTCCGCGGAAGTTGAACCGCAAGGTGGCGAAGCCGCGCCGGACGAACGTCTTGTAAAGCGCCTGGACGATGCCGTTGTTCATCGTCCCGCCGCCTTGCGGATGGGGGTGGAGGATCAGCGCGACGGGCGCGCGGGGCCGGGGGCCGGGGTTGAAACGGCCTTCGAGACGGCCTTCGGGACCGGGAAAGATGACTTCGGGCATTGCACCTGCGCATCGCTAGGGGGAAAGAGCGGGGCTGCCCCCGCGCACATGCAACTCTATATAGGGCCGCACGCCCGCCGTGCAATTTGAAAGGGAATACGTGCCCGACCGCATCTATCTCGACCACGCCTCGACCACCCCGATCCTGCCGCAAGCGGCGGCGGCGATGGCGCAAGCGTGCCTGAGCTGGGCGAATCCTTCTTCTCCCCATGCCGAAGGGCGGGCGGTGCGGGCGCAGCTCGAGGAGGCCCGGCGCCGGATCGCGGCGGCTTTGGGAACGGACATGATTCTGATCTTCACCTCCGGCGCGACCGAGGCGATCTCCCTGGTTTTCGAGCGGGCGCGGGCGAAAGACCGGATCGTATCGGCGGTCGAGCATCCCGCGGTCCTGCGCAGCGCGCCCGAGGCGCGGCAGATCGCGGTCCATGCCGACGGCATTCTCGATCTAGGCGATCTCGACCGGGCGCTGGCCGGCGCCCACTCGCCGCTGGTGGCGGTCCAGTCGGTCAACAACGAGACCGGGGTCGTCCACCCGATCGCCGAGGTCCACGCCAGGGTGAAGGCGGCCGGCGGGCTTCTCCTCGTCGACTGCGCGCAGAGCGCCGGCAAGCTGCCGCTTCCCGAAGCCGATTTCATCGTCGTCGCCGCCCATAAGTTCGGCGGCCCGCCGGGAATCGGCGCCCTGCTGGTCCGCGACGGCTCGACCCTCGACGCGATCGGCGGCCAGGAGGGCGGCTTTCGTCCCGGAACCGCCGCCGTACCCTCGATCATGGGCTTCGCCGCCGCCTGCGAGGCCGATCATGGCTGGTACGAGGACTCGGAACGGCTCCGCGCCCGGCTGGACGAGGGCATAATCGCCGCCGGGGGCGAAATCGTGGCGGCGGATTCGCAGCGAATCGCCACCATCGCCTGCTACCGGATGCCCGGGGTGCCCGGCGCGGCCCAGATGATGCAGCTCGACCTCGCCGGAATCGCCGTCACCGCCGGAAGCGCCTGTGCCTCGGGCAGCCTCAAGACCAGCCATGTCCTCACCGCCATGGGATATCCCGAAGAGGCGGCGCGCGAAGTGATCCGGGTCAGCTTCGGCCCCCCGACTCGCGAGAGCGACATCGACTTCCTGCTCGACCGGTGGAGCGCGATGTACGGAAAACGCCGGGCGGCGTGACGGAACCGATCTACCTCGACTATCAGGCGACGACTCCGCTCGCGCCGGAGGCCGCCGCCGCGATGCGGCCCTGGCTCGAATCCAGCTTCGCCAACCCCCACAGCAGCCACCGGATGGGCCGGGAGGCCGCCGCCGCGGTTGAGGTGGCGCGCGAACGGGTGATGCGGGCGCTGGAGGGGGAAAGCGGAAATCTCTATTTCACCTCCGGCGCGACCGAAGCGATCAACTGGGCTCTGAAGGGCGCCGCTGCCCGGCTGCCGCCGGACCGCCGCCGGATCGTCGCTCTCGCGACCGAGCATGCCGCAATTCTCGACACGGCCGCCTATCTCGCCGGCCGGGGCTTCGAGGTCGAGATGCTCCCCGTCGGCCCCGATGGCCTCGTCGACCTTTCCTCGGTCGAAGCCGCCCTCGCCAAGCCGACGGGCCTCGTCGCCGCGATGCTCGTCAACAACGAGATCGGGGTGATTCAGCCGGTCGCTCAGATCGGCGCAATGGCCCGGGACGCCGGTGCCCTTTTCCTCTGCGACGCGGTGCAGGCTCTCGGCCGTGTAATTCTGCCGCTCCACGCCTGCGACCTCGTCGCCGTCTCGGCCCACAAGATTCACGGACCCAAAGGCATCGGCGCCCTGTGGGTGCGCGAAGGGGTCGAGCTCGACCCGCTCCTCCACGGCGGCGGCCAGGAGGGCGGGCTTCGCTCCGGAACGCTCTCTCCCGCTTTGTGCGCCGGTTTCGGCGAGGCGGCGCGGCTGCTCGTCGAGCGTGCCCGGGAGGATCGCCTGCATGTCCGCAAATTGTGGGAGACGGCCCGCGATTTAATGTCGGCCTGGACCCTCAACGGCTCGGCCGAGCATCGCTATTTCGGCAATTTCAACATCCGCCGCGACGGGGTGGATGCCGCCCGCCTGATCTCGGAAATCCGGCAGGTCGCCTTTTCGGCCGGCTCCGCCTGCGCCAGCGGATCGGGCCGTCCCAGCCACGTCCTCGCCGCCCTCGGCCTCTCCGCCCGCGAGGCGCGCTCCTGCCTCCGTCTCGGCTTCGGCCGCTACACGGCACAAGAGGATCTGGTCGAGGCGCTGAACCTGATCGACGCCGCGGCCTCCCGCCGGCCGGGCCTCGAGTCATGACCATGGTCCGCTTCGTCTCGGCCGACGGCAATCACATCCAGGACGTGAAAGGGGCGCCGGGCGAGCGGCTGCTCGATCTGGCCCAGGCGCATGGACAGCCGCTCGAGGGGACGTGCGAGGGCCAGATGGCCTGCTCCACCTGCCACGTCATCGTCGCGGCGGAGGATTTCGCAAGGCTGCCCCCGGCCGGCGAGGAGGAGGACGATCTGCTCGATCTCGCCCGGCACGTCACTCGCACCTCCCGGCTGGCCTGCCAGATCCACCTGAGCGAGGCCCTCGAGACACTGACGGTGCATTTGCCCGGCGCCTCGCATAACGTGCAGGAACGATGATCGACCGCAGAACCTTCCTCGCCGCCGGTGCCGGCGCGGCACTCGCGGCGGGCTGCCGGGTCGCCGCTCCCCCCAGCGATTCCCCGCCCGCCCAGCCGGCGGTGGACGCTCGAGAGCGGTTCGAGGCGATTCGCTCCACCTTGGGTCCGGGCGGGCGGCTCGGAGTGGCGGCGATCGACACCGGCTCGGGCCGCGAGCTCCGCTTCGACTCCGATTCGCCTTACTCCATGGCCTCGACCTTCAAGCTGCCGCTCGCAGCCGCGATCCTCGCCCGGGCGGATAGAGGCGAGATTTCGCTCGACGAGAAGCTTGCCATCCCGCCCGGCGAGCTGCTCTTCCATTCGCCGGCGGTCGAGCGATATCGGGACGAGGGCAGCCTCTCGGTCGTCCGGCTCTGCTCGGCCATCGTCGAGCTGAGCGACAACAGCGCCGCCAACATGCTGCTTCGCCGGATCGGCGGCCCGGAGGCGTTGACCCGCTTCATCCGAAGCTGCGGCGATCCTGTCACCCGGCTCGATCGCTATGAGACGGAGCTGAATTCCAACCTGCCCGGCGATCCGCGCGACACGACGAGCCCGGCGGCGATGGCCGGACTGACGCGCACCCTGGTCGTGGGCGACAGGCTTGCCGAGCAATCGCGCCGCCACCTGTCCACCTGGCTCGAAAAGGCGGTGCCCGGCCCCGACCGGCTCAAGGCCGGCCTTCCGGCCCCCCCTTGGCTGGTCGGCCACAAGACCGGCACCGGCGCCAACGGCGCGTTCAACGACGTCGCGATCGCCTGGCGCTCGGGCAGGCCCCCCATCGTCATCGCCGGCTACCAGAGCGGCGGCGACGCCGTTCTCGAAGTCCGCGCCGCCGCCCACGCCGCGGTGGGACGGCTGGTCGCGGAAACCTTCGCTTAAATCCACCGCTCTCCCTGCCGGGGAGAGGGACAGCCGCGAAGCGACAGGGTGAGGGAGGTGAGGGCAAGATCATCTTGCGCGAATCCCCGCACCGCCCCATATGCGCGCCGGGAGTCGGACGGACGGCGCTCTCGCCAACCCGGTCAGGTCCGGAAGGAAGCAGCCGTAACGAGTTTAAGCGCCGGGTCGTTTCCGGCTCCCACCGACGCCCAAGGCGATGACGTTTCCGTGAGCAAGCCCGCCCTCGCCGCCGCCCTCGCCGCCTTGCTGCTCGGCGGCTGCGTTTCCCTCCCCCGCGCGAGCACTATCCCCTGCGAAGGGGCTCCGGCGCCCGAAGTCACGATCTCGGAGGACGGCAGGACCGCCTCGCTCCGGCTCGACGTCCTCACCTACAACGTCGAGGGCTTGCCGAAGATGACCCGCCACGGC
Organism: Sphingomonadales bacterium; assembly: GCA_038257735.1. GTDB lineage: Bacteria > Pseudomonadota > Alphaproteobacteria > Sphingomonadales > Sphingomonadaceae > Allosphingosinicella. The sequence continues at coordinate 19,694 of JBBSIZ010000011.1, read as the reverse complement.
CGCCGCGATTCTCTGGAGGAGATGGGCGAGCATCTCGCCCGGCTTCGCTCGGCCGGCGCCGCGCCGCAGGTGGTGATGCTGCAGGAGGTGTTCAGCCGCCGCGCCCGCGCCGCCGTTCTCGCCGCCGGCTATCCGAGCCTGGCGCCCGGCCCTTCGGCGCATCACAAGCCGCCGCGGCGGGCGCGGCCCGTGCTGCCCGGCCATCGAAACCCAAGAAAGGGCGAGCTGGGGCTGAAGCTCGCCTCGAGCGGAATCCTCATCGCCGCCGAATATCCGTTCGTCGAAAGCCGCTTGCGCCCGTTCCGGCAGGGCAGCTGCGCCGGCATGGACTGCCTCGCCAACAAGGGCGTGGCGCTGGCGCGGATGGCGATACCGGGGGTGCCGGTTCCGATCGATCTCTACACCACCCACATGAACTCGACCGGCGCCTCGCGGGTGCCCGAGCGGCGCCATCTCGCCGCCCATAACAAGCAGGCCGCGGAGATCGCGGCCTGGGTGGCGGAGACGAGCCCGGCGGAGAGCCCGATCCTGTTCGGCGGCGACTTCAACATGCGCGGCTCGCCGGACCGTTTCGAGCATTTCATCCGGCTTCACAGGCTTCGTCTCGTCCATGTCCACTGCCGCGAGCGCCCGAAGGATTGCGACGTGCGAATGTCGTGGGACGGCGACGAGCCCTGGATGGATACCCAGGACCTGCAGCTCTTCGCGGCGGGGACGCAGGTGAGTGTGCGCCCGGTGCGGGTGGAAGCGATATTCGACGGCAGCGAAGGCAGCCCCAGGCTTTCGGATCATAACGGCTTCCGGGTCGTCTACGAAATCGCGTGGCCGGTCGGGCTCCGTCCGGCCGCGGGCGCCTGCCGGCCGGGTCCGGCCTCGCAATCTCACGTCACCGTTATCCCGGCCTTCGCCGGAATGCCGGAATAGGCTAAGCTTCGCCCATGGCATCCGAATCCCCAGACGATTCCCCCGGCCTCGGTCTCGGCCTCGGTCTCGGCCTCGACGAGCCGCCGCAGCCCGCGAAAGCGCAGCCTTACCGGGTCCTCGCCCGCAAATACCGGCCGCAAAGTTTCGCCGAGCTGATCGGCCAGGACGCAATGGTTCGAACGCTCGGCAACGCGATCGAGCGCGACCGGCTCGCCCACGCCTTCCTTCTCACCGGGGTCCGCGGAGTCGGCAAGACCTCGACCGCGCGCCTCATCGCCAAGGCCCTGAACTGCATCGGCCCGGACGGGCAGGGGGGACCGACCATCGACCCCTGCGGCCTGTGCGAGCCCTGCCGGGCGATCGCCGAAGGGCGCCATATCGACGTGGTCGAGATGGACGCCGCGAGCCACACCGGGGTCGACGACGTCCGCGAGATCATCGAGGCGGTGCGCTACTCCGCGGTCTCGGCGCGCTACAAGGTCTATATCGTCGACGAAGTCCATATGCTGTCCAAGAACGCGTTCAATGCACTTCTCAAGACATTGGAGGAACCCCCTCAGCACGTTAAGTTTCTTTTCGCCACGACCGAGGTCAACAAGGTGCCGGTCACAGTCTTGTCGCGCTGCCAGCGCTTCGATCTCCGGCGGATCCCGGCCGAGAAGCTCGCCGCCCATTTCGGCGAGGTCGCTCAGAGAGAAGGGGTCGAGGTCGAGTCCGAGGCGCTCGCACTTATCGCCCGGGCCGCCGAGGGCTCGGCCCGAGACGGCCTCTCCATCCTCGACCAGGCGATCGCCCACGGTCCCGGGGGGGTCAGCGCCGAGCAGGTGCGGACCATGCTCGGCCTGTCCGACCGAGGCGCCGTCCGCCGCCTTCTCGGACTCCTCCTCAGCGGCGATGCGCGCTCGGCGCTGGCCGTCCTGCGCGACCAATACGATCTCGGGGTCGAGCCCAATGCGGTTCTTCGAGGCCTGCTCGAAAGCGTTCACGGAATCACCCGGGCCAAGGTCGGCGGCGCCGAGGACGCGGCCCAGTCCGCCGAAGAGCGCGAGGCTTATGCCGAATGGGCGGGCCGGCTCTCCTACGCCGCCGTCCATCGCCTCTGGCAATTGCTCCTCAAGGGGCTGGCCGAGGTCCATTCCGCTCCGATGCCGCTCGAGGCGGCCGAAATGGCGCTCCTCCGGGTCATTCACGCCTCCGAGCTTCCCGATCCCGGCGCACTGATCGAGAAGCTGGCGAGCGGCGAGGCGGGGCCGGCCAGGCCGTCGGCGGACAGGCCCGCCCCGTCCGGGCATGGGGAAACGTCGCGGGCGCCGGCTTCATTCGAAGCGTTCATCGACCTTATCGAGGGCAGGGGCAGGGCCATCCTGGCGCACCAGCTGCGCGAACAATATCGCCTGGTCGAATATGGCCCGCCCAGCCTGCTTCTCCAGCAGACGGGCAATGTTCGCGAAATCAAGGATATCGACTCGTTCCTGCGCACCCTGCGCGAGGCGACGGACTCGATCTTCGGCCAGAAATGGCAGGTCGCCCTGTCCGACCTTCCAGCCCGTCCGACGATTCACGAGCAGGAAAACGCCGCCGAAGCCGCCATGAAGCAAAAGGTTCTCGAAACTCCATTGGTCAAAGCCGCGTTGGAGGCCTTTCCGGGGGCCGAGCTTGCTCGCTACAATCTGGATGAACAACGGAGCGCCTGAAATGCCCGATTTCGACGAGATCATGAAAATGGCCCAGAACGCTCAGGCGGGTCTGATGAAGGCGCAGGAGGGGCTCGACCAGATCGAGGTCGAGGGCCTTTCGGGGGGCGGCTTGGTCAAGATCCGCGCCACCGCCAAGGGCCGGATCATCTCGGTAGATCTCGACGAGAGCCTGCTCGTGCCCAGCGAGAAGCAGATGGTCGAAGATCTCGTCGCAGCCGCGATCAACGATGCGAGGATGAAGGCCGATCAGGCCGCTCAAGCCGAAATGTCGAAGATGACCGCCGGCCTCCAGCTCCCACCCGGCTTCAAGATGCCATTCTGATCCGTCGCCCCAGCGAAGGCTGGGGCCCCGGGGGGTGAAAAGCGCCGCGCTTTCCACCCGCTGGGATGCCAGCCTTCGCTGGCATGACGGTCAAGCGACGTTCCCCTCCGGCACCGCTGCGGGCTCGGAAACCGGCGCTGGAGCCGGCTCAGGTCCCACTGACGCAGGCGTCTGCTCATATTCCTCTCCCGGAAGCGCGACCGGCGGAGGCGCGGCCTTCGCCTTGGGCGGCGGCTTCCGCTTGACCGGCACCGGGGCTTCCCGCTCGGGCGCCGCCGTCTCGCCTTCATAGACGCACTGATCCAGCCCGTCCCGCCAGACCACTCCGATGCGAGCCACGATGGCGTTGCCGTAGCGCCGCGTGAAGCCCTTGGGCGCTGTCGCTCCACGCTCCTTGGGCAAGGGCAGCACGGCGGCGATCCGGGCCGCCTCGACCCGGCTCAGAGTGCTTGAGTCATGGTTGAAATAGCGTTGGGCGCCCGCATTGACCCCATAGGTGCCGATTCCGGTCTCGGCGATATTGAGATAGACCTCCATGATTCGCCTTTTGCCCCACAGATTCTCGATGAGCAGGGTCAACCACGCCTCGAGCCCCTTGCGGAAATAGCCGCCGCCTTGCCATAGAAAGGCGTTCTTCGCCGTCTGCTGGCTGATCGTCGAGCCGCCTCGCACGACCGAGCCGCCCTTGGCGTTGCGCCGCATCGCCGCGGCGATCGCGTCCTGGTCGAAGCCCCAGTGCGAGCAGAACTTGCTGTCCTCGGCCGCGATCGCCGCCCGAACCGCGTCGCGGTCGATCCGCTCGAGGCTCATCCAGTCGCGGGTGACATGTCGGCCGCTCAGCCGGTCGCCGAGCATGGTGAAGGTCGTCGGCGGGTTCACGAAGCGGTAGAGGAGGACCCAGAGCAGGCTGAGCAGGACGAACAGGAACAGGCCCGAGATCGTCCAGATGACGATCCGGCCGAACCAGCCGCGGCGTTTCGCCCTTACGCGCGGCATACCAACTCAGCCGCGGACGTGACACAGCCGTCATGTTGAACTTGTTTCAGCATCCAGGGTCGAGCCGCCTCACGGGCGGAGAACTGGACCCTGAAACAGGTTCAGGGCGACGGTTCGGCACTTACTGCAATCCCCCTACGAAGCCGGAAGCAGCCGCCGCTCGCCGGCCAGCCCCATCAGCGCCTTCTGGAGCTTCTCGAACGCCCTGACCTCGATCTGCCGGATCCGCTCGCGGCTGACGTCGTAGACCTGGCTCAATTCCTCGAGCGTCTTGGGCTCGTCAGTCAGTCGGCGCTCGGTGAGGATATGCTTCTCGCGGTCGTTGAGGGCCTGCATCGCCTCGACGAGCAGCTCGTGCCGGACCTGGCTCTCCTGAGCGTCGGCGACCCTTTCGTCCTGAAGCGGCTCGGTGTCGACCAGCCAGTCCTGCCACTGGCCGTCGCCCTCCTCGCGAAGCGAGACGTTGAGCGACGTGTCGCCGCCCATCGCCATCCGGCGGTTCATCGAGATGACGTCTTCCTCGGACACTCCGAGATTGGTGGCGATCTTGGTAACGTCCGCGGGCTTCAGATCGCCGTCCTCGAACGCCTCGATCTGGTTCTTCATCCGCCTCAGGTTGAAGAAGAGCTTCTTCTGGGCCGCGGTCGTGCCCATCTTTACGAGCGACCAGCTGCGCAGGATGAATTCCTGGATCGAGGCGCGGATCCACCACATCGCATAGGTGGCGAGGCGGAAGCCCCTGTCCGGCTCGAACTTCTTCACGCCCTGCATCAGGCCGATATTGCCCTCGGAGATCAGCTCGGAAACGGGAAGGCCGTAGCCGCGATAGCCCATCGCAATCTTGGCGACGAGGCGCAGGTGCGAATTGACCAGCTTGGCCGCCGCATCGGTGTCCTGATGCTCGGTCCAGCGCTTGGCCAGCATGAATTCTTCCTCGGGGGCGAGGATCGGGAATTTCTTGATCTCGGACAGATAGCGGTTGAGACCCGCTTCCCCGCTCATCGCGGGAATCGTCGCCGGGACGTTCTTGCCGCTAGCCATCTGCTTCACTCACTCCCTGGTTGCCCGCTGCTTTATTTTTGCCGGGACCGCCGCCCTTATACCGCCAGCGCGCTTAACAGTTGCTGCATATCCGACGGAGCGTCGCTTTTGAACGACAAGGCTTGCGATGTCACGGGATGGATGAACCCAAGCTCCGCCGCGTGAAGCGCCTGCCGTTCGAATCCCAGTCTTTTCAATAACTCGCGATGGGCGGTTCGGGTCCGTCCATAAGCCGGATCGCCGAGCAAAGGATTGCCGATCGACGTCATATGGACCCGCACCTGATGAGTCCGCCCGGTTTCGAGCCTGCATTCGACCAGGGCCGAGTCCCGCAAGGGCCGAAGCATCCGATAATGGGTCACCGCCCTCTTGCCCCGATTCCCCTCGACGATCGCCATCTTCTTGCGATTGGCCGAGGCGCGGGCGAGCGGAGCGTCGATCGTTCCGGCGGGCGGGTTCGGCAACCCGGCGACGACCGCCAGATAGCGGCGGTCGATGCTGTGGCGCGCGAACTGCGCCGCAAGCCCCTCATGGGCCCGGTCGGTCTTGGCGACGACCAGAAGCCCCGAAGTGCCCTTGTCGATTCGGTGGACGATCCCGGGCCGGGCCACCCCGCCGATTCCCGACAGCCGGCCGGCGCAATGGTGGAGGAGGGCGTTCACCATCGTCCCGTCGAAATTGCCCGCCGCCGGGTGGACGACCATTCCGGCCGGCTTGTCGACGACGAGCAAATGATCGTCTTCGAAGACGATGTCGAGGGCGATGTCCTGGGCTTCGTTATGGGCGGGCGCCGGCTCGGGCACGGCGACCTCGTAGGTGCCGGCGATGGCCTTCGTCGCCGGGTCGCGGACCAGCCCGGCGGGGCCGCTCACCCGTCCGCTCGAGATCAGAGCCTTCAACCGCTCCCGGGACAAGGTCGGGAGAGCGGCGGCGAGTGCCCGATCGAGGCGCCGGCCGGCGGCGTCGGCGGCGATTGTTGCGGTGATGTTCGACTCCCCCCGGGTCATTCCGGACCCGATGTGGCGACGGCGGGAGGGATATCAACCCCTCGTCATGCCAGCGAAGGCTGGCATCCCGGGGGGTGAAATACGCGGCGCTCTTCACTCCCCGGGGCCCCAGCCTTCGCTGGGGCGACGGAGTGCCTTGCAACTCGATTCCCATCCGGCCAATAGGGGTGAAACCGGCGCGACAGGGGCCCCAATCGCAATGAAATCCCACGAATTCGCCAGCCTCCTCTGCTCCCGGCTGTGCCACGATTTGCTCTCGCCCGTCGGCGCCCTCAACAACGGCATCGAGCTTCTCGCCGACGAGCATGATCCGGAGATGCGGGCCCGCTGCATGGACCTGCTCGGCGAGAGCGCGCGGGCCAGCGCCAACAAGCTCAAATTCTTCCGCCTCGCCTTCGGCGCCGCCGGCGGCTTCGGCGACGCGGTCGACACGCGCGAAGCTCGGGTAGCCATCGAAGGCCTGTTCGGCGGCGACGGCCGGATTCAGTTGGGCTGGATGGTCGACGAGCCGACGATGAGCAAAAGGGCGCTGAAGGTCCTCCTCAACCTCGTCCTCATCGCCGGCGACGCCCTGGTCCGCGGCGGCCGGCTCGACGTCGGTGCCGAAAAGCATTCGGGCGGAGTCGACATAGTCGTCCGCGCCGACGGCCCGCGAATCGTCCTCGACCCCGAGCTGAAGCGCGCCTTGCTCGGCAACCTCGCCGAGGACGCCATCGCCCCGCGCGGTGCCGCCGCCTGGCTGGTCCACTGCCTGCTCGCCGATTGCGGCGGCGAAGTGCAGGTGGCGGATCAGGAGGAAGGCGTGCTCCTTATCGGGGCATCGATCCCGGCGGCGTGACCCGTCGCCCCAGCGAAGGCTGGGGTCCAGGGGGGTGATGGCCTCGGTGCTTTTCACCCGCCGGGGCCCCAGCCGCCGCTGGGACGACGGCTTGCATTTCGATCCGACATATCCCACGCTTTCCGTATGGCTGGTGGCTGGGTCTACATGCTTTGCAACAAACCGCACGACGTTATCTACATCGGGGTTACCGCGGATCTCGCGCGTCGGGTTTGGCAGCATCGCAACGGTGAGGGCGGCAAGTTCACGCGCAAATATCATTGCACGCGGCTGGTCTATGTGGAGGCACATGACCGGATCGAAGACGCGATTGCTCGGGAAAAGGTGATGAAGGCTTGGTTGAGGCTTTGGAAGCTTCGCTTGATCCAGGAGCATAATCCGCACTGGGAGGACCTTTGGGGGCGCATCATCCAATAGCGTCGCCCCAGCGAAGGCTGGGGCCCCGGGGGGTGATGACCTCGGTGCATTCACCCGCCGGGGTCCCAGCCTTCGCTGGGACGACGAGTGCCGCCAGAGGATACAGGTCATTCACCGCGATTTAACTAGCTGCTGGCAGATTGGCCTTCCTCACGAGGGACCCTATGCGCGCCAACAAACTATTCATCTTCGGCCTCCTGGCTTTGGCGGCCTGCACGCAGCAGCCAGCGGTGGCGTTGGATGCCTCCAACCCGATCCACTGCATGGCGGCCTTCAACGTGACCGCAGTTATTGGGAAGCAGGCGGGAAACTCGAAGCTTCAACTAGAGTCGATCGCCAGGGCTTTATTCGAAAGCGAGAAGCTCGGGAGCCGTCGCGCCATTGACGATGCAAAGCTCGAAACCATGAAGCTGGCGCAAGACCGTCTCGCGCAGGATGGCGACGCAACGCAAAGCCTGGCAGTCGAATGCGCGAAGAAGCAGGACGCCGATCCGGCCTTCGAAGCTCGCGTTCCGGACTTGCTCGTCAAGTCGCAGGAGTGGGATCCGTCCGCTTAGTCAACGTCTACGCCTCCTTGCCGATATCGAGGCTATTGGGGCTGAGGTCGGATATCGCGGCCTGGAAAAGCCAACCGTAAACCCCTCCTTAACCAACCTGCCCTAATCCTCCTCCGGCGCGACAGCGGCGGGGCCCGGGTGGACGATCTTATCAACGATTTCATCGCGGAAACGCGGGAGATGCTCGAAGCGCTCTCCGGGGAGATCGTCGCCTGGGAAGCCATGCCCGACGACCGCGCCCGGCTCGACGAGATTTTCCGCTTCGTCCACACCGTCAAGGGCAATAGCGCCTTTTTCGACCTGCCCCGGATCCGCGCGCTCAGCCATGCCGCCGAGGACACGCTCTCGGCGGTGCGCTCCGGCGCCCGAAGCGCCGACGCCCGGCTGGTGAGCGCGGTCCTCGCGATCATCGACCGGCTCGCCGAGCTGGTCGAGGCGCTGGAGACCGGCGCAGCCCTGGCGAGCGAGGACGACAGCGCCCTGATCGACGCCTTGTCCGGCGAGACGCCCGCCGGGGCCGCCGAAGCCGAGGCGGCGCCCGCCGGCCAGGCCGCCCGCGCCTCGAGCCGAACCGTCCGCCTCCCGGTGGAGCTGCTCGACCGGATGATGAGCGGAGTCTCCGATCTCGTCCTCGCCCGCAACGAGCTTTCCCGCCGTATCCGCGCAACCGGCGATACCGAGATGATGGCCGCCTTCGACCGGGTCTCGGTCACGGTCGCCGATCTGCGCGACGCCATCACCCGAACCCGGATGCAGAGAATCGACAATCTCTTCGCGCCCTTGCCCCGGATGGTCCGCGACCTTTGCGGCCAGACCGGCAAGGCGGTCGCCCTCGAAATCGACGGCGGCGATGTCGAGATCGACCGGGAGATGCTCGAGATGATCCGCGATCCGCTCACCCACATCGTCCGCAACGCCATCGATCACGGAATCGAAAGCCCGGCCGGCCGGCGCCGGGCCGGCAAGAAGGAAACCGGCTGCCTGAGAGTCAATGCCCGCCAGGCCGGCAACCAGATCCTCCTCGAAATCTCCGACGACGGCGCCGGCATAGACGGCCATAAGCTGGTCAACCGGGCGATCGCCGCCGGGGTCCTGACCGCCGAACGGGCCGAGCGGCTGACCGAAGCTCACAAGCATGCTCTGGTCTTCGAGGCGGGCCTTTCGACCGCGGCCGAGGTCACCGACCTTTCCGGCCGGGGCGTGGGAATGGATGTCGTCCGGGCCAATGTCGAACGGATTGGCGGCCTCGTCGAGATCGAGAGCAAGGCGGGGCAGGGGGTCGTCCTCATCCTGAGGGTCCCGCTCACCCTGACCATCATCCCGGCGCTCACCGTTGCCGCGGGCGGGCAGGTCTATGCCATACCGCGATCGGCAATCGAGGAGATCGTCCGGGTCAAGGGAAGCGGGGTCCGGATCGAGACGGTCGGCGGCGCCGCCTTCGCCACCGTCCGCGGCCGCCGGCTGCCGCTCGTCCATCTGCGCGCGTCGCTCGGCGGCGAGCCTTGCCCCGATCCGGCTTCGCGGTGTCTGGTCCTGCTCCGGCCGGCCGGAGCCGACCTCTACGCCCTCGCCGTCGACGAAATCCACGACCATGAGGAGCTTGTGGTGAAGCCCGCCGCCCCAGCGGTGATGGCGGCGGGGCTCTACGCAGGCATCACCATCGCCGACGACGGCAGGCCGGTGCTCCTGCTCGATCCGCCTGGAATCGCCGCCAGGGCCGGGCTCTCGCTTCACCGCGGGGCCGCCCAGACCGAGGCCGCGCCGGCGCCGGCGGCGCAAGGCCCGCCCGCGCTTCTGTTCAGAACCTCGGAGGGCCGGTTGCGCCTGGTTCCGGTCGCGGCGGTCCGGCGAATCGAGGAGGTCGGCGCCGAAGCCGTCCAGCTCAGCGCCGGCCGACTCCACGTCTCGCTGGGCGACACCTTGCTCCCGCTCGAAGGCTGCGGCGCCGAAGTGCCCGGCCGGCCGATCCGGCTGCTTCGGCTGGGCGATGGCCATGATGAAATCGCCTATGGCCTCGCCGACGTCGTCGACATCCTCCCGCTCCCCGCCGGGCTGATCGCCGCGGCCGAACCCGGCGAGGTGCGCGGAGTCGTCCTCGTCGGCGGCGAGCAGGCCGAGTTGCTCGATCTCCACTGGCTGTTCGCCCGTCACGGCCGCCACAGCACGGCCGCCGGGGCTGCGAAGCCGGTCTGCGCCATTCCGGCCGGCGACCCCTTCATGGACGCGATCCTTCGCCCGCTCGTCGAAAGCGCCGGCTACATGGTCGTCGCGAGCGGGTCCCCGGGGAGCGAGTCGGCCTCCATCGTCATCGCCTCCGATCGGGCCGGCGAGGTCGAGCCTCCCGAAGGTGCCCGCCTTGTCCGGGTCCGAGCCGAGGCCGAGGGCCAAGGCGACAGCATCCACCGCTACGACCGCGAAGCCCTGCTCGCCGCTCTGGCCGGCGCGGCTCCCGCGAAACGGAGGCGCCGCCGTGGCTGAGCTCCTCCTCATCGTCAGGCTGGCCGGCGAACGGGTCGCCTTGCCCGCCGCGGACGTCGAATCGGTCGTCGAGATCGAGGCCCTGACCCCGGTGCCCGGCGCCGCCGGCCATATCGCCGGCCTCGCCGCCCTGCGCAGCCGGGTTCTCACCGTGATCGACTGCCTCGCCTCGCTCGATCCGTCGCTGCGCCTTCCGGAGGACGCCCGCGAAGCGGTGATGGCGGTGGTCGACGGTCATCCCTACGCCCTGCTCGTCGAGGCGGTTGAGGATGTCGTCGAGGCGAGCGGCGAGCGCCGTCCGGCGGCGGCGACCCTGGCCGGCGGGTGGCGCCGCATCGGTCTCGCCACGATCGAGGCGGAAGGGGATTTGCTACTTCTCGCCGACGTCGAGGCCCTCATCTCCGGTCCGACCCGGGAGGCGGCGTGAGGCTTAAGGCGGCGGTTAACTTCTTGCCGCTAGGCCTGGGCCTCGGGGTAGAGCGAGAGCAAGCATGAAGAGCTGTCTGGTCGTCGACGATTCGAAGGTGATCCGGAAGGTCGCCCGCCACATATTGGAAAGTCTCGGCTTCCGGGTGGAAGAGGCCGAGGACGGCCGCGAGGCACTGGAGCGTTGCGACGCCGGTATGCCCGACGTCGTCCTGCTCGACTGGAACATGCCGGTAATGGGCGGGCTGGAGTTCCTCCGCACCCTTCGCCAGCGCAATCTCGAGCCTCAGCCCAAGGTCGTTTTCTGCACCACCGAGAACGACGCCGCCCATATCCGGGCCGCGATCGACGCCGGCGCCGACGAATATGTCATGAAGCCTTTCGATCGCGAGACTCTCGAAAGCAAGCTGCAGATCGTCGGAGTCGCGTGACCCGCCCCGCCGCCCGTGCGGCGGGGGAGATCGCTCCGGCCGCGCGCCCTTCGCAACCGATGCCCCCGCTAAGGCTGATGCCCCCGCTAAGGCTGATGCCCCCGCTAAGGCTGATGATCGTCGACGATTCGCGGGTCGCGAGGGCGGTGCTTTCGCGAATGCTCGCCCCCTTCGCCGACCTCGAGGTCGTGGCGACCGCCGCCGACGCCGGGGAGGCGCTCCGACTGCTCCCTTCCACTCCCGTCGACATCGTACTTCTCGACGTCGAGATGCCGGGGACGAGCGGCCTCGAGGCGCTCCCCGAGATCGTCAGGCAGGGCCGCGGCGCTCGGGTGCTCATCGTCTCCTCCTTTTGCGGCGGAGACTCGGACGCCGCCGTCCAGGCGCTCGCGCCCGGCGCCGCCGAAACCCTGTCCAAGCCGGGCGCCGAAGCCTTTGCCGGCCGCTTCTCGGAAATCCTCGCCGAACGGCTCCGCCGGATGGGCCGCCGCGAGATTACTGTCGAAGCCGCGCCGGACCGGCGCGGCGAGGCTAAGCTCGGCTGCCTCGCCATCGGCGCCTCGACCGGCGGGCTCAACGCGGTCACCGCCCTGCTCGGCGCTCTTCCGGCGCGGATCGGAGCGCCGATCCTGATCACCCAGCATCTTCCAGCCGTCTTCATGCCCTTCTTCGCCCGGCAGGTGGAAGCCGCCTCGGGCCGGACCGCAAGGATCGCCGAGGATGGGCTGGAAGTCGAGTCCGAGGAGATACTGCTCGCGCCCGGCGACGCCCATATCCGGCTCGAGCAAAAGGGGGCGAGAATGACGGTTCGGCTCGATCGCGAAGCCGCACCCAGCGGGTGCATCCCCTCGGTCGACGTCATGCTCGATTCGGTCGCCGGCGCCTATGGCCGCTCCGCCATCGGGATCATGCTGAGCGGGATGGGCCGCGACGGCCTCGCCGGAAGCCGGGAGCTGGTCGCCCGCGGCGGAACGATGATGGCCCAGGATCGGCAGAGCTGCGCGGTCTGGGGAATGCCCAGGGTCGTCGTCGAGGCCGGCCTCGCCTGCGCGGTTCTTCCGCCCGCCGGGCTCGCCGCCCGGGTCGCCGCCCGGGTGGGGGCTCCCTGATGCAGGTGAGCGACTCTTCCGGCCGTATCCTGGCGGGCCTGCTCGAGGCGCGCAGCGGCCAGCAGCTGACGATGAGCCGGCGCTGGCGGATCGAGACCGCGCTCCAGCCGCTTCTGCGCGAGCGCGGCATAGGATCGCTCGACGGCCTCGTCGCGGCCCTGGTCGCCCGATCGGACGAGCGCCTCGCCGAAGCCGTCGTAGAGGCTCTTCTCAACAACGAGACCTTCTTCTTTCGCGACCGCCAGGCCTTCGAGACCTTGCTCGGGCCGGGCCTGCGGCGGCTCCAGGCCCTTCGCCGCCGGGAGCGCCGGCTCGCCATCTGGTGCGCCGGCTGCTCGACCGGCCAGGAAGCCTATTCGATCGCCATGCATTTCGCCGAGCAGAAGGCGCTCTGGGCCGGCTGGACGATCGACATCGTCGCAACCGACGTCTCCCGCTCCGTCGTCGATCAGGCGAAAAGCGGAATCTATTCGCAATTCGAGGTCCAGCGCGGACTGCCCGTCCTCCAGATGATGCGCTGGTTCGAAGAGCTTCCCGGCGCCGCCTGGCGGATCGCGTCGGACCTGAGGCGCTCGGTGCGGTTCGAAGTGGCGAGCTTGGTGGCTCCGTCCACTCCGGCCGTCCCGTCCGCTCCGGCCGGGCTGTTCGACATCATCCTGTGCCGCAACGTCCTCCTTTATTTCTCGCCCGAGATGCGCCGCGCCGCCTTCGCTCGCCTGGCGTCGGCCGCCGCCGAGGACGGAGCCTTGATGCTCGGCGCGGGCGAGACGGTGATCGGCCAGACCGACGCCTTCGTATCCGATCCCGAATGCCGCGGCCTCTATCTGCGGGTTCCCGCGCCGCCGGAGCAACGCCGGGCCGCCTCTTGACGCCGGGCGGTTTTTAGCGCGGGAAGGGCCGATGGACGGGTTTATCGAGGCTCCCTCGCCCAATTTCGACGAGCGCGCTCTGCCGGTCTCGATCCTCGTGCTCCATTATACCGGAATGGAGGATTCTGCCGGCGCGATCGCCCGGCTGAAGGATCCGGCGGCGAAGGTTTCCTGCCATTATCTCGTTGAGGAGGACGGGCGGGTGCTCCGGATGGTCGATGAGGAGAAGCGCGCCTGGCATGCCGGCCGGGCCTTTTGGCGCGGCGCGGTAGACATCAATTCGGCGAGCATCGGGATCGAGATCGTCAATCCCGGCCATGAATTCGGCTACCGGGCCTTTCCCGAGCCGCAGATGGACGCCCTGATCCCTCTGGTCGCCGACATCGTCGGCCGCCACGCAATAGCGCCGCCCTATGTCGTCGGCCATTCCGACATCGCTCCGGCGCGAAAGCGCGATCCCGGCGAGTTGTTCGACTGGGCCCGGCTCGCCCGGCTCGGCCTGGCGATGCCGCGGCCGACCGGGAATTTGATCGACCCCTTGTGGACCGACGGCGGCTTCCTGCTCGCACTTGAACGCTACGGCTACGACGTCCATAATTCCAAGGCCGCCATCGCCGCGTTCCAGCGCCGATTTCGCCCCGAGCTGATCGACGGCGAGATCGATGGCGAGACGAGGGCGATCCTGCTCGGTTTGCTCTTGGATAGCCGGAGCGCAGCGCCTAAGTGACTTCGGTCAGAGGATCGGGCGGCCGCGTCCCGCGCAAGCGGGCCGAGGAAAGTCCGGGCTCCACGGAACGACGGTGCCGGATAACGTCCGGCGGGGGAAACCCCAGGGAAAGTGCCACAGAAAGCAGGTCGCGAAGGCTTCGGTTCCGCGACATTGAAAGGGTGGGGTAAGAGCCCACCGCGGCCTCGGCAACGGGCGCCGGCACGGCAAACCCCACCGGGAGCAAGATCGAATAGGGACCGCGCGGGCTCGTTCCGCCCTATGTGGTCCGGGTTGATTGCTTGAGGGGCGGAGCGATCCGTCTCCCAGACGAATGGCCGCACATCCGCCGGCGCCTTTGGCTATGGCGGAGGACAGAACCCGGCTTACAGATCCTCTGGCACTTTTTCCCGGGGCATGGATTTTAAAGGCGACAATGGCTCGACCGACGCGTTCCAACGACTGGGGATTTCCGCGCTGGCGCGCTTATGGAGCCGAGCGCGAGGCGGTGCGCGTGCGCCTGTGCGACCGCGAGGGCTGCGGCGAGCCCGGCGATCGCCCCGCGCCCAAATCTCCGCACAGCCCCGATCGCTGGTATTTCTGCGAAGCCCATGCGGCGGAGTACAATCGCAACTGGAATTATTTCGAAGGCCTGACCGCGGAGGACGCTGCCGCTCGCGAGGCCGACGAGCGCCGCGGCGCCAACGGCTACAAGCAGTCCGACCATTATGGCTGGGGCGGCCCCGGCGACGGCAGCCGAAGCCGGGACGAGATGCGGGCGCTGGAGGCGCTGGAGGTCGAGGTCGACGCTCCGTTCGAAACGATCAAGGCCGCCTGGCGCCGCCTCGCCAAGGCCAATCATCCCGACGCCGCGCCGGGCGATCCGGAGGCGGCCAGGCGTTTCCAGGCCGTCCAGGCGGCCTATGAGGTGCTCAGGAAATCGGAAGAGCGGCGAGGGGACTGATAATCCTCCCCGCCGCGAAGCGGTGGGGAGGGGGACCACACAAAGTGTGATGGAGGGGTAATTGGCGCAGGCCGGTGCAGCTACCCCTCCCCCAGGCTTCGCCTGGTCCCCCTCCCCATGCTTGCGCATGGGAGGAATTCAGCCGCCAGACATGAAAGCGCCTGCAACAGGCTCGCCATGATCTTTCGCACCGCCACCCTCGCCGCCTTCGCCTTCCTCGCCGCCTGCGGCGTGGGGTCGGAAGCGACCGCCCAACCCGCCGCCGCGTCCAATGCCGAGGCCTGGACGATCGGCCCGATCATCCGAGGCCGCAATTATTCGGTGGCAATGCCTCTGCATCCCACTCCGCGCCGGGGCGGCGGATGGCATATCGATATTCCGCGCCTGCCCGGAAGCGTCCATTACGTGACCTTTCCGCACGGCTCGCTCGTCGGCAAGAGCCGGATCGTCATGCGCTATCGGATCGAAGCTGCACGGGGCGCCCGGCTTCTGGCCTCGAGCGACAGCCGCTCGCCGGCTTTGATCACCCTCTATTTCCAGCGCAGGGGCGACAATTGGAGCGGGCGCGGCCGTTTCGAAACCTATCGCTGGTATGCGACCTTCGCCACTCAATCGCAGCCGGGCCAGTCTCAGCCGGGAACCGGCGATCATGTGATGGTGGCGCCGCTGAACGGCCCCTGGACCGCCGTCGAAACCAGCCGGGCCGCCACCAGTCCCGCCGCCTTCCGCCAGGCCGTCGCCTCCGCCGGCGAGGTCGGCTTCGTCCTCGGCGGCGGTGACGGCTTCGGCCACGGAGTCTCCGCCACCGGCCCCGTCCGCCTGATCGTCACCGACTTCCGGGTGGAGTAACCCACCGAAATCGGTGCCAGGCACCAACCTTTAAGCCGTTGATTTCATTGGAGCCGCTGTGGTTGGACCGAAAGATTCGGTGCCAGGCACCGAGGCCTGGGTTGCTGACATCATTGTGGCGCGATCGCGGGTGAGCGCGCGATGACGAGTCGCGCCCGGACGACGGGTCACTCCGTGAACATGAACGTGCCCGTCACATGCGCCACCGGGTCGCTCGAATCTCCATCATGCGCCAATCCGCGGACGAAGCCGACGCTCCTCGTCGTCCCGTAGCATTCGCCCCGCCCGACGATCCGCTTCCCAGGCACCGCCGGCCGAAGATAATCGACCCGCATGTCGAGCGTCGCCTGCGGCCGGAAGCGGCCGAGCTTGACCCAGATCGCCATGCTGGTCGCCATGTCCATCAGGCTGACGATCGGCCCCGAGGCGAGAACGCCGGTCTCCGGTACTCCGACCAATTTCTCCCGCCAGTCGAGGCCGAGCTCGACCCAGTCCGGGCCGTGGCCGACATAATCTATGCCGAGAGCCCCGCCATGGCCGACCTTGCGGGCGAACTTCGTGAACAGCTCCGGATCGAAGCCGCCGCCGGTCTCGAACAGGCTCATGGCTCGAGCCGGGCCGCGGTCTCGCGGACGAGGGCGATCATGTTGGGAATGCCCTGGGTCCGGTTCGAGCTGAGCTGGTTCTTCAAATCGAATGGCGCCAGCTCCGCCTCCACGTCGGTCCCTTCTATCTCCGCCGGGCTCCGGTCCTGGACGGTGAGCAGGACGAGCGCGACGATGCCCTTGGTGATCGCCGCATTGCTGTCGGCGAGGAAATGGAGCCGGCCGTCCGGCCGCTGCACCGGATAGACCCAGACGGAGGCCGAGCAGCCCCTCACCAGGGTGGAGTCGGTCTTGAGCGCGTCCGGCATCGGCTCGAGGGCGCGGCCGAGGTCGATCAGAAGCCGGTAGCGGTCGTCCGCCTCGAGCATCTCGTAATCGGCCTGGACGTCGGCGAGGGAAGGGGAGGGCATGAGGGGGCGGTATCAGAGCGAGGGGGGGAGGCAAAGCGTGATGCCGTGGATTCCCGCTTAGTCTCCCTCTCCCCAGCGCGAAGAGGGGCATATCAGCCCTCGCCGCCGCTCGCGATCGCCTCCAGGCGCCGCACCCTGGCCCGAAGGTCGGCGATCTCCGGCCGTCCTTCCGAGCCCTTGCGGATGCCGCCTCGGGCCTCGATCTGAGTCCGCCTCAGCGCAAGCCAGCCGTGCCAGGCCTTGAGCAAGGCCCCGGCGATCAGTCCGGTCGCGACCAGTCCCGATCCGGTCAGTGCGGCGAGGCCGGCTGGGTCATACATCCTTCGCGGGCTCCTAGCGGTCGCGCAGCTGCTCGATTTCCTCGGCGACCCCGACGCCTTTCGAGGTAACGATCCGCTCCAGCACCCGAACCCGCTCCTCGAGCCGCTCGGTCTGAGCGGCATAGCGCTCCGCCCGGTCGATCGCGCTTCGGCCGACCGCCTCTATCTGTCGTTCCTTGACGTCCAGCCAGCGCTTCATCACTCCCGCGAATATCGCCGCCAGCGGAATCAATACCCAGATCCAGGTCGCCATTATATCCTCATCCCCTTGCGAAACTCATGTTCGTATCCGGTCCTTCTCCGTAAGTATCAGCGCAGGCTCTCTATCTCGCGGGCCGTTCGCTCGGCGGGATCGGTGGCGATCCGCTCGAGCACCGAAAGCCGCTCTTCGAGCCGGCCGACCTGGCCCCTGAGGGCGCTGTTCTCCGAATCGAGGGCCTCGATCCGGCGGGCGTCCACCGGGTCTTCCTTGCTCACCGTTCCACGCCACTCATTTTCGAGCGGATAGCCGTGTTTTGCTCTGATCCAGCTGGTGATGACCCAGCCCAACGTGCTGATCGCGATGATGGCGAGGACGAATTCCGGCCCGTTCCAGGACATGGTTGCAAACCCCTTGTTCAGGCTGCGTCAGCGCAGCTGGTCGATTTCGCGGGCGAGTCGGCTGTTCGAGCTGGTCACATAGGTCTCCACCTCGGCCAGCCGGCGGTCGATCTCGCGGAAGCGCGAGCGGACGTCCCGCACCGTTCGAGTCGGCGACGCCCGGACGCCCTGCCAGAATTTGGTCTGCTCGGGAGTCTCGTTGACGATCGCCTGCGGCTTCACGGGCGCCATCGAGGCGGCGACCAGATAGGCGATGATCGTCCAGGGGACGCCGCCCAGGAAGGTCAGGGCGACGAGACCGATGCGGATGACGTTTACGTCGATCCCCGTATAATCGGCAATGCCCGCGCAGACGCCTTTGATCTTCTTGTTCTGCTTATCGAGATAGAATTTGGTGTGCGCGGCGCTCATTGACCGATCCTGTGGCGGGCCGGGGCGGACTCGAGGCGGACTTCGATCCCGGTGGCGGCGGGGTCGCAGGCGATCGCCCTCCAATTCGGGTTTTCGGCCGTCATGATGCGCTCGATCGAGCACATGCGATCGTCGAGGCGGCCGGCGAGGTCGTAAAGCTCCTCCATCAGCTTCTCATCGTCGTTGGTCAGCGTCGCCGCCGTTTTCCAGCGGGTGATGTAGTGGAAGATCAGCCAGGGCAGGCCAAGGACCACGAGCGGCACGATGATGATGGCTTCCATCGCCTCAGCCCTCCTTCTTGTTCATTCGGGCCTTGAGCGCTTCGAGCTCGGCATCCACTTTCTCGGAATTGCGCAATTCGGCGATCTCCTCGTCGAGGGTCTTGGGCGGGGCTCCGAGCGCCAGGGCGTCGGCGCGGCCCTCGGCGTCGTCGGCCCGCCGCTCGAGCACATCGAAGCGCGAAAAGGCCTCGTCGACCTTGGGGCCGGCATACGCCTCGCGAAGCCGGGCGCGCTGGTTGGCGCTCTCGAGCCGGCTCTGGATGGCGTTCTGGCGGGTTCGGGCCTCGCGCAACTTGCCCTGGAGCTTGGCGATGTCCGCCTCCGAAGCGCGAAGCGCGTCGTCGAGCACCTCGATCTCGGTCCTCAGGCTGTCGCCCATGTCGGCCGCCTTCTGCTTCTCGACCAGGGCCGCCTTGGCGAGATCCTCGCGGTCCTTGCTGAGCGCCAGCTCCGCTTTCTCGGTCCAGCTTTCCTGGAGCTTGTCGAGGCGGGAAATCTGGCGGCGCATCTCCTTCTGGTCGGCGATCGTTCGAGCGGCGCCGGCGCGGACCTCGACGAGGGTTTCCTCCATCTCGAGGATGATCATCCGGATCATCTTCGCCGGGTCTTCCGCCTTGTCGAGAAGATCGGCGAAATTGGCGGCGACGATGTCGCGGGTTCGGGAGAAAATACCCATTCAATCACTCCTTACGCATTGAATTGAGGCGCGGCCTGACCGGAAACCGAAGCCGCGACAAGGCTGATCGGCGCCGTCTCGATGGCTCGGGCCGGTCCAACCGCGGCACCCACCGCGGTCGCGGTCAGGACCATCGCACCGATCGTCGCCAGCACCGTCTGTCCCAGCTTGCCCATGTCGGCCATGTCTTCCTCCCTGAAATCCGTTCCGCCGCGAGGCGTTATGCCACGAACGATACAAGGGTCGTGCCAAGTGCGAAAAGTGGCGAAAAACGGCGATTCCTCAACTTTCGGCCACATAGTCCGGCATCTTTTTCTTGCCAAAGCATGGGAATCCGTCCCAATCTTTGGCGGTGGAACGCAACACCCAATTGGTCGGCCAATCCTCCTCCTTCCTCGACGCCGTCGAGCGGGCGAGCCGCGCCGCTCCGCTCGACCGGCCGGTGCTGGTGATCGGCGAGCGTGGAACCGGCAAGGAGCTGATCGCCGAGCGCCTCCACCACCTCTCGGCGCGCTGGGACGGCCCGCTGGTCGCGATGAACTGCGCCGCTCTGCCCGAGACCCTGATCGAGGCCGAATTGTTCGGCCACGAGGCCGGCGCCTTCACCGGCGCCACCAAGGCGCGCGCCGGCCGGTTCGAGGAGGCGGACGGTGGAACCCTGTTCCTCGATGAGCTCGCCACCCTGTCCCAGGCCGCCCAGGAGCGGCTTCTGAGGGTCGTCGAATATGGCGAGGTGTCCCGGATCGGCGCCTCCCGCCCG
>JBBSIZ010000010.1:0-85021 GCA_038257735.1 Sphingomonadales bacterium | reverse complement strand
TGGCACCTCGATGTCGGCTCATCACATCCTGGGGCTGGAGCAGGTCCCAAGGGTTTGGCTGTTCGCCAATTAAAGTGGTACGTGAGCTGGGTTCAGAACGTCGCGAGACAGTTTGGTCCCTATCTGCCGTGGGCGTCGATAATTGAGAGGAGTTGACCCTAGTACGAGAGGACCGGGTTGAACATGCCTCTGGTGGACCTGTCATCGTGCCAACGGTGCAGCAGGGTAGCTATGCATGGACGGGATAACCGCTGAAAGCATCTAAGCGGGAAGCCTCCCTCAAGATAAGTTATCACAGAGCCGTCGAAGACCACGACGTTGATAGGCCGGATGTGGAAGTGGGGTAACCCATGGAGCTAACCGGTCCTAATTGCTCTATTCGCGCTTGAGAATTCCACCATCAATGACAGCTTTGTCGAGCTGAGGCTTCGCTGGGCCACGCTTCATGCGTGGGCCGGCGCTGCCGCAAGCTCATAGTCGGTTGGATCTCGGCCAGACGGTCAGTGCACGATTTCTAGAATCTCTTACGGGAAGACACCGAGGCATCGCTTCGATGGCAACCCTTTACCGCTCGCCACATAGCTTGGTGACCATAGCGTCAGTGACCCACCCGATCCCATCTCGAACTCGGCCGTGAAACCTGACAGCGCCGATGGTACTATTGCCTAAGCAATGGAAGAGTAGGTCGTCGCCAGGCTTTGCGGCGAGCGGTTGAGAGAACCCATTCACAATCGAGCCGCCCGCGGCGCGTCCTCGGACACGCTTCGGGCGGCTCAATTACTTTTGGCGGGGTGGAGCAGCCCGCCGCCGGCTCGCGAAAGCGGGTCGGGAACAAAAGACGCTTCCGGGCTGCCTCGCGGCGGTCCGTCTTAAGGTGACGCGGGGTGGAGCAGCCCGCCGCCGGCTCGCGAAAGCGGGTCGGGAACAAAAGACGCTTCCGGGCTGCCTCGCGGCGGTCCGTCTTAAGGTGACGCGGGGTGGAGCAGCCCGGTAGCTCGTCAGGCTCATAACCTGAAGGTCGCAGGTTCAAATCCTGCCCCCGCAACCAACGAAGGCCCCCGCCGCAAGGCGGGGGCCTTCGTCGTTTCGGGCCTCGCCCGCGCCGCAATGGAGGAGCCCTGTCCCGCAACCCACGAAGGCTTCGCCTGCGTCCCTCCTATTGGAAGGTCTCGCTGAACGCCGATTTGCCACTCGCCGTGACTCTCAGGGTTCGGCCCTCGCCGCGTTTGATCCATCCAAGTGCGATCGAGCGTTCAAGGATTGCTGCGCCGAGACCGCCGCCCAGATGATGACGGCGCTCGCTCCAATCGAGGCAATGAAGGAAAACGGGACGCCGACTGCGCCCCAGGCTGTCCACGTCGATTCCGATCCCGCTGAAGATCGTGCGACCCTTCTCGGTCGGGGCAGGCGTTTCACCCGATGACAAGAGCTCATTCTCGAACAAGCGGGAGAGCAGCGTTACACCTTGCTCGCCTGCCAGGTGATCGTAGCATATCCGCGCTTCCCGCAGGGCCTCATCGCGAGGCCCGGTGCGGACCCGCACGGCGCCGGATCGCTGCGCGAGGCCCATCAGCTTTTCCAGCACCTCGGCGACATCGGCGCTGTCGAGGCGATAATATCTATGCCGTCCCTGCTTCTCCACGGACAGAAGCGTCGCCCCGACGAGCTTCGAAAGATGTCCACTCGCAGTCGGCAGGGCTATGCCAGCTACCTCAGCGAGCTCGCTGGCCGTAAGCGCGCGGCCGTCCATCAGCGCAGTCAGAATGTTGGCGCGAGCAGGATCGCCGATCAGGGCAGCGGCAGAGGCTATTTCAGGCCCGTCTTTCATAGTTCGGTCATAACCGAACCATCGACCGCGGCCAATGGCTTAAGGTGCGTCCGTCCCGCAATGCTGGAGAGAGACATGATCACCTGCTTCATCCGATACGAGATCGACCCATTCAAGCGTGATGCCTTCGAGGCCTATGCCAGGACGTGGGGCGAAGCGATCCCGAGGTGCGGCGCCGATCTGGTCGGCTATTTCGCGCCGCATGAAGGCTCGGCGACAATAGCTTATGGCGTCTATAACATCGACAGCTTGGCCCCAGTACGAGGCCTATCGGCAAAGGCTGGCGGCCGATCCGGCCGGTCGATCGAATTACGAATTCGCCAAACGGGAGCAGTTCATCCGAAAGGAGGATCGGATATTCCTGAAGCTGGCCTCGCTGCCCCATGCGCCGCCGGTGCGACCGTGATCGCGGTGATCTTCGAGGTCTGGCCAGGCGCTGACGGCGGCCGCGACACCTATTTGGACCTGGCGGCTCGGTTGAAGGCAGACCTCGGGCGAATTGACGGCTTCATCTCCGTCGAGCGATTCGAGAGCCTCGCCGAGCCCGGAAAGCTGCTTTCGCTTTCGTTTTTCCGGGATGATGAGGCCGTCGATGCGTGGCGGAACAGGCCGGAGCATCGGTCTACGCAGTCCAGGGGACGGAGCGGCGTGTTCAAGGATTATCGACTGCGGATTGCCGCCGTGACTCGCGATTATGGGATGTCCGATCGCGATGAAGCGCCGGCGGACAGCCGAGCGATCCACGGCATATGAGCCTCGAGCGCGCTGAACTCTTCGTTCTCTTCGTTCGGGTTTCACCGGCGTCGGTGGCGCAGTAGAATTTGGATATCCTCCGGCGATCGAGCCCGCGCCGCCCTCGACCAGGGCGATGGCTGAGTCCCGCGGAGTGGATGGAGGCGGCGGAGATCCTCGTTTCGTCGAGAAGTCTCCATCTACGTTCGCTTGCCGTCGCCGGCCGGCCCATGAGGCGGCCCGCGCAAGGGAAAGGCCCCGCCTCGCGGCGGAGCCTTCCCGTCCGGGGCCCGGCGTCGACCGGCCCACAATAGAAAAAAGGCCCCGCCTCGCGGCGGGGCCTTTCGTCGTTCAGGGCTTAGTGGCTGGTCGAGTGGCCGACCGGCGGTGCGTTGACGCTGGCGGCGCTTCCGCCCGGAAGCACGACGGCGACGTTCTGCATCATGCCTTCGTCCTCATGGTCGAGGATGTGGCAGTGAAGAACGAACTCGCCGATGTAGCGCTTGTAGCGGGTCCGCATGGTGACCGTGTAGCCCGGCTTGATCCACAATGTGTCCTTCCACATGCCCTTGAGGCCGGGATATTGCGGATCGCCGCCGTCGAAGACGCCGAACGCGCTGACGTCCACCGTCGGGTTGTTGTCGTTGACGATCTTGACGATCTCGAACGGGTTGACGTGGATGTGGAAGGGGTGGCCGGCCCGGTTGGAGGTCAGCTTCCATTCCTCGGCCGTTCCAAGCGTCAGCTTCCGGTCGAGCCGGCCGGGATCGTAGGCTTGGGGGTTGTAGCCCGGCGACGTCGGTAGCTGGTTCGCCACCTGGAACAGGTTCGTCGTCGGGGTCGGGGAGGTGATGTCGAACGTCATCTCCTGGCCGCCCGAAAGCTCGCTCGTCGCGATCGTCTCATGCGGCGCGAAGCGGCTGAGCTTCAGGCCGTTGTTGAGGTCGGCGATCACCGAGTCGCGAACATCGGCCGGCATCGTCTTGCGAGCGGAGTCGACCAGCTGCTCGACCGTGGTGCCGCGGTTGACGGTGTCCTGATCACGCTCGACCTTCACGATCCCCAGCAGCCGCACGCCCGACGGCAGGTTGCCGACGCTCTCGGTCGACTGGCTCAGGACATCGAGCATGCAATATTCGCCTTCCTGGGGGAAGCTCACCAGCGCGTCCCAGCGATAGCCCGGCTGGAAGGTGGCGTTGCGGGTCGACGTGGCCTGGCCCATGGTGAGGCCGTCGGCCGCAACCAGGTGGAACGGCGTGGTCTGGAAGCTGCAATTCGCCTGGACGAACGCCTCCATATTCTCTCCCGCGAGGTGCTCGCCCGCCCGCATGTCGACGCTGGGCGAGTTGGCCTTGACGAAGAGGACCCGGATCGTGTCGCGAACTCCGCCGTGGATCATGCGCCAGCGCTCGACCTGGTTCTGCTTCACGGTGAAGGTCGGAAGGACGTAGCCGTTGATGCTCGTATAGCGGCCCGACTGGCCCCAGCCGGAGAAATTGCCGAAGCCGACCCCCTGATTGTCCTTATAGGCCTCGACTCCGCCGACATCGCCCGGATCGCAGCGCCACGAGGTGATCCTCGAGCCGCCGCCGGGGAGAGGGGCGGTGTTGAGCTTGATGTTCTGATTCTGATCGAAGCAGCTATAATGGATCTGCTGGAAGACCAGGGTCCGCTCCTTGATGTTGCGGACACCGTCGATCAGAACGTCGAGGTCGCCATTCTTGGTCGGGGTCGGCACCTTGTCGCCCTTGATGATGAGGGCGCCGGCCATCCCGCTCGAAACCTGGAGCGCGGTCGAGCCGTGCCGGTGCGTATGGTACCAGAAGGTGCCGGCCGGATGCTCGGGGTCGATCGCATATTCATATTCGAACTTGACGCCGGGATTGATCGACAGAAGCACGTTGTCGCCATTGCCCGACGGGTTCACCCAGAGACCGTGGGTGTGGAGGTTGGTGCCGTTGAAGCAATGCGGCACATTGTGGTCCTGGCCCGGTCCTCCGGCGCATCCGGGATCGTAGGACGTCGTCGTCTGAGGCAGCCTGTTGTCGAGCTTGACCCGGACGGTATCGCCCGGACGGGCGACGATCATCGGCGAGACGAAGCGCTCCGGAAGCGCCAGGCCGTCCTGAGTGTAGGCGCGAAGCCTGACCTTGTCGTCGACTCCGGTCCTCGGATTGTAGATGACGCCGTCGACATATTCGATGTTGAGGTCGAGCAGGACCTCCTTATTGCCGGTGGGGGCGAACGGATGGTTGGGGGACGCGCCCCGCTGCTTCAGCCGCGGCGGATCCTTAGGCTCCTTGCCGGGCTGCGCCGACGCGGTTCCGGCCACCAGAAGCGCCGAAGCGGCCGCTGTGCCCAAAGCCAACGCGCGTAGGCTAAGCGTCTTTTTACCATGACCAAACATATTGCCGATCCCCCCTGAAGGTGTCGAACCGACATCGGTCCGATTCGCTAGCAGATTATTTGCGCGGCGCTGAATAAGCAACTGG
Organism: Sphingomonadales bacterium; assembly: GCA_038257735.1. Taxonomy (GTDB): domain Bacteria; phylum Pseudomonadota; class Alphaproteobacteria; order Sphingomonadales; family Sphingomonadaceae; genus Allosphingosinicella. Next base: position 79,969 of record JBBSIZ010000010.1, on the reverse strand, counting down.
GCGGGAACGCAAAATTACATCCGAATCAGGATACATCGGACTTATGGGGAGAATTAACCATTGGATTCGAAACAATGAATGCAGGCTTTTAATTATATCCGTTGTCGGACACATCGCGGGGTGGAGAGACACAGCCGCCGGTCGCCGCGAATCTTTCCTCCATCTGCGAATCACCCCCGTGATTTCGCCCGATTGCCGAATCCCGGGGCCAGCCGGGCTCAGGGTCTGGACGAACAGGGTTCATGCACCACCACTATGCCCGATTGAACAGCGGATATCCGTAAGTAGGATATCCGACTCTTTCCGGGCGGATGCGCATCACCCCGAAACCCCCTTTTCGGCGACCGGTCCGGCATCGAGCAAAGCCGCGCCCATCCTCCGCTCTCCAATCCCGACGCACCGGCTGGCCTCGCCGCCCCGCCTATTCTAGAACCGCCGGCTAGGGGGAATCAGCCATGATATTATGGATTGCGCTCGGCCTGCTCGCTCTGGCCCTTCTCTACGCGGTCATCGTCTACAATCGTCTCGTGCGCCTGCGCGCGCTCACCAAAGAGGGGTTCAGCGGAATCACCGTCCAGCTCCGACGCCGCGCCGATCTGGTGCCGAACCTGGTCAGCACGGTCGAAGGCTATGCAGCCCACGAGCGCGAAGTGCTGACCGAGGTCACCGCCCACCGCACCGATCCCGCCAGGGCCGGAAGCGTCGAGGCCACCGCACAGGCCGACAATGCGTTCGGCGCCATGCTCGGCCGGCTGATGGCGGTCGCCGAGGACTATCCCGATCTCAAGGCCGACGAGAATTTTCGGGCGCTGCAGGACGAGCTGGCCGAGATCGAGGAGCAATTGCAGGGCGCCCGGCGCTATTACAACGCCACCGTCCGAGATATCAACACGCGGGTCCAGTCCTTCCCGGACGTGCTTGTCGCGCAGCCGATGGGTTTTTCGGAACAGCCTTTCTACGAAGACGGCGATTCCAGCATCCAGACGGCGCCCAAGGTCAGCTTCGGCCGGGCCGGCTGATGTGCCGGCTCTGGCTGCCGCTGCTTGCGGTGCTCGCTCTCCTATGGCCGGCCGCCGCCTCGGCCGAGGAGCGGATCCTATATTATCTGAGCGACGTCCTCGTCCGGCCCGACGGAGCGCTCGAAGTCACCGAGACGATCAGGCTCCGCTCGGAGCGCGACCGGATCGACCGCGGCATCCAGCGCGACTTCCCCACCCGTTACCGCAATCGCGCGGGAAGCGAGGTCCGGGTCGGCTTCGAGCTGCTCGGAGTGCGGCGCGACGGCCGCGACGAGCCCTGGAAGACGATGCGGAAAGGCAACGGGATACGAATTCGAATCGGCGATCCGGAGGTCCGTCTCTCGCTGGGCGAGCACGTCTATGAGATACGCTACCGGACGACTCGCCAACTCGGCTTCTTCGACGATCATGACGAGCTCTACTGGAACGCGACCGGCACCGGCTGGGACTTTCCGATCGAAGTCGCGGAAGCCCGGATCAGGCTGCCCCGCCCAGTCCCGTTCGGCAAGCGCGCGGTTTATACGGGACCGGAGGGCGCCACCGGCGGCAATGCCGAAATCGTCTCCGAAGGCCCGGGCGACATCCTGTTCAGGACTACGGCTCCGCTCGCCGCACAGGAAGGGCTGACCGTCGCCGCCGCCTGGGAAAAGGGCGTCGTCGACCCGCCGGCGCCGGCTTCCGCCGCGCGCCTCTGGCTGCAGGACAATGCGCCGCCCGCCGCCGGCGCGCTCGGCCTGCTTTGCCTGCTGGCTTATTATTTCCAGGCCTGGCGGCGCGCCGGCCGCGATCCGAAGGCCGGTACGCTGGTTCCGATCTTCGTGCCGCCCGACGGCCTGTCGGCCGCCGCCATGCGCTACATCACGAAGATGAGCGCCGACAGCCGCGCCTTCGCCGCCGCCCTCGTCGAGCTCGGAGTGGGCGGCCACCTCCGCCTTACCGACGAGGAAGGCGGCTTCTTCAAGAACGGCAAGACCATTATCGAGAAGAAAGCGGGCCGGACGATTCTCGCCGAGCCCGAGGCGTCGATGAAGTCCCGGCTTTTCGCGGAAGGCGATTCGATCCTGATGGATCAGGAGAACCACGCGACCTTCAGCGGCGCCAGGGACGCGCTCAAGGCGGGGCTCAAGCGAAATTACGAAGGCCGGCTCTTCGTCCGCAATCTCATCTGGGCCTATCGTGGCCTCGCCGTGATGCTGGCCGCGCTCGCCTTGCCGGCGGCGGCGGTCCTGCTGTCGTCTCCCGAAGATCTCGGCCGAGAGGATCTCGCGGCCGCGGCTGGAGCTTTGCTCCTGCCTCTGGCCGCCTTGGGCCTTTATGCCGTCAGCCGCGGACCGGCGACCGCGAAGGCGCTTCTGCTCAAGATGCTCGCCCTGATCGTCGGGCTGGTCGGGCTCGTCGCCGGGATCGTCACCATCGGCAACGCCTTCGAGACGGGGCGGGTCGTTCCAATGCTCATCCCGTTGCTCGGGCTTCCGGTCGTCGTCACCGCCTTCGGCTGGATGGCGGCTCCGACCCGGGAAGGGCGCGCCGTCCTCGATCGGATCGAGGGTTTCCGACACTATCTTTCGGTGGCGGAAGAGGATCGGCTCGAAGCCCTTCATCCGCCCGACAAGACTCCCGAATTGTTCGAGCGCTATCTGCCCTATGCGATCGCGCTCAAGGTCGAGAATGACTGGGCCTCGCGCTTCACTTCGGTCCTCGCCGCCGCCGCGGCCTCGGGGCAGACCCAGCCGATGGGCTGGTATTCGGGCGATTCCGATCCGTGGAGCAACCCTGGCGATTTCGCGGATAGGGTCGGCGGCTCGCTTGCCGGCACCATCTCCTCGGCCTCGACGGCGCCCGGATCGAGCGGCGGATCAGACGGCGGCGGATCGTCCGGCGGCGGTGGCGGCGGCGGAGGCGGCAGCGGCTGGTAGATCGGCCCGGGCGGCGAGGATCCGCTCGGCCAGATCGAGGTCCGACTGCTTGTCGACGTCGATCGCCGCCTCGGCGAAGGGCAGAAGCACGGCCTTCAGCCGGAAGCCCGCCTTTCGGCCGGCGCGCTCGGCCGCGGCCTCGAGCGAAATCGTCCGGGTGACGGCTCGAAGGAATATCCCGAGGCCGAGGAAGCTCAGCAATTTGAGGGTGCGCTTGCGGTCCTTTTCGGCCCGGGCCCAGAAGTCCGTCCCCCGTGCCGATCGCGCGGTCAGCAGAGCGAACAGATTGGCGCCGCTGAAATGGCCGTTCGCGGCCTTGAGCCAGGTCCGCCTGGTGTCGGGATGGGCCTTCTCCACCGTCTTGCGCTCGACCATCGCGAAGGCGAGGTCGACCCCCGCCGCCCCGGCGATGAACGCCTCGACCATCTCGGGCCGAAGCAAAGCATGATCGGCGGTGGTGACGAGCACCGGATAAGGCGCGGCCTCCGTCCCCGCCACGCGCCCGACGCTGGCCGAAATGCCGTCGCAGGATTGCGCCGTCGAAATCCGGTCATCCCCGGCCATCCATTCGAGCTCGCCGGCGAGGAGCGAGTCCGCCTCCTGGGCGAGGATGACGATCCGGCCGATCGAAGGAGAATCGAGCAATGCCCGGACCACCCGGCCCAGCATCGGTTGGCCCCCGGCCCGGATCAGCGCTTTCGCCGCCACGCCGTGCGCGGCCGCGAAGCCATCCTCTCCCGGCCGGCGCCCGGCAAGCACGATCGCGGTCCAATCTCCCATAGCCGCGATTTCATCACAGCTAGGACCGGCGGGAGCCATCGAAAACTTCGCCGCGCCGGAGTTAATCCCGCCGCCGTTGCCGATCCGCCACGCCCGCGCCCCAACTTTGCCCCACTCGACCCATAAGGGGCCGGTCGGAAGTGTCGCGCGCTGGGCCGCGGCTTTATCAGGTGCGACCAATTTCATGACTATCGACAAAGCGATCATCCTCAGCGCCGGCAAGGGTTCGCGCCTGTTGCCGCTGACCGCGGAGAGGCCGAAATGCCTTATCGACCTTAACGGCCGGAGCCTGCTCGAATGGCAGCTGGACGCGCTCCAGGGCGCCGGAATCGCCGACATCGTCATCGTCACCGGCTTCGCGGAGGAGATTGTCGCCGAGGTCGCCGCCCGGCGCTCCGGGGTTCGGACCCTGTTCAACCCCTTCTACCATGTCGCCGACAATCTCGGCTCGGTCTGGATGGCCCGGGCCGAGCTCGACCGCGACACCCTGCTCCTCAACGGCGACACCCTTGTCTCGCCTCCGCTGCTCGATCATGTCCTCGAAGCGGAAACCGGGCCGATCGCGGTCACCGTCGACGAGAAGGAGAGCTACGATTCCGACGACATGAAGGTGCTTCGGGACGGCGACCGGCTGCTTCGAATCGGCAAGGCGCTGGATTCGGGACGCTATAATGCCGAATCGATCGGCCTCCTCGCTTTCCGCGGCGAAGGGCCGCGCCTGTTCCGCGGCCAGGTCGATCGGATGATGCGCCAGCCCGACGGCACCCGCCGCTGGTATCTTCGCGCCATCGACTCGCTCGCAGTGGCCGGCGCCGACGTGCGCACAGTCTCGATCAAGGGCGAGGAGTGGCAGGAGGTCGACTTCCCCGAAGACGTCGAGGCGGCGAAGACGCTGACGGCGAAGTGGGCGGGACGCCAATAATAGCCGTCATTCCGGCGAAAGCCGGAATCCATGAGCACGAACGGCTGCGAAATCTTGGCGGCCATGTTCATGGATCCCGGATCAAGTCCGGGATGACGAATTACCAATATTCTTTGAAATACCCCACCAGCGCTTCAACCTGGTCCGGCTCCAGCGTCACCGCCTCGCCGAGCGCCGGCGCCTTCGGCCAGCCCGAATCGGTCACCGTCACCCCGCAGGCCTTACGCTCGCCCTCGTAGCGGGGGACGACGTGGAAGTGGACGTGGGGATCCACCATCATCAGCATCAGATAGTTGATCTTCTCGTGCCGGACCGAGCCGGCGAGCGCCCGTTCGATGTCCGCGACGGCCCGCTGCAGTTCGGCAAAGGCCTCTGGCGGCAGCTCCGGAAAGCTCCTCGCCTCGCTCTTCGCCGCGAGGACCAGGCTGCCCAGCGTCGGCTGGGCCGGCCGAAGCAGAACCGCCCAATGCCCGTATTCGGCGATCAGGGTCGCGGGATAACCGAAGCGCCGAATAGTCTCGTTCATCGCCCGTCATTGCGAGGAGCGAAGCGACGAAGCAATCCATCGACGCATCCATCCTCGAAATTCCGGGTCGTACGCCACCGCACTGCCGCGGCCGAAGGCCGCAATTTGTTCACACAAAGACACCAAGGCACAAAGGGGGCGTCGCAACCGCAGACCCTTCAGCCTTCCAGGATTGGCCCTGCGATAGGCCGCTTCGCGGTATCTTTGTGCCTTGGTGTCTTTGTGTGAACCAATCTTCTTTTTGCATCCCGAGCGACATGTCCCAAAAGCATCCCATGCAGGATGTGGAGCGCGTTGCGCGAATAGCCGTGGATTGCGGGTTGAGGGTCCACAGAGGCCTGGGGCCGGGCTTGCTCGAATCGGTTTATGAGGCGGTCATGGCGGCGAAACTGGTTCGCGCCGGCCTGGCCGTTGAGCGGCAGAAGCCCATCGCCATCGAGTTCGACGGAATGATCTTGGGGGAAGGATTTCGAATCGATCTCCTGGTGGAAGGGCAGTTGCTCATCGAAATGAAGTCGGTCGAACGGCTGGCGCCGGTTCATTCCAAGCAATTGCTCACCTATCTTCGCCTCTCCGGGTGCCCGCTTGGGCTCCTGATGAACTTCGGAGCCGCGACGTTCCGGGAGGGCGTCAGGCGAGTGGCGAACAATTATTTCTCCGGTCTGTAATGGCCGTCGCCGTGCCGCGGCCGAAGGCCGCAATTTGTTTCACACAAAGACACAAAGCCACAAAGGGGATATCGCAACCGCAGACCCTGCAGCCTTCCAGGATTGGCCCTGCGATAGGCCGCTTCGCGGTATCTTTGTGCCTTGGTGTCTTTGTGTGAACCAATCTTCTTTTGGTCTTCGAAAGGGCGGCGGCTCAAGCCAGCCAGGAGACCACCGGCCGTCCCGCCTTCCGCGCCGCCATCGCCTGGGCGAGCTGGACGATGTGGACGGCGAGCGAGAGCAAGGTCCATGCCGCGACCGCCAAGAGGCCGCAGTCCGGCCGCCCCACGATCAGCGACGCGAGCAGTATCACCATGTTCGGATTGCGCCGAGCCGTGATCAGCCGGAAGCGGCTGTCGAAGCGGCGCCAGACGTGGATGTGCATCTTGAAGCGGGCGATGAAGGCGCCCTCGATCAGCCGCTGGACGACATAGCCGCCGACGATGACGGCCAGGGTCCACCAGAAGACATGCTCGTCGAGCGGCCGGCCCCAGGCATATAGCCCCACGCCCCAGGCCCACCACCAGAAGGGCGGATGGACGAGGTCGATGCCATGGTCGATCGCCCCGCCTATCTTCGAGGAGGTGATGGTGCAGCGGGCGAGCTTTCCGTCGACCGTGTCGAGAACCATGAAGGCGAGCCCCGCCGCGAGCCCGGGCCAGTAGCGGCCCTCGTGAAAAAGCCAGGTCGCGAGCAGGCACAAGGCGGCGCCGATCATCGACACCTGGTTCGGGCTCATCCCGATCCCGGCCGCCCAGCGGGTCAGGACCAGGGCCCATTCCGGCCACAGATATTTGGTGAGGATATCGGTCACGCCCTTATAGGCCCCGAAATAGCTGGCCCGCTCGAGGCCGCGCACGGTTTCCGGAGCGAGCCGGTCCATGAACGGCCGCTCCTTCTTTCGAAGCTCGTCGTTGCCGACGTCGCCCGCCTCTTCCCAGGCGAGCATTTCGCCGCCCGCGGGACAAGGCAGGCCCCGCTCCATCGCCCCGCGGATATCCGCCCCGTCCGGTCCCGCATTGGCCAGCACCGGAATCCCGCCGCGAGTCACCACCAGTCCCGGCTTCTCCGCCGCCAGCTTCAGCCAGGACGGATCGAAGGCGAAGCCGAGATTGACCAGAAGCTCGCCGTCCGCCCGCACCTCCAGCTGCTGCGCGGCCGCGATCCGGCGCAGCCGCTGGCCGGCGCTCAGCCCCCAGAGCCGGGTCGCGTTGGCGCCGACCGGAGCCACCGCCGTCACGCCTTCAGCTCCCTCGAGATATTCTCCGCGCTGCGCAGGGCGAGAGCGACGATGGTGAGAGTCGGGTTGGCCCAGCCGCCGGTCGGGAAGAGCGACGATCCCGCCACCCACAGATTGCCGATGCCGTGCACCCGCCCGTCGGCATCGGTGACGCTGGTCGCCGGGTCGCTCCCCATCCGGGTCGTTCCCATATGATGATAGCCGCCGATCGGGTGGGAGGAGATGAGCGGATCGGTCTTCCATTCGCCCGAGCCGAGCCAGTCGGCGGGCTCCACCTTGCCGAGGCCGAGCCGCTCCAGCTCCCGCCCGAGCGTTTCGACCAGCACCTCGACGCTCCTCACGTCGATCTCCGACAGCCGCCAGTCCAGCTTCACCCGGCGCATTCCGGTCGAATCCTTCTCGCCGGCCAGGGTCACTCGGCTCTCCGGATTGGGCGCCTGTTCGCCGCGTACCAGCAGCGTCACTTCGAGATTGCCGATCTTGTTGAGAAGCCAGGGCCGGGCCGGGTCGATGTGGCGCTGGGCCCATCCCGCCGCCTTCTTGGTCACCATCCACAGCGCCCGCCCGCGCTTCGTCGGGGCCATTTTGTGCTTCAGCCCCGAATAGGCCTTCATTCCGATGAACTGGCGTCGCCCCTCCGGCTGGCGGGCGACGATGGTCAGCGAGGTGTTCAATATGCCTTCGCGCCGCTGCAATGCCTCCGACGGGGCGATCAGGGCCGCCAGATCCTGCCCTCCGACCCGGTGCCTTCGGCCGAACGCCTTGAGCAGCCGCCACGCCGAACCCTTGACGATCCGCCCGCCGCGGGCGTGCGGATGCTCCATGAAATAGCGGCCGACCTGGTCGCGGCAATTGCCGAGCTCCGACTCGAGCAACAGCCTCGGATTCTCGATCCCGCCGGCTGCGAGCACGAACGCCCTGGCCTTCACCGTCAGCCGGCCGGCGCCGAGCGAGCGAGCCTGGACCAGGGCGATTCCGCGGCCATCGGGCACGATCGCCGTAACCGTCGCGTGGGTCACGATCTGGCATCTGGGGTCCGCCTCCAGGTCGGCGCAGCTCTCCCAGGCGAAGCGGTTGAAGCGCCGGTCGAAGGTCCAGAGCGGGGTTTCGAGCTCGTCGAAGCGGGGAAGCTTCACCCCCGCCGACCGCAGATCGTCCGGCCCCGGCCTGCCTTCGGGCAGTCCGAAGGCGGGCCGGGCCTCCCCGTACCAGCGCTCGAGCTCCTCCCAGCCGATCGGCCAGCCCGAATGCGGCACATGATCGCGCGCTTCGAGGTCCACGGGGTCGAGCTCCGCGCAGCGCCCGCCCCAGATTGCGGTGGTGCCTCCGAAGAAGCGAAGCCTGCTGTCCTCGAGGTCGTAATAATCCTCGCCGACATTTTCGCCGGAATTGAGCTCGGCCGTCGCCGGCTCGTAATCGAGCCCGCCGCTTTCCAGAAGCACGACGGAGTGGCCCAGCTTGAGCAGACGGCGGACGAGGCTGATCCCCGCCGCCCCGGCCCCGATCACGCAGACCTCGCTCTCGAGGTCGAGCCCGTCGTCGATTTGCGCGAGGTCGATCATCATCCCGTCGCCCCTCGCGGGACGTCTGCATAGCCTCTGCGAAGGGTGAGGCCGCAAAGCCCCTCCCCTTCAGGGGAGGGGTTGGGGTGGGGAAGGTGAGGGAGAATGTTCGCTGAGATCGGTCGGACGAGCAGACAGCCCCCACCCCAACCCCTCCCCTGAAGGGGAGGGGCTAATGCCGGCGACTTATGCAACGGTCCAGCCTTCGCTGGGATGACGCGATCGATCACCTTCCGAACAACTCCGCTTCGACCTCGCCCGAAAGGGCCCCCGCCAGCACCGAATCCTGCGCCCAGCGCAGGTCGTCGGCCAGATAGCGGTCGGCCTCGTAAGGCTCGACGCCGCGCCTGATCTCCGACCGCGTCGCCTCGAGCGCCGGCGAGCTCTTCAGCGGCGCGTGGAAATCGCAGCCCTGCGCCGCCGCCAGCAGCTCGATCCCGACCACACCCGCCGAATTGCCCGCGATCCGCCGCGCCTTGGTCCCGGCATGGGTCGCCATCGAGACATGGTCCTCCTGATTGCCCGAGGTCGGCACGGTGTCGACGCTTGCAGGCCAGGCGAGGCTCTTATTCTCGGAGACCAGGGCGGCGGCCGTGACCTGGGCGATCATGAAGCCCGAATTGACCCCGCTGTCCCGGACCAGGAAAGGCGGAAGGCCGCTCATCTTCGGGTCGACCAGGACCGCGGTGCGCCGCTCCGAAATGCTCGCGATCTCGCACAGGGCCATGGCCAGGGTGTCGGCGGCGAAGGCGACGGGTTCGGCATGGAAGTTTCCGCCAGACAGGGATTCGTCCGCTTCCGGGAACAATAAGGGGTTGTCCGTGACCGCATTCGCCTCGATTTTTAGCGATTCCGTGACATTTCCAAACAAGTCCAGACATGCCCCCATCACCTGCGGCTGGCAGCGGAAGCTGTAGGGGTCCTGCACCCTCGTGCAATCGTCGTGGCTGTGCCGGATCTCGCTCCCCCCGATCAGCCGCCTCAACGCCGCCGCCACTACGATCTGCCCCTTCTGCCCCCGCGCTTCATGGATTCGCGGATCGAAAGCGCAGTCGGTGCCTTTCAGGGCGTCCAGCGACAGAGCGCCTGAAATCAACGCGCTGGCGAATATTCTCTCTCCCGCGAACAAGGTGTCGAGGGCCACCGCGGTGGAAATCTGGGTGCCGTTGATCAGCGCCAGGCCCTCTTTCGGGCCAAGAACCAGCGGCTCCATGCCGAGCTCGCGGAGCGCCTCGCCCGCCGGTATGATCGTTCCTCCGAGGTCGATCCGTCCCTCGCCCAGCATTGCCGCGCTGAGATGGCCGAGCGGCGCGAGATCCCCCGAAGCGCCGACCGAGCCCTGGCTCGGGATGCAGGGCAAAGCGTCGGCATCGAGCAAGGCGAGCAGCCGCTCCACCACCTCGCGCCGCACTCCCGAATGGCCTCGGGCGAGGCCGATCACCTTGGTCGCCATGGCCAGCCGGACGACGGGCCGGCTCAGATCCTCGCCGAGGCCGCAGCTGTGCGACATGACGAGGTTGCGCTGGAGTTCGGCCAGCCGGTCGTCCGGTATCCGGGTCTGAGCGAGCAGGCCGAAGCCGGTATTGACCCCGTAGACGGTCCGCTTGCTCGCAACGATCCTGTCGACGCAGGCGGCGGCGGCGTCGATCGCGCCCCACGCGTCGTGGTCGAGCCGGACGGGAGCGCCGGACCAGATCGCGCGAAGCTCGGCCAGGGTGACGGCGCCGGGGTGGAGGACGATCGTCACAGGGGGGCTCACGTCCCCACCATCGGCAGGTCCAGCCCCTTCTCGCGGGCGCAGTCTATCGCCTCCTCATAGCCGGCGTCGGCATGGCGCATCACTCCGGTGGCCGGGTCGTTCCAAAGCACCCGCTCCAGCCGGCGGGCCGCTTCCGCACTGCCGTCGGCGACGATCACCATTCCGGCATGCTGCGAATAGCCCATCCCGACGCCGCCGCCATGATGGAGCGACACCCAGGTCGCGCCCGAGGCGGTGTTGAGGAGGGCGTTGAGAAGGGGCCAGTCGGACACCGCGTCGGAGCCGTCCTGCATCGCTTCGGTCTCGCGATTGGGGCTTGCCACCGAGCCCGAATCGAGATGGTCGCGGCCGATGACGACAGGCGCCTTCAGCTCTCCCGAAGCGACCATCTCGTTGAACGCCATTCCGAGCCGGTGCCTCTGCCCGAGCCCGACCCAGCAGATCCGCGCCGGAAGGCCCTGGAAGGCGATCCGCTCGCGGGCCATGTCGAGCCAGCGGTGGAGGTTGGGATCGTCGGGGATCAGTTCCTTCACCTTCGAGTCGGTCCGGTAGATGTCCTCCGGGTCCCCCGACAGGGCGACCCAGCGGAACGGCCCCACGCCCCGGCAGAAAAGCGGCCGGACATAGGCCGGGACGAAACCCGGAAAGTCGAAGGCATGGGCAACGCCCTCGTCCTTCGCGACCTGACGGATGTTGTTGCCATAGTCGAAGGTGGGGATTCCCATCTCCCGGAAGGCCAGCATTGCATGAACATGCACCGCCATGGATTCTCTTGCAGCGGCCTCCACCGAGGCGGGATCCCGCTCGCGCATATTCATCCATTTTTCGACCGTCCATCCGATCGGCAGATAGCCGTTCACCGGGTCGTGGGCCGAAGTCTGGTCGGTCACCGCGTCCGGACGAATTCCCCTCCGGACCATCTCCGGCAAAATCTCGGCCGCGTTCCCGAGAAGCCCGACGGAAGTCGGCGCGGTCGCGGTTCGGATGATCTCAAGCGCCTCTTCCAGCGATCCGGCCCGGCGGTCGAGATAGCGGGTCTCGAGCCTTTTCTCGATCCGGCTCTCCTGGCATTCGATCGCCAGGCAATGCGCGCCCGCCATCACCGCCGCCAGCGGCTGCGCCCCGCCCATCCCGCCCAAGCCCGCGGTCAGTATCCAGCGGCCCTTCAGATCGCCGCCATAATGCTGGCGCCCCATCTCGGCGAAGGTCTCGTAGGTGCCCTGAACGATGCCCTGGGTGCCGATGTAGATCCACGATCCGGCCGTCATCTGGCCGTACATCATCAATCCCTTGCGATCCAATTCGTGGAAATGGTCCCAGGTCGCCCATTTCGGAACCAGGTTGCTATTGGCGATCAGCACCCGCGGCGCATCTTCATGGGTGCGGAACACGCCGACGGGCTTTCCCGACTGGACGAGAAGGGTCTCGTCCCCCTCGAGCCGCTCCAGGGTCTCGACGATCCTGTCGAAGCTCGCCCAGTCCCGCGCCGCCCGGCCGATCCCGCCATAGACGACCAGCTCTTCCGGCGCCTCGGCGACCATGGGATCGAGATTGTTCTGGAGCATCCGGACGGCGGCTTCGGTCGCCCAGGATCTGGCGACGAGGTCGGGCCCGGTTCGGGCGCGGATCGAGCGGCTGTTGTCGCGGCGTGGATTCATGGGCAAGGCTTAGGCGAGGCGGCGCGCCAAGTGAACACCATCAGCGCTTCAAAGCGTCGGCGCCGGCCTCTAAGATCGACTCCCGGGGATAGCCTTTGTCAGATTCCGCCTTTTTCATTGCCGGCAGCCTGTTCACGACCGATTATCTTATCGAGGCGGTCGCGGCGACGCCGGCCTACGCCGAGGTCGACGTTTCCGGACTGCGAGCCGACCTGGAAGCGATCGCCGCCGCCTTTCCGCAGGATATTCGCACCAACGAGAGCCAGACGGAGGACGACTTCATCTGGCCGGTGCTCAAGGCGCTCGGCTGGACCGAGTCGCTTCGCCAGCAGAATCTGACGGTGTCGGGGCGCGACGACGTGCCGGACGGGCTGCTCTTCGCCGATGCGGTCGCCAAGTCGGCGGCCAATCGGCAGGCCGACCAGTGGAAACGCTACGCCGAAGGGCTGGCGGTGGTGGAAAGCAAGCGCTGGGCCCGGCCTCTGGACCGGGCATCCGGGCGCGACGAGGCGACCGCGCCCTCCACTCAGATGCTCCGCTATCTTCGCCGGATCGACGATCTTACCGGCGGCAGATTGCGCTGGGGAATCCTGACCAACGGCGCCAAATGGCGGCTTTATTGGGCGGGGGCTCGATCCGTTTCGGAAGAGTTTCTGGAAATCGATCTGGGGCGGGTTCTTGCGCTGGGCGGCGCCGGCGATCTGTTCGCGAGCGAGGCCGATCGCGACCATTGGCTGCGGGTCTTCGCCGTCATGTTTTCGCGAGAGGCCTTTCTCAAGGATGGCGCGGATGGTCGAGGCGGGGTGGGGCGCTCCTTCCACGAAAGGGCTCGGGCGGAGGCGGCTTTCTACGAAGCGCGAGTCGCCGCCAGCCTGTCGAAGCTGGTCTTCGAACAGGTGTTTCCAAGCCTCGCCGCCGCCATCGCCGATGCCGCCCCGAAGGCGGCTCTCCAGGAGGTGCGCGAGGCGTCGCTGGTCCTGCTCTACCGCCTGCTGTTCCTGCTCTACGCCGAGGACCGCGACCTGCTTCCGGTAAGCGACAGGCGATATGACGATTATGCGTTGCGCCCGCTCCGGATCGAGGTCGGCGAGCGCGTTGCGCAAGGCGATGCGCTGTCGGCTTCGGCGTCCCGGATCTGGAACCATATCGCGGATCTGTCGCGAATCGTCGACAAAGGCGATTCCTCGGTCGGCATCCCACCCTATAATGGCGGTCTCTTCGCGGCCGAGGCCTTTCCGCTTCTCGAAAGCGTCCGGATCCCCGACAGCGTCATGGCCCCGGCGCTCGACGCTTTGTCCTTCGAACGCTCGACGGGGACGAGGCGCTACATCAACTATCGCGACCTCTCGGTCCAGCAGCTCGGCTCGATCTACGAGCGGCTGCTCGAATATGAGATCGTCCGCGACGATTCGGGTACGCTCGCCGTCCGGCCCAACCTGTTCGCCCGCAAGAATACGGGCAGCTATTATACGCCGGACGAGCTGGTCGGGCTCATCCTCGACGAAACCCTGGAGCCGCTCATCGCGGAACGCCTCGAAGCGTTCCGCAAAGCCCTGGCGAGGCTGGAGCCGAAGCATGCCGAAGACTATCGGCGGCGCGAGCTTCGCGATTCCGATCCGGCCAATTCCATCCTCGCGCTTCGGGTCTGCGATCCCGCCATGGGCTCGGGCCATTTCCTCGTCAGCCTGGTCGATACGCTCGCCGACCATGTGCTCGACGCGATGGCGGAGGCGGCGGCGCTGGGCGCCGATCTCGGCTACGCCTCGCCGCTGGCCGACAAGATCGAGGATATAAGGGCAACCATCCTCAGGAACGCCAGGGCCGCCGAGTGGGCGATCGACGAAGCGCAGCTCGACGATCGCCACATCGTCCGCCGGATGGTTCTGAAGCGCTGCGTCTACGGCGTCGACAAGAATCCGATGGCGGTAGAGCTGGCCAAGGTCGCCTTGTGGCTTCACACCTTCACGGTGGGAGCGCCGCTCTCCTTCATCGACCATCATCTTCGCACCGGCGACAGCCTGTTCGGCCTCTGGGTGCGGGACGCGATCGACAAGGCCGGCGCCCAGGGCGGCGAGCTGCTCCATATCGGACCCTTGAGGAACGCTGCCAGCGCCGCCGCGCAGATGCGGGTGATCGAACGGCTGACCGACGCCGAGATCGGCGAGGCGCACAAGTCGGCCGAAACCTATTACGGAATCCGATCGCAGACCGCGCCGCTCGATTCCTTCCTGTCCACCATTCACGCCCTCGACTGGCTCGACCTCAAGGACAAGGCGGACAAGGCGGCGGTCCGCGCCTGGCTCGACGGCCAGTTCGGCGATCCGATCCTGATCATGCAGGGCCTCGTCGAGCCGAACGCGAAGAAGAGCGGCTTCCGCAAGAGCGGCAGCGACGATCGCGTCAAGGCCCAGCGGTTCACTTCCGAAGACCTGCTCGACCGCCTCGAACCCATCCTCGAGCGCGTCCGGGCACTCGTCGAAGAGGAACGCTTCCTCAATTGGCAGGTCGCCTTCCCCGGCGTCTGGGACAATTGGGCGGGCAAGGAGCGCCAGGGCGGCTTCGACGCGGTGGTGGGCAATCCGCCATGGGACCGGATCAAGCTTCAGCAGGTCGAATGGTTCGCGGCTCGGCGGCCGGAAATAGCGCTGGCGCAACGCGCTTCGGACCGGAGCCGGATGATCGCCGGACTGAAGACCGACGGCGACCCGCTATGGACCGACTTCGCCCACGCCGACGCTCGAGCGGCCGATTCGGCGCGAATGGCTCGAGCATCGGGCCACTACCCACTCCTCAGCCGAGGCGACATCAACCTCTACAGCCTCTTCGTCGAGCGCGCCCACAGCCTGGCGAAGCCGGAAGGGATGGTCGGCCTGCTAGTGCCGAGCGGAATTGCGTCGGACCTATCGGCTAGCGCTTTCTTTCGAGAGGTCGCTACGGGCGCTCATCTAAAGGCCCTCTACGACTTTGAGAACCGACGTAATCGGTTCAGCCTCGGACCCTTCTTCCCGGATGTCGACAGCCGATTCAAATTTGCGGCGCTGATCGCCAGCCCAGTACGAACCTTTCCCGCCGCGACCTGCGCTTTCTTCCTTCAGGACGTGCGGGAGCTGGCCAATGGCGAGCGCACCTTTGCAATCTCTGCGGCCGATTTCGCCAACGTGAACCCAAACACCGGCACCGCGCCGATCTTCCGCTCACGGCGCGACATGGCGCTGACGACTTCAATCTATTCCCGGCTTCCGGTTCTCGTCGATCGATCTGGCAAGGGTCCCGTCTCCACGTGGCCGGTGAAATATGTCCGCATGTTCGACATGACCAACGACAGTCATTTGTTTCGAACTCGCGCCGAACTGGAAACGAGTGAAGGCGCGTGGAGCACCGGCGGCAACCGCTTTCGGTCCGCAGCGGGCGAATGGGTGCCTCTCTACGTCGGCCGTATGATCCACCAGTTCGATCACCGGGCCGCGTCGGTTGTCGTCAACGAAGCGAACCTCCACAATGCAGCGCTCAGCGGGGAAGTGACTCCGGTCATGAAAGCCGACCCTGCCTTCCTGGCCATGCCACAATACTGGCTACCTGAAGCGGCTGCGGCGAGCCAAATGCCAACTCTTGCTTTCAGGGATATCGCGCGCTCTACGGACGCCCGGACGATGATCGCTAGCCTCATCCCCAGTCGCGCGTCGGGCAATACGGCGCCTCTGGTCTTGTCTGATTTGTCGATCGCCGATCAGGCGCTCCTGCTCGCGAACTTAAACGCTTTTGTCTTCGATTACGTCGTCCGGCAGAAGGGCCAAAGCACGCACCTGAACTGGTACATCGTCGAACAGCTCCCAATCGTCCCGCCCGACGCCTACGTCCGAATGTTCGGCCCGAAATCCGCCGCCGATATCGTTCGCGAGGCCGTGCTCGAGCTGAGCTACACGGCGCACGATCTCGCCCCTTTCGCCCGCGACCTGGGGCATGTCGATCCGAACGGCGAAATATTGCCGCCCTTCGCCTGGGACGAGGAGCGCCGGCTTCGCCTCCGGGCCAGGCTCGATGCGCTCTACTTCATCCTCTACGGAGTGTTCGATCCGGCCGATCCGGCCCAAGGCCGCGACGACGTCGCCTACATCTATTCCACCTTCCCGATCGTCGAGCGCGAGGAGGTCGCCCGCTGGGGCAGCTATCGCAGCCGCGACCTCTGCCTCGCCTGGATCAATGCTTTGATGGCGGGCCAGCCGGATTCGGACGTGGCCTGAGGGTCAGCAATCCACCCCCGCCACGATCCGCCGCTCGGGGCCCGGCAGCCCGATCCAGTAAGCGAGCTCGGCCGGCCGGCTCACCCGCCAGACGCACAGGTCCGCCGCCTTGCCGGTGGAGACGGTGCCGACCTCCTTCTCGAGCCCGAGCGCCTTCGCCGCGTGGACCGTCATTCCGGCCAGGGCCTCTTCCGCAGTGAGGCCGAACAGGGTGCAGGCCATGCTCAACATCAGGGTCGGCGAGAGGACGGGCGAGGTTCCGGGATTGCAATCGGTCGCCACAGCCATCGGCACTCCGTGGCGCCGCAGAAGGTCGATTGGCGGCTTCCTCGTCTCGCGAAGCGCGTAGAAGGCGCCCGGGAGCAGGACGGCGACCATATCGGCCCGGGCCATCGCTTCGATGCCCGCCTCGTCGGCATGTTCGAGATGGTCGGCCGAGAGCGCGCCGAATTCCGCCGCGAGGGCGGCGCCGTTGAGATTGCTGAGCTGCTCGGCATGGAGCTTGACCCTGAGGCCATTTTCGTCCGCGGCCTCGAACAGCGAGCGCACCTCGTCGGCGGTGAATCCGATCCCCTCGCAAAAGGCGTCGACCGCCGTCGCCAGCCCGGCTTCCGCCACCGCCGGGATCATCTCGTCGATAGCGAGGTGAACGAACGCCTCGCGGCTGTCCTTATGCTCGGGCGGCAGCGCGTGGAGCGCGAGCAGGGTCGGAACCACCCGGACCTTCTCGCTCTCGCCCAGCGCCTTCGCCGCCTCGAGCATCTTGAGCTCGCTCGGCACGTCCAGGCCATAGCCCGACTTGATCTCGACCGTCGTCGCCCCGCCGCTCATCAGGGCGCGAAGCCTCGGCCGGGCCTGATCGACCAGCGCGTCGAGCGACGCGAATCGAGTCGCCTTGACCGAGGAGATTATGCCGCCGCCGGAGCGGGCGATCTCCTCGTAGCCGGCGCCGTTCAGCCTCTGCTCGAACTCGGCCGAGCGGTTGCCGCCGAAGACGAGGTGGGTGTGGCAGTCGATCAGCCCCGGAGTCACCCAGGCGCCGCCCAGCGGCTCGATCGCCCTGGCGCGGTAGCCGGCGAGGTCGATCCGCCGGCCGACCCGGACGATCCGGCCGTCCTGGATCCCGATCGCCCCGTCCTCGACGGCACCGAAGGCGCCCGGCACGGCCGGATCCATCGTCGCGATATGGCAGTCGGTGATGAGGCGGTCCCACATGTCTCGCTTCTTAACCTTTGCCCGACTAAGGGCAAATCATGAGCTGGAAATCCATCGCTGACTTGATCGGCAGCGAGGGCCAGGTCGCGATTCTGGGTGCGCCCATGGAAACCGGTTCGGTGACTCCGGGCCGCTGCGACCTTGCCCCCGAAACTTTGCGGCGCGCACTGAAGCGCTTCTCGACCTACAATGTCGAGACTGGCGCGGAGCTGTTCTTCCCGATCCGCGATCTCGGCGACGTACCGGTCCGGGGCGTGAGCCCGGCCGACGGCTTCGCTCCGATCCGCGATTCGGCCGCCGCCGCGGTCGCGGACCACCGCCTCACCCTCCTCATCGGCGGCAACAATGCGGTAACCCGCCCCGCCGTCCACGCGCTCGGCCTTCCGCTCGCCAGGATCGGCCTGATCACGCTCGACGCCCATTTCGACCTTCGAGACACGGCCGGCGGGCCGATGAACGGCAATCCGATCCGCTGCCTGATCGAGGACGGCCTTCCCGGCTCCAATATCTGCCAGATCGGCCTCGCGCCCTACGCCAATACGGCGAGGATGCATTCCGACGCCTTGGCCTTCGGGATCGGGATCTACACGATGGCGGACTGCGTGGAGCGCGGGATGCTCGCCGTTCTCAACCACGTCCTCGCCCGCTTCGTCCATCTCGAGGCTTTGGTGGTCGATTTCGACATCGACGTCATCGACCGAAGCCAATGCCCCGGCGCCCCCGGCGCCCGGCCCGGCGGAATGCCGGCCCCGATGTTCTTCGCCGCGGCCCGGCGGCTCGCGGCCGAGCCCCGGGTCAAGCTGGTCGACCTGACCGAGTTCGATCCCAGCCTCGACGTCGGCGACATCACAGCGCTGACGGCGGGACGATGGGTGTGCGAAGTGCTCGCGGGGTTTGCGGGGAGATAATTGCTCCCCATCGAAGATGGGGAGGGGGACCACACGAAGTGTGGTGGAGGGGTAGAAGGCGCTGGCTTTCTCCGTCTTGCGCCCTATCCTCCGACTCGACGGCCTCTACCCCTCCACCATGCTTCGCATGGTCCCCCTCCCCACGAGCTTCGCTCGCAGGGAGGATTACAGCGCCTTCAGCGGTACTGCGCTGTCCGCAAGCCGCTCCGGCTCCACCACCCTCCGCTCAAGCACCAGCTTGCGCCCCTGCACATAATCCCGGGTCGAATTGACGCAGTCGAGGGCGATCACCCGGCCTCCGAGCAGGTAGATGACCGAGAAACTGCGTTCCTCGGGGCGGCCGCGGACCACCGTCTTGTCGTGGCCGACCGACAGGCCGACCGTCTGAAGGCGCAGATCGTATTGGTTGGACCAGAACCAGGGCACGGCCTCATAAGGCTGGGGGGCGCCGGTTATCGCCTTGGCCGCCGCCGCGGCCTGATCGTGGGCGTTCTGGACCGATTCGAGGCGGATCCTGAGGCCGCCCGCGAAGCCGTTCTCATGAGCGGCGCAATCGCCGATCGCATAGACGTCGGGAAGGCTGGTTCGGCAACAGGAGTCGACGTCGACCCCGTTCGCGCCCGAGGCGCCGGCAGCGAGTAAGGGCCCAACCGCGGCGTCGACTCCGATTCCGACGATCGCCATCCGCGCCTCGATCGTCGAGCCGTCCTGAAGCCGAATGCCGGCGACCCGGCCGCCTTCGCCCACGATCGAGGCCACGGTCGCCCTCAACCTGACGTCGACCCCGTGGGCGCGGTGCTCGGCCGCGTAGAAATCCGAAATCTCCAGTCCCGCAACCCGCGCCAGCACCCGGTCGAGCGCTTCGAGAAGGACCACTTCCTTGCCGAGCTTGCGGAGCACGGCTGCGGTTTCCAGCCCGATATAGCCGCCGCCTATCACCGCGACCCGGCTGACACCGTCAAGCTCGGCCCGGATCGAATCGGCGTCGGCCTTGCGCCGGACGAGGTGGACCCCGGCGAGGTCGCCGCCCTCGCAGCCGAGCCGGCGCGGATCGCCCCCCGCAGCCCAGATCACAATGCCGTAGCCGAAGCGCTCGCCGCTTTGTGCGGTCAGTATTTTCGCCTCGGAATCGACGGCGTCGATCCTCGTGCCGAGGACGAGGGCGATTCCGCGTTCCGCCCAGAAGGCCTCGGGGCGGACGAGCATGCGCTCGAAATCCTTCTCCCCGGCGAGATATTCCTTGGACAAAGGCGGCCGCTCGTAAGGCGGCTCGGCCTCCGCGCCGACAAGGGCGATGGAGCCGTCGAAGCCGAGCTGCCGAAGCTGGATCGCGGCCTGGGCGCCGGCATGGCCGGCTCCGACGATGACGATGTCGTAATGGGTCACGCGACCGGTCTAGCCGATGCCTCGGGCCGACCAAAGCCCTCTCCGGCACTTTGCGGGAGAGGCTGTTCGAGGCCAGGCCATTGCCAGAGGGACTCTTCCCGGCCATTGGCGGGCGCCATGGCGACGGAAGCTTCGGCCCTTACCCTGGACTTCAAGCAGGCGATGCGCCGGGTCGCCTCCACCGTGAACGTCATCACCGTCTGCGTCGGCGGCGAGCCGATGGGGATCACCGCCACGGCCATGTCGTCGCTGTCGCTCGACCCGCCGAGCCTGCTCCTCTGCATCAACCGGACCGCCTCGCTTCACAGCCCGCTGGAGGACGTCTCCCATTTCTGCGTCAACGTCCTCCACAGGAGCCAGGAGGAAATCGCCCGGATGTTCGCCGACCGCAGCCAGCAGGCGCTTCGCTTCGCTTCGGGCTGGGAGGTGGATTGCGACCGGCCGCCGAGACTGGCCGACGCGCAGGCGGCGATATTGTGCCGCAGGATCCGGCATTTCCCCTACGGCACCCATTCCATCTTCGTCGGCGAGGTAGAAGAGGTGAAAGTGAGAGGGGACGTGGACCCGCTGGTCTATGTCGACGGGAGGTATGGAGGGGCGGGTTGACCCGTCATTGCGAGCGAAGCGAAGCAATCCAGTGCGGCCTCCGAGGTCTCCGGGTTGCTTCGTCGCTACGCTCCTCGCAATGACGGCTTCCCGTCCTCAGCCCCGAATAAACCGCTCCAGCGCCTCATGGGCTTCGTCGTCGGTCGTCTGGACAGGTGGGTGCTTGCAGAAATAGGCGGATGCGGGGTGGACCGGGCCCGCCAGCCCGCGGTCCATCGCGATCTTGGCGCAGCGGATCATGTCGATGGCGACCCCGGCCGAATTGGGGCTGTCCTCGACGGACAGGCGCATCTCGAGGTTCATCGGCACGCCTCCGAACATCGAGCCTTCCATCCTCAGGAAGCAGACCTTGTTGTCGTTCTGCCAGGCGACATAGTCGGACGGCCCGACATGGATGTTGTCGTCGTCGATCCGGCGCTCGGCGACCGATTGCACCGCTTCGGTCTTCGAGATCTTCTTGGACGCGAGGCGCTTCCTGTTCGACATGTTGAGGAAGTCTGTATTGCCGCCGGTGTTGAGCTGGTAGGTGCGCTCGAGCCGGACGCCGCGCTTCCTGAACAGGTCGGTAAGCACCCGGTGGACGATGGTCGCCCCAAGCTGCGCCTTGATGTCGTCGCCGATGATCGGAACTCCGGCCTTGCGGAAACGCTCGGCCCAGGCCTCGTCGCTGGCGATGAACACCGGGATGTTGTTGACAAAGGCGACCCCGGCATCGAGCGCGCACTCGGCGTAGAATTCGGTCGCCTCCTGGCTGCCCACGGGCAGATAGTTGAGCAGGACGTCGCTCTTCGTCTCCTTCAGCCGGCGGACCATTCCGGCCTTGTCCGGCTGCGGAAGATCGGCCGGAAGGAAGGTCCGCTCATCCGGCCATTCGGCCATATGTTCGGAAAAGCCGTCGAGCGTCCGGCCCATCTCGACCGTCACTCCGCTCTCGGGGACATGATCGCAGAATACCGCCGTGCAATTGGGCTTCTCGAATATGGCCGCGGCCACGTCCAAGCCGACCTTGCGGCGGTCGATGTCCCAGGCCGCGACGATCCTGATGTCCTTGGGCCGGTAGCCGCCCAGGTCCCAGTGCATCAGGCCGATCTGGTCGTTGGCTCCGCCATTCTGATAATGGGCGAGGCCCTGGACGAGCGAACTCGCGCAGTTTCCGATTCCGACTATGGCGACATTGATCGCCTTGGGACCGTGGAGGCTCATCGGGCGCGCTCCGGACGGGCGCGGTTCAAACAGATCGTCACGTTCACCTCAAGGTCCTGCGGCGGTCTCCAAATGCGTGGAGCCGCATTATGGGCACATCCTCAAGGCTCTGCCCCGCCGAAGCGCGGAGTGCAAGCTCGGCGTTTGCCGCGGCGCCTCTAAGCGCATGAGTGCGCGGCCCCTTTTCATCACTCGGGGCGGGGAACCATGCCCGCCGCCGGTCGGTTTAGGGAGTGGCCCGGTTCTCGGTCCCGGTTGCTCAGATATCGCCTCCTATTGTTCGAACGACGCCGCAGGCATGCCGCGCGCGCCTGCCGAAGCCAGAAAGACGAAGGGTTTGCACAAACGCCTTTTGAACGCGACCGGAATGACGGTCTTCGGCCGGCGGCAGCGGCAGCGTCGGCCATGAGACCTTCGCTCCGAATCCTCATCACCATCGGTTCGGCCGGCGACCTTTGGCAATATAGCCTCGATCTCGCCAGGGGCCTCTCCCGCCTGGGTCATGAGACCGTGCTCGCTTCGACCGGCCCCTCCGCGACGACCGGGCAGATCGCGGTCGCCGCCGCGATCGGAGGTCTTCGCCTCGTCGACAGCGGCATCCGCCTGGACCGCCTCGACGGCGAGCGAGTCTCGCTGGTACCGGCGGCGGAAGCGATCGCCGATCTCGCCGCCGAGACGGATTGCGACATCGTCCAGCTCGACACGCCCGCCCTCGCGGCGCTGGCGAACTTCGGCCGGCCGGTCGTCGCCATTCTCCACGGCTGCGTCGCAAGCCGGTGGGAGGCCGTCCAGGGAACGGCGCTGCCCGCCGATCTCGCCCGGCGCACCGGTCTCGTCGCCGAGGGGCTTCGAGCGGCGGACGCGGTGGTCGCTCCGACCTCGGCCTTCGGCGCGACTGTAAAGCGCCATCACGGCCTCGAATCGGCGCCGCGCACCGTCCATCCTGGCCGCTCCCCGGTGGCGGCGCCGAACGGAGTGCCGCGCGATTTCGTGTTCACCGCGGGGCGGCTCTGGGACGAAGGCAAGAATTTCGGGATGCTCGATTCGGCCGCCGGCCGGATCGCAGTGCCCGTGCGCGCCGCCGGACCGGTTGCCGGGCCGAACGGAGCCCGGGTGCTGTTCGACAATATCCACTGCCTCGGCACGCTCGGCGAGGAGGAATTGGGCCGCTGGCTTTCGGCGCGCCCGGTCTTCGTCTCCGCCGCCCTGCACGAGCCTTTCGGCATTGCCGCCCTTGATGCGGCTTCGGCGGGATGCGCGCTCGTCCTGTCCGACATACCGGCGTTCCGCGAGCTTTGGGACGAGGTCGCGATCTTCGTCGATCCGCGCGACGAAGACGGTTTCGCCCGGGCGATCGGCGATCTCGTCGGCGACGATTTCGAGCGCGCGGTACTGGGCCGGGCCGCGAGGGAGCGGGCGGAGCGCTACACCCCGGACGCAATGGCCGCCCAGATGGCCAATCTCTATCGCGGTCTGCTCCCCGCGGTGCGCCGGCCGGTGCTGGCGGCGGCGAGGGCGGCGGCCTAATTTCCTCCCCACGGCTTCGCGGCAGGGAGGATTATCGACTTCGCGAACAAATTCCCCGGATCGGCCATCGCCTTTAGCTCGAGCGCGTTGCCGGAAGGGTCGAGGAAGAACATCGTCGCCTGCTCGCCGGGCAGGCCGCGGAAGCGGACGGTCGGCTCGATGACGAAGTCGGTACCGGCCGCCTTCAGCTTTCCGGCCAGCGAGTCCCACGCCGCCATGTCGAGCACGGCTCCGAAATGCGGCACCGGCACGTCATGCCCGTCGACCGGGTTGCTATGGCGCCGCCGCTCCATTCCGGGGTCGAGATGGGCGACGATCTGGTGACCGAAGAAATCGAAGTCGATCCACTCGTCGGCGCTCCGGCCCTCCGGGCAGCCGAGCAGTCCGCCGTAGAAAGCGCGGGCGGCCCGGAGATCGTGGACCGGAAAGGCGAGGTGGAACGGGGGCAGGGCCATCGGGCTTCAATGTCATCGCCGCGAGTGTGACGCAATGTGGTGGAATGTGGATTTTCTGCATGTTTGTGGATTGCTTCGCCACGATTCGCCTCGCAATGACAGCCGAGTGAAGCCGCTCCCTTTATCCTTTCTCGCCGGACTCGCCGCGGCCTGCGGCTTCGAGCCGATCGGGCTGTGGCCGCTGACCCTGGGGGCATTCGGCCTGCTTCTTTGGCTCGTTCGCGAAGCGCCCGGCCTGCGCGGCGCCCTCGCCCGGGGCTGGTGGTTCGGACTGGGCCATTTCGTCCTCGGCCTCAACTGGATCGCGACGGCTTTCACCTATCAGGCGGAGATGCCGGCCTCGCTCGGCTATCTGGCGGTGGTCATGCTCTCGCTCTATCTGGCCGTCTATCCGGCCGCCGCGGCCGGCTTGGCCTGGCGCTGGGGCCGGAAGAACGACCTTCGCTTCGTCCTGATCTTCGCCGCAGCCTGGATCGTCACCGAGTGGCTTCGGGCGACCCTGTTCACCGGCTTTGCCTGGAACCCGGCCGGAGTGGCCATAATGGCGACCCCGCTTGCCTGGTCGGCTCGGCTGGTCGGCACTTATGGACTGTCCGGAATCGTCGCTTTGCTCGCCGGCATCGGGCTCCTGCTCTTCCTTCGGCGGTGGCGCCCGGCCGGGGCGGCGGCGGCGGGCGTCGCGGCGCTCGCGCTGGCCGGCTTCCTGGCGGGCGGGCCCGCGCCCGGGCCCGCGGGGCCCGCGATTCGAATCGTGCAGCCCAATATCGGCCAGCAGGACAAATGGAGGGAGGGTTTCCGGGAAGAGAATATGGAGCGGCTCCGGCGCCTCTCCGCCTCCGGCGAAGTCGAGCCGCGCCTCCTGCTCTGGCCCGAAGCCGCGGTGACGAGGCCGCTGGAGAACGGCCTTCGCGATCCGGGCCATGTCATCGAGATGATCGAGCTTCGCCGCGACGTCGCCGCGATGCTCGGCGAGAAGGACCTGCTCCTGACCGGCGGAGTGACCTGGCGCTCGCCCGACGGGCTCGACATCACGAGCGCCACCAACAGCGTCTTCGCCATCGACCGGACGGGCCGGATCCTCTCGCGCTACGACAAGGCGCATCTCGTCCCCTATGGCGAATATCTGCCGATGCGGCCGATCCTCTCGTCGCTGGGACTTTCGCGCCTCGCACCCGGCGACCTCGATTTCGATGCCGGCCCCGGTCCGCGGACTCTCGAATTGCCCATCGTCGGCAAGGCCGGATTCCAGCTCTGCTACGAAATCGTCTTCTCGGGCGAGGTCGTCGACCGCGGGAACCGGCCCGACTTCCTGTTCAACCCCTCGAACGACGCCTGGTTCGGCGCCTGGGGTCCGCCGCAGCACCTCGCCCAGGCCCGGCTTCGTGCGCTCGAGGAGGGGCTGCCGGTGCTTCGAGCGACTCCGACCGGCATTTCCGCGGTGATCGATTCGGACGGACAGCTGCTTCGAAGCCTGCCCTGGCGGACCGCGGGGATCATCGACTCCCGCCTTCCGGCGCCGAGGGCGCCGACCCCCTTCGCCCGCTTCGGCAACATCCTCCCTTTGGCGTTCGCTCTTCTTTTGATCGCACTGGCGATGGTCGCACAGCGCATTGCAGGAAGACGCAAAGGCGGCTAGGGAGCGCACATATAAGGATATCTTTATATCCTTTTCTCCCTCGCAAGATCAGGAAGGCCGGTTTCTCCCGATGCGCAGCAATTATCTCTTCACGTCCGAATCCGTGTCCGAAGGCCATCCCGACAAGGTGTCCGACCAGATTTCCGACGCCGTCGTCGATCTCTTCCTCGCCAAGGACCCGGAGGCGCGGGTCGCCTGCGAGACCTTGACGACGACCCAGAAGGTCGTCCTCGCCGGAGAGATTCGCGGCCGGGGGATCATGGACGAGGAGGGCAATTGGGCGCCCGGCGTCCGCGATGAGATCGAGGCCGTCGTCCGCGAGACGGTGAAGAGCATCGGCTACGAGCAGGAGGGCTTCCACTGGGAGACACTCGACTTCTCGAACAACCTCCATCCCCAGTCCGCGCACATCGCCCAGGGCGTCGACGCTTCGGGCAACAAGGACGAGGGCGCCGGCGACCAGGGCATCATGTTCGGCTTCGCCTGCGACGAGACCCCGGACCTGATGCCGGCGACGCTTTACTACAGCCACAAGATTCTGGAGCGCATGGCCGCCGACCGCCATTCGGGCGCGGCGCCCTTCCTCGAGCCCGACGCCAAGAGCCAGGTGACCCTTCGCTTCGAGAATGGCGAGCCGGTCGCGGCGACCGCGATCGTCGTCTCGACCCAGCACGGCAAGGGCTATGACGAGGGCGAGAAGGAAGCCGAGCTCAAGGCCTATGTCCGCAAGGTCGTCGCCGACGTGCTTCCGGCCGATTTGCTCTCGGACGAGACCGTCTACCATATCAACCCGACCGGAAGTTTCGAGATCGGCGGCCCCGACGGCGACGCCGGACTCACCGGCCGCAAGATCATCGTCGACACCTATGGCGGAGCGGCCCCGCATGGCGGCGGCGCCTTTTCCGGCAAGGATCCGACCAAGGTCGATCGCTCGGCCGCCTATATCGCGCGCTACCTCGCCAAGAACATCGTCGCCGCCGGCCTCGCCCGCCGCTGCACGATCCAGCTCGCTTATGCGATCGGCGTGTCCGCGCCGCTTTCGCTCTACGTCGACACGCACGGCACCGGAAACGGCGCCGACGATTCCGCGATCGAGCGGGCGATCATGTCGATCCAGGACCTCGGCGGCCTGACCCCGCGCGCGATCCGAACCCATCTCAGCCTCAACAAGCCGATCTACCAGCGCACCGCCGCCTACGGCCATTTCGGCCGGACCGCTGAAGGCGACTTCTTCCCGTGGGAGAAGACGGATCTCGCCGACAGGCTGAAGGCGGCGCTTTAAGGTCGGCGGGCTGAAGCGCCAGCGGCCGGAATGACCCGCTCCCGTTCGGCGCTCGATGCCTTGCTTTTCGAAAAGCCTGCTTTAGGCTTGCTTGAAAAGCGGGGGATTGAATGGGGCTTCTACCGAAGGCTACCGTGATCGCGGCGATTTTGCTGGGGAGCGGTCTGGCGCCCGCGTCGGCGCGTGAGAAAAATGCGGCTCCTGCCCCCTCCGTTTCGGCCGCCGAGGAAGCGCAGCTTCGCGAAGTCGCCCGACGCGGTGCGCTCCTCTACGCCTACGACCAGGCGGCCTGGCACGGCACCGACGACATGGTGGCCAAGTTGCCCGATTTTGAAAGTCGGGTCGGCGGGTGGATCGTTGACGGCCCGGCGGAGGCCCCCGAATTGGTCTTCTTCGACGAGACGGGCACCCGGCCGGTCTATGTAGCCCGCTTTCGCGACGGCAAGCTGATCATGAGCGAAGTCTTCGGCGCCGACGCGGCCGAGCTCGGCGCGCCCCGCCGGAAGCTCGTCGCGGCACGGGAGGCCGCCCTCGTTGCGCTGGACAAATCCGATGCGAAGCGTTGCTCCAAAGCGGCGATGAACAGCGTGGTCCTTCCTCCGGCAGCGCCCGGCGAGCCGACGCTGGTCTACTTCCTGGAGCCGCAGCGCGTGATGGACGCCTTCCCCTTCGGCGGCCATTATCTGTTCCCGGTCGACCCGTCGGGCCGCGCCGGGCCAATGAGGAGCTTCACCAAGACGTGCATCGAGCTTAGCCGGGCAGCGGTTCGCAAGGAGGAGGAGGTTGTGGCGCTCTGGATCACCCATCTCCTCGACCAGGTGCCGACGGAGATCCACGTCTTCTCGTCTCTGGCCACCGGTCTTCCGGTCTCGGTCGGTACTCGCGACGGCCGAAACTGGCACATCGACGGTACCGCGATCCGGCTTGTCGCAAAGAAGGGGCGTTGAGCCTGGGAGTTCCTCTTACCCGGGTAGAATGTCCCCGTCGAAGATCGTGATCCATTTCCTGCTCGCGCCGCTGCCCCCCGGACTTCGCCGCGGAACAGAGCTTTTAACTCGACAGAACGGTCTCTAGGCGCAACGACGTGAACGATCCCACGACCATCCGCCGGCTCTACGGCCGCCGTTCCGGGCACAAGTTGCGCGGGGGGCAGGAGGCCTTGCTCGAACGGCTTCTTCCTGCGGTGAGCGTTGCGTCGGAGGGGCCGGTCACCTCGGAGGCTTTGTTCGGCGATGAGCGGCCGCTTCATTTCGAGATCGGATTCGGATCGGGCGAGCATCTCGCTTTTCGGGCGGATCTTCTGCCCGACCATGGCTTCGTCGGCGCCGAGCCCTTTCTGAACGGAGTGGTCGGAGCGCTCCAGCATATCCGCGACGGGGGGCTCGCCAATATCCGGCTCCACATGGGCGACGCGCTCGAAATTCTCGAGCGGGTGCCGGACGGGGCTTTGACCATGGTCTATCTGCTCCATCCCGATCCCTGGCCGAAGGCGCGCCACGCCAAGCGCCGGATGGTCAATCCCGGCCCGCTCGACCTCATCGCCGCAAAGCTCAAGCCGGGCGGCGAGTTCCGGCTCGGGACGGACGATCCGACCTATTGCCGCTGGTCGATGATGGTGATGAACGGCCGCCGCGACTTCGAGTGGCTGGCCGAGAGCGCGAAGGCCTTCCTCACCCGCCCCAACGGTTGGCCGGAGACTCGCTACGAAGCGAAGGCGCGGCGCAAGGGCCACGAAGTCTGGTACTTCAGATATCGGCGGGTTTAGCTAAGCCAATTCTCGACGCGCAGATTGGGGACGCAGCGAAGCTCCCGCTCATTTGCGGTGATAAGGGTGGAGCCGAGAGCGAGGGCGTGGGCGGCAATCCAAATGTCATTGGCCGATATCGGCGTTTCTGCCCGTTCAAGCGATGCGCGAAGCTCGCCGTAATGGAGCTCGGCCGGGGACTCCAGGGAGAGAATGGGCAGCGATGCGAAAATCGTTTTCGCGGCATGGAGGAGACGCTCCGACGGTCGTTTGGCGAGGCCGTAGCGGATTTCCGCGACCACGATTATGCTGGTGCAGACACGCCCCTGCTCGGCCCTGGCCCTGATCGAAATCGCACCGCGCGGTTGCCGCATCATCTGTGAGACGATGTTCGAATCGAGCAGGAGCTCCGTCACAGATCGAAAGGCTCCGCGGGAAGATCCTCGATTTCGGGGAACTCGTCGTCATGCGGTGGAAGCGAAGCCAGGTAATCCAGAGCCTCGGCCAGCGTCCGCTTGGGTAAAGGCTCGATAACCAGCCGTTCGCCGTCCTGACGCATGACCACTTCGTCGCCAAAGGAGTCGAATTCCCTTGGTATTCGAACGGCTCGATTGCGTCCGTTACGAAAGAGCCTGACATGGCGTTCGGCACCCATGCCCGACATGGAGGCCTATGCCGTGGCCTATGTCAACCTGTCACCTCGCCGGAATCAGCTTGAGCAGCCTCCCGGACTTCCCGTCCTCGAGCAGCCAGACCGAGCCGTCCGGGCCCTGCTCGACTTCGCGGATCCGCTCGCCCAGGTCCCAGCGCTCGGCCTCGCGGGCGCTGGTGCCGACGACGTCGACCCGGATCAGGGCCTTGCTCGACAGGCCAGCGACCAGGATGTCGCCGTTCCAGCGCGGGAAGGCAGAGCCCGAATAGAAGATCATGTTGCCGGGCGAGATGACCGGGGTCCAGGTGATCTTGGGCGCGGCGAATTCGGGCCGGGTCGAATGATCGGGTATGTCCCTGCCGTCATAATGGTCGCCGTTGGAGACGATAGGATAGCCGTAATTGGCGCCGCGCTCGATCAGGTTCAGCTCGTCGCCGCCCTTGGGGCCCATCTCGACGTCCCAAAGCCGGCCCGAGCCGTCGAAGGCTATGCCGAGCGGGTTGCGGTGGCCCAGCGACCAGATCTGGGCGGTGGCGCCGCCGCGGCCAACGAAGGGATTGTCGGAGGGGACCGTGCCGTCGTCGTTGAGGCGAACGATCTTGCCGAGCGTTCCGCTCATGTCCTGCGCCGGGGTGAATTCCTGCCGTTCGCCGTTGGAGATGTAGAGCTTGCCGTCAGGGCCGAAGGCGATCCGGTGGCCGAAATGGCCCCGGCCGCTCATCTTGGGTGTCTGCCGCCAGATCACCTGAAGGTTTTCGAGCCGGGGGCCGCCTTCGAGGATGAGCCGGGCCCGTCCGACCACGGCGCCGCGATCGCCGCTTTGGCCGGCCTCGACCCAGCTCAGATAGACCATCCGGTTTTGAGCGAAGCCGGGATGGACCACCACGTCGCCCAGGCCGCCCTGGCCTCCATAATCGACCTTCGGAGCGCCTTGGACGTCGACGATCCGGCCGTCGCCACGCAGCAATTTGAGCTTGCCCTTCTTCTCGGTGACGAGAGCCTCGTTCCCTCCGGGCAGGAAGGTCATCGCCCAGGGCTCGTCGAAGGCGGCGATCTCTTCGACCGCGAAGGGGCGTCCACCGGCCGACTGCGGCGCCGCGGTGGAATTGCTCTCGACCGCTTCGCCGCCGCTGCAGGCGGCGAGGAGGAGAAGTGGGATCAGGCTGCGCATCGATCGTCTCCGGTAAGTTGCACCCGCCTTTGCCCGAGCGGCGGGGCTCGGGCAATCGCCAAGCGACGGATCCGCCCTCCGCCCGGCCGCCCGCGTTGGCGTGGAGCCGCTGGCGGCCGCCGGCTGCAGAGGCTATCCTGGCGGCATGAGAACAGCCTTGCCCCTCCTTGCCGCGCTGCTCGCCGGCTGTGCGACTCCGGGCGCGGGGGGGGCGCCTCGGGACCGTTTCTTCGCCGGCCTCGCCTCATTGTGCGGCAAGGCCTTCGAGGGGCGGATCGCGAGCCCGCCGGTCGAGGCCGATTCTTCCTTCGCCGGCAAGCGGCTGGTGATTCATGTTCGAAGCTGCGCGAAGGACGAGATACGGATCCCCTTCCATGTGGGCGACGACCGGTCGCGGACCTGGGTCGTGACCCGAACCGGAGCCGGGCTCCGGCTCAAGCACGATCATCGCCATTCCGACGGGAGCGAGGACAGGCTCACCCGATATGGCGGCGACTCGATCGGGCAGGGGACGGCGCGGCGGCAGCTATTCCCCGCCGACGCTTTCTCCAGGGCCTTGTTCGTCCGCGAGGATATCCCGGTGTCGTCGGCGAACGTCTGGGCGATGGAGGTGGACGGCCGCATTTTCGCCTATGAGCTGCGCCGGCCGGGGCGGTTCTTTCGGGTGGAGTTCGACCTGGCCCGGCCGGTGGCTCCGCCTCAGGCGCCCTGGGGCGCGATATAGTTCCTCCCGCGAAATCGCATAGCTGAGTCAAGCGATCCGCCGTGCGGCACGGCTCCGCAACCACTTGCCGTATATCGAAAATTCGCCGGAACGACTTTAGCCACGAGAGGTTGGCAAGTTCGATAAAAGCGTCGAGGCAAATCCATGAAAGAAGCTGAAGAGGTTGCGGCGATTCCGCTCGTCGAGGAGCGGCTGGAAGTCGGCAAAAGGCAGGTCGAAAGCGGCCGCGTAAAGGTTCGGGTCGAGGTCGATACGCGCGAGGAAGTCGTCCCCGCCGAGCTCGCCCATGACGAGGTCGAGATCCGCCGGGTTCCGCGCAACGTGGCCGTGACCGAGATTCCGGGAGTCCGGATCGAGGGCGACGTCGAGGACGGCGCCGGCGACGGCTCGCGCTGAACGGCAAGCGCCGGGGCGAGGCCGTCCCGCCCCTTTCCAGGCTGTATCCACCGGCAACGTCGCTCGGCTCCCCCTTCCCCGCCGAGGAGAGGAATTGGCGATCGCGCCGGGGTGTCAACGCGCGAGATTACCGCTAATCGTCACGATTATTTCGAATGAGCCGCACGGGACTCTCAATGGGTGAATCGCACGAGGTTCGAGGCGCCAGGCTGGAGGAGCGGCAACGCCTGGACGAAGCCGCGATAGCCTATGACTCGGCTCTGGCTTCGAACCCCGGAAGCCTGGCGGCGGCGGACGGCCGAGCCCGGATCGCCCTTCGTCGCAAGGAGCCGGGGGCGGCCGCCCATTGCCGCCGCGCCGTGGACTTGCGGAGCGGCGATCCGGAGCTTCAGCTGCAGATGATCGTGGCGGTGGCGGTCGAGCTCGGCGAAGAGGCGATTCCACTGCTCCGAGACTTCGTGGCCCTCCACCCGGAGGCGACGACCGCCCAGGAGCGACTGGCGGAAATGCGCGCCGAGACCGGCGAGGGAGAGGCCTTCGCCGACGCTTATGTGGCGGCGCTGCGCCGGCGCCCCCGGGACAAGGCGCTTCGGCTTTCCTATTCGATGAGTCTCGCCCGGGCGGGACATCCGAAGCGGGCGCTGGAATCGATCGAGGAATCGCGCGCTCTGTTCGGCGGCGACCGCGACTTCATGCTCCTGGAAGCGTTCATCGCCACCCATGAGGGCCTGACCGACCGCGCCGGAGCGCTTCTCGACCGGCTCGACGACCTTCCCGACGCGCAGCTCGCCCGAGGCCAGCATTGTCTCCAAGCGGGCCGGCCTCGGGACTCGAAAAGGTTCCTGGAGGCGGCGGTGCGGGCCAATCCGGCGAACCTCATGATCTGGGCCTCGCTTGCCCTGGCATGGCGGCTCTGCGGGGATCCCCGGCATTCGTGGCTGTGCGAGCAGCCCGGCCTTTACAGCATCATCGATCTGGGCCTGAGCCCGGCGGAGCTGACCGGCCTCGCCGACGTTCTTCGAGGGCTGCACGGCGCCCGCTTCCATCCGGTCGGCCAGTCGCTGCGCGGCGGGACCCAGACTCGCGGAAGCCTGCTGGCCCGGCCCGAGCCTGAGATCGTGAAGCTCAACCAGCGGCTCGGAGAGGCCGTCCGAAGCCATGTCGCCAACCTTCCTCCCGCCGATCCGAACCATCCCTTGCTTCGACACCGCGACTCGGACCTTTCCTTCGGAGGCAGCTGGTCCGTCAGGCTGGCCGACGGCGGCTTCCATGTCTCTCACGTCCATCCCGGCGGGGTGTTGAGCTCGGCCTGCTACATCAGCCTTCCGGAGCAAATCGGAGGGGACGATTCGAAGGCGGGCTGGCTCGAGGTCGGGCGCCCGCCTCCGGAGCTCAAGGTCGATCTCCCCCCGCTCGCGACGGTGGAGCCCCGGCCTGGCCGGCTGGTCCTCTTCCCAAGCTACGTCTTCCACGGCACCCGCCCCTTCACCGCCGGAGAGCGGCTCACGGTCGCTTTCGACGTAGTGGCGAGGGGCTGAGAGGGCGGCGCTTCGCTTTAATCAGCGAAAAACGCGTGGAGATCGACTTCGAATTGCGGTAAACGATGAGCAAGGCGCTTTGGCAAGCTTTGCCAATTTCTGCTATTCGGAGTCATGGCGACCATGAACATCTCCCTCCCGGACAGCCTCAAGGGCTTCGTTGACGAGCAGGTCGCCGAGCGCGGTTACAGCACCAGCAGCGAATATGTCCGCGAGCTGATCCGCAAGGATCATGACCGCCAGCATCTGCGCAAGCTCCTGCTGGACGGCGCGGCGTCGCCGCCGTCCGGCCCCGCCGACGATGCCTATTTCGATCGCCTGCACAAGCGGATCGCCGAACGGGCGGCGAAGCGAGCGTGAAGCCCGTCGTTCCGCGCATTGCGGCCGAACGGGACATCGATACGATCACCGATCATTATACGGCAGAAGCGGGTGAGGACGTCGCTCATGCTTTCGCCGAGGCACTGCAGGCCGCCTATCGCGCCATTGGCGAACGTCCCCGAACCGGCTCCCCGCGCTTTTCCAACGAATTTAACTTTCCGGGTCTCAGGAGCCGCCGGCTCGGTCGGTTCCCCTATTTCGTTTTCTACGTCGAGCGGGACGACCATATCGATGTCTGGCGGGTGGTCCATGCGCAACGCGACACTGCCCGGTCGCTGAAGCAGGGCGATGGCTGACGATACCGCCGAGATAATTATCGCCGGATCCTCGAGGTGATGGTGGATCGCGAGAAGCTGCCGACGACGTTCGACAGGTGGCGAGGCCGGGCTGAAATGGCCGAACGCCAATTACAGAAGGAAGGGCACCTCGTTTTTAGAGTCCCCTTTAACGCAGATGAGTTTGCGGACTGGTGCCGACCGAGCGGCAACGCCACCGATGCGTCTGGCCGAATGGCCTACGGAAACCACTTCGTATACGAGCGTGTTCACGGCACTCAGTGAGTGGTTTCATTCTAATCCCCGCTTGCCCCTCCGCTCCCGTGCGCCTATATGCGCTTCACCTTCCTCGACATCGTTAGACGTTGAGGCTGGTCCCGGGAACGGGGCCGGCGGGGAAGATTTTTGGATTTCGCGGGAGAGCGTGTGGCGGACCTTGCCGAAGTGACCCGATTGATCGAGCCGGCGGCCGAGGCCGAGGGGCTGAGCCTCGTTCGCGTGAAGATGGTCGGCGGGACTTCGGACCCGACCCTGCAGGTGATGGCCGAGCGGCCCGACACAAGGCAGCTCACGCTCGACGATTGCGCGCGCCTGTCGCGGCGGCTTTCGGCGCTGCTCGACGAAGAGGAGGCAGCGGGCCGCGATCCGATCGACCATGCCTACCGGCTCGAAGTGAGCTCGCCCGGGATCGACCGGCCGCTCACCCGCCTCAAGGATTATGACGACTGGAAGGGGCATGAGGCGCGGATCGTGCTCGCCGAGAAGCTCGAAGGGCGCAAGGTGTTCAGCGGCGCGCTCGGCGGGATTGAAGGAGACACGGTGCTGGTCGACGTGCAGGGTCTCGGGCCCACGGGCCTGCCGTTCGCCGCGATCCAGTCGGCCAAGCTCGTCATGACCGACAGGCTCATCCGGGCGACCGCTCCGATCAGCGCGGAAGGGGCCGACGAATTCGAGCCTGTCGAAGAAACAGAAGAAACAGAGGAAGACTGAATATGGCTACCACCGCCCCGGGCGCACCCGTCGCGTCCGCGAACAAGGCCGAGCTGATCGCGATCGCCGATGCGGTCGCCCGCGAGAAATTGATCGACAAGGCGATCGTCATCGAGGCGATGGAGGACGCGATCCAGCGCGCCGCCCGGGCCCGCTACGGCGCCGAGAACGACATTCGCGCCAAGCTCGACGCCACCTCGGGCGACCTGCGCCTGTGGCGGGTGGTCGAGGTGGTCGAGGCGGTCGACGATTATTTCAAGCAGGTCAGCCTCGAAGACTCCCAGAAGCTTCAGCCGGGCGCGGTCGTCGGCGACTATATCGTCGATCCGTTGCCGCCCATCGAGTTCGGCCGGATCGCCGCCCAGGCCGCCAAGCAGGTCATCTTCCAGAAGGTCCGCGACGCCGAGCGCGAGCGTCAATATGAGGAATTCAAGGAGCGGGCGAGCGAGGTCATCACCGGAGTCGTCAAGAGGGTCGAGTTCGGCCATGTCGTCGTCGACCTCGGCCGGGCCGAGGGAGTCATCCGCCGCGACCAGCAGATCCCCCGCGAAGTCGTCCGTGTCGGCGATCGTGTGCGTTCGCTGATCCTCTCCGTGCGCCGCGAGAATCGCGGGCCGCAGATTTTCCTGTCGCGCGCCCATCCCGATTTCATGAAGAAGCTGTTCGCCCAGGAAGTGCCGGAAATCTACGACGGAATCATCGAGATCAAGGCCGCCGCGCGCGATCCCGGAAGCCGCGCCAAGATCGGCGTGATCAGCTACGACAGCTCGATCGACCCGGTCGGCGCCTGCGTCGGAATGAAGGGCTCGCGGGTCCAGGCCGTCGTCCAGGAGCTCCAGGGCGAGAAGATCGACATCATCCCCTGGTCCGAGGACCTCGCCACCTTCGTCGTCAACGGACTCCAGCCGGCGACGGTCAGCCGGGTCGTCATCGACGAGGAGGAAGGCCGGATCGAGGTCGTGGTTCCCGACGACCAGCTCAGCCTCGCCATCGGCCGCCGCGGCCAGAATGTGAGGCTCGCCTCGCAGCTGACCGGCTCGGCGATCGACATCATGACCGAAGCCGACGCCAGCGAGAAGCGTCAGCGCGAGTTCGTCGAGCGCTCCGAGCTGTTCCAGAAAGAGCTCGACGTCGACGAGACCCTCGCCCAGCTGCTCGTCGCCGAAGGATTCGGGGCGCTCGAGGAAGTGGCCTATGTCCAGCTCGACGAGCTCGCCTCGATCGAGGGTTTCGACGACGATCTCGCCACCGAGCTCCAGAGCCGCGCCGCCGAGGCGCTCGAGCGCCGCGAGGAAGCGTCGCGCGAGGAGCGCCGCGGGCTCGGAGTGGAGGATTCCTTGGCGGAAATGCCCTATCTCACCGAGCAGATGCTGGTGACCCTGGGCAAGTCCAACATCAAGACCCTCGACGATCTCGCCGACCTCGCCACCGACGAGCTCGTCCAGAAGAAGCGTCCAGAGCAGCGCCGCCAGCGCGAGAGCAACCGGGCGGAGGACAAAGGCGGGATCCTCGCCGAATACGGTCTCAGCGACGAGCAGGGCAACGAGATCATCATGGCCGCCCGGGCGCACTGGTTCGAAGATGACGCGCCCGCATCGGGGCCCGAAGATGAAGGGGAGGACGCTGTTGCGGAAACCTCCCAATGAGACCGGTGAGCGGTTGAAGGGTGAAAGCCCCTCCCCTTCAGGGGAGGGGTTGGGGGTGGGGCCTGTCGGCGCGACGCAAGCCGACGAAGCCTCACTTGAAAACACCTCCCCCACCCCACCCCCTCCCCTGAAGGGGAGGGGCTCGCACGTCCCAGAGCGTAAGTGCATCCTCTCGGGGGAGCATGACGCTCGGGACGATCTGATTCGGCTGGCGCTGTCGCCGGACGGCGACGTCCTGCCGGACGTGCGCGCCAAGGCGCCGGGCCGTGGAGCCTGGATCGGAGTCGATCGCGAGACTCTCGAAGCCGCTCGGGCCAGGGGCCGGCTCCGCGGGGCCCTCGCCCGGGCCTTCAAGGGCGCTCCCCTGTCCATTCCGGAGGATCTGGGCGAGCGGATCGAATCGGCGCTTCGCCAGGCTGCGCTCGACCGGCTCGGCCTCGAGGCCCGGGCCGGAACCCTGCTCACCGGCTCCGAGCGGATCGAGAATGCCGCCCGCAAGGGCGACGTCCACCTTCTTCTCCACGCCGCCGATGCGGGGGAGGACGGCAACCGCAAGCTGGACCAGGCCTGGAGGGTGGGCGAAGGTGGACCCCAAGGTCTGGTGATTCCAGCCGAAAGGGCCATATTGTCATTGGCGCTCGGGCGCCAGAATGTGGTACATATCGCAATAATTGATCGTGCAGCCGCCGCGCGTGTCGAGCATGCGCTCGGGCGCTGGCGCGCTTTTATCGGATCCGAAGCTGGGCTAAGCGCCGCCGCGGCGGGCATGCCGGACGCGTCGACTGGGAATGTGAGCGAAGGAAAGTAATGAGCGAGACGTCAGATAAGCCGAAGCTCGGAGCGCGCGCCCCGCTGGGCCTGAAGCGCACCGTCGAGACCGGCAAGGTCAAGCAGAGCTTCAGCCACGGCCGCTCGAACACGGTCGTGGTCGAGGTCAAGAAGCGCCGGATCCTCGGACCCCAGTCCGCCCAGGAAGCCGCGCCCGCACCCGTCCCGGAAGCGCCCAAGCCGGCCCCCGCCGCCCCCCCGCCGCCGCCGGCGCCCCGTCCGGCACCGCCGCAGCGCCCCGTCAACGACGCAGCCGCCCGCCGCGAGCTTCAGGACAAGCTTCTTCGCGAGGCGGAGGAAGACCGCCTCACCGCGCTCGAGGAAGCGCGCCGCCGCGAGGACAAGCAGGCCGCCCAGGCCACCGAAGACGAAAAGCGCCGCGCCGAGGAGAATCGCCGCGCCGACGAGGATAGGGTCGAGCAGGCCCGGCTCGCGGCCGAGGAAGAGGCGCGCCGCGCCGCCGAGCCCGCCCGTCCCCCCGAGGCGGGGCCGGCCCCGATCGTCGACGAGGACGAGGACCGCCGGCCGGCCCACGCCCGTCCGAAGGGCCATGGCCCGGCCCCCAAGCCGCCGGCCCGTCCGGTCCGGGGCCGCGACGACCGCCGTCACGCCGGCAAGCTCACCGTCACCCGCGCCCTTTCCGGCGAGGACGACAGCCGCGCCCGCAGCCTCGCCGCGCTTCGCCGCTCGCGCGAGAAGGAGAAGAGGGCCCACCAGCAGTCCGGGCCGTCCGCCAAGCAGGTTCGAGACGTCGTCGTCCCGGAAGCGATCACCGTCCAGGAGCTCGCCAACCGGATGGCCGAGCGCGGCGCCGATCTCGTCAAGGCCCTGTTCAAGCTCGGAACGCCCGTCACGATCACCGAGACGATCGACCAGGATATGGCGGAGCTCCTCATCGAGGAATTCGGCCACCGGATGGTTCGCGTCTCGGAAAGCGATGCCGACATCCAGACCGAGACCGACGTCGATCCCGATGAGACTCTCCAGCCGCGCCCGCCGGTGGTGACGATCATGGGCCATGTCGATCACGGCAAGACCAGCCTTCTCGACGCGATCCGCGGAGCCAACGTCGTCTCCGGCGAGGCGGGCGGGATCACCCAGCATATCGGCGCCTACCAGGTCGCCATGCCCGACAAGTCGAAGATCACCTTCCTCGACACGCCTGGCCATGAAGCCTTTACGGAAATGCGCCAGCGCGGCGCCAACGTCACCGACATCGTCATCCTGGTGGTGGCGGCCGACGACGGACTGAAGCCGCAGACGATCGAGGCTATCAACCATACCAAGGCGGCCGGAGTGCCGATGATCGTCGCGATCAACAAGATCGACAAGCCGGGCGCCAAGGCGCAGAAGGTCCGCGAGGAGCTGCTCCAGCACGAGATCATGGTCGAGGACATGGGCGGCGAGGTCCAGGACGTCGAAGTCTCGGCGCTCAAGAAGACCAATCTCGACGGCCTTCTCGAGGCCATCTCGCTCCAGGCCGAATTGCTCGAATTGAAGGCCAATCCCGACCGCTCCGCCGAAGGCGCGGTGGTCGAGGCCAAGCTCGACAAGGGCCGCGGCCCGCTCGCCACCGTCCTCGTCCAGCGCGGGACGCTGAGGGTCGGCGACATCTTCGTGGTCGGAGCCGTGCCGGGCAAGGTCCGGGCGATGATCGACGACAAGGGCAAGCAGGTGAAGGAAGCGGGGCCGTCGGTGCCCGTCGAGGTGCTCGGCCTTTCGGGCGTGCCGTCCGCCGGCGACACTCTCACCGTCGTCGAGAACGAGGCGCGCGCCCGCGAGGTCGCCGCCTATCGCCAGAGCGTTCTCGACAGGAAGCGCACCACCTCGGTTCCGGTCAACCTCGAGAACATGTTCGCTTCGAAGGCCAATCAGGCCATCGAGTTCCCGCTCGTCGTCAAGGGCGACGTCCAGGGCTCTGTCGAGGCGATCGCGAGCGCGATCAACCGGATTTCGACCGAGGACATCAAGGCGCGGATCCTCCACGCCGGAGTGGGCGCCATCACCGAGAGCGACGTCATCCTCGCCTCGGCCAGCGGCGCTCCGATCATCGGCTTCAACGTCCGTCCCAACGCCAAGGCTAGGGAAGCGGCCGAGCGCAACAAGGTCGAGTTCCGCTATTACGACGTCATCTACCACCTCACCGACTGGGTGAAGCAGGCGATGGCGGGCGAGCTCGGCCCCGAGATCATCGAGACGGTCGTGGGCCGGGCCGAGGTCAAGGAGGTCTTCCCGGCGGGCAAGAAGGACAAGGCCGCCGGCCTGCTCGTCCTCGAAGGAGTCATCCGCAAGGGCGTCCATGCGCGCCTCACCCGCGAGGACGTCATCGTTTCCAAGACGACCATCTCGTCGCTTCGCCGGTTCAAGGACGACGTCGCCGAGGTCAGGGCCGGCCTGGAATGCGGCGTTCTCCTCGCCGACACCAACGACATCAAGCCGGGCGACCATCTCGAGGTCTTTGAGGTGGAGGAGCGGGCCCGGACTTTGTGACCCGGTCCGCTTGAAGAAAAATAATGCGCGCGTGAGCCGTGCCCTGTTACCTTCCTTGTGACTGCCAATGGCGGTCGGAAAGGAGGTGAAAGCATGGACACTGAAACTGTTGTGGTTCTGGTTCTCGGCATGGCGACGCTCGTCGTCGCTCTGCTGGGACTGACGGTGAAGCTCATCGAGCTTAGCCGGAAGTAAGCCGGAGGGGTCCGGCGCTGGAACGCCGGGCCCCAATAAAATTCGAGCCCGGGTGCTGGAACACCCGGGCTCAGGAGGTGAAGCACGTAAGCTTCAACCGTTGTGGTGGTTCGTAGATAGCAGAAGCGGGTAAAAAATCAACATGCGTCCCAATGAATCGACGGAAGGCCGGTCTGCCGGTCCGCCCCCTTCGATCTTCGACGGCCTGCCGATGCCACCTGTGGCAAAGACGCTGGGCTGGACCTTGCGGGCCATCGATCCGCAAGCGGGAACGATCGAAGTCGGCTTCACTGCGGGCGAGATGTTCGTGAACCCGACCGGAGCGGTGCAAGGGGGCTTCGTCGCGGCGATGCTCGACGACACGATGGGACCGGCTGTGTTCGCGATGGGCAAAGGCGAGATATTCGCGCCGACGCTCGATCTCCACGTGTCCTTCCTGAAGCCCGCGCGGCCGGGAAGCTTCGTTGGTCGGGGACGGGTGGTCAGCCTCGGCAAGTCGATCGCCTTCGTCGAGGGCGAGCTGTTCGAGGCCGAAGGCGAACTCGTCGCCAAGTCCACCGCGACCGCGCGGGTGCTCAAGGCTTCCGCGCTATTGGGAAGCCGATGAAACACACCGAATCCACCGAAGGCCGCTCCGTCCGACTGCTCCGGGTCGGCGAGCAGGTGCGCCATGCGCTGTCCGACATTTTGATGCGCGGCGACGTCCATGACGAGACGCTGGCGAGCCATCTCGTCTCGGTCACCGAGGTTCGGATGTCGCCCGATCTGCGCCACGCCACGGCGTTCGTGATTCCTCTCCTGGGGGCGAATGCCCAGGCCGTGCTCAAGGCGCTTCGAACCCATACCGCCTATCTGCAGAGCGAGGTCGCCCGGCGGGTGAACACCAAATATGCGGCGAAGCTGAAATTCCTGCTCGACGAGAGCTTCGACGAGGGCAGCCATATCGACAAGTTGCTCAAGGCGCCGAAAGTGGCTCAGGATCTCGGCGGGGAAGAGTAGGACATGAATCATTGGGGCCGTCATTCCGGCGAAAGCCGGAATCCATGAACGCCGACGGTGCAGATTCTCGCTCGACCGTGTTCATGGATCCCGGATCAAGTCCGGGATGACGGGCAACGCCGACCTCGATCTCGCCACCCTTGGCTCGCCGATAGGCGAGGGCGAGCTGAATCTCGAGCCGATGGCGGCGGCCCATCGCGACGCGCTGAAAACTGTCTGCGCTCAGGACCTCGACATCTGGCGGATCTATGCGATCTCCTTCGACCCGGATCGTTTCGACGCCGCCTTCGATCTCATCCGGTCGCGCCCGAACTGGCGCTGCTTCTCGATCTTCCTCGGCGGCGAAATGGCCGGGATGAGCTGCTTCCTCGGCATCGACACGGGGCGCGAAACGCTCGAGATCGGCAACACTTATTACGTACCGCGGCTGCGCGGCACGGGGTTAAACCGGCGGGTCAAGGATCTGATGTTGGCGCGCGCCTTCGGATGCGGCTTCCGGCGGGTGGAGTTCCGGGTCGATGCGCGCAACGGCCGCTCGCAGGCGGCGATGGCCAGGATCGGCGGCGTACGCGAAGGCGTGCTTCGGCAGGACCGGATCACCTGGACCGGGCACGTTCGCGACACCGTCCTGTTCTCGATCCTCGCCGACGAATGGAAGGCGGCCGGCGGTGGCGCCTGACACTGTCGTCTTCCAGGCCGCGACTTGGCTGATCCCACTGATCGTCGCGATCGTCCTTCACGAAATCTCGCACGGCTGGGTGGCGAATGCCTTTGGCGATCCGACGGCTCGGGAGCAGGGCCGGCTAAGCCTCAACCCGATCCGCCACGTGGATCCGGTCGGCACCGTCATCCTGCCGCTCGTGCTTGCGGTGAGCGGAGCGCCGGTCTTCGGCTGGGCCAAACCGGTGCCGGTGGTGGCGCAAAGGATGCGCAATCCGCGCCGCGACATGATTGTCGTCGCGCTCGCCGGGCCGGGCATGAACCTGCTGCTCGCTTTGCTGGCCGGGATCGTGCTCGCGCTGGTCCGTCCCGACGGGCCGCCGGCGGGGGCGTGGGAGCTGTTCCTTCTGCTCAACCTGATCAACTTCATCGTGATCAACCTCTTCCTCGCGGTCTTCAACCTGCTGCCTCTGCCGCCATTCGACGGCGGCCATGTCGTCGAAGGCCTGCTCCCGCGCCGGCTCGCCCGCCATTACGCCAAGCTGGCGCGCTTCGGCTTTCCCTTGCTGATCTTCCTCCTTCTCATCCTGCCGATGCTGGTGCCGCAGGCCAATGTCGTGGAGCGGGTGGTTCGACCGCCGGTCGAGTGGCTGATCGGCCTGTTCCTGGGGTAGCGTCTTGACCCGCGTCCAGGTAAGACGTATCTTACTTCCATGTCCGCCACGACCAAATTATCCGCCAAGGGCCAGGTCGTGATACCCGCCGACGTCCGCCGCGAGCTCGGGCTGAAACCCGGCCAGACACTGCAGGTGCGCAAGGCCGGAGGCGGCGTGATGCTCACGCCAGTCCAGGAAAAAAGCGGCCGGTCGACAGACGAGCTGATCGCCGAACTGCGCAAGAACTACACGCATAAAGGGCCTCCCGCATCTGTCGAGGACATGGACCGTGCGGTTGAGCGGATGTTCGCCGAGCGCGGGCGGGGGGATTTCTGACCCGCGCGCTCGATACCAACATCGTGCTTCGGCTAATGACGAATGATGATGCCGCCCAGGCCGATCAGGCCCGTGCGATCGTCGAAGAGGATTTTCATGTACCCGCTACGGTCCTCGTCGAAGTGGACTGGGTGCTTCGCTCCTTCTACGGCTGGTCTCGCGCGCAACGTGTGGCCGGCTTCAGAATATTGCTCGACATGCCGCGCGCCGTGAGCATGCCCAAGCGGACGGCCTGGGCAGTGGAAAGGATGGCGGCCGGCGCCGACTTCGCCGACATGATGCACCTGGTCGCCTCGGACGGCGCTTCGTCCTTCGCAACCTTCGACAGGAAGCTGGCCGGCCGTGCCGGGGCCGAGGCGCCCATGCTGATCGAAACGCTTCGCTGATGGCCAAGCTCTATTTCTACTACGCGTCGATGAACGCCGGTAAGTCCACCGTGCTTCTGCAGACCGCGTTCAATTATCGCGAGCGCGGGATGGAGCCGATGCTTTGGACCGCCGCGGTGCACGACAGGTCGGGCTTCGGGATCATCGATTCCCGGATCGGGATCACCGCCCAGGCCAATGCCTATGAGCCGGGGACCGATCTTCGCCGCGAGGTGGAGTCGGAGCTGGAGAAGCGGCAGGTCCACTGCATCCTGGTCGACGAGGCGCAGTTCCTGAGCCGAGGGCAGGTGATTCAGCTCGCCTCCATCTGCGACGACCTCGACATTCCGGTCCTCGCTTACGGGCTCAGGACCGACTTCCAGGCCAATCTCTTCGAGGGCAGCGCCACCCTGCTCGCGCTCGCCGACAAGCTCGTCGAACTGAAGGCGATCTGCGAGTGCGGGCGCAAGGCGACGATGAACCTGCGGGTCGACCAATCCGGAGCGGCGGTGGCGAGCGGGGCGCAGACCGAGATCGGCGGCAACGACCGCTACGTGGCGCTCTGCCGCCGCCACTTCATGGAGCGGATCGGCGAGGCGGAGGCGAAGCAGCTCCGCCTCAGCCTCGTCGGCGGCTGAAAGCGTGCACGGCTGGCTGGTCATCGACAAGCCGGTCGGGCCCGGCTCGACCGACATCGTCTCGAAGGTGAAGCGGGCGCTTCGGGACGGCGGCTATCCCAAGCTGAAGGTCGGCCATGGCGGAACGCTCGATCCGCTGGCGAGCGGGGTTCTGCCGGTTGCGCTGGGCGAGGCGACCAAGCTGGCCGGACGGATGCTGGATTCGGACAAGGTCTACGAGTTCAGGATCCGGTTCGGGGAGGAGACGGACACGCTGGACGCCGAGGGGGTGGCGGTGTCGATTTCCGAGGTGCGGCCGACGGCGGCTCAGGTTGAGGCGGTGCTGGAGCGCTTCACCGGCGACATCGATCAGGTGCCGCCCGCTTATTCGGCGCTGAAGGTGGGCGGGCGCAGGGCCTATGATCTGGCGCGGGCGGGCGCGGAGGTCGAGCTGAAGAGCCGGAGAGTTACCGTTCGTTCACTCGAGCTTCGTCCCCCTGACAGGGAAGGTTTGGCCGAAGCGACTCTCGAAGCCCATGTCTCCAAAGGCACCTACATACGCTCCCTCGCCCGGGACATTGCCCGCGCCCTGGACAGCGTCGGCCACGTCGCCATGTTGCGCAGGCTGAAGGCCGGGCCCTTCGCCCTCGAATCCGCGATTTCTCTGGACAAAATGGGGGAACTCGCTAAGGCGCGGCAGCTTGAACAGGCACTCTTGCCGCTGACGGCGGGGCTGGACGACATCCCGGCTCTACCCGTCACCCCCGACCAGGCAAGGGCGCTCCGACAGGGGCGCGGATTGGCCGGGATCGCCGCAAAGCCAGGGCTTCATCTAGCAACCGACAGGTCTGTTCCGGTTGCGCTTGTGGAGCTTTCCGAAGGCGTTCTTCGGGTGGTGCGGGGCTTCAACATCTAGACGAAGGAGTATGACGATGTCGGTTACCGCCGAGCGCAAGCAGGAAATCATCGAA
Organism: Sphingomonadales bacterium; assembly: GCA_038257735.1. Taxonomy (GTDB): domain Bacteria; phylum Pseudomonadota; class Alphaproteobacteria; order Sphingomonadales; family Sphingomonadaceae; genus Allosphingosinicella. The sequence continues at coordinate 35,787 of JBBSIZ010000010.1, read as the reverse complement.
GACAATGCCCGGGACAAGGGCGACACCGGATCCCCCGAGGTCCAGGTCGCGATCCTCACCGAGCGAATCAACAACCTCACCAGCCATTTCAAGACCCACGCGAAGGACAATCACTCCCGCCGCGGACTCCTGATGATGGTCAACAAGCGCCGCTCCCTGCTGGATTATATCCGCAAGGAAGATCACGGACGCTACACCGCACTGATCGCGAAGCTCGGGCTTCGCAAGTAAAAGCCGGAGCGGCCCCAAACGGGGCCGCTTCGCGTATCGGGCTCCCGCAATAAGGCGGCGCCCGATTCAGGGTCATATGGACCCGACTGCCGGGCAAGGAGCCCGGATATTGGCCCCCTTTCGCATTGGGCAGAGGGCGTTGAAGGAAACACTATGTTCGACATGAAGAAAGTTGAAATCGAGTGGGGCGGCAAGACGCTCACTCTCGAAACGGGCCGCGTTGCCCGCCAGGCCGACGGCGCGGTTCTCGCGACCCTCGGCGAGACCGTCGTCCTTTGCGCGGTGACCGCTGCGAAGAACGTCAAGCCGGGGCAGGATTTCTTCCCGCTGACCGTCCATTATCAGGAAAAATTCTCGGCCGCCGGGCGAATCCCGGGCGGCTTCTTCAAGCGCGAGCGCGGCGCCACCGAGAAGGAAACGCTGACCAGCCGCCTCATCGATCGGCCGATCCGGCCGCTCTTCCCCGAGGGCTTCTACAACGAGGTTCTCGTGATCGCCCACGTCATGTCCTATGACGGCGAGAACGAGCCGGACGTGGTGGCGATGATCGCGGCCTCCGCGGCGCTCACCCTCTCCGGCATCCCCTTCATGGGCCCGATCGCGGGCGCCCGCGTCGGCTATGCCGAGGGCGAATATATCCTCAACCCGACCCAGGACCAGATCAAGGAAGGCGAGCTCGATCTCGTCGTCGCCGGCACCCACGATGCCGTGATGATGGTCGAATCGGAGGCCAAGGAGCTTTCCGAGGACATCATGCTCGGTGCCGTCATGTTCGCCCACCGCTCGATCCAGCCGGTCATCCAGGGCATTATCAGCCTGGCCGAGAAGGCCGCCAAGGATCCGTGGGAGCTCGAGAAGCCCGCCGACACCAAGGCGATCAAGGAAAAGCTTCGCGGCCTCATCGGCACCGACCTCGCCGCCGCTTACAAGCTCACCGACAAGCAGCAGCGCCAGACCGCGATCAACGACGCCCGCGCCAAGGCCCGCTCAGGCCTCGCCGACATGGAATCGAGCGATCCGGCCGGCTATCTCGGCGCCCTCAAGCTCGTCAAGAAGCTCGAGGCGGAGATCGTGCGTGGCGCCATCCTCAAGGACGGCAAGCGAATCGACGGCCGCGACACGAAGACGGTTCGCCCGATCGAGGCGATGGTCGGCTTCCTTCCGCGCACCCACGGCTCGGCGCTCTTCACCCGCGGCGAGACCCAGGCGATCTGCACGACCACCCTGGGAACCAAGGACTCCGAGCAGATGATCGACGGGCTGGAGGGCCTCTCTTACTCGCGCTTCATGCTCCACTATAACTTCCCGCCCTACAGCGTCGGCGAAGTCGGGCGCTTCGGGGCGCCGTCGAGGCGCGACACCGGCCATGGCAAGCTCGCCTGGCGGGCGCTCCACGCGGTTCTGCCCAGCCACGAGGAATTCCCCTACACGATCCGTGTCCTTTCCGACATTACGGAGTCGAACGGCTCCTCGTCGATGGCGACGGTGTGCGGCGGAAGTCTCGCTCTGATGGACGCGGGCGTTCCGATCACCCGGCCGGTTTCCGGAATCGCGATGGGCCTGATCCTGGAGGGCAAGGATTTCGCGGTCCTTTCGGACATCCTCGGCGACGAGGACCATCTCGGCGACATGGACTTCAAGGTCGCCGGCACCAGCGAGGGCATCACCTCGCTCCAGATGGACATCAAGATCGCCGGGATCACCGAGGAGATCATGAAGGTCGCCCTCGCCCAGGCCAATGAGGGCCGGGCCCACATCCTCGGCGAAATGGCCAGGGCGCTCGACCACACAAGGACCGAGCTTTCGTCCCACGCGCCGCGCATCGAGACGATGCAGGTCGACAAGACGAAGATCCGCGACATCATCGGCACAGGCGGCAAGATCATCCGCGAGATCGTCGCCACCACCGGCGCCAAGGTCGACATCGACGACGAGGGCATCGTCAAGATCAGCTCCTCCGACGTCAGCCAGATCGAGGCGGCCCGCAAGTGGATCCAGGGCATCGTCGAGGAAGCGGAAGTCGGCAAGGTCTATACCGGCAAGGTCGTCAACCTCGTCGATTTCGGAGCCTTCGTGAACTTCATGGGCGGCAAGGACGGCCTCGTCCACGTCTCCGAGATCCGCAACGAGCGGGTCGAGAAGGTCTCCGACGCGCTCAGCGAAGGCCAGGAAGTCAAGGTCAAGGTCCTCGAGATCGACCCGCGCGGCAAGGTCCGACTGTCGATGCGCGTCGTCGACCAGGAGACCGGAGCCGAGCTGGAGGACACCAGGCCTCCCCGCGAAGGCGGCGACCGTGACCGCGGCCCGCGCAGCGGCGGCGGCGACCGAGGCCCCAGGCGCGACGGCGAAGGCCGCGGCGACCGGGGCGGCGGCGGCCGCGATCGCGGCCCGCGCCGTGACGGCGGCGGCGGCGGCGGCCGCGACGGAGGTGGCGGCCGAGACCGCGGTCCCCGAGGCGAAGGTGGCGGCGAAAGCCGAGGCGACCGAGGCCCCCGCCGCGAAGGCGGCGACCGCCCCGAGCGCAACGACGGCCCCGAGCCGGAGTTCGCCCCGGCGTTTTTGACGAGGGACGACGACTAGGATCTCGTCTCCATCGGGAGATGGAGCCGGCTGAAGAGAGTAGGCCTCGCGGGCGACCGCGGGGCCTTTTTTTGATTGCGCTCCGCCTTGGAAAGCAGCCCGGCCAGTCTGGCACCGCTGCAACCCACACATTTTTCTGGTGGCAAAAGCGAAAAAGGGGGTTGCAAAATCTGACCGGGTTGAGGATATTGGGGGTTGGAAGGGGGAATCGCCCCAACCATCCACCACGAAGATGACGCAAATCACTTGAGGGACCCGTGTGCCTCAGGTTCGCGGAAGCTCGTCGTGTGTGGAGGTTCGAATGCCCCAGGTATCCCCAGCTCAGCGCAGCCCGGCCGGGCAAGCGCCTGTTTCCGCTGAGGGTGGGCTCGTCTTCCCTGCGTCCGGCCCCACTGGCGGGTTGTCCGAACGCACGACCATCACGGTCGAAGTCAATGTCGCGCAAGTCGTCCGCGCGATCCTCGTCGGCGCCGCAGCTCTTGCCGCTGCGCTGGGCGCGCCGAAATTGGTTCAATCCGTCACAAGTGCGGACATCAGAATTACGATCAGTTCGCAGTCGCCTGACCCGGAGCAGCCCGCTGGGGCTGACGTTCCGAGCAATGAACATACTCCCGGCGCTTCGAGCGCACGCTGACCGTTCGAGCTTGTTGGTTCACGCGAAGCCACAAAGGCAAAAAGGGGTACTGCGCCGTCGGCGTACGGTGCCAGCTACGTGCCTGGCAGCGAAGTCCGCTAAGTTGCTTTCTTGCTGAAATCCTTTCGGGTAAGCCATAGTTGGACGTTCCGACGGCCCGTACCGGTAACCTCGAACATCTCCTGCATTCTGTCCGGCTGCCAGGCGCGGGCCACCGCCGTGTTGATCTCATTTTTGTGGGCGCGAGCGTCGGCGAGCGTGTCGACGTTGGAGCTACGGAAGGCGTCCTCCAGCACCTCGCACGGGATGACGAGCAGATGCAGTCGGGGGTCGTCGGCCATCAAATGGATGAGGACGTTGTCACCCCGCAGATGCAAGGTTTCCCAATCGACTGCGGGCACTGCGCGTAGAATCATTTGTCTTCCTTCAACATTCTGCAAGCTTCGGGGACTGGCACCTAGGATGATTCCTCGGTGCCAGGCACCTGTCGCGCCCGCGCTGTGCGGGCGGAGGGGGCAGCGGGGTGATCTGCTGTAAAATGTAACTGTCGCTGAGTATGTATCTGGTGTTGGCGACTCACAAAGGCTAAGTGTCGGGGTCTTTACCCATCGCCTCCTTAAACCGGTCCCGTATGGTGATCAGCTCTGCGACGATCGCGTCAGTGGTTGAGGAGGCCGTGCTGAGAGCTAGCCGCCCGGCCAATGAAGGAGCATGCTTCTCGACATCGTCTTGGGTCAGGCGATGCCATATCGGCAACAGGCGTCCCCGACCCGATAAGTCGCGTTGCAGGATGCCGTCCAACTCATAGTTCGGCCAAGGGCGTTCAAAAAAATTAGGGGAGAGCACGACGACACCGAAATAGGAGCTTCGCAAACCTTCGTCGATCTTTTGCCGGATAGAATCACCCCATTGAAGTGCAAAGCGATCATACCATGGTCGCAGCCCAGCCGCGGTTGCATTCTCGACGAACCTGTCAACGAACTCCTCTTTGTCCTTCCATGCGTGGGAAATGAAGAAGTCGTATGGCTGTTGCTCACCCTCCGGAGTAGTCAAGGCAAAGGCCGGGGTATCTGATGCCTGCGCTTCGATCTGAGCTGAAATCTGGGCTTCCAAGTTCGAGACACGTGCCTCATACTCCTGCCGCAACTGAGCGTTCGCAGTCGCCAAATCCCTTCGCGCGCGATCGTCACCCTGCCTTCGCTTGGTATCCGCTGCCTGCGTCTTTTTGCGTTCGGTCGCCTCTGCGGCGGCAATTCGATCTTGAATTCTACTAAGTTCCTGGGTCTTGCGAGCTATCTCGATCGAATATTGCGCTCGCTTAGCTTGTGCTGCTTCGACGTTCTTTGCTTCCCGTGACGCCGTGCTGAGATGCATAGAGACCATCGAAGTGCTGCCCGTACGAGACGCAGATTGATGCGCTGAATTCATTTTCTTTGTAGCGTCAGCTTCCTTTTTGATCTCAGCGGCCTCCTTTGATCGAAGACTACCAATCTCTTTAGTTATCCGGCTGACCGTCGATCGATCATTATTGAGGGACATCGTGCCTCCTGATGCTAAGCTGCATCGAGCCTACTCGTGCCGGTCGAAGCTAACTGCAAGTTCGCCTCAGAAGCCGTGGTGCCGGCGAAGAAGATCGGCTACGTGCTTCAGGCCTCGCTGTTCCAGAATTGGAATCAAGACGTCCAGCGGCGGCCAGTTATTTTTGTAATGTGGAGCCCCTCCGGTCGAAAGACCCCCACCCGGACCCGTTGAGAGGCCGCCTCCGGGCCCAGTGGAGAGTCCACCGTCGGGTCCTGAAGATAGTCCACCGCCAGGCCCTGTAGATAGGCCGCCGCCGGGTCCAGTAGATAATCCCCCACCGGGCCCGGTTGAAAGCCCCCCTGCAGGACCAGTTGAGAGCCCACCCCCGGGGCCCGTTGAGCTACCGCCTAATGGCCCGGTTGAAAGCCCACCCCCAGGTCCGGTTGAGAGGCCACCCCCAGGTCCTGTCGAACGATTGCGCGGCCAAGGCATTTCGGCACTCCATCTTCCTTGGTCAGGTCACGCAGATATATGGGAATTAGTAACAGTACCAATCTTGCGGTGCACTAACATTGCGGGCTCGCCGATGTGGAATCAGGCCGAGGAGCCCATTCCAGCTGCCGCAGCACCTCCACTGGCTCCACCCCCATCGCTCGGCAGACCAGGATAAGGTCCGGCAGATCCAGCCGCCTCTGCGCCCGCTCGTAATTCGAAACGAAGCTTTGCGAGCGGCCGACGGCCTTGCCGAGCGCGGTTTGGTTCAGGCCGGCGGCTTCGCGGGCTTCGATCAGGAGCGTGCACAGCTTGCGCTCCAGGCGGTCGCGTTCGTCGTTCGGGCCCAGCATGGCGCCGCTCAGTCGTCGGGGCGGACGAGGTCGACCGGGTTGGCGCCCAGGCCGGTGGCCAGCTCGTAGAGGGTGACGATGGTCGGGTTGCGGCGACCCTTTTCGAGCTTGCTGATATATTGCTGGCTGAAGCCCGAGCGGTCGGCGAGCTCCTCCTGAGTCAGGCCCGCCGCCTTGCGGAGTCGAGCGGCGTTGCGGCCGACGAGCTTGCGCATGTCCATGCGGGGTTAGATGGGCCCACAAGGCGCCGGAGTTTATCAACTATAGTATGTAAAATGCTCGAAAAATGGGTCGGTTTTCGAGGAATTCGAGCCCCTGAGGCTCCGTCATCCCCCCGAAAGTGGGGGGATCCCGGGTTCGCCTCAAACCACCGTCGAACCGATTTCCATCGCCGCGGTGAGGTAGGAGCGGATTCGTTCGGCGGCGGGGGCGGTGAGGGTGACGAGGAGCTTGCGGCCGTCGCGTGGGTCCGGCTTGGTTGCGAAGAGTCCGGCTTCGACCAGGCGGCGTGTGGCGTGGAGGGCGGTGGACTGGGGCAGGCCGGCCGCCACCGATAGTCCGGTCTGGTGGACCTCGCGGCCGTCCAGGCGGGCGGAGTAGAGCTCGAGCATCAGGCTCCATTCGGGGTCGCCGACGTCGACTCCGAGAAAATCGCGGCGGAGCCAGCGGGCGGCGATGATCGTCCGGACAATGATTGCCGTGACCGCCATCGGCTGATCGGCCGGGAGCCGGAGCGGTGGATACTCGGCCAGCGCCCAGTCGTGGAGCATCCGCGCCGTCTCCTCCAGCACCCGGCTGATCGCCAGCAGGCTTGCCGGCTTGGGCGAATAACTTTCCTGATGTTCGGCCACGTCGTGCCATGCCCCACATGGTTGAACTCATCGCTTAGCGCATTATGCCAAGTCCGAATAGACGCTTTTCGATGACCGGCGCGAAACTGAATGCGCCGAGCCAATCCGGCCGGGAACACCTGCATTTGTTGCGAAAAAGTACGTGTCCCGATTAGGTGTCCGATCAGGAATTTCGTGGGAGAGCAGGCATGGGCGTTTATCTGGTTACGTGGAAGCTGAACCCGGAAAAGGCGGATCACGACGCCGCCCTGGCCGCGTTCATCGAGCGGCTCGAGACATATCAGTACATCCATGACGAGGATTTCGAATCGGTCTACTTCATCGAGTCGCCCTTGTCGGCGGGGCAGATCAATGCCGATCTCCACTCGGGGCTCGAGCCCGACGACAAGGTGATCATCGCCCGGCTGACGGAGCATGCTTATTGCGGCTGGCTTCCACAGCCGATGTGGGACTGGATCGAGGAACGTCTCTGATGCGGGCGGACTCGCGGTTTCACGTCCCCCGGAGAGATGTCGGGAGCTTTTTTGTGACGTGGGCGGAACATCGTCTCCGATCGCCGGTTGAAATCCGGTCGCGGTCACGTAGCGGCATTGGCAGGTTTACTCCCATTCTGCCGACTGGCGCCTCGGCTCAGCCGGGGCGTCTTGGCATGGGAGCGCGAAAGGAAGAGTATATGAAGAAGATCACGTTTCTGCTGGCGGCAGTGAGCGGCCTCGGCCTGGCGGCCTGCGACGTCGACCAGACCAAGGAGGCCAAGCTGCCCGACATCGATGTAAATGCCACCGGCGGCCAGGCGCCCGAATTCGAGGTCACCGGCCCCGACGTGGACGTCAAGATGGAGAACAAGACCGTCCAGGTTCCCGACGTCGACATCAACATTCCGGCCGAGAACGCCCAGTAACGAGGGCGTCCGTTCGGACAGGAGGGCCCCGCGGCGACGCGGGGCCTTTTTCGTGGGCCTGTCTTTCGCGGGACCCTATCGCGCTTCCGCGGCCAGTGCGTCGGCGGCGGGATCGCGGTTCCGGCCTTCGGTCGAGTGATAGAGGGCGCGGAGGTCGGGCATCGGGCGGGTGATCCTGTTCGGCTGGATCCCGTAGCTGCCCGAATGGTGCGCGGCGATAAGCCGGCGTCCGTCCTTCTCGCTCCCCTCGACGATAAAAATCGTGGCGGCGGCGGTTCCAGGTCTTCTGGACGGCGGCGGCGTAGAAATAGCCGCGCTCCCAGACCCGGACCTTGGCGAAGCTGGAATCGCGGCGGATATCGTCCACCTCCCAGGCGAATTGGAGCGCCTGGGCTGCGAGCGACGAATAGACGCGCGGACCGGCCGCCCGCGACCGGGTCCCGGCGTGCGAATAAGGCGGCGACGCATCGATGAAGGCGGGCGCGACGAGGTCCGTCAAGCAGCCCGTCTCACGTTTCCCAAGCTCCTCGTACCAGCGCGAAAGCGTGGCCCGGATTGTGCTCGGCCGAAGGCGCCTGCGCGGAGGCCGGCGAGGCGGGGAGACGGACGATCAGGAAAGCGAGGCAGGCGGCAAGGCGCCAAATCGGTCTCATGGAGTCACTCCGGGTGGAAGCGTGGGCAGGGCGGCGGTCGTTACGCTGCCGGCCTTAATCCGGGATTGAGCGCGAGGGCTTGGGTCCTACTGGCCGTTCGCCGTCTCGGCCGCGACATTGGCGGACATGTTCCCGGCGATCCGGTTGAGAAGAGCGTCCGCCTCCTTCTCGAGCGGAGCGGCCTGGGCGTCGACTCCGTTCTCGGCCTCGGCGCGGATCTGATTGGCCCGATCTTCGAGCTGCCGAGACAGGGTCTCGGCCTTGGCCTGGATATTCTCGGGCTCCGGCTCGCAGGCGGCGAGGAGAAGGACGGGGGCGAGGAGGAGGAGAGGGCGCATGAGGCCCTATACGTCATTCCCGCGAAGGCGGGAATCCATTCGTCGTCCCGGGATGACGGAATGAAATGGAAGTGGGGAGCTTCTGTTGCTCGGTGCTCCCCGTACCGCCGGTGTCCGCTTCTGTTGCCCGGTGCGGCCCGAACCGCGCTTTTGGCCTACTTAATCTTACCCGTGAGGGTTGGGATTAAGCAGCAATCGCGAGCGCCTCGTTATCGTTGGCACTTGTGGTTATGAACGGTTTTACGGCGCATTCAGGCCGGGCAAAAACAGCGCTTTTCAACACACGTCGATCCTAGTTCGGCCCCATCAGCTGAGCCGCAGGGGCGGCACGCTTCATGCGTGTCGCCACTTCAGGCTCGGCCCACCTGGTGGAGCCGCCGGGTACCGCCCCCGGGTCCGCTGCGTCTATTGCACGCTGCAATTTATCACCATAGCCGGGCGAACCCGGCAGCTCCCATATAGACGATCCAGCCTGAATTTAAAGTGAAAGACGGCCTACCCGTTGCGAGGGCGGATCGAAGTCCCTACTTCTTGCCGACAGATGAACGAGGGGCCCGAAATGAAGCGCACTTCCCTGATGACCGCCTTCCTGACGCCGGTGGCGGCGGTTTCGCTCTCCGGCTGCGGGGTGAACTCGATCCCGACCGCGGAGGAGGAGGCCAAGGCACGCTGGGCCGACGTGCAGAACGACTATCAGCGCCGCTCCGATCTCATCCCCAACCTCGTCGAGACGGTTCGAGCCGCCGCCGCCCAGGAGCGCAATGTGCTTCGCGAGGTGACCGAGGCCCGGGCGAGCGCCGGCCGGGTCCAGGTGACCGGCGAGCAGCTCACCGATCCCCAGGCGATGGCCCGCTTCGCCGAGGCCCAGAACCGGCTCACTCTCACTCTGCAGCGGCTTCAGGAGGCCTATCCCGAGCTCAAGTCCAACCGCAATTTCGAGATGCTTCAGGACCAGCTCGAAGGCTCGGAGAACCGGGTCGCGCGCTCGCGCGAGCGCTACAACAGCGCGGTGCAATCCTATAACACGACGATCCGGACCTTCCCGGCCGTGATCGGCGCCAAGGTCATTTACGGCGCCGAGCCGATGGTGCCCTACGAGGCGAGCGCCGAGGCCCAGAGCGCGCCCAAGGTGGATTTCGGGAACGGCCAGTAAGGTGGTGATCCGGGCCAGGCCCGCCCCGCCGCTGCGCCGTCTCGCCGGACCGGTCTGCGCATGGCTTGCGGCCCTGATCCTCTTCGCCGCGCCCGCGGCCGCTCAGACCCTTCCCGCGCTCAGCGGGCGGGTCGTCGATCAGGCCGACCTGCTGCCGCCCGACCGTGAGGCGGCGCTGACCGGCAAGCTCGAGGCACTCGAACGGAATACGTCCCGCCAGCTGGTCGTGGTCACCGTTCCCCAGCTACAGGGCTATTCGCTCGAAGATTTCGCCTCCCGGCTCGGAGAGGCCTGGAAGATCGGCGACGTGGAGGCCGACAATGGCGCGATCCTGCTCGTCGCCGTCGCCGAGAAGAAGATCCGGATCGAGGTCGGCGACGGCCTCGAGCCGATCCTGACCGACGCCATGTCCGGCCTGATCATCCGCGATTCGATCCGGCCGGAATTCCAGGCCGGCGATTTCCCGGGGGGGATCGAGGCCGGCGCCGACGCAATCATAGAGCAGCTGCAGGCGCCGCCCGAAGTGGCGGAGCAGAAAGCGCTGGAAGCCCAGCAGACGGCCTCGCGCCAGAGCAGCGGCGACGGCGACGGCTCGATCTTTCCGCTCATCTTCTGGGGAATCGTGTTCTTTTTCTTCATTCTGCCCATGCTCGGCGGCGGCCGGCGCGGGCGGCGCCACCGGCGCTCCGGTATATGGGTGTGGGGGCCGGGCATGGGTGGCGGCGGCTGGGGCGGAGGCTCGAGCGGCGGTGGCGGCTTCAGCGGCGGCGGCGGCTTCAGCGGCGGCGGCGGCTCGTTCGGCGGCGGCGGGGCATCGGGAGGATGGTGATGCCCAGGTTCAGCGAGGCCGACCATAAGCTGGTCACCGACGCGGTGGCGGGGGCCGAGCGGTCAAGCGACGGCGAGATCGTGACCATCGTTGCTCCGCGCTCCGATTCCTATCACGATGTCGGCCTCCATCACGCGGTTCTGGCGATGCTGCTCGTTCCGACGATAGCGGCGGTGCTGCCGCAATCGTGGCTCGACTGGGTCCTCGCTTCGGTCCTCGGCTGGAATGCGTCCTTGAGCTTCCGCCTGATGATGCTGGTCCTCGTTGTGGCAATGGCGATCGTCTTCCTCATCGTCCGCTTCGCCTGCGCCTGGATGCCCCTGCGCATGGCTTTGACTCCGGCCAGCACCAAGGCCCGCCGGGTCCGTCGCCGCGCCGTCGAGCTGTTCCGGGCTGGGACCGAAAAACGGACGAAGGGCCGCACCGGAATCCTCCTCTATCTGTCCCTGATCGAGCATAGGGCGGAGATCGTCGCCGACGAGGCGATCCACAGCCGGGTCGAGCCGGACATATGGGGGGAGGCGATGGCCGCCCTTGTCGATGGCGTGAAGTCGGGGCGGCCGGGCGAGGGAATGGCGCTCGCGGTCGGAAAGATCGGCGAGGTGCTGGCCGAATGCGTGCCGCCGACGCTCGACAATCCCAACGAGCTTCCCGACCGGCTGATCGAGTTGTGAGCGAGGAGCCGGAGGTCGTCTGGCAGGGCCGGTTCATCGAGGCGAAGACGCTCGGCAAATGGGAATATGTCTCCCGCACCCGCGGGGTGAGCGCGGCTGTGATCCTGGCGGTGGACGACGGACACGTAATCCTGGTCGAGCAATATCGGGTGCCGATGGGCGCGCGCTGCCTGGAGCTTCCCGCCGGCCTGGTCGGCGACGAGGAGGAGGGCGAAGACACCGCGGTCGCGGCGATCCGCGAGCTCGAGGAGGAAACCGGCTATCGGGCCAGGCGGGCGGTCGATCTCGGGCGGTTCCACGCCTCGCCGGGAATGTCGTCGGAAGGCTTCACCCTGCTCCGCGCCGAGGGGCTGAGCCGGGTCGGCGAAGGGGGCGGAGTCGCGGGCGAGGATATCGACGTGCACAGGGTGAAGCTTGACGAGGTGGCGGCGTTCGTCGCGGAGCGCCGGGCGGTGGGCGTCGCCATCGATTCGAAGCTGCTGCTATTGCTCGGGCCGGCGATGCTTCCCTGAATTCCTCCCGTGGAAATCGCGGGGAGGATTTAACGCCGCCGCCCCTCAGCGCCGGTCATTTGAAATTGTCGGCATAGGCCTGGAGCTTGAGCTTGCGCTCCGCGGGCGGGACGAGGTGGCAGGCAATGTCGTTCTTCCCGGCATAGGCCTGTGCCGCCTCGAGCGTCGGAAAGGCGATGCTCACCTGCGCCTGGGTGTCGCCCCCGCCCGACCAGCCGGTGAGCGGATCGGGTACGTGCGGGCGGTGCGATTCGAACTCGAGCACCCACTCGCCGGTTCGGGCGTTGCCGGACTGCATCGCATTTCTGGACCGCTGGAAGATCCGCGCCGCCGTCATTCCCTTCGCTCCTTCTCTCGGTCGCTGGTGCCCGGCTTTGCCAGATTAATCAACATGGCCAGGGCCTCCTCGCCGCCACCTTCTTCGTCCTCAAAGTGGGGTCGGCCGCGGCCGGGTCGTCGGGCCAAGGGTGTTTGGGGTAACGGCCGCGCATCTCTTTCGCCACCGCCGACCAGCTGCCGCCCCAGAAGCCGGGAAGGTCCCGGGTGGTCTGGATCGGGCGGCCGGCCGGCGAGGTCAGGCTGAGGACGAGCGGGACCCGGCCGCCGGCGACGGCGGGGTGCCGGGACAGGCCGTAGAGCGCCTGCACCCGGACGGTCACGGTCGGCCCGGCTGCGGCCTCATAGTCGATGGAATGGCTGCTGCCCGCCGGAGTCTCGAAGCCATGGGGGGCGAGGCGGTCGAGGGACTTGCGGCCCTCCCAGCCCAAGCGGGCGTCGAGCATCCCGAACAGCGAGGAGGGATCCATGTCCCGAAGGCCGCGCCGGCCGGCGACGAGCAAGGGCAGCCATTCGTCGAGCGAATCGAGCAGGGCCTGGTCGGAGAGGTCGGGAAGGGAAGGGTCGTGAGCACGGGCGAAGGCCGAGCGTCGGCGAAGCGAGCGGGCGGCCTCGCTCCACGGCAGGAGGTCGAGGCCGTGGCCGCGCACACCTTCGACGAGCGCCGCGGCGACTTCGTCCGCAGAGGCGTCCGAATCCTGCCCTTCCGAGAGGGCGATGGCCCCGAGACGGCGTCCGCGACGGGCCCGGACGGTGCCGGTGGCGGGATCGAAGCTTAGCCGGGTGCCGCTTTCGATCCGATCGCCGAACAAGGCCTCGACCTGCGCCTCCCCGATCGCCGCGGCGGAAAGGATCCGGGCGCCGGCGGCGGTGCCGCTCACTTCCCCGACCGCGAGCCAGGTTTCGCGGGCGAGCGCCGAATGGGGATCCAGCCGGAAGCCGCGGCCGCCGGCGCTGATCCAGTTCTCGCCGGAGGAATCGCGGCGCTTCGACAGCCGATCGGGGAAGGCGAGGGCGAGGGCGAGGCCGATTTCGTGCAAGCCCCTCCCCTTCAGGGGAGGAATTGGGGGTGGGGCCTGTCCGTCAGGGCCGTGCCGTGGAGAACGTTCCCCGCCCCTCGATCCCCTCCCCTGAAGGGGAGGGGAGGCCAGCTGCGCCCATCTTTTCGCCAGCCCGCGCGCCGCCTCGGCCCGCCGGCCCCGATCGCCGCGCCAGCGCCTCAGCCTCGACTCCAGATCCACATCGTTGCCGCCGAGCCCGCGCTCCGACAGCAACACCGCGACCTCGGCCGCGGTCCGGCCCAGGCCGAGCGCTTCCGCCTCTACCAGCATGTGGGCCAGGCGCGGAGGCAAAGGCAGTGCCGCGATGGACTTGCCATGCGCGGTCGGGCGGCCGTCTACGCCCAGCGCACCCAGCGCGAGGAGGCGGCGGCGCGCTTCGTCCACCGCCGCTTCGGGCGGCGGATCGAGCCAGCGCAGTTCGCGCGGATCGGAAACCCCCCAGAGCGCGCAGTCGAGCAGGAGCGCGCTGAGGTCGGCCTCGGCGATTTCAGGCGGATCGAAGCGCGGCAGGCTCGCAGTCGCGGCTTCCTCCCACAACCGGTAGACCGTCCCCGGCCCCTGCCGCCCGGCCCGGCCGGCGCGCTGGGTGACCGCGGCTCGGCTGGCGCGCTCGGTGACCAGGCGGGTGATTCCGGCGGAGCGGTCGTAGCGGGGGCGGCGGGCGAGGCCGGAATCGACTACGATCCGGACCCCGTCGAGGGTCAGGCTGGTTTCCGCGATCGAGGTCGCGAGCACGATCTTGCGCCGGCCGGGCGGAGGCGCGGCGATCGCGGAGCGCTGGGCGCCGGGCTCGAGGCTGCCGTGAAGCCGGTGGAGGTCGATTCCCGGCGGGAGATCGACGAGACGCTCGGCGGTGCGTTCGATCTCCGCGACACCGGGGAGGAAGGCGAGCAGGCTGCCCTCGGCTTCCGCCAGGGCCCGGCGGATGGCCGAAGCCATCTCGTCCTCTATCCTCTTCTCGGCGGAGCGGCCGAGGTGGCGAAGCTCGATCGGGAAGCTCCGGCCCTCGCTTTCGATCGCCGGGGCAAGCTTTTCCCCTTTGGCCATCAGGGCCGCGAAACGCTCGCCATCCAGGGTCGCCGACATTGCGACGAGCCTCAGGTCCGGCCGAAGCGCGCTTTGCGAGTCGAGCGCGAGGGCGAGGCCGAAGTCGCTGTCGAGGCTTCGTTCGTGGACCTCGTCGAACAGCACGGCCGACACCCCGGCCAGCTCCGGATCCGCCTGGATCCGGTTCCGGAATATGCCTTCGGTGAGGACAAGGATCCGGGTGCGGGCGGAGCGCTTCGAATCGAGCCGCGTCGAATAGCCGATCGTCTCTCCGACGCGCTCGCCGGCGAGCTCGGCCATCCGCTCCGCCGCTGCACGGGCGGCGAGTCGGCGCGGCGAGAGGAGCAGGATCTCGCCGGTACACCAGGGCTCGGCGAGGAGTGCCGGGGCGATGGCGGTGGTCTTGCCGGCGCCGGGCGGGGCGACGAGGACGGCGTTGGGGCCGTCGCGGAGGACAGCGAGGAGGTCCGGAAGGACTTCGTGGATGGGAAGATCCGTCATGCCAGCGAAGGCTGGCATCCCAGGGGGTGAAAGGCGACTGCGCCATTCACCCGCTGGGGGCCCAGCCTTCGCTGGGGCGGCGTCATTCAATAAGCCCGCGCGATGGCGAACTCGACGGCCTCGACCAGCGCCGTCTTCGCCTTGCCGGCCGGGAACGGCCCCAGCGCGTCGATGGCGCGCTGGCCGTAGGTTCGGGCTCGGTCGATCGTGTCGGCGAGCGCTTCACTTCGTTCGAGCAGGCCGATGGCGCGGCTTAGGTCTTCCTCGGAAGTTCGGCTGCCCTCCATCGCCTCTTGCCAGAAGCGGCGCTCGTCGGCGGAGCCGCGGGCGAAGGCGAGGATGACCGGCAGTGTCACCTTGCCATCGCGGAAATCGTCGCCGACGCCCTTGCCCATCGTCCCCGGATCGGACGAATAGTCGATGGCGTCGTCAACCAGCTGGAAGGCGATTCCGAGGTTTCGGCCGTAACAGTCGAGAGCCTGCTCCACCTCCTCGCCGCGCTCCGCGACAACCGCGGCGATCCGGCAGGCGGCTGCGAACAGGGCCGCCGTCTTGGCCTGGATGATCTCCAGATAATGATCCTCGCCGGTGTCGACCCGGCGCTGGGCGGTGAGCTGGTCGACCTCGCCCTCCGCGATCACCGCCGAGGCCCGGGAGAGAATCTTGAGGACCCGCAGCGATCCGTCCTCGACCATTAGTTCAAAGCTTCGCGAGAAGAGGAAGTCGCCGACCAGGACGCTGGCCGGATTGCCCCAGATGATGTTGGCGGTGCGCTTGCCGCGCCTCAGGCCCGAGCCGTCGACGACGTCGTCGTGGAGCAGGGTGGCGGTGTGGATGAATTCGACCGCCGCGGCGAGCTTGTGGTGACGGGAGCCCTGGTAATCGAGCAGCCGGGCGCTGGCGAGGGTGAGCATCGGCCGCATCCGCTTACCGCCGCCGGCGATGAGGTGGCCGGCCAGTTCCGGGATCAGCGCCACCGGGCTCTGCATTCGCTCGAGGATGACCGCGTTGACGTGGTTCAGGTCGATCGAAACCAATTGGATCATCGGGTCGAGCGACGGTGCGCGCGAGGGGCGGATGGGATGGACGGAAGCGCTCATCGCGGCGGGATTTGCGCCGGGGGGCGGAGAAAGGCAAGAGGCGGGAGCGTCACGTAATCGCAGCGACGCATCAATTGCACAGCGGCAGTTTCAGTCTCGCCAGCAGCCCCCCCAGATCCTCGCTCTCCTCGAGGTGGATCGAGCCGCCGTAGATTTGCGCCACGTCGCGAACAATGGCGAGACCGAGGCCGGTTCCGGGCTTGCCGGTATCGAGTCGGGCGCCGCGGTCGAAGATGCTGTGGCGCTCTTCTTCCGGAATTCCGCGGCCGTCGTCCTCGACCTCGATTTCGACGCATTCGTCGGTGGTCCGGACGGTAACGAAGACTCGGCCGCCGCCATATTTGGCGGCGTTTTCGATCAGATTGCCGAGCATCTCGTCCAGATCCTGGCGTTCGACCCGGACGGCGGCGGCCTTGTCTCCGGCAAGGTCGACGGTGACGTTGTCGTGGAGCCGGGTGACGGCGCGCTCCACCGCTTCGAGAGACGGCCAGACCTGCGAGCGCGCCTGGGCCGAGGAGCGGCGGCCGATGGCCCGGGCACGGGCGAGATGGTGGTCGACCTGGCGGCGCATCGTCGTCGCCTCGCGGCAGACGGTCTCGACCAAATCGGGGTCTCGTGCGGTGGCGGCATTGGTGATGACGGTGAGCGGGGTCTTCAATGCGTGGGCGAGGTTGCCGGCGTGGCGGCGAGCCTCCTCCGCCTGCTTCTCATTATGCTCGAGGAGCGCGTTCAGCTCCTCGGTCAGGGGCTCGATCTCGGTGGGGAAGCGCTCGGCGATGCGCGACTTTTCGCCGGATCGGATCGCGGCGATGGCCCGGCGGACCCGGCGCAGCGGCCACAGACCGTAAAGGGCCTGCAGGGCAGCGAGGACGAGAAGGCCGAGGCCGAGGATCCCGAACGAGCGAAGGAGGGTCTTCCTGAGCACGCTGATCTGATCGTCGAGATCCTCGCGGCTCTGGGCGACCTGGAAGCGCCAGCGCGTCGGCGAGCCGGGAAGCTGGATGTCGCGCTCGACGAGACGCAACGTCTCGCCCTCGAGCTCGCGGCTGTCATAGACGTGGATGCCTACGTCGTTATGCGTGTTGGCGACCTTGAGCTTGCGGTCCCACAGCGAGCGCGACGGCAGGTCGATGTCGGCGGAAGCGCCCTCGGCCCTGTCGGCGACGGCACTGATCTGGAAATAGAGACCGGAATAAGGCTCGAGGAAGCGCTGGTCGGCAAGCGGGCGGTTCAGGAAAGCCTCGCCTTCGGGCCCAACCTCGGCGGAAGCGATCAGCGCGGTCAGGACATATTCGAGCTGGGAGTCGAAATTGCGGGTGATGGCGGAGGTGAGGACCCGGTCGAGCGTGTAGCCGCCCGCTCCGAGCAGGACGAGTATCCAAAGGGCCGAGACTCCGATCATCCGCCGGGTCAGCGAGCCGGTGCGGGCGGCGCCCGGCACTCGGCGGAAGAATCGGGGGAGGCTGGGGCGCTTCATCGGACCGACATCACGCCGTCGTCATGACGTCACCCTGAACTTGTTTCAGGGTCCAGTTCTTCACCCGCGAGGCGGTTCGAAGCTGGATCCTGAAACGAGTTCAGGATGACGCAGTGTGCGGATGAGGCTGCGCCTTCCTTCAACCCTCAATCTTCCAGCGAATAGCCGAGGCCGCGGATGGTGGTGATGACCTCGGGGCCGAGCTTCTTGCGGATTCGGGTGACGAAGACCTCGATCGTGTTCGAATCGCGGTCGAAATCCTGATCGTAGATATGCTCGATCAGCTCGGTCCGGCTGACCACCTTGCCCTTGTGGTGCATGAGGTAGGAGAGCAATTTATATTCCTGAGCGGTGAGCTTCACCGGCTCGCCGTCCAGAGTCACCTTGCCCGAGCGGGTGTCGAGGCGGACGTCGCCAGCGGTGAGCTCCGACGAGCTGTTGCCCGAGGCGCGGCGGATGAGGGCCCGAAGCCGGGCGATCAGTTCCTCGGTCTGGAAGGGTTTGGCGAGATAATCGTCGGCGCCGGCGTCGAGGCCGGCGACCTTGTCGGACCAGCTGTCGCGGGCGGTCAGGACCAGCACCGGCACGGCCATGCCTTCCTTGCGCCAGCGGTCGAGCACGGTAAGCCCGTCAATCTCCGGCAGGCCGAGATCGAGGATGATCGCGTCGTAGCTTTCGGTGGAGCCGAGATAATGGCCGTCCTCGCCATCGGTGGCGAGGTCGATCGCATAGCCGGCACCTTCGAGCGTCGCCCGCAGCTGGCGCCCCAGATTGGGCTCGTCTTCGACGATCAGGACCCGCATCGCACTCCCCTGTTTCTATGTGCGCGTGACATTAGCCGCCCAACCAGCGCCATGGCTAATTGTTTCATGGCCGTTCCCTCGTCGCCGGGATGACGAGGCACCGTTCCGGCGCCCCGTCAGAAGCCCGACTTGCCGATCACCTCTCCGGTTCGGGCGTCGACGTCGATCCAGACGACCCGCTGGCCGCGAAGGAACTTGAGGCGGTAATAGCCGGTCTCGGCATAATATTCTGGGCCGAGATAGGCGAAGCCGCGCATCTGCGGCACGATCCGGCTCTCGATCGCCCGGAGCGGGATGATTCGCCCGGCCTGGGTGCCCTTGAAGGCGGATTCCTGGTCGCGCCCGCGCGGTCCGGCCGCGGCCGGGGCGAAGGCGCTGAGGGCCGTGGCGGCGATGAGGAAGGCGGAAAGGATACGCATCGGGGGTTACTGCTTTTGCTGTTCGGGGCTGGCATAGAGCCAAACCGTTGAATAGCCCATGAATGCGGTCGTCAGGCGCCGGTCAGGTGGGGGTCGGGCTGGCGCCCCAGCCCTAAATGCACCTCCGGTCGGCTTTTCGCTTGGCATCCACGCCACAGCCGTGCTGAGGCTGAATGGATGAGCGCAATGAGATCATTCGCATTTTGCATCGCGGGAACGGCCATTCTGTCCGCCTGCACGAGCAAGCCCATTCCGGCGCCGGCGCCCGAGCGCTCTCCGCCGGTCCGCCAGGCGCCCCCGCCGGTGCTCGCGCCGCCGGGGGTCGAGACGAGCGCCGGGGACTGGCGCGATCGGCCGCTCACGCCCGGGGACTGGACTTACGATTCCGGCGCCGGCGAGGCGCGCTATGCGAGCTTCAGCCTGCGCTGCGACAGCGCCCGCCGGCAGATCGTGATGTCGCGCGCGGGATCGTCCGGGCCGCTTCGGCTGCGCACGACCTATGGCGAGCGCCTGCTTGCGCCCGGGGCGGCGCTCCCGGCCGCCGATCCCCTGCTCGACGAGATGGCCTACAGCCGTGGCCGATTCACTGTCGAGGCGCCGGGCGTGGCGATGCTGGTCCTGCCGGCCTGGCCGGAGCCGGCGCGGGTCGTCGAGAATTGCCGAGGGTGAGATATTCACGCGGCTCTCTGCGAGCGCCAGAGAAGCGGAAAGACTAAAGCCGAAAAAGTTTAAAACAAGCCTTGCGCGGCGATTCGTGATGATTCATCCTCCTGGGTGCCACTAACATGCGAAAGGAGGTGATCCGATGTCTCATGGTTCAGCACTGAGGTCGGTTCCGCTCGTTCGAGAGATGAAGGCCTAGCCTTCCGAGGTCTTCCGGGCTGGAGCATCCGGCCGCTGACCATGTTCGAGGGTCGCCGCACTCCGGTGCGGCGGCCCTTCAACTTGTCCGGCCCAGGAACGGCGTGCCCCGCCCGGGCGTTCAGACGCCATGACCGGAAGCCTCCCCGCGGATCAGGGCCGAGCCCCCCAGCTTTATGATGAGCAACTCCAGCGCGAGCAGCAGGAAAAGAGGCTGATGCAGGGGCGCGAAGCTCGGGTGGATCTGCTTCAGTCGACTGAGCCGCGGCCTTAATCCTCCCCCGGAAACCAGGGGGAGGATCAAGGACCGGAGGCAGGGCTTACCTCAGCCGGCGCTGACGCCTTTGTGGATTTGCTCCCACTGGTCGTGGCCGGACCGGACCGACTGGTAGCATTCGGTGATCAGCCGCCGGGTTTCGACCGACAGCTCCTCGTCCGCCAGAGCGGTCTCCCATTTGCCGTTGAGATAGGATTCGCCGCGGTCGATCTCGGCGATCACCGCTTTGTCGTCGCTTCCGGTGACGGCATCGCGAAGCGAAAGGAACTGGCGATGGGCCTTGGCGAGAAGGCCGCCTTCGTCTTCCGGTTCGCCGCCGAGCTCGCGGACTCGCTCGCGCAGCCGCTCGACGACTTGCTGACGCTCCTGTGCGCGATTGCGGAACATCTCGGTGAAGGTTCCGCTATTCGCCTCGCCGGCGGAGTGGCGGTAGCCGTCGACGCTGTCGATCGTGGTTTCGATGAGGCTGTTGAGGACGGTTACGTCATGGCTGCTCTGCATGGGATTCTCCTGGCTTTGGGTTCGGCGGCTCAACCCTTGCCGGGCGGCTAAGGTCCATGTTCCGGAACGGGAATTAGCGGCGGGACGTTCTGGAGGCCGGAAAGGAGCCGACATGGCCGAAGACGAAAGCGAGCGAGACGGAAGCGAGCGGGGCCGCCCCGCGACCTTCGATCCGAAGACCGGCGAGGTCCACGGCTCCGGCTCGGGCGCCGGCGGCGGAGGCAACAGGGGCGAGGATTACGCTCAGGATCCGATGGCCGGAGCCGGCGCCGAGCCGCCGCACGGGCCGCGCACGGCCGACGAGGCGAAGGATCGCCCGATCGACCCGGACGAAGGGGTTTGAAATGACCGGCAAGGGCCATCCGCTTCCGGGCAGCGACGAAGCCCGGCACAACGAAATTCCCGAGGACCTGGCCGAGGAGAAAGGCCGCGGCGACGATTCGAGGTCGGTGGTCCAGCCGGGCCGCGAGGCGGTCAACCCCGACGGAGAGCCGTACCTCTACGACGATGAGGGCCGCGGGGAGAAGATTTAGGAAATCCTTTCCCTCCGGGAGCGGGAGCGGGATTTCGGCGGCGCGGCGCGCGGCGGCACCACTCCGGCGCGGAGGTGGGAGCCGACGGCGCGGACCAACGTTGATCAAGTCCCCAACATACCAGCCAGGAGCATGATCATGGCCGAACAGAATAATCAGGACAACGCCCGCAACCCGCAGGACCAGCAGGGCGGCCAGCGCCAGTCTCAGCAGGACAAGCAGGGCGGCCAGGACCAGCAGGACCAGCAGGACCAGCAGGACCAGCAGGACCAGCAGAACCAACAGGGCGGCCAGCGCCAATCTCAGCAGGACCAACAGGGCGGCCAGTCCGATAAAGGCGGCTTCCAGCAGGACCAGCAGGACCAGCAGGCGCACCAGGATCGCGGCCAGAACCAGGGCGGAACCGAGGGCGGTCAGCGCTAAGCGCCGACCCGGAGCGAAAGACTGGAAGGGCCGTCCCACGGGGGCGGCCCTTCTTGCCGTGGGCAGCGCCTCAGGGAACCACTGGCCGCTCCACGAGTCTTGTTACGCATCAGTTACAAGATCAGGAGACCGGACATGGCGAAACAGGGTTCGGGCCAGGACGGCTCAAGCGCCTCGAAAGGAAAAGGCGGCTCGGGCGGCCCCCTTCCAGACGCCCTCAAGGAGGCCGGAGCGCGCGCCGCCGAGCTGGCCCAGAATCCAGTCGCCCGCTCGATGCTCGCCGCGGGCCTCGTTACTGCCGCGGCGGCGCTCACCGCCAATGCGCGGGTGAGGAAGAGCGTGCGCGACGCCGGCCGAGACGCCCTCGACACGGCTGAGGCCGCCGCCGACAGCGCCAGCAAGATCGGAGCGGCGATCGTTACCGCGGCGACCGACGCCGTTCGGCGCCTCCTGGCCGGAAGCGAGGAAGGCGGCTCTGCCGCGAGTTCGGGCGCCGGCTCCCCGGGTGGACTCAAGAGCGGACGAACCTCGGGCCGCGGCAAGGCTTCGGCCAAGCCGTCCGGCGCCTCGGGCGGAGCGGCCAAGTCCGGCGGAACCCGGGCGAAAGGCGCATCGTCGGCCAAGGCCGGGCGCGGTTCCAAGACTGGGAGTGCCGGAGCCGGTTCGACGGCAACTTCTGGCGAAGGAACGCGCGGCAAGGCGGCTTCGGCGTCCGGCGGGCGCGGCAAGACCGGGGCCGCGGCCAAAAGCGGCAAGGCCGCTTCGGGCGTACGTAAAGCCGCCGGAGCGGCGTCGGCCGGCAAGGCGGCCTCGGCCAAGAGCGCGAGCGGCGGCGGGCGCAGGAGCGCAGGTTCGGGCGCTCCGGCCTCGGGCGGCAGCGGCACGGAGAGCAAGGCGAGCTAGCGGGCTATACCGTCTCCCGCGAGCGCGAGAGGGGAGGAAAGCGTACCCCCGCTCGTCGAGGCTAGAAGCGCATCCGGCCGCCCAGGGCGAAGATGAGCACTCGCTGGCCGTGGGCCCGGCCGTCGGTCAATATGTCGGTCTGCGCCGGAGTGCCGGCGTAGAAGCGTTCGTCCCGGCTGATCGGGCCGTTCTCGAGATCGGTGTAGCTTGCGGCCGCGTCGAGCGACATGTGCCCGTTCATCCGGAAGCTCGCCCCGAGATTATAGTCTACCCGGTCGGCGTCGGGCACGCGCGGATCGCGGCCGGAGTCGCGGGTCGGGGTCGGGTCGATCTGGACTCCGGCTCGGAGCGTCAGCCGTTCGCCGACAATCTGGTCGAAGCCGACCGCGACGCTCCATGTATTCTTGTAATTCTGGACGATGGCGTTGTTGATCGGAGCGGCGATCTCGATCCGGTCGAACTTGCTCCAGCCGAAATGGACGGCCTGGGCATTGAGAGTGAGGCTCTTGGTGACTCCCACCCGGGTGCCGACGGTGAGCTGCCAGGGCGTGGTGAAGCGGGCGATCGTCGGCGCCCGAAGATTGCGCGCGGCGAGAGGACCCTGGAGACCGCTGATGTCGACCGGGCCTTCGAGCTTGTGAGCGATCGCGGACTTGTAGGCGATTCCGATCGTGGCCCGTTCGGCCGGGCGGATCTGGACCCCGGCGCTCCAGCCCCAGTCCCAGCCGTTGCCGGTCAGCCGGAGGCGGCCGTCGGCAGAGCCGGGCGCCAGGTTTGGAAGGGCGTTGGACAGCCAGGCGTCGCTATACTGGAGATTGAGAGCTGCGCCGACGCTGAGCCAGTCGGTCGCCTTGACCGCGAGCGAGGGCTGGAAATCGAGGGTGAGCAGGCGGCTGCGAATTGCGGAATAACGCTGCCAGCCGGACGGATCGTAGTCGCTGGTAAAGCTGAACGGAGCGGTGACGGCGAGCCCGACCGCGACCCGCTCGCCGAGCGGAAGCGCGAAAGCACTGTTCGGTGCGATCCCGCGCACGATCGGATCGCGGAGGCGCGAAAGACCCCCCACCGGGGCGGGCGGTGCGCCCGGGCGGTCGATCAATGTGCCGGAATCGTCCACCCTGCCGCTGGGCAGGATGCCGATCGCGCCGAAGGCCGCTTCGCGCTCGGTGATGCCCGCGATCGCCGCCGGGTTCCACCACAGCGACGCCGGACCCTGATCGGCGACCTCTCCCGAATTGGCCCGTCCCCAACCCCTGACCGACTGCTCCTGAAGATAGAAGCCCGCAGCGTCGGCGGTTCCGCAGGCGGTCATAACCAGGATCGCAGTCGTCCCGAAAAGCAACAGGCGCCTCTCGGCGCTCCGGCACAGTCCAAGTCTCCCGGTCATAGTGTCCCCCGCATCTCAGCTCGCCCCTCCTATAGGAGTTAGAAACGAAATCTTTGTTTCTCAACCTTTTTAATTTGTATCCGAAATGGATATTTGACCGTCCGACTTCGGACCAATACGAGCCTCTGGGGCAACACCTAAACGGTTAACGCCCGAAACGTGCCCGAGCCCGATTGTTCCACAGCCGCTTATATGCTTATCAATGCGTACACCAAATGCTTGGGGCATAACGATGAATCAACATTTCAGCCTTCCGGTGCACGACGATGCAATTCCGGTGGCGGTTGCCGGGGGTGGCTTGGCGGGCACTTTGCCCGTCCAGCATCACGAAATCCCGGCCGGCACGCGCCTGTTCGACCTCGGCCAGCTCGAGGTACGCTGGGAGGCGGAGTCCGGCGCCTTGTGGACCCACATGACGCCGGTCGACCGGCCCAATTTCAACCGCGCCATGCTTCGCGACTTCCAGCGCTGGCAGGCGGAGATCGGCCGCGAGTTCGCGAATCCGGAAGAGGGCCTCAAATATCTCGTGCTCGGCTCGCGCTTCCCCGGCATTTTTAACCTTGGTGGCGATCTCGAGCTGTTCGCGCGATTCATTGAAGGCGGCGACCGCGAGGGGCTCGTCCGCTACGGCCGCGACTGCGTTTCCATTCTCCACAACAACATGCGCCGGCTGGAATTGCCGATCGTCACCATCGCTCTCGTCCAGGGCGATGCGCTCGGCGGCGGCTTCGAGGCGGTGCTGAGCTTCAACGTCATCGTCGCCGAAAAGGGATCCCGGTTCGGCCTTCCGGAGATCGCCTTCGGTCTGTTCCCCGGCATGGGGGCACACAGCCTGCTGTCGCGCAAGGTCGGCCTCGCCCGAGCCGAAGAGATGATGCTGTCCAACCGCCTCTATTCGGCGGAGGAGATGCATGAGATGGGCCTCGTCCACATCCTCGCCGAGCCGGGCTGCGGCGAGGAAGCTGCGCGCGCCTATATCGCGAAGAATGGCCGCCGCCATGCGGGACACCAGGGAATCTACCACGCCTCGAGCCTTTCCGCTCCGGTCACGCTCGAAGAGCTTAACGCGATCGTCGAGGTCTGGGCGGACAGCGCGCTCAGCCTGAGCGATGCGGATCTGAAGCTCATGCGCCGGCTTGGGAGCGCTCAGACTAGGCTTGCAGCCGCCTGAGGCTTCCAGGCTCGGGGTCCGCTTCGAGCCATTCCTCGCCCCGGCCCTGCATCTCCAGGCGGCGGCTGATCACCGATTCCGGCACAGGCCGGCCCAGGAAGAAGCCCTGGGCGGCGGTGCAGCCGGCGCCGGTGACGTAGCCGAGTTGGGTCTCCGTCTCGATCCCTTCGGCGACGATATCCATGTCGAGCTCGGCGGCCAGGCTGACGAGGGCGTGGATGATCGCCCGCGCCTCGCGGCTCTTGGTGACGTCGGCGATGAAGGTGGTGTCGATCTTGATCTTGTCGAAGCGATATTTCTTCAAATAGGTGAGCGAGGAATAGCCGGTCCCGAAATCGTCGATCGACAGCTTCAGCCCGATCCTCTGGAACTCGCGGATCAGCGAGTTGGACTGGGGATTCTCCTCGAGCAACACGCTCTCCGTAATCTCCAGCTCGAGCCGCCGGGCCGCAAGCCCCGAACGGTACAAAGCGGAGAGAATCATGTGGCTGAGATGAAGGTCCTTGAGCAGGGCCGGCGACATGTTGACGGCGATGCTGACATCCTCCGGCCATTTCGCCGCCGCGGCGCAGGCCTGGTAGAGCACCCAATGGCTGATCGGCGAGATGAGGCCGGTGCTCTCCGCGATCGGGATGAACTCGGCGGGGCTGACCATTCCGAGCTCGGGATGGTGCCAGCGAAGCAGCGCCTCGCAGCAGGTGACCTTCTTGGTCTTGAGGTCCACGATAGGCTGGTAATAGACTTCGAGCTCGCCCTTATCGATCGCCTCCTTGAGCGCCTCCTCGAGCCTGCGCTTCTGCTGGAACTCATCCTGCATCTTGGCCTCGAACAGGCAGAAGTCGTTCCGGCCGTTCGCCTTGGCGTGATAGAGCGCCATGTCGGCATGCTGGAGCAGGATATCGGCCTCGATGCCGTGGCCCGGGGCAACCGCCGCTCCGATCGAACCGGAGACCTGGAGCGACGCCCCGTCGACCAGCATCGGAACGGCGAGACCGCGCATCACCTCGCGGGCCAGCTCCTCGGCGAAATAGGGCTTGGTCCCGCGGGCGAGAAGGACGAACTCGTCGCCGCCGAAGCGGGCGACGCTTCCGCGGCCCTCGACGATCGAGGCGAGCTGGCGCGCGACTGTGCAGAGCACTCCGTCGCCCGTGGGGTGGCCGAGGGAATCGTTGATCTCCTTGAAACGGTCGAGATCGACCCAAAGCACGGCCAGCTCGCCCGCCTCCCCTGAACGCACTGCCGCGAGCTCGGCATGGAGGCGCTCCTGGAAAGCGCCGCGATTTTCGAGCCCGGTCATCGCGTCGAACCGCGCCAGCCGCTCGAAGCGGTCGGTGAGGCTCTTCTGCTCCAAAGTCGCGGACATCGCCCTGAGGATCGCCGAATAGGTCTGGAGGGTGATGTCGATCATCCCGACCATGAAGGCGCAATTGACTCCGCCGAGGACCCAGCGAAGCGGATCCCCGCTTAGGAAGAGGCCGATCGACATCGGCGCCGAGGCGAGCGCGAGCTGGCCGATGGCGATCACCGGCCGGCCGGCATTGCGTCCGCAGATGCCGGCCGCGTAGCCGGTGGTCAGGACCGCGGCGACCAGATGGTAGTGCGCGTCGTCGGTGCGGGTCAGGGTGAGCAGGACCATCGCGCCGAGCAAGGCGGCGTAGGTCCAGGCACCGAGCTCGTAAATGATCTCGGAGCGCGTACTGCCGGATGGATTTTGCTCGCGGACCCGATGGAAGAAGACGGCGTGGCCGAGGCGAAGGGCGCCCGTCAGGGCGATCGCGACCGCCATGACGGTCAGCCAGGGGTCCTGGCTCGACAGGGCGATGGCGGTGCTGCAGGCGGCGCCCGCGACGGCCCCGGCGCCGAGCGAGGTCGCCGACGCGAACAAGGTCTCGACCAGCGAGCGGCGCACTTCTTCGGCGACCGACCGGTCGGTCTTTGCGATATCACGCAGCTTCGCAACGATGCTGGCCACAAGCTTCCCCCACGTACGGGGCCTTGTCGCTCAAACTTCTTTATCTTGGATTAAGGGCGTTCGATTTCGGCTACGCGACCGGGAACTTGGCAGTCCGTCCAGGATTTAAGCGCCATGTTTTATCGTATGCGTTCGAATTGCCCGCTGCCGTCGCGGCAGTCCCCGCAAATTCAACTGAATCTCAGGACGCCCGAGGGCGGGGCCTGGGACCTGACCGTGTCGGCCGGGATGGAGCGCTTCATCGGCCATTATTCGCAGGTGCCGGGTCTCGCCTCCGGCAGCCCGCTTCTGGAATATCAGCCGGTCGGCTGAACCTGCATCGGCCGGCCGTCCTCGCCCGCCCCATAGCCTTTGGCGCTTTCGTACTGCGGCTTCAGGCGGTCGTTGAGCGGCCGGTAATTGTAGAAGGGCACGGACGGCCAGAGATGGTGGCCGAGATGGAGATTCTGCCCGAGCAGGACCCGGTGGGCGACCGGCAGATAGACCCGGGCCTTGCCGTAACGATCGCTCCGGTCGAAGGGCACGTGGGGCAGCCACTGGAAGAAGATGTTGAGGAGCACCAGCCCCAGCATCATCGGCACCCAGTAGAGCAGGATCGCGATTTTCGCATGACCGAGCGCCACCGCCACCCAGAAAGCGAGCTGAAGCGCCGTCACGGTGATCGCATGGACCTTCATCTCGTTCGGAGTCAGCCGCGCCTGCTTGATCGTATAGCTCGCCGCCGGCACCAGCCGAACGATCGGCAGGGGCAGAAGCAGCAGGGTGCGAAGGAAGACCACCCGACCGACGCTCTTCCACAACGGGCCGTGGCAAAGATTGTAGTCGGGATCGCCGTCGGTATTGGTATGCTGGTGGTGGAGAAGGTGAATCCGGCGAAGCGCGGGGTAGCTGGTCATCATGTTGAGCGCGCCCCACCAGCCAAGCAGCTGGTGGACCCAGCTATGCCGGGTGCTTCGAACCACGTTGCCGTGGATGCTCTCGTGGACCAAGGTGTAGTAAGCGAAGTGGATGTAGGCGAGCGGCAGGATCGCCAGCCAATAAGGCAGGATGCCCGTCAAGGCGCCGGCGATCAGGCCCGCCTGGGCGGCGGGCAGAAGCACCGCGAGGCGAAGGGTCGGCCAGGCGACCGAGGGCGAAAGCGACTCCGCCACGCGCCTCTCCTCGTTGATCGACATTGCCAGCATTCGCCCTGCTCCTTGCCGCGCGCCGCGGCCCCAACTTGGTTAGCGGCGCTTTTACCACAGTCGGCCGCCGAAGAAACTCTCTTTCCAGCGAAAAAGCGGCCGTTCCGGACCTACGTCGCAGGATGAGACGGAAGCGAAGCGGACGGTTACGGCGGCGGCAATCATTTATGAACTTGTCGCAGTCATATTGCCCGCATGCGCAAATCCGATGCCCGTATCCGTCCTCGCGCCTCGATCCCGGGCCTCGAACTCGAGCTTCGCCTCGAGGATGGCAGTCCCTGGCGGCTCACGCTCTCCGCCGGGATGGAGCGCTTCGTCGGCCATTATCCCCTGCTGGAAGGCCTCGATGCCGGCGGCCCGCTGCTTCGCTTCCGGGCGGTCGAGCACCGCTAGGGACACCGCCGCGCCTCCCTGCGTTGGGAGGACGATGACAAGCAGACTTCAAACCCAGGGATGCGAGGGCGCCGCCCCGCGCGCCGTCCTGTTCGACGTCGACGGCACCCTCGTCGACACCAACGATCTTCACGCCTCCGCCTGGCGCGAGGCCTTCCTGAGCTTCGGGCTGGACAAGCCGGTGGAGGAGATACGCTGGCAGGTGGGGAAGGGAGGCGACAATCTCATCCCCTCGCTCTTCCCGGATTTGTGCGAGCCGCGGCGCGAGGAAATAGAAAGCTTTCGAAGCAGCCTCTACAAGCGCGACTATCTGGCCCGGGCGACGCCCTTTCCCGGAGTCCGCAATCTGTTCGAACGGCTTGCCGCCGAGGGGACGAGGATCGTCCTCGCCTCCTCCTCCCATTCCGAGGACGTGGAATATCATCTCGGCCTCATCGCCTGCGCCGATCTGGTGAGCGCGACCACGTCGAAGGATGATGTCGAGAACTCCAAGCCCTGTCCGGACATCTTCGCCGCGGCGCTCGGCCGGGTGGCGCCGCTCGGCGCGGACGAGGTGGCCGTGGTCGGGGACACGCCGTGGGACGCCAAGGCGGCCGGCAAGCTCGGCCTCAGGATTGTCGGCTTCCGCTGCGGCGGCTTCCCCGACGAGGCTCTGGCGGAGGCGGGCGCCTGCGAGCTGTACGACGGCCCGGAGGACCTGCTGGCGCGATTCGACGGCTCGGTGTTCGCCCGTGGCTAGGGGCAAGGCGGGCAAGGCGGGCAAGGCGGGCAAGGCGCTGCTGGCCGCCGACGAAGCCGCCGCAGACGCGGCCATGCCCTATCAGGGCTCGCCCGGGATGGAAGCGCTCGGCCGCTTCGCCGCGCTCGGCGACCAGCCGCCGCTTCGGACCTTGTGCGCCGCGATGATCGCGGCCGGAGTCGCGGGCGGGAACAGGCGCCTCGCCCGCGCCGGGATCAGGATGCTGGTCGCCCACACTCTGGCGACTCTCGCCAAGGACTTCGTCAAGGTGCGCGTCGACCGTACCCGGCCGCGATCCAAGGACGAGGAGGGCAAGGATCATGTGCCCGAGCCCGGAGACGACACGTCCAAGGAAGAGACGAGCTTCCCCTCCGGCCACAGCGCCGGTGCGGCCGCCGTCGCCCGCGCCTTCGCCCGAGACTATCCGGAATATGCGGCGCCGGCTTATGTCGCCGGGGCCGCCCTGGCTCTGGCCCAGATCCCGCGTTGCGCCCATTATCCGACCGACGTCGGCGCGGGGCTGGCCATCGGGGTCGCCGCGGAGGCGGTAGTGGACATCGGCTTCGGCCTGGTAGAGGAGCGGGCCGGCCCCGCCTGAAATTAGGAGTTGCGCCTTGCGTCCGTTGCCCTTCGCATTTCTCGCCTTGCTCGCCGCCTGCTCGCCCGCCGCCGACCAGGCCGAATCTAACCAGCAGCAGCAGCAGGCCGCGGCGGGGGACCGGCAGGTGGCGCCCATCCTCGACAGGCCCGACGCCAAAGACCCGCAAAGCCATGCCCGTCCGCTCGAAGCTCGGGTCACTCACGTGGCGCTCGACCTCAAGGCCGATTTCGAGGCGAAGCGGCTCGCCGGCACCGCGACCCTCGACGTCCAGGCGAAGCCCGATGCGAAGACGATCGTGCTCGACAGCAAGGGCCTCGAAGTGAAGTCGATCACCGACGGGAGCGGCAAGCCGCTGCTCTTCGCCCTCGGAAAATCCGATCCGAAGCTCGGCGCGCCCCTTACCGTCGAGCTTAACGGAGCGCAGCGAATCCGGATCGCCTATGTGAGCGCGCCCGACGCCGAAGCGCTGCAATGGCTGTCTCCAGAGCAGACTGCGGGCAAGAAGCATCCCTTCCTGTTCAGCCAGGGCCAGGCGATCCTCAACCGGACCTGGATACCCACCCAGGACAGCCCCGGAATCCGCCAGACCTGGGAGGCGCGGATCGTAGTCCCCGAGCCCTTGAAGGCGGTGATGAGCGGCGAGCGGCTGACTCCCGAAGGCGAGCCGGTGGAGGGTGGCGGGCGAGCCTTCCGCTTCCGCATGGACAAACCGGTGGCGCCCTATCTGATCGCGCTCGCCGCCGGCGACATCGCCTTCCAGAGCCTCGGGCCGCGCACCGGAGTCTATGCCGAGCCGGCGACCCTCGAGGCCGCCGCCGCCGAGCTGGTCGACACCGAGAAGATGGTCGCCGCGGCCGAGAAGCTCTACGGCCCCTATCGCTGGGGCCGCTACGACATGATCGTCCTTCCGCCCGCCTTTCCCTATGGCGGGATGGAGAACCCGACCCTCACCTTCCTCACCCCGACCTTCCTGGCCGGCGATCGCAGCCTGGTCGGGCTGGTCGCTCACGAGCTTGCGCACAGCTGGTCCGGCAATCTCGTAACCAACGCCGTCTGGCCCGATTCCTGGCTGAACGAGGGCTTCACTTCCTATTTCGAGAACCGGATCATGGAAGCGCTCTACGGCCCCGGACGGGCGAGCCAGGAGTCGGCTTTGTCGTTCGCCGGCATGGAGAGCGACCTGAAGGAACTTGGAGCCAATGCTCCCGGCACCCGTCTTCACAACCCGGACGAGACTACCGAAGGCGGCGCCAGCGGAATCGTTTACGACAAGGGCGCCCTGTTCCTGAAGACCATGGAACGGATCGTCGGACGGCAGCGGTTCGATGCCTGGCTTCGCTCCTACTTCGACCGCCATGCCTTCCAGCCGATGACCTCGGCGCTCTTCCTCGCCGATCTTCGCGCCAATCTCATCAAGGGCGACGAGGCGCTGGAAGATAAGCTGATGCTCGACGAATGGGTCTACAAGCCCGGTCTTCCCGCCAATGCGGTCAGGCCCGATCCGAAGGCTTTCGCTCCGGTCGACTCGGCGCTGGCCGCCTTCAACGGAGGCGGGGCGGCTCCGAATGCGCTTTGGGAGCGCTGGACGACGGCCGAGCGGCTGCGATTCGTCGACGGGCTGCCCCGCGAGCAACCGCAGCCTCGCCTCGCCGAGCTCGACCGGACGCTCGGGCTGACGACGAGCCGCAACGCCGAGACTCTCTTCGCCTGGCTTCAGCTCGCCCTCGCCAACCGTTACCAGCCCGCCGTGCCCGCAGCCGAGCGTTTGCTGATGTCTATGGGTCGCAGGAAGTTCGTCGCGCCTCTGTTCGAGACCCTGATGAAGCAGGGCGATTGGGGACGACCGATCGCGGAGCGAATCTATGCCAAGGCGCGGCCGACCTATCATTCGGTGACGACCGGCACGGTCGACAAGACGATGAAGGGGAATGGAGGGTAGCTCTTCCCCTCTCCCGTAAGGACGGGCGAGGTTATTCCGACCGTCAATAGGGAAGCATCGCATAACCCCGCTCCCGGGCCGCCGCGACATGCTCGGAATATTCGCAATGGCATTGGTCGCCGGGCCGGATCAGCCCGAATTCCGTTGCGGGCCTCCGGCTGATCGGCAGGAGGGTGATCGGGGTCGCCGCCGGGATCAGCTGTGCGCCGCTGCCCGCGGCGAGCGTGGTGAGGATTGCGTTGAGGGCGCCGGCCCGCGACGGAGGGCCGAGGATCGCGATCCGGAACTGGCCTTCGACGTTCGTTACCAGATAGATGTGCCCCGACAGATGGGGGAATGAGACGAAGCCGTGCTGCTCGAAATCGCTGTCGAGCCTCGAGCTTTCGCTGAACGAAAGGCAGCGGCTCTTGTCGTCCCATTCGATCAGGGTCCGGTACTCGAAGATTTAGTCGCACCGTGAGCGTGTAGCCCCTCCCCCGCGAAAAGCGGGAGAGGAGAGCAGGGCCGTTCGTCCTGCCCCCGCATCGCCTCAGCCCACCGAAAAATGGTGGATAAGTCATTTACCGTCTTGGCGTCGGAATCGATTTGATACACTATGGCTAGTGGCGGTGCCGAGGGGGTACGCAACAGCTTGTAGGCGTCGACCGCGCCTCCTATATCGGGCGCAGGCGGAATTCGCTTGCCCTGTGGATATCGGGGGCGAATCGAAATGAAGCGCCCGCGCCCCCTCGAAAACGCTTAAGGTGGAGTTAAATCCGCTGGAACGAAAATAGTACAAGGGGTAGGATGATGGACCTTTCCGGCAGCAGCGAGACTGGAGCGAGCGACGTGGCCGCCACCCTTTCCGAATCGCCCCGGGCGGAATCGGACGCCGGGGCCCCGAGGCCGAAAATCTACCCGCTCGAGGTCGACCACAGCCGCGACGCCCTGCTCACCGATTTCGGCAAGGAGACGCTGAACGACCGCTATCTCCTGCCCGGCGAGACCTATCAGGATCTGTTCGTCCGGGTCGCCTCGGCCTATGCCGACGATGCGGTTCACGCCCAGCGGGTCTACGATTATATCTCGAAATTGTGGTTCATGCCTGCGACCCCGGTATTGTCGAACGGCGGCACCGGCCGGGGCCTTCCGATCAGCTGCTATCTGAACTCGGTGCCCGACAGCCTCGAGGGCATCGTCGACACCTGGAACGAGAATGTCTGGCTGGCCTCGCGCGGCGGCGGCATCGGCACTTACTGGGGCGCGGTCCGGGGCATTGGCGAGCCGGTCGGCCTCAACGGCAAGACCAGCGGGATCATCCCGTTCGTCCGGGTCATGGATTCGCTTACCCTGGCGATCAGCCAGGGCTCGCTCCGGCGCGGCTCGGCCGCCTGCTATCTCGACATCTCCCATCCCGAGATCGAGGAGTTCCTCGAGATCCGCAAGCCGTCCGGCGATTTCAACCGAAAAGCGCTCAACCTCCACCACGGAGTGCTCGTCACCGACGCCTTCATGGAAGCGGTTCGAGACGGCGCCGAATGGACTCTGAAGAGTCCGAAGGACGGCTCGGAGCGCGCCACCGTCGACGCCCGCTCGCTCTTCCAGAAGCTGGTCGAGACGCGTTTGGCTACGGGTGAACCGTATATCATCTTCATCGACAAGGTGAATCGCTCGATGCCCCGGCATCACCGCGAATTGGGGCTCAAGGTCTCGACCTCCAACCTGTGCTCGGAGATCACCCTGCCGACCGGCCGCGACCATCTCGGCAAGGACCGGACGGCGGTCTGCTGCCTCTCCAGCCTCAACCTCGAGACTTGGGACCAGTGGA
Organism: Sphingomonadales bacterium; assembly: GCA_038257735.1. GTDB lineage: Bacteria > Pseudomonadota > Alphaproteobacteria > Sphingomonadales > Sphingomonadaceae > Allosphingosinicella. The sequence goes on along the minus strand of JBBSIZ010000010.1, from coordinate 2,630 downwards.
ACGGCGACAAGCAGTTCATCGAGGACATCATGCGCTTCCTCGACAACGTGCTCACCGACTATATCGACCGCGCGCCCGAGGAGATGGCCCGGGCCAAATATTCGGCGATGCGCGAGCGCTCCGTCGGCCTCGGGGTGATGGGCTTCCACTCCTTCCTCCAGGCCCGAAACATCCCCTTCGAAGGGGCGATGGCGAAGAGCTGGAACCTGAAGGTCTTCAAGCACATCTCGGCCCAGGTGAACGAGGCGTCGATGATGCTCGCCAAGGAGCGCGGGCCTTGCCCCGACGCGGCCGACATGGGCGTGATGGAGCGGTTCAGCTGCAAGATGGCGATCGCGCCTACCGCGAGCATCTCGATCATCACCGGCGGAACCTCGGCCTGCATCGAGCCTATTCCGGCCAACGTCTACACCCACAAGACTTTGTCGGGCAGTTTCTCGATCAAGAATCCGTATCTGGAAAAATTGCTGGTCGAAAAGTCCAAGGATTCGTCGGCGGTCTGGAACTCGATCCTCGAGCGCGGCGGCTCGGTCCAGCATCTCGATTTCCTCACTCCCGAGGAAAAGGACGTGTTCAAGACCAGCTTCGAGATCGACCAGCGCTGGCTGATCGAGCTCGCCGCCGACCGTACGCCCTATATCGACCAGGCGACGTCGCTGAACCTCTTCATCCCGGCCGACGTCGACAAATGGGATCTGCTGATGCTCCACTACCGGGCTTGGGAGCTGGGCATCAAAAGCCTCTATTACCTCCGCTCCAAATCCGTTCAGCGCGCCGGCTTCGCCGGCGGGGTCGAGGCCGACAACACCGCCGAAGCGCCGAAATACGAGCTTGCAACGACGGATTACGACGAATGCCTGGCGTGCCAGTGACGCGTCCCGTCGCCCCAGCGCAGGCTGGGGCCCCAGCGGGTGAAGGGCGCCGGCGTTCTTCACCCCACGGGATCCCAGCCTTCGCTGGGATGACGACCCACCCCAGCGTCTCTCATACCAGGGGGAAATTCTAATGCCCGCGACGATAACCCTCGGCCACGTCTTGATGCTGCTCGGAGCGCTCGCCGGCCTCTACGCGCTCTGCCAAGCCTCGATCTTCATGAAGCATGGCAGCGCCGGCCCCGGAACGCCGCAATATGCCCGCCGCCGCGACGGCAAGCGCTACGCCGTCTGGGCCCTGCTCGTCGCCCTCCTCCTCGTCGCGCTCGGCCTTTTGATGCCGCTGGGCATAATGGCGATCGCGTGAGCGCGCCCGGCTTCCTCGTCCGCGCCGGCGGCGCCGAACAGCTCTTCCTAGCTTTCGGAATGCTCTTCGCCGGGCTCGTCGTCTTTCCCTTCGGCGCCGCGCTTGGGCTGCGCCTGGTTCGCGGGATGAACGAGACGATCTTCGGCCAGCTCGGTGCCTGGCACGAGAGCTTTTTCACCGCAGCCCGGTCCTTCTTCGCCGTCGCCTCGTTTCTGTCGACTCTGCTCGGCACCGCCTTCCTGTCGATCGCCGTCCTCGCGCGGTCCGGCTTAATCAAGAGTCCCTGGGAGTAACGTCCATGCCCCTTCTCGAAGCCCGCAAGCAGTATAAGCCCTTCGAATATCCCTGGGCGTTCGAATTCTGGAAGCGCCAGCAGCAGATTCACTGGATGCCGGAGGAAGTGCCGCTCGGCGAGGATTGCCGCGACTGGGCGCAGAAGCTGACCGATCACGAGCGAAGCCTCCTCACCCAGATCTTCCGCTTCTTCACCCAGGCCGATATCGAGGTGCAGGATTGCTACCACGACAAATATGGCCGGGTGTTCAAGCCGGTCGAGGTCAAGATGATGCTCGCCGCCTTCTCCAACATGGAGACGGTCCACATCGCCGCTTATTCGCATCTGCTCGACACGATCGGAATGCCCGAGAGCGAATATTCCATGTTCCTTCAATATAAGGAAATGAAGGACAAGCACGATTATCTCGCCACCTTCGGGGTCGATTCGGACGAGGACATCGCCAAGACCCTCGCCATGTTCGGCGGCTTCACCGAGGGGCTTCAGCTCTTCGCCAGCTTCGCGATGCTGATGAACTTCCCCAGGTTCAACAAGATGAAGGGCATGGGCCAGATCGTCTCGTGGAGTGTCCGCGACGAGAGCCTCCATTGCGAGGGTATCACCCGCCTCTTCCACGCCTTCGTCACGGAGCGCGATTGCTTCACCCCCCAGGTCCGCAAGGAAATACGCGACGTCTGCCACCACACGGTCGATCTCGAGGACGCCTTCATCGACCTCGCCTTCGAAATGGGCCCGGTCCCCGGAATGACCCCCGGCGAGATCAAGAAATATATCCGCTACATCGCCGACTGGCGCCTCGGCCAGCTCGGCCTCAAGCCCATGTACATGATCGAAGACCACCCGCTGCCGTGGCTGGCGCCTTTGCTCAACGGAGTGGAGCACGCCAACTTCTTCGAGACCCGCGCCACGGAATATTCCAAGGCCGCGACCAAGGGCAATTGGGGCGAGGTCTGGGACAGCTTCGACCGGCGGAAGAGCGCGAAGGCGGCGAATGATGGGGACCTGTCCTCCGAAGCCTCGGCGAAGGAGGGCGATATGTTCACGCGGGCGGGCGTGGCGGCTGAGTAGGTATAAAAGAAGGGGCGGACAATGGCTG
>JBBSIZ010000009.1:0-92689 GCA_038257735.1 Sphingomonadales bacterium | reverse complement strand
CCTCGTCGAACGCTTCTTCAGCAAAGCCAAACACTTCCGGAGAATCGCCACCCGCTACGAGCAAACCGCCAGAGCCTATCTCTCAATGGTTCACCTCGTCGCAGCTGTCATCTGGACAAAGTAATTGTCCACGACTCCTAGGCAAGCCGGGGCCATATCCGCGGCCCGGACTGGTTCGGAACACCGGCCTCGACGCTTCGGGCCGCCCATCCGTCGAATTGGTTTATGGGACCACCAAACTCAAATTCGAGAGCCGACAGCTCGATTTCTTCGTGACGAAGCAATCGGAGATGGATGCGTGCGGACTGTATATTGCCACGCGTTTCGACTTGGATGAGGTACATTGGCTCCCGTGGGCCGATGAATGGTTCGAAACAAGGTCGGGTTATAGCTCGCCCATTATCGGCAAACTTACCTATCAGGGCATCCAGTCTCTCCAATTGACGGCTGAGCTCCGTCGTCAGGGGCTGGCCTTAGCAAGAAAGCTGGCCGTCGCCCCTAAAAAATCAAAGCGGCCGAAGCCGAAGAAGCCATCCGTAAAGAAAGCTCCGCCGGAAGCGTCAGAGACTTAACTTCTCCGCGCATCGCTTCTGGGACGGACGCTTAACCCGCCTAGCATCAACTCACTGCCGGATCAGCCGCGTAATGCGGCTTTGCCTGTCGCTCTCGACAAAACGGGAGCCAGTGGGCGCGTCTTTTCGTGAAAGGAAACTCGCATGGACGAGGAAATCGAGCGGCTGGTGGTGAGCGTTCGGGCGGATACCGGGGCGTTCGCTCGGGACGTGGCGGAGATGAAAAGGCAGCTTGAAGGACCTCTGGCCGAGGGGCTGGAGCGGGCCGGGCGGGTGCTTGAAAATGCGCTGATCCGGGCCGTCAGGACCGGCAAGATCGGGTTCGACGATCTGAAGAGAGTCGCGCTGGCGGCGATGGCGGAGATCGCCTCGGCGGCGATCCGCGCCGGTATCCAGGCGGCGGCGGGCGGCGGCGGGAGCGGCGGAGGCGGCACCGGAGGGCTGATCGCGGCCGCGGCGCAGATCCTGGGCGGACTGATCGGAGCGCCCGGACGGGCGACCGGCGGGCCGGTGGCCCCTGGGCGGCCCTATATGGTCGGCGAGCGCGGGCCCGAGCTGTTCGTTCCGACCGCGAGCGGGCGGATCGAGACGGGACGCGGCGGAGCGCGCGACATCAGGATGAGCATCCATGTCAACGCTCCGGCCGGAGAAGCGCCGCAGGCGCTGGCGCGGTCGAGCCGGCAGGTGGCCCGGGCGGTGAAGCAGGCGCTGATGCGGGTCGAGGATTGAGCGCCGGTAAAATGGGAGGTTCCAATGGGATATTGGCTGGCGCAGCCGGGGGCGGCCAAGCAGAGGGGGCATGTGAAGCGCTTCGACGCGCGCTTGTGGACCGTCAATTTTCCGCGGCCGATGATGGCTTCGGCGGTGACGACCGCTCCGGATTCGCTGCGAGTCGACTGCGTCTTCTACAAGGCGGACGATCTCGCCGGACTGATCTGGGAGTCGGAGGACCGGTTCGACCATGTCCTGCTCGCTTATGAGACGAGCCGCGACTTCCGGAGCTGCCGGCTGGGCTTCCGGTGGCGAAGCGGCGGGATCAGGGCGCTCGACGCGGTCGACGGGCCGACCCTGACGATCGAGGGGCGCGACCCGACGGGGGCGGCGCGGAGCTGGTTCGTCCGGCTTTGGAATTATGCGGACGGGACTTCAGAGGACGCACATATCGAGCTCGACTTCGCGGCGCTCGCGGGCGGCTGGGAAAGCGAGGATCCGGTCTGGGCCGGCGACGTCGACCGGATGTTCGTGTCGATGGTGGCGCCGGCCTACACCAAGGCGGACGAGCCCCTCGCCGCGCCGGCGCAGGGCTGGGCGGAATTGAGCGGGATCGCCTGCGAAGGTTCCGGCTCGGTCCTCGCGGTCGGCGACGTGTTGGTGCCGGAGCATCGGCTTCGGATGGCGACCGGCTATGACGACCTCTATCATCTGACCCCGGCGCGGGTGCTCGGGAACATCCTTCAGCTCGGCTATCGCGGGCCGATCAACCATTATGTCGGGATGAGCCATTATTTCCGGCTCGAGGCGAATAGCGGCGGCTATTATGTAAGCCTCGCCGGCGGGGTATTGAACGCGCCGTGCGCGGCCTGGCATTCGGACTTCGCCGGGCGAGCGAAGGCGCTCGGCTTCGAGCTCATCTGGTCGCTCTCCTACGAGCTGCTCGACCAGCATGTCTGGGGAGACTGGAAGCAAAGAGCCGAGGACGGATCGCCGGCGCTGACCGGCTGGTCGCCGCCCTCGACCCTCCTGTCGCCGGCGCATAGCGGGGCGATGGGCTATTTGCGGCTGGTCGCGCAGGCCTTTGCCGGGATCGCGGCCGGGGCCGGGCTGAGGATGCGCTTCCAGGTCGGCGAGCCCTGGTGGTGGGTGATGCCGGACGGACGCATCTGCCTTTACGATTCCGAGGCCGTGAATCTGCTCGCTCCGGTTTCGATACCGGACGTGCGCGGAACCCTGAGCGAGGCTCAACGGGTTACGCTCGACGCGGCCGGGGCGGTGCTGGCCGACAGCACGGCGGCTCTTGTCGCGGCGGTGAGGGCGGTCGCGCCCGACGTGGAGAGTCTGCTCCTGGCCTACCTGCCGACGGTGCTTGGAGCGCCTGATCTCAGGTTCGCCAATCTGCCGCTCGATTGGGAGAGCCCGGCCTTCGACGTTCTTCAGCTCGAGGATTACGACTGGGTGACGGGGGGCAATAAAGGCGCGACCGAGCGCGGAGTGGCGGCGGCTCAGTCGAGGCTCGGCTATCCGCCGGAGCGGCAGCATTATTTCGCCGGCTTCGTTCTGGCGAGCGAGGACAAGGCTCAATGGCACGCCATCGCCGCGGCGATCGAGGCGGCGAGGGCGCGCGGCCCCGCCGACATCTTCGTCTGGGCGCTGCCGCAGGTGCTTCGCGACGGCTTTACATGGTTCGATCTGGGAGACGGAGACGTGGATTCCTATGAAGACGTGCGCTTTCCGGTGGCGCTTGGGCGTGAGGCGAGCGTCGAACCGTCTTTTTCGACGGCGGTGGTGACCGGGGCCGGGGGCGGCGAGCAGAGGAACAGCGACTGGGGGGATGCCCGGCTTCGCTTCGACGCCGGCCCGGGGGTGCGCGGCGAGGCGGATTTACACGTCCTGATCGCCTTTTTTCGGGCGAGGCGCGGAGCGGCGCAGGCCTTCCGGTTCGAGGATCCGTTCGACAACAGCTCCAACGCCATGACGGGGGCGCCGGGGCCGGCGGACCAGGCGCTGGGGACGGGCGACGGGGTCCGCACCGAGTTCGAGCTGGTCAAATATTATGGCGGGCAGGTGCGTCGGATCACCCGGCCGGTGGCGGGATCGGTTCGGGTTTCGGTGAGCGGGGTCGAGAGGGTGAGCGGATGGACTCTGGGCCCGCTCGGAAGCTTGAGCTTCGAAGACCCGCCGGCCGCCGGAGCGGCGGTGAAAGCGGGGTTCCGTTTCGACGTTCCGGTGCGCTTCGCCGAGGACCGGCTGGCGGTCAGCCGGGCGACGTTCGAGGCGGGGGAGATCGCCTCGGTACCTCTGATCGAGGTGCGGGAGGGGTAAATTCACGCCCTTAATTCCTCCGCCGAAATCCGGGGGAGGATTTTAGACATCAAAGGAGCATCGCAATGCCTTCCTTCCTTACGGGGGAGCTGACCACGCTCGCTTTCTGCTGGCGCGTGGAGCGGCGGGACGGGGTCTGCCTGGGATTCACCAGCCATGACCGCGACCTCGCCATCGGCGGGCTCGTCTATAGTTCGGCGCCGGGCATGCTTCCTTCTGCCATATCGGTCTCCGACGATTTCGACTCATCGACGCTCGACGTGAGCGGAGCGCTGACCAGCGATTTGATCGGCGAGGCGGACCTCACGGCCGGGCGCTGGGACCGGGCGGCGGTGTCGCTGTTCATGGTCGACTGGGAGGATCCGGGCGGGGAGAGGCTGAACCTCGCCCGCGGCGAGCTCGGCGACGTGACGGTGAAGGCGAACGGCTTCGAAGCCGAATTGCGAGGGGCCGCGGCCCTGCTCGAGCGGGCGGTGGCCGAACAGACCTCGCCCGAATGCCGCGCCGAGCTGGGCGACCGACGGTGCCGGGTCGACATGGCGGGGCGGACGCACGTGACTCGGGTGACCGGAGCGCCCGAGGAAAATGTCGTTGAGCTGGCGGAGGCTCCGGGCGCGCCCGGAGCCTATGGGTTCGGCCGGCTGCGCTGCATCGGCGGGGCCAATAGCGGGCTCGAAAGCGCAGTCGCCCGGTCCGAGGGCGCGCAGCTTCGGCTCCGGGAGCCACCGCCCTTCGCGATATCGGTGGGCGACCTCGTCGAGATCCGGGAGGGTTGCGACAAAAGTTTCGCCACCTGCCGCATGCGCTTCGCCAATGCCGAGAATTTCCGGGGGGAGCCGCATCTGCCCGGCATGGACCTGCTCACTCGTTATCCGGGAGCCTGAACGATGAAAGGCATAGATATAGCAGCGCGCGCGTGCGCGCTCGTGGGAACCCGCTTTCGGCCCCAGGGGCGGAGCGCGAAGGACGGACTGGACTGCGTCGGGACCGTCGCGCTTTCGGCCGGGATCCCGGCGGACAGGATAAGCCGCGACTATTCGCTGCGCGGGCAGAGGCTCGCCGAGATCGAACACCAGCTGTGCGATCTCGGCTGCAGGCCTGTCGCCGGTCATGTCCTCCAGCTGGGCGACGTCGCGGTCTGCCGGACCGGGCCCGCGCAATATCATATGGTCGTCATCACGCCCTTCGGCTTCGTCCATGCCGACGCCGCCCTCCGGCGCGTGGTTCAGCGGCCCTATCCCATTCCCTGGACGCTCGAGAGCGCCTGGCGGCTCGCCGAGGAGGAGAGGTGATGGCGACTCTCGTTCTCACAGCAGCCGGGACCGCGATCGGTGGGCCGATAGGCGGAGCGATCGGAGCGATAATCGGCCAGCAGCTGGACGGGCGGCTGTTCGCGCCCAAGCCGCGCCAGGGGCCGCGGCTCGGCGAGCTGGCGGTCCAGACCTCGAGCTACGGAAGCCAGATCCCGAAGCTGTTCGGGACGATGCGGGTCGCCGGAACGGTGATCTGGGCCACCGACCTCAAGGAAGAAAGGTCGAAGAGCGGCGGCGGCAAGGGCCAGCCCAAGACCGTCAATTACAGCTATTCGGCCAATTTCGCGGTGGCACTGTCGGGCCGGCCGATTCTAGGCGTTCGCCGGATATGGGCGGACGGCAAGCTGCTTCGCGGCGCCGCCGGGGATTTCAAGACGGCGACCGGCTACCGGCTTCATCCCGGCGGCGAGGACCAGGCGGTCGACCCGCTGATCGCGGCGGTCGAGGGGGCCGGCGAGGCGCCGGCCTATCGAGGCGTGGCTTATGCCGTGTTCGAGGATTTCCAGCTCGCCGATTACGGCAACCGGATTCCGTCGCTTACCTTCGAGGTGGAGGCGGATCCGGGCGGAACCAATGTCGGCGCGGTGGCGGCGGCGCTCGGCGAGGGGCTGGGCACAGTCGGGGATTGGGCGGCGCTTGCCGGCTATGCGGCCGGCGGCGACAGCATTCGCGCCGCGATCGCCACTCTCGCGGAGCTGGAGCCGCTTTCGCTGATCGATGACGGCGAAGGGCTGGTTCTCGCCGCCCGGGCCGGGCCTCCCGTTCCGATCGTGGAAAATGAGACGGGGGTCGCCGCGCAGGGCGTGGGGGGACGAAGCGAGTGGCTGAGGCGAAGCGGCGATTCGGTGCCGGCGGAATCGACCTTGGCTTATTACGATCCGGCGCTCGACTATCAGACCGGGCTCCAGCGGGCGAGCCGGCCGGGCTCGGCCCTCACCAGCGACCGGAGCGCAGTCGCCGCAGCGCTCGACGCGGCGACCGCCAAGGCGCTTGCGGGGGGTCGGCTGGAGAGGCTGTGGGCGGCGCGGCGCTCGGCGAAGCTTCACCTCGGCTGGTCGCGCCTCGGGCTCGGGGCGGGAAGGCTTGTCCGGGTCGGCGGCCGCTCCGGCCTCTGGAAGATCGCCCGATGGACCCTGGACCGGATGGTGCTGACGCTCGAGCTGACCGGAGTTCCTGGAGCCGCGACGGCGACTCCAGGGCCGGCGAGTCCCGGCCGCCCGGTCGATCAGCCGGACCTCCTCCACGGTCCGACCTCGCTGCTCCTGCTCGACCTGCCGCTGTTCCCGGAGGAGCTTGCGGGCAGGCCGCGCCTGCTCGCCGCGGCCGCCGGGGCGGAGCCGGGCTGGCGCCGGGCGGAGCTGATCGCGAGCTTCGACGGCGGGATGAGCTGGGCGGCGGCCGGAGCGACCGCGCCACCGGCCGTCCTCGGCGCCGCGCTCGAAGTGCCTGCCGCCGCCGGCTCGGCCCTGATCGACGAGCACGGCCGGGTCGAGGTCGAGCTTCTCAACGAATCGATGTGGCTGGAGAGCCGAAGCGACGCCGCGCTGGCCGACGGCGCCAACCTGGCCTTGCTTGGAGAGGAGCTGATCCAGTTCGGCCTCGCCGAGCCGCTCGGCGGGCGGCGCTTCCGGCTCTCGCGCCTGCTGCGCGGGCGGCGCGGGACGGAATGGGCGGCCGGCCTGCACTCTCCCGGAGAGGCCTTCGTCCTGATCGAGGCGGAGAGCCTCACCGTCGTCGAAGCGCCGCTCGGGTCGCTCGGCGGCGAGGCGCGGCTGCTCGCCTTGGGCCTCGGCGACCCCGAGGGCGTTCTCGCGATCCGCACGGTCAAGGGCGAGGCGATTCGGCCGCCGCCGCCGGTGCACCTGCGGGCCGAGCGGCTGGCCAATGGCGACCTGGCCTTGAATTGGGTCCGGCGCAGCCGCTCCGGCTGGGTCTGGCTGAGTGGAAGCGACACCCCGCTCGGAGAGGAATCGGAAAGCTACAGGCTGACCCTGGCCGGCGAGGGCTTCGAGCGGAGCGTGACGCTCGCGGTGCCGGCCTATCTCTACGGCTCGGCCGAGCAGGCCGCCGACGGCCTGTCCGGGCCGCTCACCGTCGAGGTCGTGCAGCTCGGAACCTCGGCGCCGTCGAGGCCCGCTTCCCTCGTCACGGATTGAGGAGAATTCATTATGACAGACACCACGCCGCGCTTCGCATTGCCTTTCATCCTGCCGGGCCAGGCCCAGAAGGAGCATTTCCACAACGAGGCTTTGGCTCGCATCGACCTCGCTCTGCACCCCGCGGTGGAGGGGATCCCGGCCGCCGAACCGCCGACGGCGCCGGCGCCGGGCGAGTGCTGGATCGTAGCTCCCGCCGCCACCGGCGACTGGAGCGGGAACGACGACAAGCTGGCGATGTGGACGACGAACGGATGGCGCTTCCTGGCGCCGCCGCCGGGTACCAGCGCCTGGAACAAGGCCTCGGCGGTGCCGCTGCTTTGGGACGGATATCAGTGGAGGGAGGGCGAGCTGGCCAGCGCGGGTTTGCTGGTCAACGGGCTGAGGGTCGTCGGAGCGCGACAGGCGGCGGTGGCAAGTCCTTCTGGCGGAACGATAATCGACGAAGAAGCGAGGGCGGCGATCAACGCTATCACTGCGGCATTAATGTCACACGGACTGATCGAGTGAGCAAATCGCTTGCCGCCGTGAAACCAAGGGGGCAGAGGGTCGTTTGCCGCCCGTCTGACGATGGGCTTCAAGGATTCGGTAACCGACTCACTGAGGCATTTCGGCAACATTTGTGGGGATAAGCGTGCTTGCGCGGAAACTCCGCTTACCGTATTGAGTTCATGGTCGTTCCCTGTAGGGACGCAAGAAGAAAGGGGAATGTTTATGCGGAAGCTCGCCATCGCTATGGCGCTTTCATCCACCCTGCTCGCCACTCCAGCTTTTGCGCGCGATGGCGCGATGTATGTTGGCGGCGAATTTGGTGCGATGATCGTCGAGGATATGAATATCGACGTCGGCGCGACGGACAATGCCATCGTGGTCAACCATGAATATGGTTACGACGGTGGAGTCTTCGTCGGTTACGACTTCGGCGCGTTCCGGGTCGAAGCCGAGGCTGCCTATAAGAAGGCCAGCCTCGACGATTACCAGACGACGATCAGGCTTCCTCTGGAAGGCGCCATTTTCGCGGCGAGCCGCGAGGCTGGCGGCAGCTCCAGCGCGCTCAGCTTCATGATCAACGGCATGCTCGACTTCGGCGACGATGACGGCATTTCCGGCTTCGTCGGCGGCGGCGTCGGTTACGCGCGGGTCAAAGCGAACAACTATCGCAACTTCGCCAACGCGACTCCCTTCCTCGACGGCTCCGATTCGGGTCTGGCGTGGCAGGTTTTCGCCGGCGTCCGCCAGGCGATCAGCGACAATATCGACGTGACGGTGAAGTATCGCTTCTTCAACGCCAGCAAGGTCGACATGGTCGCTTTCGACGGCTCGCAGACGAATCATCGTTTCCGTTCGCACAGCCTTCTCGGCGGCCTGACCTTCAACTTCGGTGGCGACGTTCCGCTGCCGCCGCTTCCGGAGCCGATGCCGGAGCCGATGCCGGTCCCGCCGCCGATGGAGCCGACTCCTCCGCCGCCGCCGGCGTGCGTGGCCGGTCCGTTCATGGTCTTCTTCGACTGGGATCGCGACGAGATCACCCCGCAGGCTTCGGCCATCCTCGACAATGCGGCTTCCGCTTATCAGACCTGTGGCCAGGCCCAGGTGATGATCGCGGGTCACGCCGACAAGTCGGGTTCGGACCAGTATAACGTCGGTCTCTCGCAGCGTCGTGCCGCGAATGCCCGTTCGTACCTGGCCGGTCGCGGAATCCCCGACGGCGTCATGACCACTGAAGCGTTCGGCGAGAGCCGGCCGCTGGTCGAAACCGCCGACGGTGTCCGCGAGCCGCAGAACCGGCGCGTGGAGATCACCTTCGGACCCGGCTCCGGCTGGTAAGAAGGGGGTTCGCCGCTCCGGCGGCGCAACGCCAAAGCATAAGGAGGGAGTCGGCTTTCGGGCCGGCTCCTTTCTTTTTGTGCGGCTGGCCCGGCACGGCCACCGTCATGCTGAACTTGTTCCAGCATCCAGCGACGAGCCGCCTCGCGGGCGGTGGAACGGACCCGGAAACGAGTTCAAGGTGACGGGCAGGGTGCCGCTGCTTGCGGTGTTGGCCGGCCAAATCGCTTGTCGCGCCGAACGGGCGCGGGCTAAGGATCCATTCTTCGGTCAGCCAAGGATCCCCAATGAGAATCGCGATGGTCGGCACCGGCTATGTGGGCCTGGTTTCCGGCGCCTGCTTCTCGGATTTCGGGCATGACGTCGTTTGCGTCGACAAGGACGAAGGCAAGATCGAGGCGCTGAGCGGGGGGACCATGCCCATCTTCGAGCCGGGGCTCAAGGATCTCGTCGAGCGCAACGTCCGCGGCGGCCGCCTGTCCTTCACAACCGAGCTCGAGCCGGCCGTCGGGCGGGCCGAAGCGATATTCATAGCCGTCGGAACTCCATCCCGCCGCGGCGACGGCCACGCCGACCTGAGCTACGTCTTCGGCGCAGCCGAGGAAATCGCGCGGGCGCTCCGCGGACCCGCTCTCGTGGTGACCAAGTCGACCGTTCCCGTCGGAACGGGTGACGAGGTCGAGCGGATCATCCGCGAGGCCGCGCCCGACGCCCAGGCATGGGTGGTCTCGAATCCCGAATTCCTTCGCGAAGGCGCCGCGATCGAGGATTTCAAGCGGCCGGACCGGATCGTCGTCGGCACCGACGACGACGAGGCGGCGGAGCTGATGCGGGAAATCTACCGCCCGCTCTACCTCAACAAGGCGCCGCTCATGTTCACGGGCCGCCGCACCGCCGAGCTGATCAAATATGCCGCCAACGCCTTCCTGGCGACCAAGATTACCTTCATCAACGAGCTTTCCGACCTGTGCGAAGCCGTCGGCGGCGACGTTCAGGATGTCGCCCGGGGGATCGGGTTGGACAAGCGGATCGGCCCCAAATTCCTTCATGCCGGTCCGGGCTATGGGGGTTCCTGCTTCCCCAAGGACACGCTCGCCTTGCTGAAGACGGCCGAGGACCATCAGGCGCCGCTTCGAATAGTCGAATCGGTGGTGAAGGTGAACGACGCCCGTAAGCGCGCGATGGGCCGAAGGGTCGTGCAGGCGCTGGGCGGCGAGGCAGGGGGGCGGACGGTCGCCCTGCTCGGCCTGACCTTCAAGCCGAACACCGATGACATGCGCGACGCGCCCTCGCTCAGCATCGTCCAGACTCTTCAGGATGCCGGCGCGGCCGTCCGAGGCTACGATCCCGAGGGCATTGAGCAGGCCCGTCCGATGCTTCCGGGCGTCATCTTCTTCGACAGCCCTTACCGGGCCGCGGCCGGGGCGGATGCGGTCGTCCTGGTCACCGAGTGGGACGTCCTGCGTGCCCTCGACCTGAAGCGACTCGCCCGCGACATGGCACAGCCGGTCTTCGTCGACTTGCGCGGCGTCTATCCGCCCGAGGATGTCGAGGAAGCGGGCTTGCGCTGGTTCGGGATCGGCCAGCCTCCGCGCAATTGAGGGCGCGGGCAACCGCGGGCACGCCGGATCGTTCATACTCCTGAAGAGGAGAAAGAGGATGAGGCTGGCCAAATATCTGATACCGGGTTTTTCGGCCCTGGCGCTCGCCGCCTGCGCCACCGATCGCGGCGGCGATAACGGGGCTTATGGGGCCAGCGGCCCCCCGGACGCGGTCTCGACCATCGGGCCTCCGCGCCTGACGGCGGACCTGCGCGACGCCCAGGGTCGGGTTCGAGCCCGCGCCACGGCAGAGACTTCGGGCGACAGCCTGAGGGTCAGGGTCGAGGCGACGGAGATGAGCCCCGGCTCCTATGGCGCCCATCTTCATGCGGTCGGCCGCTGCGACCCGCCCGGCTTCGAATCGGCCGGCCCGCACTGGAACCCGACCGGCCAGAAGCACGGCAAGGACAATCCTGCCGGAATGCACAAGGGCGACCTGCCCAATCTCCTCGTCGGAACCGACGGCCGCGGCAGCTTCGAATATACGATTCCCAATGCCGGGCTGTCTGGGATGCTTCCGAACCGGCTGATCGACGGCGACGGCGCGGCGGTCGTGATCCATGCTTCCGCCGACGACTACCGGACCGATCAGTCGGGGAATAGCGGCGCCCGGATTGCCTGCGGGGTGCTCGGCTAGGGTTCTAGATCGCCTCTCCGGCGGCTCGCGCCCTCTCAACCCGAGTCGCCTCCAGCTCGGCGATCCGGCGGCTGCCCAGCCACAGGCCGAGGAGAGTTAACGGAGCGATCAGATAAAGCGCGAAGATGCCGATTCGAAGGCTTTCGGCGACGTCGGCGACCTTGCCGGCGCAATAGGGCCCGAGCGCCAGGCCGATCATGGTCGTACCGAGGATATAGGTGGCCCCGGCCGTGCCGCGCATCCGCGGCAGGACGAGATCCTGGAGTGTCGCCACCGCGGCTCCCACCCAGGCCGCGCCGCACATATGGGCGATGGGGAAAACCCAGTAGAATGTGGTCAGGGAGTCGGTGGTGAACAGATACCAGGTCAGCGGCGCCGACGTGACGACCGAGGCCATGTTGACGAAGATCCTTCCGCGCGGGTCACGCCGCCTCCACAGGTCGGAGACGATTCCGCCCGCAATGACCCCGATCGCGGCCGAGATCGCGGAAGCCCAGCCCATGATGAAGGCGACCTCCTCGGCCACGGTCATTCCGCCGATGTAAGCGCCCGGACCCAGCGGATCCGGATAAAAGGTGCGCAGGACGTAAGGCGGCCCCCAGAAACTGACCGCGTAGGTGACGAACGCGATGCTTCCGAACGACATGGCGAGGATGATGGTGGCGGGTGTTCCCCAGATCAGCCGGTGGGTCGGGGGATCGCGCTGCCTGAGCGATTGCACCCAGGAGAAGACCGCGTAGATGCCGAGCCCATAGGCGGACCATTGCGGCAGATCCCCGGTCAGCCGGATCAGGCCGAAGACGCAGAGGGCGACGATCCCCAGCGCGATCAGGTTGACCTTAAGCGCGCCCGGAATTCGCGAGACGGTAAGAAGGGTCAGCGGAGGCAATATCGCCGCCAGCTCGCGGCCGAAATCGCGCCACGCATTGGGACGGACGATGGGCTGCGGCAGGCCGTCCGACGCGCCCCTCTGGGGCTCCTTCAGCGACAACACCCACAAGGCGACGAGCAGGCCCGGTATGCCGACCGCGAGGAAGGCGGCCTGCCATCCGACGAGCCCGAGCGGCGCCTCGGCCGGGGTGGGATAGGCCATGTTCCAGCGGCTCAGAACGAAGCCGCCGATGGGAAGGCTGAGCGCTCCTCCGATATAGAGGCCGCTCGAATAGATGGACAGAGCGGTCGCCCTCTTCTCCTTGGGGAACCAGTCCGAGATCATCGAATAAGCGGCGGGCGAAGCGCTCGCCTCGCCGATGCCGACACCGATCCGGGCGACGGCGAGCATTGCGAAGCTGCCGGCGAAACCCGACAGCGCCGTCATGGAAGACCATAAGGCGAGGCCAATCGCCATCAGCCGGCCTCGGTACCAGCTGTCCGCCAAGCGCCCGAGGGGTATACCGAAGAGCGCGTAGAAGACGGCGAAGGCCGTGCCGTAGAGGAACCCGATCTGGGCGTCCTCGAGCCCAAGGTCGTGCTTGATGTCCTGCGCCAGGATCGACAGGATCTGCCTGTCGATGAAGTTGATCATGTAAACGATGACGAGGACGAAGAGGGCGTACCAGGCATAGGCGCCGATCCGGACGGGAGCGGCGGGGACGGCTGCAGCGGGATCGGACGCCATGGACCCTCTCATTGTGCTTCTGATTGCATGTGGCTAGCAGAGCGGTGCGCTTTGGCAACCAGGGAACCCGGAGCATCGCCCATGAAGAGCTCGGTCCTGTTCGTCTGCCTCGGCAATATCTGCCGCTCGCCGCTGGCCGAGGCGGCCTTCCGGCGTGAAGCCGGGCGGCTCGGGCTCGAGGTCGAGATCGACTCCGCCGGCACCGGCGACTGGCATATCGGCTACCCTCCCGACCCTCGCGCGGCGGCGGTCGCCTCCCGCAACGGCATCGATATTTCCCACCTCGAAGCGCGCCTTGTGACCGTGGACGACTTCCGCCGTTTCGACCATGTCGTCGCGCTCGATTCCAGGAATCTAACGGATCTTCGGGCGCTTCGCCCGGCCGACGGCAAGGCGAAGCTGTCGCTGCTGCTCGACCATGTCGAGGGTCGGGAGGGGCAGGCGGTGGCCGACCCCTATCATGGCGACGACAGCCATTTCGACACGGCCTGGGACGAGGTCAGCGCCGGCGCCGAGGGTCTGGCGCGCAGCATCGCCGGCGGCGGATGAGTGCCTTCGCCCGGCGCGTCGCCGCCCTCACGGGCGTGAGCGACGACCGGCTCGAACGGCTGGCCGGGGGCGATCTTTCGGAGGCTTTGCTGGTGCGGCGCCCGGACGGGCGCTCGTCGGTCGCCAAGCGCGACCTCGCCGCCGGCGCCGAAGCCGCGATGCTTCGGGCGATCTCCGCGGCCGGCCTCCCCACCCCGCTCGTCGAGGGCGAGCATGAAGGCGTGGTCCTGCTCGAGCATGTCGCCAACGATCGGGTCTTCAGCCCCGCCGCCTGGGCCGACATCGGAGCGGCGCTTCGGCGCCTGCACGACCATTGCGGGGAGCAATATGGATGGCAGGTCGATTACCAGATCGGAACCGTCGTCCTCGACAATCGCGAGGGCCGAGACTGGCGGGGCTTCTTGGCGGAGCAGAGGCTGGTGGCGACCGCCGGGGTGCTCGATCGCCCCTGGCGGGAACGGGTCGGGCGGCTGGCGGGGCGTATCGGCGAGATCGCGCCAGCCGAGCCCCGGCCATCCCTTCTCCACGGCGACCTGTGGAGCGGCAACATCCTCGTTTCCGACGGGCGCCTGGCGGCACTGATCGACCCGGCCTGCTATCACGGCGACCGGGAGGTCGATCTCGCCATGCTGACCCTGTTCGACTCGCCGGGGGAGAGCTTCTGGAAGGCTTATGGCGCACTCGATCCCGGCTGGGAGGAAAGGCGTCCGCTCTACCAGCTCTTCCCGGCGCTGCTCCATTTGCGGTTGTTCGGCGATACCTATGCCGGGATGGTCGACCGGCTGCTGGCGCGCCTGGGCGCCTGATCAGCGCAGCGGGTAGCGTTCCGCCACATCGTAGACCGGTCCCTCCGGCGAGAGGCGGCTTTCGTAGAGGCGGAATTGCTCGACCTCGAAGGGCGGGCCGGCGACTCCGCCCGAAGCTTCGATCAAGGCACGCAACGGTCCTGCGCCTCGCGGCAGGCGGGCGAGGGTGACGTGCGGCATATAGGCCCGCCGGGCAGGCTCGACTCCGACTCGGACCAGCGCCTGATCGATCTTCCTGTGCAGCGCGCGCAGGGGCTCGTGCGGCGCGACTCCCGCCCACAAAGTCGCCGGCTCGCCGCGGCGGTCGAAAACGCCAAGTCCGTTTACCGCGATCACGAAGCGGGGATGGTGGACGCTGCTCAACGCGGCGTCGACGTCTCGCGCCAGATGCCGGTCGACCTCGCCGATGAAGCGCAGGGTCATATGCAGCCGGTCGTCGTCCAGCCAGCGGGATCCCGCGACCCCTCCCATCAGGTCGAGCAATTGGGCGCGGACCGTTGCCGGCGGGCGGATCGCGACGAACAGGCGGTGCATCGCCGCCGTTCCTAGCGACCCGCGACCGCCATGCGTACCGGTTTTCCTTGAAGTCGGCCGCCTTTCTCACGATATTGGCGGAAGCGGCGTCGCCTTTCGCCGCCAAAGGAGAGAGTTTGAAATGGCTAACGGATTTGACCCGCGCGTGACCGCAGCGCCGCACACGGCCGATACGCTCGGCCGGGAGAGCGTCGCCTACGACGCGGGCCTGCGGTCCTACATGCTGTCGGTTTACAATTATATGGCGTCCGGAGTGCTTCTCACCGGAGTCGTCGCCTTGCTGTTCGCCCGCTCGGGCGCGGCCGAGACGATATTGATGGGGCCCGGGATCCTCAAATATGTCATCATGTTCTCGCCGCTGGCGTTCGTGATGGTGCTGAGCTTCGGGATCAACCGGCTTTCGACCGGAATGGCGCAGGTTCTCTTCTGGTCCTTCGCCACCGTGATGGGCCTCTCAATGGCCTCGATCTTCCTGGTCTATACCGGCTCGTCGATCGCGATGACCTTCTTCGCGACCTCGGCCGCGTTCCTGTCGCTCAGCCTCTACGGCTACACCACGAAGCGCGATCTCGCGCCTTTGGGCACGTTCCTGATCATGGGCGTGGTCGGTCTGATCGTGGCGATGCTGCTCAACATGTGGTTCCAGTCGCCGGTGATGACACTAGCGATCAGCGCCATCGGAGTCTTGATCTTCGCGGGCCTGACCGCCTACGACACGCAGCGGATCAAGAGCCTGTACGCCCACGTCGCCGGCACCGACATGCTGGGCAAGACGGTGATCATGGGCGCTCTGTCGCTCTACCTCGATTTCGTCAACATGTTCACCTTCCTGCTCCAGTTCATGGGCAGCCGCGACTAAGTGGCTCCGACACGCAGACGACGGAAAGGCCCGGTGGAAACGCCGGGCCTTTTTTGTTGCGCGTTTCCAGTCCTCGCGCCACGGTTAAAAAAAGGGGATCAAAGATATGCGCGATGCGCAACAGCCGGGCCACGTCAGTCTGAACACATTGCTCACCCGTCTGAAGGACGGGCGCTACGTGATCCCCGATTTTCAGAGGGAGTTCGAATGGGAGGCTCGCGACATCCGCGATCTCGTTCGTTCGATTTTTCGAGACTATTATATAGGCAGCCTCCTGCTGTGGAAGGGGACGCAGGAAAACTTCGAAGCGCTATCCTGCGAGCCGATATACGGCCATCGCGCAACCGACGGACGCGAGTCGATCGTGCTGGACGGACAGCAACGGTTGACGGCGCTCTATTACGCGCTCGTCGCCCCTGATCGCCCGTTGCCGCGCCGGTCGACGCGCGCTTTCTTCTTCGTCCGAGTCGATCGGTTCGTCGAGGAGGATGCGGACGACGCCTTCGATTATCGTTGGGACGATCGGTCGTGGAGATCAATCGCCGAGACTCCAGAAAAGCAATTTGCCAACCATGTGTTTCCGATGTCGGTAATCGGCGAAGGCGGGTGGGCGCTGTCCAATTGGGCCCAAGGTTATGAAGCCTTCTGGCGGGCGCGGGAGGCCAACGCGCTCACCGACGAGAATGACGAAAACGCTCGGGAATGCGCTCGACACATTGCCCATGCGCGTCTGTTCGGTGAGACTCTTCGGGCTACGACCGAGCAGTATCAGATATCCTATGTCGAGCTCGACAAAGCATTAGAAGCTGAGAAAATCTGCAACATATTCACGCAAATTAACAGCAAGGGCGTTCGCCTCGACATCTTCGACCTCATCAATGCCATGCTCAAACCCAAGGGGCTGCAGCTCAAGTCCATGTGGCGGGAGGCGCAAAAGCAGATAGACGCCTCGGCGATTGATCGACTGAACGTATATCTGTTGCAGGTGATGTCGATACTGCGGCAGACATATTGCTCGCCAAAGTATCTCTACTACCTCCTACCCGGCCAAGTGAAATCGGTGCGCGATCCCGACGGCACCAGGCGTCTAGAGGTTTTGATCGATGACGCGGCGACTTTCAGGGAGGATTGGGACGCTGCCGTGAAGGCGCTCGCCGATGCGATCGCGCTGCTGCATCATCCTCAGCAATATGGAGTTACTCAGCCGAGCTACCTCCCCTACAAAACCATCCTGCCGGTCTTTTCCGCGCTCCAGCGACGGATATCGACATTGGCGCCGGAAGCGAGGTTGGAGGCGCAACGCAAGTTCCGCATCTGGTATTGGTCTAGCGTCTTCACCAATCATTATTCGGCGTCGTCGGAATCTACGAGTGCACGCGACTATCAGGCCGTTCTGGCATGGATCGAGGGTGGCGCGGAACCGCTGCCGGTGGCGGCGTTTAAGGCGGATTTCGCTTCGCTTCCTCTCGAGAGCGAAATTAAGCAGGGCACGTCACGCTACAACGGAGTCTTCAATCTCTTCGTCATCAACGGTGCCAAGGATTGGATCACTGGCCTAATTCCCCAGCCCGGCGACCTGCACGATCACCATATCATTCCGCGATCGTGGGGCATGAAGCAGCCGGTGATCGGGGACCGGATCAACACGATCCTGAATCGCTGCCCGCTTACTGCCGACACCAATTGCAATGTCGTCGGTGATCGTCTCCCAAACGCCTATCTACCGGACCTGATTGCCACAAGCGGCCTGGAGAAAGTGCTCAATATTCTCGAGACCCATCTCGTCTCAGAGACGGCGATGAGAATTCTCCTCCGCGACCCGTTCAGCGCCGCGGACTTCGATGATTTTATCGTCGAGCGGAAACGCACGATTCTCAAGGCGATTGAGAGGCAATTGCTCGGCGAACGGCTGGATCTGCCGCCGCAATTGCGAGCCCTCGATCGTGAGATCGAGCAAGTCGAGCTACGACTGCGGAGCCTCGTAGCGGCTCGGCTAGAGGACGATCCCAAGCTCCTGCCGCCAGAAGTCCGCGACAAAATCGCGCAGCGCGTTGCGGCCGCGTGCCGCAATCCGGCGATTGACGCGGGCCGCTATGACAGATTGGAAACCAGGCTCGAGTTTGCCGACCTTCGCGAGCTTCAAAGCATCATTATCGCATCCGGGCTGTGGGAGCGGTTCGAGGCGCAGTTCCGGAGCAAGCCAATCCTCGGCGCCAAATTCGATCAGCTCGCAAATCTGCGGAATGGCATCCGCCACAGCAGAAGCGTCGATCATGTGACTGAAATGGAAGGCCATGCGGCCAAGTTATGGTTCGAGCAGCTTCTCGGCAGTGGAATGCTGGAAACGGCCGAGTAAGGACGCCCTGCATCAGTCCGGCGGCGACGCCAGCACTTAATCAGCCCCCTACATGTCTTCCGAAGAAGTCGAGGGAGCGCTGCCAGGCCAGCTTCGCCGCCGCCGCGTCGTAGCGCTCCGCCGACGTGTCGTTGTGGAAGGCGTGGTTGACTCCGGGGTAGACGTGGGCGTCGACCGTCCTGCCGGCGGCGGCGAGGGCGTCGCGCCAGGGGAAGCCGGTTTTGTTCACCCGTTCGTCGAGCGCGGCATAATGGAGCTGCAAGGGCGCCTGGACCTGAGCGGCGAGCGCCGGATCGGGGGCGGGGCCGTAGAAGGATACGCCCGCGTCCAGTGCATCGCCGGCGGCCAGCGCTACCCGGTTGACCATTCCGCCGCCCCAGCAGAAGCCGACCGCGCCCGCCTTGCCGTTGCTCCCGGGCAGCGATTTGAACAGGCGCAGGCTGGCGACCGCGTCGCCGGCGGCCGCTGCGAGATCGAGCTTGCCGATGGCTTCGCGGGCGGTGTCCTGATCGGCGGGGGTGCCGCCGACCGGCGAGAGGAAGTCCGCCGCGACCGCCCGATAGCCGGCGACGGCGAGGCGGCGGGCGACGTCCTCGGAATAAGCGTTGAGGCCGCGATTCTCGTGGATGACGAGCACGGAGCCGATCAGTCCAGCCGGATCGCGCGGCTCGGCCTGATAGCCGTTCATCGTCCGGCCGCCTCCCACGGGCCAGCTCATCCGGCGCGCCAGGATTCGGCGGTCCGAATCCGGGACGATGGCCGCGGCGGCGGGATTTCCCGCGATCCCGGCCAGCAATGCGGACGCGGCGGCGGCGCTGCCGGCGAGCCGGGTCATCTCGGCCATGAACGCGCGGCGGTCCATGCCGTCATGGGTATACCGGTCGTACAGGGCGATGGCGGCGGAGCGAAGGTCGCTCATGTCAGGATTCCTGCTGCTTCGGGAGGGACTGGTCGGGCATCAAGGAGTCGTCCATCTCGCGCGCCCGAATGGCGGCGGGCCGGCGGCTGATCCGCTCGAAATAGTCGGTGAAGGCCGGCCGCTCGTCGATCGTTCCGAACATCATCCCCCAGCCGATCTGGGAGCCGACATAGACGTCGGCGGCGGTGAATTGGTCGCCGCAGATAAAAGGTCCGGGGCCGACGCAGCGCTCGAGCGCGTCGATCGTCTCCTCGAAGCTGCCATAGCCCGCCATCGCCTTCTTGTCGGCCGGCGCGAGAAGGCCGAGCGCCTTGCCTGTCACCGCCGATTCGACCGGACCGGCGGCGAAAAACATCCAGCGATAATATGGCCCCCGGCGGGGGTTGCCCGGCGGCGGCGCCAGCCCGGCGTCGGGAAAGGCGTCGGCGAGATAGGCGCAGATGGCGGCGCCCTCGGTCACCACCGTGTCGCCATGCTTGATCGCCGGTACTTTGCCCATCGGATTGACCGCGAGATAGTCGGGCGCCTTCATCGTCGTCCCGTAATCGAGCAAGTTTGTTTCGTAAGGGCAGCCGACCTCCTCCAGCATCCAGCGGACGATCCGGCCCCGCGACATCGGATTGGTGAAGAAGGTAAGGCTGGTGTCGGACATGGAAAGGCTCCCCAGGATGTCTGGGGGCGACCTTACCTTCACTCGAGCGGGAGCGGGAGTCCCGTCATTGCATCGCTACGCCGGCATACGGCGCCATGACCCCTCTCCCCGCAGGGAGAGGGATTGCAGGCCCGCGTCAGGCGAGTTTAGCGATAAACCCCTTACGCCTGCTCTTCGGGCTGGCCCTGCTCGCCTTCCGGTTGGCTCTGCTCGGTCTCGGGCTCCGCCGCTTTCTTGCTCTTCCGTTTCGACACTTTGGGCGGCGCGGCGACGATCTGGAAGACGGGGGCGTCGTCCTTGATCGTGACCTTGACCTCGCCGCCGTGGATGAGCTTGCCGAAGAGCAATTCCTCGGCGAGCGGCTGCTTGATCTTCTCCTGGACCAGGCGGCTCATCGGCCGGGCGCCGTACAGCTTGTCGTAGCCGCGGGAGGTGAGCCACTTCCTGGCCTCGTCGTCCAGGTCGATATGGACGTTGCGATCCGCCAGCTGGAGCTCGAGCTGGAGGATGAACTTGTCGACGACCCGGGCGACGACGTCGGTCGGGAGGTAGGAGAAGGGTACGATCGCATCGAGGCGGTTGCGGAACTCGGGCGTGAACATCCGCTTGATCGCTTCCTCGTCCTCGCCCTCGCGCGTATTGTTGCCGAAGCCGAGCCCCTCGCGCGCCATGTCGCTGGCGCCCGCATTGGTGGTCATGATCAGGATGACGTTGCGGAAATCGACGGTCTTGCCGTGATGGTCGGTCAGCCGCCCGTTATCCATGATCTGGAGGAGGATATTGAACAGGTCCGGATGCGCCTTCTCGATCTCGTCGAGGAGAAGCACCGAATGCGGATGCTGGTCGACCGCGTCGGTGAGGAGGCCGCCCTGATCGTAGCCGACATAGCCCGGAGGCGCTCCGATCAGCCGGCTGACCGAGTGGCGCTCCATATATTCGGACATGTCGAAACGCTGGAGCGGGATGCCCATGATCGAGGCGAGCTGGCGCGCCGCCTCGGTCTTGCCGACTCCGGTCGGGCCGGAGAAGAGATAATTGCCGATCGGCTTGTCGGGATCGCGAAGGCCCGCGCGCGACAGCTTGATCGCCGAGGAGAGGACCTCGATCGCCTTGTCCTGGCCGAACACGACCCGCTTCAGGTCGCGGTCGAGATGCTCGAGGGTCTTCTTGTCGTCCGCCGAGACGCTCTTCGCCGGAATCCGGGCGATGGTCGAGATGACCTGCTCGATCTCCTTGGTGGTGATCGTCTTCTTGCGCCTGCTGGGCGGCACCAGCATCTGCATCGCCCCGACCTCGTCGATGACGTCGATCGCCTTGTCGGGCAGCTTGCGATCGTTGATGTAGCGCGCCGAAAGCTCGACCGCCGCCTTGATCGCGTCGCTCGTATACCTGACCTTGTGATGCTCCTCGAAGGCGGAGCGGAGGCCGGCGAGGATCTTTACCGTATCCTCGATCGTCGGCTCGTTGACGTCGATCTTCTGGAAGCGCCGGAGCAGTGCCCGGTCCTTCTCGAAATGGTTTCGGAACTCCTTATAGGTGGTCGAGCCGATGCAGCGGATCGTCCCGCCCGAAAGGGCCGGCTTGAGGAGGTTCGATGCGTCCATCGCCCCCCCGGACGTGGCGCCGGCGCCGATCACCGTGTGGATCTCGTCGATGAAGAGGATGGCGTCGGGGAGCTTCTCCAGCTCCGTCACAACCGCCTTCAGCCGCTCCTCGAAGTCGCCGCGATAGCGGGTGCCGGCGAGCAATGCGCCCATGTCGAGCGAGTAGATGACGGCGGGCTTGAGAACCTCGGGCACGTCGCCCTCGACGATCTTGCGCGCGAGGCCCTCGGCGATGGCGGTCTTGCCGACTCCGGGATCGCCGACGTAGAGCGGGTTGTTCTTGGAGCGGCGGCAGAGGATCTGGACGGTCCGGTCGACCTCGGGCCCGCGGCCGATCAGCGGATCGACCCGGCCGCTGATCGCCTTCTCGTTCAGATTGACGGTGAACTGCTTGAGGGCGCTCTCGCTCTTTTTCTTGCCCTCGTCGGGCCTGGATTCCTCGACGCCCTTGACCTCCTGCGGCTCCGACGCGGTATCGCCCTTGCCAACTCCGTGGCTGATGAAGCTGACGGCGTCGAGGCGGCTCATGTCCTGCTGCTGAAGGAAGTAGACGGCGTAGCTCTCGCGCTCGGAGAAGAGCGCGACGAGGACGTTGGCGCCGGTCACCTCGTCACGGCCCGAAGACTGGACGTGGAGGATTGCGCGCTGGACGACTCGCTGGAAGCCGCTGGTCGGCGACGGGTCGGTCTGGCCGTCCACCTTCAAGGCTTCCAATTCGCTGTCGAGATAGGCTCGGACCGCCTCGCGAAGCTCTTTCAGATCGACACCGCAAGCGCTCATGACCTTGGAGGCGTGAACATCTTCCGTGAGCGCGAGCAGCAGGTGCTCGAGGGTCGCATATTCGTGCCGGCGGCTACTGGCTTCCGCCAAAGCGGTATGCAGGGTCTGCTCGAGATCGCGGGCGAAGGAAGGCAATTTGTTTACTCCTCAAAGCCCGCGAAATTCACGGACCGAATGGCCTTAATGTCGGGCGTCGCACTGCCGTCATCAAGCACGCCTCCAAAATAGCTGGGGAAAAGGCCGAATGTCCCCCTCGCTTTCGTCATTTCCTGAATAGCTGTTCTGCGCTTGCCCGGTGGTTAACCGCTGCGTCGATTCTGGAGCGAACCCGCGCGATTTCCGCTTCCAGCGTCTCGATTCGGGCGTGGAGCTCGTCGACCGAGAGCGGATCGAGATCCTGTCGTCCGAGCAGGATCAGCGGATCGTCGGGCTTGCTTGGAAAGAGCTCGTCCAGGTCCATGGGTTCAAAGTCCCCCTTCCGGATGGCTGCGTCAACCCGAAGGCCTTGCGCCGCCGCCCTTTCGGCGCGAGGCGTGACCGCATGGACGCAATCCCCGAAACGATGATCGCCATAGATCCGGCGGCCTCCGGCGGCCCGGAGGTGCTTCAGCCGGTCGAGCGGCCGGTGCCGAGGCCGGGTTCCGGCGAAATGCTGGTCCGGGTCGAGGCGGCGGGGGTCAACCGGCCGGACGTGATGCAGCGCCTCGGCTTCTACCCGCCGCCGCCGGGCGCTCCGACCATTCCCGGGCTCGAGATCGCGGGCACTATCGTCGGCGGCCGCCGCGACGGCGAGCGGGTCTGCGCGCTGGTGGCGGGGGGCGGCTATGCGCAATATTGCGCGGCGCCCGAAGGCCAGTGCCTGCCGGTCCCGGCCGGCTTCTCGATGGTCGAGGCGGCGGCGCTTCCGGAAACCTTCTTCACCGTCTGGACCAACCTCTTCCAGCGCGGCCGCGCCAAAGCCGGCGAAACTATCCTGGTCCATGGCGGCACCAGCGGGATCGGCACCGCCGCGATCCTGCTCGGCAGGATTTTCGGGCTGACCGTCGTCGTCACCGCCGGCTCGGCCGAGAAATGCGCCCGGGCGCTGGAGATCGGAGCTGCACACGCGATCGACTACAAAGTCCTGGATTTCGCCGCGGAAGTGAAGCGGATCACCGGCGGCGCCGGAGTCGCGGTGGTGCTCGACATGGTCGGCGGCGATTATGTGCCGAGGAACCTCGCCTGCCTCGCCGAGGATGGGCGGCATGTGTCGATCGCGGCGCAACGAGGAGCGAAGGTGGAAATCCCCATCTGGGACGTGATGCGAAAGCGCCTGACCCTTACCGGCTCGACTCTGCGTGCACGCCCGGTCGAATTCAAGGCGGCCCTGGCCGACGAGCTGAGGCGCGAGGTCTGGCCGCACCTGGAGGCGGGGCGTATCCGTCCCGTCATCCACTCCACCTTTCCGCTTTCCGACGCGGCGGGAGCGCACCGGCTGATGGAGAGCGGCGGGCATGTCGGCAAGATCGTTCTGGAAATCCCCGTCATTCCCGCGAACTCGGGAAATCCCCCCCTTTCCTGATTCGTGGCCCGCGACGGCGGCATTCGCCTTGCCCTGCGGCGCCCGCTGGACTAGATCGCTGGGCAACGTACGGCCGCTCCGGGAAGGGGCGGCCCTTCTTGTTTTTGGAGACGACAAGTGGTTCAGCCGCTCATGCCCCATGCGACCGCCGCCTGGCTGGTCGACAATACTTCGCTCACCTTCGAGCAGATCGCTGAATTTTGCGGCCTGCACATCCTCGAGGTGCAGGCGATCGCCGACGACACGGCGGCGACCAAGCTCACCGGGCGCGATCCCATCCGCGCCGGCGAGCTCAACCAGGATGAGATCGACCGCGGCCAGGCCGATCCCGGCTACAAATTGCGTATCCAGAAGGAGCCGGACCAGACCCGCCGGACCAAGGGCCCGCGCTATACTCCGGTCTCGAAGCGTCAGGACAAGCCCGACGGAATCGCCTGGATCATCCGCAACCATCCCGAAATCACGGACGGCCAGATCGGCAAGCTGATCGGAACCACGCGCACCACCATTGCCGCGATCCGCGACCGCAGCCATTGGAACATCGCCAACATCCAGCCCAAGGATCCGGTCACGCTCGGCCTTTGCTCCCAGCGCGAGCTCGACGCGATCGTCGCCAAGGCGGCCAAGGCCGCGGGGATCGAGCCGTCTCCCACCGACCACCGTCTCGCCGGCGACCGCGAGGCCCTGATCGAGGAGCTTCGCCGCGAGCGCGACACCGCCGCCCGCGAGGCCGAAGCCGCGCATGCCGCGGAGGAAGCGGGCGAATCCGCGGTGCCGCGCGAGCCGACGGCCGATGACCTCTTCAAGAGCTGAGCCCGCCAGTCCCGACGCCTCACTCGCCGACCCCGACGAGCCCGGCAGCCATACCTATACGCATAGGGGCCTGACCTATCCGCTCGGGCGCCGCGAGCCCGGTAAGGGCGAGCTTATCGCTCTGGCGGAGGGAGTCGGCTGGGCGCGGCTGCCGATCCCGGGGCCGCTCAAACATATCAATGTCTGGGCGCTCGACGACGGCGATCCTGGTTCGGAGCCCGGCACAGGCGGCGTCGCACTGGTCGACACCGGCCTCGACATCGCACCTTGCCGCGAGGCCTGGGAAGCCCTGTTCGACGGCCCGCTGGCGGGCCGGACGGTCACTCGGGTGATCTGCACGCATTTCCATCCGGACCATCTCGGTCTCGCCGGCTGGCTGACGGAGCGCTTCTCGGTGCGCCTCTGGATGACCCGGGACGAGTGGCTGTTCGGGCGCCTGCTTTCGAGCGACGTGCGCGAGGCGCCGCCGTCCGAGGCGATCGCCTATTGGCGCGCAGCCGGCTGGGACGAAGCCCGGATCGAGGCGGAAGCGGCGAAGGGCTGGGGGCGCTTCGCCTCGGTCGTCAGTCCGATCCCGGTCAGCTTCGTCCGCATCGAGGACGGAGATCGAGTCGAGGTCGGGGCTCGGACGTGGCGGGTCCTCGTCGGCAACGGCCATTGCCCGGAACATGCCTGCCTGATCGACGACGAAGCCGGACTGATGATCGCGGGCGACCAGATTCTGCCCAGGATCACCTCCAACGTCTCGCTCAGCCTAAGCGAGCCCGAAGGCGACCCTCTGGGAGACTGGCTCTCCTCGATCGAGAAATTGAAAGGCCTCCCCGACACGCTCTTCGTCCTACCCTCGCACGGCGAGCCCTTTACCGGCCTCCACGCGCGCCTCGACGCTCTCGCTATGGGCCACCGCGACCGTCTCGACGCCCTCCATTCCAGGCTCGACGAGCCAAAGCGCGCGGTGGACTGCTTCGGCACGCTCTTCGCGCGCCAGATCGAGGACAATATGCTCGGCCTTGCCACCGGAGAGGCGCTGGCGCATTTGCGGCACCTCGAGGTCGAGGGACGGGCGGTTCGTGAATCGCTTGACGGCGTCCATTGGTACCGGGCAGCCTGATCCGATTGTCCTTGTGGCCGCCATGGCTATAATCGCTTCGTGAAGTGCGTATCGATCAGGCAATCGCAGAGCGCCTCGTCACGCGCGACCGCAAGCTTGTCGACCATCCCCTCGCCTGAGAACCCGCGGCGGGTTGATTCCGAGCGTCGCCCGGCTCATTGCTCCGCCGATGCCTGAACAGTCCGAACCCATTTCCGAGCTCTCCTTCGAAGCCGCGCTCAAGCGGCTTGAGGAGATCGTGCGCCGGCTCGAAAGCGGGGACGCGCCGCTCGACGAGTCGATCGAGCTTTACGGCGAGGGCGACAAGCTTCGCCAGCAGTGCGAGTCGCGGCTCCAGGCGGCGCAGGCGAAGATCGAGAAGATCCAGCTCGGCCGCGACGGTCAGCCGGACGGCACCGTTCCGTTCGACGCCGACTGAGCCGCCGCTGGTGGCGGACTCATCGCTCCTCGCGCCCGAATTCGGCCGGGTCCGGGCGGAGGTCGACGACTTTCTCTCGGCCTTGCTCACGGTTCCTCTCGATCCTCGGGCCGAACTCTACGAAGCGATGCGCTATGCCGCGATCGGCGGCGGCAAGAGGCTCCGCCCAGTGTTGGCCGTCGCCTCTGCTTCCCTCTTCAACACCTCCCGCGAACAGGCCGTCCGGGTTGGGGCAGCGGTCGAATGCATCCACGTCTATTCCCTGATCCACGACGATCTTCCGGCGATGGACGACGACGATCTTCGCCGCGGCAAGCCGACCCTTCACAAGGCCTTTGGCGAGGCGACCGCGATCCTTGCCGGCGACGCACTCCACGCCCTCGCCTTCGAAATCATTGCCGACGATGCGACCCACGAGGATCCGTTCGTCCGGACCGAGCTGATCGCCGAGCTGGCCCGGGCGGCCGGCCCGGCGGGGATGGCCGGCGGGCAGATGATGGACCTCGCCGCCCCGGAGCAGATTCTCGACCTCGCCTCGGTCACCCGACTTCAGCAACTGAAGACCGGCGCCCTGATCGGCTTCTGCCTCGAAGCCGGCGCGATCTTGGGGCGGGAGCCGCCCGAGCGACGGCTCAAGCTTCGCGGCTTTGCCCGCGACGTCGGCCTGGCCTTCCAGATCGCCGACGATCTGCTCGACGAAGAAGGGCAGGAGGCGAAGACCGGCAAGAAGGTCGGCAAGGACCGGGCACGGGGCAAGGCGACCTTCGTCACCCTGCTGGGGCGCGAGCGCGCCCGGCGGCAGGCCCAGTTGCTGGTCGGTCAAGCGGTCGAATATCTGAAGAGCTACGGGGCGGAGGCCGACCTGCTGCGCGCCGTCGCGCGCTTCGCGGTGGAGCGGGACCATTGACGACGGGGGAGAAGCGAATGAGGACAGGCGTCTATCCGGGCACGTTCGATCCGATCACGCTCGGCCATATGGATATCATCCGCCGCGGCGCGAAGCTGGTCGACCGGCTGGTCATCGGGGTGACCACCAACCCGTCCAAGTCGCCGATGTTCTCCTTGGAGGAGCGGATGGCGATGGTGCGCCGCGAGGTCGCCGGTCACGGCGAGGAGATCGAGATCGTCTCCTTCGATTCGCTGCTGATGGATTTCGCCGAGCGGGAAGGCGCCTCGATGATCGTCCGAGGCCTGAGGGCCGTCGCCGACTTCGAATATGAGTATCAGATGGCCGGGATGAATCAGCAACTCAATGATAGAATAGAAACAGTCTTCCTGATGGCCGACGTCTCGCTCCAGCCGATCGCCTCGCGCCTCGTCAAGGAGATCGCGCTCTACGGCGGCGACATATCGAAGTTCGTGCCCGAGGCGGTCGTGGCGGATGTCGCCCGGCGGGTCGAGGCGGTGGGCCGCAAAGGTGCTTGATCCGGCCGCGCGCGCCGCGCAATGTCGCGTTCGTGAAAACGGATTTATCCGGGGAAATCCATAAACATGCGAATCACGACCTTGCTTGCCCTGCTGCTCGGCCTATTCCTGGCCGGTTCGGCGGCGGCGCAGACCGTCCCGCCGCCCACCCCGGCCCTCGACCCGGAAAACACCCTTCTGCTCGATCTGTCGAGCGGCGGGCGGGTCGCGATCCAGCTCAGGCCGGACGTCGCCCCCAATCACGTCGCCCGGATCAAGGAACTGGTGCGCAAGGGCTTCTATGACGGCCTGACCTTCCACCGGGTGATAGACGGCTTCATGGCCCAGGGCGGCGACCCCTCCGGCGACGGCACCGGCGGCTCCCAGCTGCCCGACCTCAAGGCCGAGTTCAACGGGCTGCCGCACGTTCGCGGAGCGATTGCCGCCGCCCGCCAGGGCGCTCCGGAAGGTGCCGATTCCGCCATCGCGGCCGCGGCGGAGAACAGCGCCAACAGCCAATTCTACATCATGCTCGGATCCCGGCTTTCGCTCGACGGGCGCTACACCGTCTTCGGACGGGTGGTCGGCGGAATGAACTTCGTCGACGATATCGAGAAGGGGGAGCCACCGGCCAGCCCGAGCCGGATCCTCCAGGCTTCGATCGCCGCCGACGACAAGGCGCCGCCGCCGCCGGGCCGGAGCTTCGCGGCGCCGGCCGGGCCGCTGGGCGCTTCATTCCCCGGCGGGATGGCCGCCGGCCCCGCCGTCCCGCCGCCGCCGTCGATCCGGCTCCCCGAACCGAAGCCCAAGCCGCCGCCCAGGAAGAGCCCCCGGTAAGCCGCGGGATGCGGGTCGACGATTTCGACTTCGCGCTTCCTGTGGACCGGATCGCGCTGAGGCCGGCCAGCCCGAGGGATTCCGCCCGGCTGCTCGTCCTGCGCGGGGAGGCGGGGCCGGAGGATCGAAACGTCGCGGACCTGCCCGGTCTGCTTCGCCCCGGCGACGTCCTCGTCTTCAACGACACCAGGGTCATCCCCGCCCGGCTCGAGGGGCGGCGCGGAGAGGCCCGGATCGGAGCGACCTTGCACAAGCGCGAGGGCCCCCGCGAATGGCGCGCCTTCGTCCGCAACGCCAAAAGGGTGCGCGAGGGGGACCGGATCGATTTCGGAAGCGGAGTCGCGGCGCTCGCCGGCGCCAGAGGCGAAGACGGCAGCCTCCTCCTGGCCTTCGAGGGGGACGAGCCGGTCGAAACGCTTCTCGAACGGGCCGGGCGGATGCCGCTGCCGCCCTACATCGCGGGCAAGCGCGAGACGGACGAGCGCGACCTTGAGGATTACCAGACCATGTTCGCGGCGGAGAAAGGCGCGGTCGCGGCGCCGACCGCGGCCCTCCATTTCACTCCGGAGCTGATGGCGGCGCTTGCGGCGGCCGGGATCGGCCACGAGATCCTGACCCTCCATGTCGGCGCGGGCACATTCTTGCCCGTAAAGGCCGAGGACATTGCCGACCACAAGATGCACTCGGAATGGGGCCGGATCGACGCGGCCGTCGCCGACCGCCTCAACGCGGCGCGGGCGGCGGGCGGCCGGATCGTCCCGGTCGGCACGACCTCGCTCCGACTCCTGGAAAGCGCCGCCGACGAGGAGGGGCGGGTGCGGCCGTTCGAGGGCGACACCGCCATCTTCATCACGCCGGGCTACCGCTTCCGGGCCACGGACGGGCTGATCACCAACTTCCATTTGCCGCGTTCCACCCTGTTCATGCTGGTCTCGGCGCTGATGGGGCTGGAGCGGATGCGGGCGGCTTACCGATACGCGATCGCTGCGGGGTATCGCTTCTATTCCTATGGGGATGCGAGCTTGTTGCTTCCAAGTTGAGTCAGTGATGCCGGTCGCCGTGGCCTCGCGCCCATTCCCGTGAAAGCTCGGCTTGGCCGGGCGCCGCGACGGTTAGGGCGCGGTCGCTCAGGGGCGTGATCGCCGAACGGGGCGGGAGGTTCGCGGGCACGTGTATGTCCCAGGCGAGACCGAGCCGTTCCAGCAATTGCACGAAGCGGAAGCCGGGATCGATCTGGCCGGGATAGAGACCGTGGCGGGCCGAGGCCGGAAAGGCGTGGTGGTTGCAGTGCCAGCTTTCCCCCATGGTCGGGACGGCGAGCCAGCCGATATTGTAGCCCTGCACGGCGGCGTCCTCGACGAACCAGTCCTGGTCGCCGCGCCGGTGCGCAACATGGGCGATGTACCAATGCATGGTAAAGCACACAGCCACGCGGACGATCACTCCCCAGACCACCCAAGACCAGCCGCCGAGCGGGAAGAGGACGAGGGCGACCGGAATCTGGTGCAACATCCACGTGCGCTGGAGGAACCGATAGAAAGGGTCGTCGCTTATGCCCGGACCGGCGTCGAATCTCGGCGGATTGTCGAAGATCAGCCGGAAGTTGAGATAGTAAAAGCCGTCCACGAGCGCGGGCTTGCCGTGACGCAGGAACCAGTGGCAATTCGCCTGGCGCTGGGCCCAGTCGCGTATGTCGTGAAGGCCCACGGTCCAGAGGGGGCCGCCCATGCCGACCAGGACTCCGACATAGATCATCACCCGTTCGAGCCATTTCGGGCACTCGAAGCTGCGATGGATCAAGCGGCGGTGAAAGCCGACCGAATGGCCGATGCAGAGCGTCGCTCCCGACAAAAGGAGGAAGACGATCAGGCCGTTCCAGCTGAAGAAGATCGGCCCCAGGACCAGCGCGCCGAGGATGAACGCCATGTTCCAGATCGACCTCGGCGGATCCCAGACCAAGCGTCCGCTGCCCGCGTCCGCCGTGTCCAGATCGCCGAGGGAATTGACCTTGAACGCCCCGTCCGCGGCTTCTCCGGCGACGCTGGTCATTCGAGTCACTCCTGAAGCTGTTAAGCCATCACTTAACTCCTAAACTGGAAAGGTTGCAAGTGGTAAAGCGATTGCTTAAATGCTCATCATGCAACGCGTCTTCGAAGCCCTTTCCTCCACCGTAAGGCGGAAGATCCTCGCCTATCTGGCCCATGCCGACCTTAATGCGGGAGAGATTGCCGCGCGCTTCGACATCTCGAAGTCGGCGGTTTCCCAGCATCTCGGAATCCTCGAAAACGCCGGGCTGGTGACGAGCGAGAAGAAGGGACAGTTCGTCCATTACCGGCTGGTGCCGGGCAGCCTCGCCAACACCCTCAACACCTATCTTCAGCAGGTCTGTCCGGTCTCGGGGCCGCTCAAGAAGGAGAGCGCCGCGATCGCTTCCAAGCGGAAGAAGGAGGCAGGCGGCGTGGACAATTCGTCGGCGGAATAGCGGCGCACAAGACTCGAAGGGATGCGGTCCTCACCCTGGAGACCCGCTGCGCGGGCCGAGCGGACGATTGCGAGGTGCTCGTCCCTGGCAGGTTAACCGACGCAGCTGGTCCCGGGCTCTCAGACCGGGACGCCCGTAAGGAGAGCCCGGCGGGTCGAGATGCGCCGGGTCTCGGTTTGCCCTCACCCCTGGCGCTTCGCGCCTGCCCCTCTCCCCCGCAGGGAGAGGGTTAGGGAAAAGGGATTTTATTTCATTTGGCCGCTTGCGTTGAAAATCGAGCGAGGCCCAGTCCGCCGTAACGGGAATGCGGACGACTCACGCTTGCCAATGGACAGGCCGGCGTGGAACGGGAGGACCGACCCCTTTGCCGGAGCGAGAACTGATGTCGTCCAACCCCGTCTCGGCCGATCCGCGGCGCACCGAGGCGCCGCGCGCCGAGATCGAGCGCCTCGGTCCGTGGCATCACGACGTCGAGATCGCCCCGGGGGTATCGACGATGGGGGCTCGAGGCGCGACCGATCCCGATCATCGGTTCGAGGAGCATTATTCGCCGGACGAGATGATGCAATATCCTCTCGACGCCGTTTATCCGGACGGCCTGCGGGGCCGGTCGTTCCTGGACTGCGCCTGCAATTCGGGCGGGCACAGCGTCGCCGCGCTTCGCCGCGGAGCGGGCAAAGGCTTCGCCTTCGACGCCAGGCAGCATTGGGTGGATCAGGCGCAGTTCCTCGCGCGCGAGTGCGGGGCGCCGGAGCTGACGGTGAGACGCTGCGAGCTGAACGACCTGCCCGGCCTCGGCCTCGAGCCGTTCGACGTAACCTTGTTCGCGGGGATATTCTATCATCTGCCCGATCAGGTCGCCGGGCTTCGGATCGCCGCGGACATGACCAAAGAGCTGCTCATCGTGAACACCGCCGTGCGGCCCCGGCGCGAACGGGCGCTCGTCCTCAATCTGGAGAGCGACTCTCACGTCCTCTCGGGAGTCGACCGCCTCGCCCGGCTTCCGACCGGTCCGGCGGTGATGCGCGACCTGCTCGCCTGGTGCGGCTTCAAGCATAGCCGGATCGACCTCTATTGGTCGAACGGCCCCAAAGGCTGGAAGCGCCTGCAGATGCTGACGGCTCGCGACGAGAAGGTGTTCGCCGACTATGATCGGGTTCGGCCGGACGCGATCGCTCCGCCGACTTTGGCCCGGCGCGCGCTCGTCCGGCTCTTCCACTATCGTCACCGGCGGAAGGGGTCGGGATGAGTGCCGGTGCCGGGTGAGTGCCTGCCACCGTAGTCCGGGTCTGCCCTCATCCTGGCGCTTCGCGCCTGTCCCTCTCCCCTGGAGGGAGAGGGTAGGGAAGGGCTCCGAGGGGTCGGCAGGGTGGGGGCGATCGTGTAGGAGCGCCGGCCATGTCCGAACGTCCCCGCTTCGCCTTCACCATCTCCGCCATTGACGGGGCCGCCCGGGCCGGCGCTATCGCGATGCGGCGCGGCGAGATTCGCACGCCCGCTTTCATGCCGGTCGGAACCGCCGCCACCGTCAAGGCGATGAAGCCGGACGATGTCCGCTCGGCCGGCGCCGACATCATCCTGGGCAATACCTATCACCTCATGCTCCGCCCCGGCGCCGAGCGTATGGCCCGGCTCGGCGGGCTTCACGCCTTCATGGGCTGGGAGCGGCCGATCCTGACGGACAGCGGGGGCTATCAGGTGATGAGCCTTTCCGATCTGGCCAAGGTCACCGAGGAGGGGGTGGCGTTCAAGAGCCATCTCGACGGATCGAGGCACATGATCAGCCCCGAGCGGTCGATGGAGATACAAAGGCTGCTCGGCTCCGATATCGTTATGGCCTTCGACCAGCTCGTTCCGACCACTTCGACCCGTGACGAGCAGGCGGCGGCGATGGAGCGCTCGATGCGCTGGGCGCGGCGGTCGCGCGAGGCGTTCGATTCCGGGGAAGAACATTCCGCGGGCGCGGCTTTGTTCGGGATCCAGCAGGGCGCGCTCGACGAAGGGCTGCGCCGGGCTTCGGCCGAGGCTCTGACCGGGATCGGCTTCGACGGCTATGCCGTCGGCGGCCTGGCGGTCGGGGAGGGACAGGCGGCGATGTTCGACTGCCTCGATTTCGCCCCCGGAATGCTGCCGGCGGACCGGCCCCGCTATCTGATGGGGGTTGGCAAGCCCGACGACATCGTCGGAGCGGTCGAGCGGGGAATCGACATGTTCGACTGCGTCCTGCCGACCCGCTCGGGGCGCACCGGCCAGGCCTTCACCCGGGGCGGCCCGATCAACATCCGCAACGCCCGATTCGCCGAGGATGAAGGCCCGCTCGATTCGCAATGCCCCTGCCCGGTCTGCTCGACTTGGTCGCGCGCCTATCTCCACCACCTCGTCCGTTCCGCCGAGATATTGGGAGCGATGCTGATGACGGAGCATAATATCTTTTTTTATCAAGGTCTTATGAGCGATCTGAGGAGCGCCGTGGCGGAGCGCCGCCTGTCGTCCTTCGCGGCCGGTTTCCGGGCGCTCTACGCGCCGCGATGAGGTTCGGAAGGGTTGAAAATTTGAGGTTTCGCCCCATTTGAGCTAGAGGGCGACCTGGTGGGAATTCCAAAGATCTTCGGCGCGACGAGGGACCGGTTGATCGGCCTCGCGCTTGCCATGGATCGGCGGCCGCAATAGAGCGCCCGTCCTTTCCGGAGTAGTCGATGCCGTCGAACGAACTCGTCCTGCGCCGTCCGTTGCTGCCCCGGCTCCCGGGGCTTCGGCATTGGCTCGCCTCGGCCGTTCTGGCGACCACGGCGGGCCTTTATCTGATCGCGGGGCTCAGCGTCGCCTGGCTCGAGCCGGCCAGCGCGACTCCGAATGCGCGCTACGCAAACAACGTCCGCGGGATTCCGGGGCTGGGCATTCCGCCCCAGCCCGAACCGCTGCAATTCCGCGAGATCGCTCCGCAGGACGCGGTGACGATCAATGCCGAGGTGCCGCTTTCGACCCTTCCCAATCCGGCCGCCCGGCCCTTCGGCGCCGCCTTCGCGACTCCCGCCGACCGACTGCGCGCGGTCGAGTGCCTGACCGCCGCCGTTTATTACGAAGCGGCGGTCGAGGCGAATGCTGGCCAGCGGGCCGTCGCCCAGGTCGTTCTCAACCGAGCCCGCCACCCGGCCTATCCGCGCACCGTCTGCGGGGTCGTCTTCCAGGGGCAGGAACGCTCGACCGGCTGCCAGTTCACCTTCACCTGCGACGGCGCCCTTCGCCGCACCCCCTCCGCGTCCGGCTGGGCCCGCGCACGCCAGGTCGCCGAGGAAGCGCTCGCCGGCAAGGTCTTCGCTCCGGTCGGCTGGGCGACCCATTATCACACCAATTGGGTGGTTCCCTATTGGAGCTCCAGCCTGACCAAGCTCGCCAATATCGGCACCCATATCTTCTACCGCTGGGAAGGCGGTTGGGGCAAGCCGGCGGCGTTCCGATTCGCGCCCGGCCGGGTCGAGCCCCAGATGGCCAAGATGCGCAACCTGACCTCGGATCCGACCACATTGGCCGATGCTCCGACGATCGACGAAGCGGCCGCTTTGGCCGCGGCGGAGGCCGCCGCCGCCGCCGAAGCGGCCGCCGAGGTCGGGACCAAGCCTCCGGGAAGCATCGACAGCTTCACCCGCGCCGTCATGCGCCGCTACGAGCCGCCGAACGCCGAGGCGTCCACCGCCGCGGTCCAGGTCCGCTCCGGCAAGCCGCTGTCGGCGAGCACCCATTGGGCGCTTTCCGGTGTGCCGGCCAAGGCCGAGGCGGGTGCCGACTCCAAGCCGGCCGCTTCCGCGGCCGCCAAGCCGGCGGCGCCGGCCAGCGCTGAAACGGCGCCCAAGTGCCTCGAGGGCGTTCGCCGGGTATTGAGCGGCAAGGCGGTTTCGGAGAAGACTCAGGGCTGTTGAGCTTACGTCGCCCCAGCGAAGGCTGGGGCCCCGAGGGGTGAAGGCCACTGGTTTCTTCACCCGCCGGGATCCCAGCCTTCGCTGGGATGACGGATTGACGCCTCAACGCCTCAACGCGAACCTCTGCAGCTTGCCCGTCGCCGTCTTCGGAAGCGCCTCCACGAACTCCAGCTCGCGTGGATATTTGTAGGGGGCGATCACGGCCTTTACATGGTCCTGAAGCTCGCGGGCAAGGTCCGCACCGGGCTCCCGGCCCGCGGGGACGACGAACGCCTTCACCTTCTGCCCGCGCTCCTCGCAGGGGATTCCGATCACCGCGCATTCCTGCACCGCAGGATGGGCGTAGAGGGCGTTCTCCACTTCCGGAGCGGCGATATTGTAGCCGGCCGAGACGATCATGTCGTCGGATCGGGCGACGAACCAGAAATAGCCCTGCTCGTCGGCCCGATAGGTGTCGCCGGTGACGTTCCACCCGCCCTGGACGTAATCCGCCTGGCGCTCGTCGTCGAAATAGCGGCATCCGGTCGGCCCCTTTACCGCAAGCCGGCCGGTGCCGTGGGGCAAGGGGCGCCCCTTCTCGTCGAGAATGCACGCCTGGTAGCCGGGGACAGCCTTGCCGGTGGCGCCCGGGCGGATGTCGTCCCCGGAGGCGGAGACGAAGATATGCATCATCTCGGTCGCGCCGATGCCGTCGACGATCCTGAGGCCGGTCGCCTCGTTCCAGGCTCGCCAGGTGGCCGCCGGAAGATGCTCCCCGGCGGAGACGCAGGTGGCGAGCGAGGAGATGTCATGCTCTCCCAGCAATCCCAACATCGCTTTGTAGGCGGTAGGCGCGGTGGCGAGAACGGTCACTTCGAACCGCGCCACCGCCTCCAGCAGCGGCTTCGGCCCCGGCTGCTCGATCGTCACCGCGGCGCCGCCGAAGCGCCACGGGAAGATGAGAAGCATCCCAAGCCCGAAAGTGAAGGCGATCGGCGCCGAGCAGGCCCAGCGGCCGCCTGCCTGGGGCTTGAGGACGTGGCGGGCGAAGCTGTCGGCCGGGGCGAGTATGTCGCGATGATAATGGACGCAGCCTTTGGGCCGGCCGGTCGTGCCGGAGGTGAAGGCGATCAGTGCGATGTCGTCCCGGCCTGTCTCGACCGGGGCGAAGCCGGGGCGGACCGAACCCAGCCGCTTCTCGAGCCGTCCGCCGCCGCGATCACCGCAATAGGTGAGGAGCGAGCGGATCAGGCCGGTTTCGTCCGCCGCCTTCATGAAATCGTCGAGGAAGCGGTCGTCGACGATTGCGTGATGGACCTTCGCCCGGTCGAGGATGGTCGCCACCTCGCCCGGGCGAAGGATCGGCATGGTGGCGACGACAATTCCGCCGGCCTTGAGCACGCCCAGCCAGCAGGCGAACAGCATCGCCCCGTTCGGCCCGCGAAGAAGGACTCGGTCGCCGGGAACGAGATCCTCCTCCTCGACGAGGAGCCGGGCGATTTTGTCGCTGAGGCCGCGAATCTCGCCATAGGTCCAGCGGCCGGCATCGTTGATCACGGCGAGAGCGTCGGGGTCGCCTTTGTCGATCAGCTCGACCGCTGCGTTGAGGCGTTCGGGATATTGAAGCTCGGGCAGGTCGAAATGGAATTCCGGCTGGGCCTCCGGGGGTGGGAGGCGGTCTCGGATGAAAGTGTCTACATGGGCCGTCACTGCCCTCACCCTCCCACAGCGCAGCGGGGTGCCGGGGTGAGGGAAGTGCTCAACGTTCCGGCACCACCGCGATCGTCTCGATCTCTATCTTTGCCTGAGGCTCGACCAGCGCCTCCACCCCCACCACCGCCATGGCCGGGAAGTGGCGGCCGATCACTTCCTTATACGCCGCGCCGATGCCGGCGAGACCCTGACGATATTCGTCGATGTCGACGACATACCAGGTCATCCTCACGATATGCTCCGGTCCGGCGCAGTCCTCGGCGAGGATGGCGATGGTGTTGAGAAGTATTTGGCGAAGCTGGCCGGCGAGGTCGGGCGCGACGATCGTCCCGGTTTCGTCCCAGCCGATGATCCCGGCGGTGAAGACCATCCGGCCCCTGGCGGAGATTCCGTTGGAAAAGCCGCTTGGCCGAGGCCAGCCGGGGGGAAGCAGTGTCTTCAAGTCCGATACTCCGCGAGATGGGCCCTTGCGATCACCACTTTCTGCACTTCGGACGCTCCTTCGTAAATGCGCAGGGCCCTGATCTCCCGGTAGAGGCGCTCGACCGGAACGCCCTTCGTCACCCCGAGGCCGCCGAACATCTGCACCGCCTTGTCGATGACGCTCTGGGCGCTGTCGGTGGCGTGGAGCTTGGCGAGCGCGGCCTCGCGGCTGTTCCTCTGTCCCTTGACGTCGCGAAGCCAGGCGGCCCGGTAGACGAGCAGGGCCGAAGTCTCGACGTCGAGCACCATCTCGGCGAGCTTCGACTGGGTGATGGCATTGTCCGCCAGGGTCCCGCTCCCGAGCCGCCGCTCCAGCG
This sequence comes from Sphingomonadales bacterium, assembly GCA_038257735.1. GTDB lineage: Bacteria > Pseudomonadota > Alphaproteobacteria > Sphingomonadales > Sphingomonadaceae > Allosphingosinicella. The sequence continues at coordinate 55,832 of JBBSIZ010000009.1, read as the reverse complement.
CCCGCCGGGTCGCCTCGTCCAGAGCCCGCCGGGCGAAGCCCAGCGCCGCCGCGCCGACGGTGGTGCGAAAGACGTCGAGGGTCGCCATCGCCTGAGCGAAGCCGCGGCCGCGCTCGCCGAGCAAAGCGGAGGCGGGGAGGCGGGCGTCGGTGAACTTGAGGGTGGCGAGCGGATGCGGCGCGATCACCTCGATCCGCTCGCTGTCGTCCAGGCCCGGCGTATCGCGGTCGACGATGAAGGCGGAAATACCCTTGGCGCCCGGGGCTTCGCCGGTGCGGGCGAAGAGGATGTAATAATCGGCGATTCCGCCGTTGGAGATATAGGTCTTGGCGCCGTTCAGGACCCAGGAGTCGCCGTCCTGCTCGGCGGTCATCTCCATCGAAGCCACGTCCGAGCCGGAAGCGGGCTCGGTGAGGGCGAAGGCGGCGATCTTCTCGCCCCGTGCCACGGCGGGGAGGTAGGCCGCCTTTTGCGCGTCCGAGCCAAAGAGGCTGATCGTCCCGGAGCCGAGCCCCTGCATCGCAAAGGCGAAGTCGGCGAGACCGGAATGGCGGGCGAGGGTTTCGCGGATCAAGGCGAGGGAGCGGACGTCGAGCTTGCCCGATCCGTCGGGAATGCAGTGGCGAAGCCAGCCGCCGTCGCCGAGCTTTCGGACGAGGTCTCGGCAGGCCTGGTCCAGGTCGTAGGGCTCGGCGTCGTCGAGATTGGCTTCGCACCAATGATCGAGCCTTTCCGCGAGTTCGCGGTGGCGCTCGTCGAAGAAGGGCCAGTCTAAAAAGTCCCGCATTGCCCTCACCCTGCCGGCCCCTTCGGGCCCGCATATCCCTCTCCCTGTAGAGGAGAGGGATATGCGGGCGGCGAAGCCGGCCGCGAAGGTGAGGGCAGGGCGTTCGCGATGACGGTCAGGACGCCTTCCAGATTTTCCGTAATCTCGTTGTTCCAGAAGCGGAGGGTTCGCCAGCCGAGCGAGGCGAAGGCGCGCTCGCGTTCGGTGTCATAATGGGCATTGTCGGCGTGCTGGCTGCCATCGGCCTCGACGACGAGCCGGGCGTCGGGGCAGGCGAAGTCGGCGATATAGCCTGCGAGCCACATCTGTTTGCGGAACTTGGCGCCAGCGAGGCGGCGGTCGCGGAGGTGGTTCCAGAGGAGGCGCTCCTGCGGCGTCATCTCGCGGCGGAGGCTTCGGGCGCGCTCGAGCTTATCAAAGCCCGGTGGCCTTCTCATGCCCTCACCCTGGCGCTTCGCGCCTGTCCCTCTCCCCTACAGGGAGAGGGGTTTTCAGGCCCCTCTCCCTGTAGGGGAGAGGGACAGCGGAGCGAAGCGACGCAGGGTGAGGGCACGGCGTCAGTCACCCTTGAACTCCGGCTTGCGCTTCGCCGCGAAGGCCTCGAAGGCGCGCTTGAAGTCGTTGGTGGCCATGCAGATGGCCTGGGCTTGGGCTTCCATCTCGATCGCCGTCTCGAGGCTCACGTTCCATTCCTGATTGAGCTGGGTCTTGGTGATGGAGTGAGCGAAGGTCGGCCCGGTCGCGAGGCCGCGGGCCAGCGCCAGCGCTTCGCCGAGCAGGGCGTCGCTCGGCACCAGCCGGTTGTGGAACCCCCAGCTTTCGCCCTCCTGCGCCGTCATCACCCGGCCCGTGTAGAGCAATTCCGCCGCCCGTCCCTGGCCGATTATCCGGGGCAGGATCGCGCAGGCGCCCATGTCGCAGCCGGCGAGGCCGACCCGGGTGAAGAGGAAGGCGGTCTTCGCTTCGGGGGTGGCGAGGCGCAGGTCCGAGGCCATTGCGAGGATCGCTCCCGCGCCGACGCAGATTCCGTCGATCGCCGCGACGATCGGCTGCGGGCAGGCGCGCATCGCCTTGACGAGGTCGCCCGTCATCCGGGTGAAGTCGAGAAGGCCGGGCATGTCCATTTGCGTGAGCGGCCCGATAATCTCGTGGATATCGCCGCCCGAGCTGAAATTGCCGCCGGCGCCTGAGACCACGACCGCCTTCACTTCGCGGGCGTAGACCAGCGCCCGGAAGGTGTCGCGAAGCTCGGCATAGCTTTCGAAGGTGAGCGGGTTCTTCCGTTCCGCCCGGTCGAGAATGATCGTTGCGACTCCGCCGGCATAGTCCCACAGGAAATGTTCGGGTTCGAAGGTTTCAAGGTTCATGCGATCTCCACGGCTTCACCGTTTCGCTCCGACAGGACGAGGTCAAGCACCGCTTCGGCCACTTCATCCGGGGAGATCAGACGGCCGGACGGATTGAGCCGGGCCAGCTCCGCTCTGGCATCGTCGTCGCTTCGGCCGGTCCTGGCCGTAATGTTCGAGATGGACCGGACGGTCATGTCGGTGTCGACGAAGCCGGGGCAGACCGCGTTCACCCGCAAATTCTTCTGTGCGAATTCGGCGGCCAGGGCCCGGGTCAGACCGACCGCGCCGTGCTTGGCGGCGATATAGGGCGAAGCGTAGGCGAAGCCGTGCAGGCCGGCCATCGAGGCGATGGTGACGACCCGGCCGGCCTCGGCTGCGAGGAGATCGGACAAAGCCGCCTGGCAGCAATGGAACATTCCGTCGAGATTGACCGCGAGCATTTCGCGCCAGATTTCGGGCGTGACCCTGGCGAAGGGAATTCCCGTCGCCGCTCCCGCATTGTTGATCAGGATGGTGATCGGACCGTGGGTTTCCCGGGCGAGTTCGAAGGCGGCATCGACCTGGGCGCGGTCCGTGACGTCGGCGGGTGCGACGAGAGCGTCGAAGCCGCCTGCGCAGACTTTCTCCAAGGGCTCGCGCCGGCGGCCCACGAGGGTCAGCCTCGCGCCCTCCGCGCCGAGCGCACGGGCGATGGCGGCGCCTATGCCGGTGCCGCCGCCGGTAATGAGTGCGTGATGGCCAATCAGCCGAGTCATAGGCCCTCACCCTCCCACCGCTTCGCGGCGCGCCCCTCCCTCTCCCTGCAGGGGAGAGGGAGGGGCGCGAAGCGCCAGGGTGAAAGCGCGGACAGCCTCACGCCTTCATCTCCGCTTCGCGCGCCAAGTTGCGGGCGAGCTGGGCCATTCCGGAGAGATATTGGGGCGGGACGTGGACTCCCCGATAATCCGCGATGGCGGCGGCGCGCAGGGTCCACATCGGGTCGACGAGATGGGGGCGGGCGAGGGCGACGAGATCGGCTCGGCCGGCGGCGAGGATCGAGTTGGCGTGGTCGCTCTCGTAGATGTTGCCGACCGCCATGGTCGCGACCCGGCCCTCGTTGCGGATCTGATCGGCGAAGGGGGTCTGGAACATCCGGCCGTAGACCGGAGCGGATTCGGCCCAGGTCTGGCCGGCCGAGACGTCGATCAAATCGGCTCCGGCCTCGGCGAAGGCGCGGCCGATCGTCACCGCCTCGTCCGGAGTCACCCCGAGGTCCCCCATCCAGTCGTTGGCGGAGATCCGAACCGACATCGGCTTGTCCCCGGGCCAGGCGGCACGCATCGCCCGGAATATCTCCAGCGGAAAGCGAAGCCGGTTTTCCAGGCCGCCGCCATATTCGTCGTCGCGCCTGTTGGTGAGCGGAGTGATGAAGCTGGAGAGGAGGTAGCCGTGGGCGGCGTGGAGCTCGACCATGTCGAAGCCGGCATCGAGGGCCATCAGCGTCGACGCGACGAACCGCTCGCGGACCTCGTCCATGTCGGCTCGGGTCATCGGCAGGGGAATCTGGTTGCGCTCCGACCAGGGGACGTCCGACGCGGCCAGGAGCGGCCAGTTGCCGGCCTCTAGCGGGAAGTCATAGCCTTCCCATCCGACCTTCGTGCTGCCCTTGGCCCCGGAATGGCCGAGCTGGAGGCAGAATTTCGCCGGCGTATTGGAGTGGACGAAGTCGACGATCCGTCTCCAGGCCTCGACATGCTCGGGAGCATAGAGGCCCGCGCAGCCCGGAGTGATCCGCCCCTCCGCGGAGACGCAGGTCATCTCGGTATAGACCAGCCCGGCGCCGCCCTGGGCGCGGGTGCCGTAATGGACCAGGTGGAAGTCGTTCGGAAGGCCGTCCCGGGCCGAATACATCGCCATTGGAGAGACGACGATCCGGTTAGCGAGGCGGAGGCCGCGGAGCCGGTAGGGCGCGAACATCGGGGGCGCCGGATCGTTGACCGGCACGCCCAGAGCCTTCGACTGGAACCAGGTTTCGACCCCTTCGAGCCAAAGCTTGTCGCGCAGGCGCAGATTCTCGTGGCTGACCCGCTGCGAGCGGGTGAGAAGCGAATAAGCGAACTGGATCGGCTCGAAGTGGAGATAGCGGTCCAGGGTCTCGAACCATTCGGTCGAGTTGCGGGCACTGTTCTGGAGCTTGAGCACCTCGACCTGGCGCTCCTCGCGATATTCGCCCAGCGCCGCCTCGCGGGAGAGGCCGGGGCGGTTGAGCACTTCGGCGAGCTTGATCGAATCCTCCAGCGCCAGCTTGGTCCCCGAGCCGATCGAGAAGTGGGCGGTATGCGCGGCGTCGCCGAGCAGGATCAGGTTGCGGTAGGACCAGCGCTCGCAGAGGATCCGCCGGAATTGGAGCCACGCCTCCGGACCCTTCAGATGGGCGGCATTCGACATCAGAGCGTGGCCGTCCAGATACTTCGCGAAAATCCGCTCGCAAAGGACGATCGCCTCGGGCTGATCCATCCGGCCGAAGCCGAGCCGCTCCCAGGTCTCCGGCGCCATCTCGACTATGAAGGTCGATAGGCCGGAATCGAAGCGATAGGCGTGGGCCCAGACCCAGCCGGCCTCGGTCTCCTCGAAAGCGAAGGTGAAGGCTTCGAACACCTTCTCGGTGCCGAACCAAAAGAACTTGTTGTTCCGGACCTGGACGTCGACTCCGAAATGCCCGGCATGAGCGGAGCGGATCCGGCTGTTGGAGCCGTCGGCCGCGATGACGAGATCATAGCGGGAATAGGAGTCCAAATCGGCGCTCGCCTCATGCTCGAAGTGGAGCCGGACTCCGAGCTCGAGCGCCCGCTGCTGGAGGATGTTCAGAAGCCGCTTGCGGCCTATGCCGATGAAGCCGTGGCCCGACGAGCGAAGAGTCTCGCCATGGATATGGACCTCGATATCGTCCCAATGGGCGAATTCGCTTCGGATGATTGCGCCGGACACCGGATCGTTGGCGATCAGATTCTCGACCGTCTGGTCGGAGAAGACGACTCCCCAGCCGAACGTGTCGTCGCTCCGGTTGCGCTCATAGAGATCGATTTCGTGCGCGGGATCGCGCAGCTTCATCGAGATCGCGAAATAGAGCCCGGCCGGTCCCCCGCCCAGGCATGCGATGCGCATCGTGCCTCTCCGGTATCGGCTCGGGGTAGAGCGGCGGCGGCGGTGAGGCAAGACCGCCGCCGTGCTCAATCCTCTCCCGCTTTTCGCGGGAGAGGAGGGGCCCAAGCCGATGGCTTGGGAGGTGAGGGTCTTACGGAGTCCGGAGTACAGACCCTCACCTCCCACCGCTACACGGCGGGCCCAAGAACGGGAGAGGGGAGACTGGCGCTGTTCACCGATACAGTTATGCTGGGTAACTGACAGTTTGAGGGAGGGGTGGTGGACCCGTTGCTTAGATGGACCGCGGCCGGGCTGATCCTCATCGCACTGATCCTCGTCCCGTTCCTGCTGTTCGAAGGACAAGTTCTCGGACTGGCCGACGGCTTGCTCGGGGGAACGAGCGGGCAGGTCGGGGCGCTTCTTGCGCTCGCGATCCTTGCCCTCTTCGCCGGCGACGTCTTTCTTCCGGTTCCATCGAGCCTGGTCAGTGTCGCCGCGGTGGCTCTGTTCGGCTGGGCCGGAGGATTGTTGATCTGGATCGGAATGACGGCGGGGTGCGGTCTCGGCTATTGGCTCGGCAGCCAGGCGGGCCGGCCGCTGGCGGAGCGCTTCATCGGGCCGGAGGAAGTCTCCCGCGCCCGGCGCGTCGCGGCGGATTTGGGGCCGGCGGCCCTTGTCCTCACCCGCGCCGTGCCGGTGCTGGCGGAAGCCACGACCGTGGCCGCCGGGCTGGCGGCGATGCCGCTCCGCCGATTCGCGCTGGCAACCGGGCTCGCCAATGCGGGGATCGCTCTCGTCTATGTGGCCTGGGGCGCCGCCGCGGTCGGCTCGGCCGGTTCCTTCCTCATGCTCCTGGCCGGCGCGATCGCGGTGCCGGCGGCGGGATGGATCGCGCTGAAGCTCTTCACGCGACTCCGCGCGGCCTGAACAGGACAAAGAAAAAGCGCCCCGGCCGGAGCCGGAGCGCTTTCACTTTCGAGCGAAGGGGACGGCCCGAAAGACCGTCCCCGCCGCGTAATTTTACATCATGAAGTCGCTGACGGTCAGGTTCGGCGCGTCCACGAACACGATCGCGAAGTCTACCGCGCCGCCATCGACATTGCCGAACACGATCGACACCGGGCCGCCGAACGGGCTCGGGCCGTCGACTCCGTCCAGATCGATGCCCAAAGCGTTCTCGGCCGCGTTCATGTTGCCGAAGTGACGTATCGAGATCTCGCCGGCATTCTTCGGGTTGGCGCTGCCCACCAGGGTGAAGGCTTGGTCGCCGGCGATGAGGGTGTTGGCGTCGATGCCGCTAAGGTCGAGGATATCGCCCTTCGCGAAATCGAGGATGATGTCGAGCGAGATGTTGCCCATCTTGGTCGCCACCTTCGTCGCGTCGATCTCACCGATGAAGATGTCGTTGCCGGCACCGCCGCTGAAGAAATCGACGCCGTCGCCGCCGGTCAGCCGGTCGGCGCCGTCGCCGCCGTACAGCTTGTCGGAGCCGTTGCCGCCGTAGAGCGTGTCGTTGCCCGCGCCGCCGTAGAGCGTGTCCTTGCCGTCATTGCCGAAGAGGATGTCGTCGCCGGCATTGCCGGTGAGGACGTTGTCGACTTCGTTGCCGATGATCGTGTCGGCGCCGCTGCCGCCGATCGCATTCTCGATCGTGACTCCGTAGGCGATCCCGAAATTATCGGTCAGACGGCCGACGGTCGGGTTCGCGGCCAGAGCGGCCATGTTGGCGGTGTAGGTGGCGAGCGAGACCGGGGGCATGCCCTCGGCGGCGCGGTTGGCGTTGACCTGCGCGAAGCTCGGAGCGGTGTCGTAGGTGACTCCGCCGATGCTCGAGAGCGAACCGGCCCGAAGGTCGATCAGCTGGGTCGTCGCGAAGCCCGAAGTGTCGATCGTGTCGATGCCGCCGGCATCCCAGATCGCGCCGATCGGCGCCGGGGTCTTCGTGAAGTCGAACGTGTCGCGGCCGGCATTGCTGTTGAAGCCGTAGACGGTGTCGCCGGTCCGGGTAGTCATGTCGGCGCCGTAGATGCGCTGGGCCGCCAGGATGTCGTGGATCAGCGGAACGGCCGAATAAGCGGTCGTCGACATGTGGAAGTCGAAGTGACGGGCGCCCAGGTTGCTCGCCTCGAAATAGGACATGATCGAGTAGGCGCGGGTGTCCTGAGCATATTCGGCGTTGGCACCGTAGGTGATCGAGAGGCCGGGGGCGGCGTTATAGGCGCCGGGGTGCGAGATGCCGAGCGCGTGGCCGATCTCATGGGCCAGGGTCTGCATGCCGTAGCGGCCCTCGTCGAGCTGGAAGTTGCTCGCCTGGCTCGCCGAAACCCAGACGTCGCCGCCGAGCTTGATGATCTGCGCGTTGATGTCCGGGTTGGAGGTGAGGATGTTGCGCGGCACATAGGCATAGGCCTGGGTGGTCGGAGCGCTGGCGAGATTGCCGAAGGTGATGTCGGCATCGTTGATGTGGGTTTCGACCAGGGAGGGGGCGATGACGTCGTCCCAAGCCTGGAGAGCCTCGCGGGCGGCGGCCTTCTGGGCCGAGTTAAACTCCGCGAAGTTGAAATATTCGGAGAAAGCGTAGCCGTTCGGGCCGACGAAATAGACGTAGCCGTTGTCGAACAGGCTCTGCTGGCCGGTATGGAAGCCGAAATTGATGACGTTGAGATTGTCGTCGGTCTGCGGGCCATGGCCCGGAGCGCCGAAGAGGCCGCCGCCGGTGCGGTTGAGATAGGCCGCGATCTGCTCGGGCGTCCAGATCGTCTTGCCGTTGGTGTAGGTGCCGGTCTGGCCGTCGAGGGAAGCGTCGACGACGGTGACGTAATCGGTGGTGCCGGTGGTGCAGGCGGCGCACTGGCAGCCGGCGACATCGGTATGCGAAATGGTTACTTCTGGCATATAATCCCCCTCCTAAAGGCGACTTGGGTTAGCGAATGAGTCGTGCACCGGCCGGGCGGCTCAGCCACGGCAGGGTTTCGGACAAGGCCGCGTCGAGCGCGGCCTCGATTTCTTTGGCCTGTCCCGCCGAAGCGGCGAGCGGCACGGCCCGCGGCGCTGCGGTGAACAGCATCGGAGAGCCGGAATTGCGATACGGGCGGATCGAGAAAGCGAGCAGGCCCTGCCGGACCGACGCCTGGACGAGCAAGGTCACGCTGTCCGGCGAAAGCACCGCGGGATCGCCGATAGCGATGATCCCGACCGGCGCCGGCGAACCGGCGGAGGCCGAATCGCGGACGCTGTCGCAGATTCGGTGGTGGAGCGCGCCGCGCTCGACGCCGGCGTCGGTCTGAACCAGGCACAGGACGTTCACTCGGGCCACATCCTGCCAGATGAGCGCGGGAGTCGAGGCCAAAGCAGGCGCGGTCGCGACCGGCGCACCGCCGCAGGCGGTGAGCAGGGCAAGCGCGGCGCAAGCGCGCAGAAATGATCCCGAAATTCGCATGGTAGTGCCCCACGGCTCAGGAGAGACTGGCCCTGATTCCCCGGGACCGCTCTGCTAAGTGCCTCGCTTAGTTAGCAAAATTCGATACGTCAATTCCCGATTCATTGACTCTTCATATTTATCCTCCGCTTATCGGGGAATCTGGTCAACCCACCGCATTTTGCGGGCCGTCCCTTTGCTGGACAGGGCTCCCTAGGCGGTTCGGCCGGCGGTCCGCGAGATGTCTGGTGCCGGAGGAATGGCTTGCGCCGCGCCCGCCATCGGAGCTAGTCCGCGCGGCCATGGGCCTTCTCAAAAAGCTCTTCACCTGGTGGGACGGCGCGACCCTGACGACGTCGCTGCATCTGCGCCGCCACGGCCGCAAGGTGGGCAGCGATTCGAGCGGCAATATCTATTACGCTTCCAAGAAGGGGAGCCGCCGTTTCGTCTCCTACGAGGGCGCCAACGATCCGAGCCGGATCCCCCCCGAATGGTATAGCTGGCTTCATCATCAGATCGACGACGTGCCCGACCAGTCGCTTCCGCCGCCCCCGAAATTCCTCATGGAGCCGGAGCCCAATCGCACCGGCACTCCGCTGGCTTACCGGCCCTCGGGCGCGCTGGAACGGGGCGCGCAGCGCCAGGCGGCCAGCGGCGACTATGAAGCGTGGACTCCGGACCGGGCATGAGGCTTGAGCTCGGCGCAATTCTCCTGCTCGCGGTCGCGCTCGCCGGCTGCGACCGAGGATCCGAACGGAAAGCCAGGGGCAAAAGCCAAGCTGTGGGGGAGCCGCGCACGGTGGACATCCCGCAGACCGTGACCGCCGTGGCGCCGGGGACCACCCCGATGGCGGAGCGGGTGGCCGTCCTCGGACTCCTCAACAAGCACAATGGAATCTCCCGCCCGATCACCCTCAAGCCCGGCCAGGCGGTTCGGGTGGGGGACGCGATCATCCGGCTGCGCGCCTGCGAGACGACCGCGCCCTGGGAGGTGCAGTCGCTGACCGGAGCCTTCGTCCAGCTCGACGTGCGCAACCCGCGGGGCCGCTGGCAGCGAGTCTTCTCGGGCTGGCTCTACAAGGAGACTCCGTCGCTCAACGTCGTCGAGCACCCGATCTACGACGTCTGGCCCAAGAGCTGCGCGATGACGCATCCGGAAGCGGGCGAATCGACGGTCCGGGCGGCGTCCGCGGCAAGCAACCGGTCGAGAGCGCCGAATTCGGCGCCGACTCCGCGCCGCTCGAGCCCGGCGGCCGCGTCTCCCGTCCCGGCTCCGGAGCCGTCCGGAGCACCCGCCGACAGCGCGCAATCCAACAGCGCCAGATAATCTTCCTGAGCCACCTCGACGGCGCCGAGGCTGCGCAGGTGGTCGGTCATGAACTGGCAGTCGAGCAGGCGGTATCCGCCGACCTTCAGCCGCGCCACCAGCCAGGCGAGAGCGACCTTTGAGGAATCGCGCCGGGTCGAGAACATGCTCTCGCCGAAGAAGGCCGCGCCGAGGCTCACCCCGTAGAGGCCGCCGGCGAGCACCCCCTCGTGCCAGCATTCGATCGAATGGGCGCTGCCGCGGGCGTGGAGCAGGCGGTAGCTCTCCTCGATATCGGCGTTGATCCAGGTCTCCTCGCGTTCGGCGCAGCGCTGAACGACCTCGGCGAAGGCGGTGTTGCGGGTGACTCGATATTCGCCCGAACGGATCGTCTTCCTCAGCGAGCGCGAGAGTCGGAAGCGATCGAGGGGAAGGATCGCCCGCCGCCGGGGCTCGACCCAGAAGACTTCCGGAGCGTCGCGGCTGTCCGACATCGGGAACACCCCGATCGCATAGGCGCGCAGCAGAAGGTCCGGATCGATAAACGCCATCGCCGCCGTCTAGCGGGACGCGGAGGCGGACAGAAGCCGTGGATTCCTCCGTATCAGAGGATTTCGCGGACCTTGTCCTGGGGGCGGCACAGCCGCACGCCCTTTCCGGTCTCGACCAGCGGGCGCTCGATCAGAATTGGATTGCCGACCATCGCGTCGAGCACGGCCTCGTCGCCGGCTTCCGCCACATCGGCGGCGCCCACCTCCTTGCGCCTCAGTCCCTCGGCTGGCGAGAGGCCGGCGCGCTCGTAAAGGCGCCGAAGCTCGTCGCGGCCGGGCGGGTTCCTGAGATATTCGATCACGGTCACCTCGGCGCCGCTCTCGCGCAATATCTCCAGTGTCTTGCGGGAAGTGCCGCAATTGGGATTGTGCCAGATCGTCGCCTTCATTCTTTTCTCCATCGGGAATATAGCTGGAGCGACATTTCGTGGCCGTGCCGGGCTCGTCCCAAGCAGACCGAAGGCAAAGCCGCCGCCGCCAAGCGAGGAGTACGGAACCTAGGCCTGCTCCCTCGCCAGCCATTCCTCCAGCCATTTGATCGTATAGTCGCCCGCGAGGAAGTCGGGCTCGTTGACCAGCTTCTGGTGGAGCGGGATGGTCGTCTTCATGCCTTCGATGACGAACTCCTCCAGAGCGCGCCTCAGCCGCATGATGCAGCGTTCGCGGGTGGAGCCGTAGACGATCAGCTTGGCGATCATGGAATCGTAATAAGGCGGCACCTTGTAGCCGACATAGAGGCCGCTATCGACCCGGACGTGCATTCCGCCGGGGGCGTGGAAGCCTATGACGGTTCCGGGGGAGGGGGCGAAGGTCTTCGGATCCTCGGCGTTGATCCGGCATTCGATGGCATGGCCTCGGAACTGGATCTGGTCCTGGGTGCAGGAGAGCGGCTCGCCCGCGGCCACCCGGATCTGCTCGCGAACGAGGTCGATCCCGGTGATATATTCGGTGACCGGATGCTCGACCTGGAGGCGGGTGTTCATCTCGATGAAGAAGAACTCGCCATTTTCGTAGAGGAACTCGATCGTCCCGGCGCCGCGATAGGCCATGTCGGCCATCGCCCTGGCGACGATCCCGCCCATCCGGTCGCGCTCTTCCGGAGCGATGACGGGCGAGCCCGCTTCCTCCAGAACCTTCTGGTGGCGCCGCTGGAGCGAGCAGTCGCGCTCGCCGAGATGGACGGCGTTGCCCTTGCCGTCGCCGAACACCTGGAACTCGATGTGGCGCGGATCGCCGAGATACTTCTCGATATAGACGGTGTCGTCGCCGAACGCATTCTTGGCTTCGGAGCGCGCCTGGCTGAGCTGGCTGTCGAGCTCTTCCTCGTTGCGGACGATCTTCATGCCCCTACCGCCGCCGCCGGAAGCGGCTTTGACCAGCAGCGGATAGCCCGTCCCGGCCGCGACCCGGCGTGCTTCCTCCGGTCCTTCGACCGGCCCGTCCGACCCGGGAACCAGCGGCAGGCCGAGCTTGGCGGCGGTTCGCTTGGCCTCGACTTTGTCGCCCATCACCCGGATATGCTCCGGCTTGGGGCCGATCCAGATGATGTTGTGGAGCTCGACGATCTCCGCGAAGCGGGCGTTCTCCGAAAGGAAGCCGTAGCCCGGATGGATGGCGTCGGCGTGGCTGATCTCGGCCGCCGAGATGATCGCCGGGATGTTGAGATAGGAATCCGCGGCGGCGGGCGGGCCGATGCAGATCGCCTCGTCGGCGAGGCGCACATGCATCGCGTCGGTATCGGCGGTCGAATGAACCGCGACCGTCTTGATTCCCATTTCATGGCAGGCGCGGTGGATCCGAAGCGCGATCTCGCCGCGATTGGCGATGAGGACCTTCTTGATCGGCATCGTTATTCGATGATCACCAGCGGCTGGTCGTATTCGACCGGCTGGGCGTCGAGGACGAGCACCTGGCTGACGGTACCCGAGCGCGGGGCGACGATCGGGTTCATCACCTTCATCGCCTCGATGATCAGCAGGGTGTCGCCTTCCCCGACCGTCTGGCCCGGCCCGACGAAGGGCTTCGCTCCGGGCTCGCCGGCGAGGAAGACGGTGCCGACCATCGGCGACTTGACGGTGCCGGGGTGGGCGGCCGCGGCGGCGGGCGCAGCCGACGGCGCGGCGGCGGCCGCGGGTGCCGCCGGGGCGGGCGCCGGGGCCGGGGCGGCGGCGATCGTGACGTTGCGCTTGACGACGATCTTCCGGTCGCCGTCCTCGACTTCGATTTCGGTCAGATCGTTCTGGTGGAGGAGCTCGGCCAGTTGGCGCACGAGATCGGCCTCGATCCGCATGCCGCCCCCGGCGCGTTCTTCATCGCTCATTTCGACGGTCTCTTTCCTGCTCCCGGAGCCGCGGCTCCGAAGGGCGGCTTCCTGTCAGAGACAGGCCGCCGCGTCCAGAGCCAGAAGATAGGAGAGGGCTCCGAAGCCGGCGATCGTGCCCCTTGCGGCGGCGGCGATCAGGCTCCGCCGCCGGAAGCCCTCGCGCGCCTGGGGATTGGAAAGATGGACCTCGATCACCGGCGTCGAGACGGCCTTGACGGCGTCGAGCAGAGCGACCGAGCTGTGGGTGAAGCCGGCGGCGTTGAGGATCACCGCTTTGGCGCCCTCGGCCTGCGCCTCGTGCAACCAGTCGATCAGATGCCCTTCATGATTGGACTGGCGGATATCCACCTCTACCCCCAGCTCGCGCGCCCGGTCCTCGAGCCGGCCGGCAATCTCGTCGAGCGTGTCGGCACCGTAAATCTCCGGCTCCCTCGTTCCGAGCAGGTTGAGATTGGGCCCGTTGAGAACATAGATGATGGGTGGTCTGGCCATGGCGACGGCTATAAAGCGGAGCCGGAAGGAGCGCAAAGGTGGACGAGACGGCTTCGATCACGGTCAACGGCCAGCATCGGCGGGTGCCCAAGGGCATCAGCGTTGCCGATCTCGCGCTCGAGCTCGGGCTGGAGCCGACCCGGGTCGCCGTCGAGCGCAATTTCGAGATCGTGCCGCGCTCGACGCTCGGGCAGATCATGGTCGAGGACGGCGACGATTTCGAAATCGTCACCTTCGTCGGCGGGGGGTGAGGCACCCGCCGCCGGCCCCTTCTACACCGCCCCCGACATGACGAAGCTGGAAATGGAAGAATGAACGCGCCCAACCCCATTAAGCAGGATAGCTGGACCGTCGCCGGCCGGACCTTCACGTCGCGGCTGATCGTCGGGACGGGCAAATATAAGGATTTCGCCCAGAACGCCGCGGCGGTCGAGGCTGCAGGGGCCGAGATCGTCACGGTTGCGGTGCGGCGGGTCAACATTTCCGATCCCGGGCAGCCGATGCTGATGGATTTCATCGATCCGAAGAAGATCACCTATTTGCCCAACACCGCGGGCTGCTTCACCGCGGACGAGGCGGTCCGGACCCTTCGGCTGGCGCGGGAGGCGGGCGGATGGAAACTGGTGAAGCTGGAAGTGCTGGGCGAGGCGAAGACTCTTTATCCCGACATGCGCGAGACTTTGCGGGCGACCGAGACCCTGGCCAAGGAGGGGTTCGAGCCGATGGTCTATTGCGTCGACGATCCCATTGCCGCGAAGCAGCTCGAGCAAGCCGGCGCGGTGGCGGTGATGCCGCTCGGGGCGCCGATCGGCTCCGGCCTCGGCATCCAGAACCGGGTGACGATCCGGCTCATAGTCGAGGGCGCGAAGGTGCCGGTCCTTGTCGACGCCGGGGTCGGCACGGCCTCCGACGCGGCGGTGGCGATGGAGCTGGGCTGCGACGGGGTCTTGATGAACACGGCGATCGCCGAGGCCAGGGACCCGGTGGCGATGGCACGGGCGATGCGTCTCGCCGTAGAGGCGGGCCGGATCGCCTATCGCGCAGGACGGATGGGCCAGCGCCGCTATGCCGATCCTTCCAGTCCCCTCGCGGGACTCATCTGACGAAGGCTTGGAACCTAACTCAGATTATCACGTTCCGTTGAATGGTCGAGCCTCGACCGGTCACGCGGGGCTCCCATGGACGCCTCAGCCCCACATCGCTGGGGCGTCCTTTTGTCAGGGACCGAAAAGAGGGGAATAAGAATGAAGTTCACTTTGAAAGCGGCGCTCGGCGCGGGACTTCTCGCGCTCGCCGCCTGCGGCGGCCAGGGCGACGACGCTCTCGGCGATAATGTCGCCGACAGGGCCGATGCCGTAGCCGACAATATCGAGGACATGGCCGACAACGCGACCAACGAGGTCGTGGAAGAGCGGCTCGAAGACAAGGCCGAGGCCGTGCGCGAAGCCGGCGAGGCGAAGGAAGAGGCGATCGACAACGCCGACGTCAATGCCGCCACCGTCAACACCATGTGAGATCGCCTAAGATCGCGCCTTCTCCTTTCGCGCGATTCGGCGCCCCGGGGCGTATTTCCCGGGGCGCTTTTTTTACCGTCATCCCAGCGCAGGCTGGGATCCCAGCGAGAACAGACGCCGCGCCTTTCACCCCCCGGGGCCCGAGCCTTCGCTGGGGCGACGGGTCTATTTCAACCGTTCGATCTTCTGAGCCGTCTCGTCGAGGATGGCGGCGATTTCGTGAATGCGCGCTTCGCCGGTGTCGTCGGCGGTGACCCGGTGCCACAAGGCGGAGAGGAGATTGCCGACCGCGCGCTGGATCGGCCTTCCGCCGGCCCTGCGCTTGCCTTCCCCGGCGCCGGTCAGCCGCTCGAAGAGCGCCTCGACCTCTTCCGAGCGCTCGGCGAGATGGGCCTCGCCTTCGGGCGTGATCGCGAAGGCCTTGCGGGTCCCGTCCGCCGCCGCTTCCTGGATCAGGCCCATGTCCTGGAGCATGGTCAGGGTCGGATAAACGACGCCCGGACTCGGCGCATAGCTGCCGTGAGTAAGCTCCTCGATCGCGCGGATGAGGTCATAGCCGTGGCGCGGCTGGTCGGCGATCAGCTTGAGGAGGACGAGCCGAAGCTCGCCCGATTCGAACATCCGCCTTTTCCCGCGGCGGGTTTGGCCGCCTCCGAACTCGGCGCTCCAGTCGCCCTCCCACCCGCCGCCGCGGCGACCGAAGCCCATCGCCATCAGGCCGGGAGGGATGTCGTGGAAGGTGAATCGGGATCCACAGCCAATCCTCATGTCATGTCTCCGGTCAATTGAGAGGTAGCTGAGATATATCTTAGACCGATCTGAGTCAATGGCTCCCCGTCATTCCGGCGAAGGCCGGAATCCATGAACACGGTCGGTGGAAAGCCGGAAGGGGCGGTGTTCGTGGATCCCGGCCTGCGCTGGGATGACGGATCGTGCCGGTAGCGCGGAGATCATGGTTCAACTCGACGCGATACCGAACTAGAAGCCCGCCATGGCCGATCTGTTCGCCGGCGATCCGCCGCCTCCTTCGCCGTCCTCCGCTCCGCCCGACAGCGCGCCGCTCGCCGACCGGCTTCGTCCGCGTGCGCTGGGCGAGGTTGTGGGACAGGACCATCTCATCGGCCCGGAAGGTGCGATCGGGCGGATGGTCGCCGCGGGCAAGCTCGCCTCGATGGTTCTGTGGGGACCGCCGGGTACCGGCAAGACGACCATCGCTCGCCTGCTCGCCGACTCGGTGGGAATGCGGTTCGTCGCCATCTCCGCGGTCTTCTCGGGGGTCGCGGAGCTCAAGAAAGTGTTCGCGGAGGCGCGCGACCATGTGAAGCTGGGCCGCCAGACCCTGCTGTTCGTGGACGAGATCCACCGCTTCAACCGCGCCCAGCAGGACGGCTTCCTGCCTTATGTCGAGGACGGAACCGTCGTCCTCGTCGGCGCGACCACGGAAAACCCGTCGTTCGAGCTCAACGCCGCCTTGCTGTCTCGGGCGCAGGTGATGATCCTCAACCGGCTCGACAGCCATGCTTTGTGCAAGCTTCTCGACCGCGCGGAGGCTTTGGTCGGGCGGCCGATGCCGCTCACTGCCGAGGCCCGGGACGCGCTCGTCGCGACCGCCGACGGGGATGGCCGATTCCTTCTCAACCAGGCGGAGACGCTCTTCTCGGTGAGCCTACCCGAGCCGCTCGACTCCGCGGGCCTTTCCGTCCTCCTTCACCGCCGGGTCGCCGTCTACGACAAGGACCGCGAAGGCCATTACAATCTCATCTCGGCGCTTCACAAAGCGATTCGCGGCTCCGACCCGCAGGCGGCGCTTTACTATCTGGCCCGGATGCTGACCGCGGGCGAGCAGCCGCTTTATCTGCTTCGCCGGCTGATCCGGACGGCGGTGGAGGATATCGGCCTCGCCGACCCCCAGGCCCTGGTTCAGTGCCTCGCCGCCAAGGACACTTACGATTTCCTCGGCTCGCCCGAAGGCGAGCTCGCCATCGCCCAAGCCTGCCTCTACCTCGCAACCGCGCCCAAATCGAACGCGGTCTATGTCGCCCAGAAGGCGGCCTGGCGCTCGGCGCGGGAAACCGGCTCGCTGATGCCGCCCAAGAATATCCTCAACGCGCCCACCAAGCTGATGAAGGAGGTCGGCTACGGCAAGGGTTACAGCTACGACCATGATGAAGAAGGGGGCTTTTCCGGGGACGATTACTGGCCCGGGGAGATGGAGCCCCGGACCTTCTACAAACCCACCGACCGCGGCTTCGAGAAAAAGGTGGCGGAACGTATTGCCTGGTGGGAGGAACAGCGAAAGGCCAAACGTGACGGCTGAGGCGACCGGGAGCGGGGCGCAGGGCGCGGCCCTAGACCCGGCGCCTTTCGTTCGGGACCTGCCTCGAGCATCACGCCGGGCGGAACTCCAGCGGGCGCCCGTCATTATCCCAGGGAGCGGCGCGCGGTCGCTCGCAACAAGGGGATTCGCGCATGTACCGCAACGATGCCGGAAACGGCGACTACTGGCAGGCCCAGCTCATGTTCTGGGGGCCCAGGATACTCGCCGCCATCGCCATTCTCGTCATCGCCTGGCTGATCGCCCGGGCGGCCAAATGGGCGATCGCCAAGGTGGTCGACCGGGTGCCGGCGCTGAAGAAACATTATGAGGCGGAGCCCGGGCGGACGCTCGGCAGCCTGATCGGCGACATCGCCTTCTGGCTCATCATCCTCATCGGCATCATGATCGCCCTACAGCCGCTCCAGCTCGGCAACGTGCTCGATCCGGTGCGCCAGCTCACCACCAACGCCCTCGCCTTCATTCCGAACCTGGTCGGAGCAGGGCTGATCTTCTTCATCGGCCTGATCGTCGCCCGGATCGTCCGAAGGCTGGTCGAAGGCTCGCTGCTCGCCGCCAATGCGGACGGATGGCTTCGCAAGACCGGCCTTTCGGACAGCGCCGGCACCGCGCCGGCAAGCCCGCAGGGCGCCGCGCCGAGCGTCGGCGGAAGCCGGACGTCGATCACCCGCTCGGTCGGAATGGTCGTCTTCTTCCTGATCATGATCCCGGTGACCATCTCGGCCCTGGACGCCCTCAGGATAGAGGCGATCTCCGGCCCGGCGACCCAGATGCTTCGCACCATCCTCGATTCGATCCCGCTGGTCATCGGGGCTCTGATTCTGCTCGCCATCGGCTATCTGCTCGGCAAGCTCGCCAAGCAGGGAGTCGAGCAATTGCTTCCGTCGATGGGCTTCGACCGGTCGGTCAGCGCGATCGGCATTTCCTCGCAAAGCGACGCGCCCTCACGCACCGTCGGCACGGCGGTGATGATCGCGATCCTCATCTTCTTCGCGATCAAGGCGGCCGAATTGCTACAGTCGCCGATCATCGCGGCGATGCTCGCCCAGGTGCTCGAGCTGGGCAGCCGGGTGATTTTCGGAGCGGTGATCATCCTGGGCGGAGTCGCGATCGCCCGGATCGTCTCCAACCTGGTCAGCGGAGCGGGCGGCGAAGGCTGGCTGCCGACGATCCTCAGGTGGTCGATCATCGCTCTCGCGGTCGCGATGGGCCTCAGCTTCATGGGTCTCGCCAACGAGATCGTGGTCATCGCCTTCGCCGCGATCATCGGCTCGGCGGCGGTCGCATGCGCCCTCGCTTTCGGGCTGGGCGGTAGGCCGACGGCCCACAAGCTGCTGGAGCAATGGACCGACTCGAATGCGGTGCCCGCACCGCCCTCGCGGCCCCAGGCTCCCCAAGCGCCGACTCCGCCAACACCGCCGTCGGACAGCCAGCCGCCTCTGGTGTGACTCGAGACTTTGCCCGTTTCGCCGCGATCGACTGGTCGGGAGCGAAGGGCAAGCGCCACAAGGGGATCGCCGTCGCCGTCGCTGAGACGGGGACGGCGGCCCCGTATCTGGTCCGGCCCGATCATGTCTGGTCGCGCACCGAGGTGCTGGAATGGCTACTCGCCGAGGCGGCGGCCGAGCCGACCCTGTTCGGCTTCGACTTCAGCTTTGCCCCGCCGATCGCGGAGCGCGGCGAGTATCTTCCGGGAGAGAAGGGTGTCCCGACGACGGCGCGGGAGTTCTGGGCTTATGTCGAGCGGCGGAGCGGCGACGTGGATCTCGGCGCCGCCAGCTTTCTCGAGCAGGCTCATCGCCGCCATTTCTATTTCGGAATAGCCGACGGCGAAAAGGCGCGCTTCATGCATTTTCGCCAGTGCGACGCCCGGCTGAACGCCCAAGGCGGCCGCAAGACGGCAAGCGCCTACGATTCGATCGGCGCCGCCCAGGTCGCCAAGGCGAGCTTTTCGGGAATGCGGCTCCTCCATCGCCTGGACGGCAGGGTCGCGATCTGGCCGATGGACGCCCTTCCCGTCGAGGGCAGCGCGGTCGTCGAGATCTACACCCGAATCTATCTGCGCCGCGCGGGTCTTGGCGGGACGAAGCTAAGGTCGGAGGCCGAACTGGACACCGCTCTCGCCGCGCTCGGCAGCCGCCCGGCGAGGCTCGGCTTCGAGCCGAACGACCATCAGACCGACGCCCTCGTCACCGCCGCCGGGATGCGGGCGCTCGCCGCCTCGGAACCTCTGGCCTTTGCCCCCCAGGAGTTGACCCCGGAGCTCGCCCGAAGCGAAGGCTGGACGTTCGGAATCCTTTAAACCCTCTCCTTGCAGGGGAGAGGGAGGGGCCCGCCGCGCAGCGGCGGGAGGGTGAGGGCTCACTCGATCCGTTACAGTCCCTCAGGGCTGGACCTTGGGGCGCTAATGACCCATTTGGGCATCGGGCCGGGTTAGCTCAGCTGGTAGAGCAACCGCCTTGTAAGCGGTAGGTCGTCCGTTCGAGTCGGACACTCGGCACCATTTCCAAACCCGCCCGCTGCCGCTTTGTCCCCGAAATGGTTGTAGAGGGCAGCCGCCATAAATCCGGCCATAGCCTAAGGTTTGACTGATATACCTCTTCATCCTATCCACTCGACGGTTTTCGCCGATCCGAAATGGAGTGAATTTTCCGGTGTCCCTCGTCAGCGACCTGAAAGCTGCGCAGCGCCACGACGGACTCGCCGTCGTTCAGGATTTCGTGACGACGGCGGCCGGGGCCGGGAGCATGGCTGATTTGCGCACGCTCATCGATGCCGCCGTCCGCGAGCTCGGCTTCGATTATTTCGCGATCGTCCATCATGTGTGTTTCGGGCGCCCGGCGGGCGAGCATGTCCGCCTCACCAACTATCCGCTCGAATGGGTCGGCTATGTGCGCGAGCTGCCGAAGCTGACCGATCCGGTGGTGAGGGCGGCGGAGCGGATGTCGAGCGGCTTCAAATGGGATCAGCTCGACTCGCTGCTCGTCATGACGGCCGCCGAAGCGGAATATATGCGCAACGCCGCCCAGCATGGCATCTGCGAGGGCTATACCGTCCCCAACCATGTTCCCGGGGAGACTTTCGGCTCCTGCAGCTTTTCTGTCCGGAGCGGCAAGCCCTTTCCCGATTCCGGAGTCTCGGCCGCCCAGGCCCTGGGAAGCTTCGCGTTCGAGGCCGCCCGAAAGCTGGTCAAGCAGCGTCCCGGCGAAATCTACCTGCAGCCGGCGCCGCTGTCGGAGCGGCAGCGCGAATGCCTTTTGTTCGTGGCCCGGGGCAAAAGCGATTCGGTGATCGCGGACCTGCTCGCCATCCGCCCCAGGACGGTCAACGAGCATATCGAGGCCGCCAAGCGGCGCTATTCCGTCGCGACCCGTTCGCAGCTGCTGGTCCGAGCCCTGTTCCGAAGCGAAATCTGCTTCTCCGAAGTCATCGATTGAAAGCTCATATCGTCATTGCGAGGAGCGTAGCGACGAAGCAATCCATCGGGCCTCGGACGCCGGCTGGATTGCTTCGCCTCGCTCGCAATGACGGACATGAAGCTCAGCGGCGGCGCAGGGCGATCCGCAATATCCCGCGCGGCCGGCAGTTCGGCCAATGGTACCAGCGCGGCGGCTTCCCGGAAGCGGGGACGAGTTCGTGCCCGTCCAAAAGACACCGAAGAAGCGCCCGCACCTGCAGATAGGCGAAATTGGCACCCAGGCAGCTATGGGCGCCGCCGCCGAAAGGAAGGAAAGCGAATCGGTGCCGCCCGCGGGAGCGCTCCGGTGAGAAGCGCATCGGGTCGAATCTGGCCGGTTCGTCCCAGATCCGAGGAAGCAGGTGGGTCAGCATCGGATTGACTCCGGTGATCGTGCCCTCCGGAAAATCGTAGCCGCCGAATTCGAACGCCCGAACCGAGCGCCGCCAGATTACGGGTGCTCCCGAATTGAGCCGAAGCGATTCCCTGATCGCCCAGCCGGCCAGATCGCACCTGTTGAGATCGGCCATGTCGATTTTATCCGGATCGGGGATAAGATCGCACAATTCCTCGCGCACCCGGTCCTGCCAATCGGGATTGGCGGCGAGATAGTGGAGGGTCGAAAGGGTGCCCGAGGAGAGGGTTTCGAACGAGGCGGCTATCACGAAGACGAGATGGGCCATGACCTCGCCGTCGTCGAGCAGCCCCATGTCCCGCATCCGGCACAGATTGGCGAGCAGGTCCGTGCGCCGCCTCGCGACGGGATCCGACAGCATCGGACGGATCAGCCCCTCGATATGCCGCCTG
Source organism: Sphingomonadales bacterium (assembly GCA_038257735.1). Lineage (GTDB taxonomy): Bacteria > Pseudomonadota > Alphaproteobacteria > Sphingomonadales > Sphingomonadaceae > Allosphingosinicella. The sequence goes on along the minus strand of JBBSIZ010000009.1, from coordinate 34,370 downwards.
GCCCAGGCGGCGCGCGCCTCCGCGGTGCCCGGCAGTGGAAAGGGCACCACCGCGGCGGCGGCCCGCATCAGGTAACGGAAGGCGAGCATGTCGTCGCGAGTCGCAAGGGCTGGATCGCGGCCGAGAAAGGCGGCGTAGCCGTTCGCGAAGCTGAGTTGCTGGGCGAGCTCGTAGACGTCGAGCGACCTCCCCGACCAGCCCGCAAGCAACCTGGCATTGTTGCGGGCGAATATGCCGAGATAGGATTGAAGCTGCTCCTGCTTGAACGCGGTCGCGACGAGCTTTCGGTGCCATTGGTGGTTGGCGCCGTCGCGGAGCAGAAGCGCGCCCTCGAAATGGCGGCCGAAGACGGGCCTCCACCCGCCTTCCGCCGAGAAATTGCGGGCCTCGTCGAACAGCACGAACTCGTTGGCCTCCGGCCCGATGAGCTGGACGTTCCAGTTGCCGCAGGCGCGGAAGCGGTGGATCGACCCATAGGTCTCGTGCATCCGCCGGGCGAAGGCGAGCGGATCGAGGACCGCTTCGGGCAGGATTCCGAAGAAGGGCAGGCCGCTTTTGCCCGGAACCGGCCCGAGATCGCGGCCGCGCACGCTCGGGAAGTCGCGGCGGACCACGGGCGGCTTCTCGCGATGGGCGACGGGGGGAAGGAAGGGCGCGGTCACGAGGGGCTCCTGTGGCCGGGAACCCTAGACGCGCCCGGACCCGCGCCCCCACCCGGTAACTACCGGGGTGTGATCCGATGTGCCGATACCGGAAGTTGGCGGCGTCGGAGGCTGAAGCAATGATTGATTTGGTTCTTCCGGAAAGCCGCTTCGGTTTCGCAGCGGCGCTCATGGAGATGCACCATGACCGGAAGCAGGTGTTCGTAGATCGGTTCGGATGGCGTCTGCCGGCAAAGGGTAGCTGGCTGGAGGTCGATCAGTTCGATGACGATTATGCGATCTACCTGCTCGCCAGATCTCCGGAAGGCCGCCATCAGGGATCAGTGAGGCTTCTCCCGTCCTCACGTCCCCATTTGCTGAGCAATCTCTTCAGTCATCTCTGCCCGGCCGGGGTTCCGAGCGGTGACGATTGTTGGGAAATTTCACGTCTCGTGACCTGCCCGGCCGATGCCTCCGGCACCTCCATCCTTCGAGTGCACCGGCTTCTGGCCCTGGCGCTGGCCGAATTCGCCGAATCCAATCGCATAAGCCGCTATACGCTCGTCGCCGAGGCGCACCGGGTCCCGGCGCTGCTTTCCGTCGGGTGGCCGGTGACCCCGCTGGGTTTGCCGACCTGGATGGACGGCGAACAGCTTCAGGCCTTGCAGATCGACCTGTCGCCGGGCACACTGCAGGAAATGCGCAGCCGCTTACGGATAAGGGGTCCGGTGCTGCGCATAGTGGAACCCATTCGGAGAGCCGCGTGATGGTCGCACAGCCGACAGGCAGGCACGGGCCGGAGGATGCGAGCAATCTCGCCACCGAGACCGAGCGAATCATTCTCGAAATCGAGTCGCGCCTGCACCGACTGATCGAGACTTCGCGCCGCGAATCGGTCCCGGCGGCGCAATCGTCGGTGCTCGCCGCGGCGGCGGAAGCCTGCGCCGCGCGCCGGAGGCTATACGCATTGTTCGGCCGGCGGCTCTTCTGCGATCCCTCGTGGGACATATTGCTCGAGCTTTTCGTGAGCACGCTCGAAGGGCGCAAGGTCACCGTCTCGACCGCCTGCATGGCGGCTTGCGCTCCGACCACGACGGCGCTCCGCCACATCGCCTATCTCGTCCAGGAAGCGCTGGTCGTGCGCCGCCCGCATCCGGCCGACGCGCGAAGCACCTATCTCGAGCTCACCCCACAGGCGATCACCCGCCTGACTCAATATTTCAACGAGTCGAACTGATTTCGGGAAAGTCGCGCCGGATCGAATCGAGCGCCATCGAGACGTAGGCGGCCGGGCCGTGAAGCTCCGCTTTATCGAGCGACTCGAGCAGATCGCGAATTTTGGCGTGCAAGCCCTCGACCTGGTGACGCGAGGTTCCCGCGTCCGATAGCTTCCAGTCCATCCGTGGGCCTCCCCTTCGGTGCGCATTCCCAAGCCCAGCCTGGTGCACCTATCGCCCGAGCCGCGTCCCATCACGCGTCCTGGCCAGAAGCCCCTGCCGACTCCTTTACGCTAACGTAAGCCGCGCGGAAAGGGGGTCCGTGCAACTGACCGGTCCGTTTTGAACGAAAAACGCGGACTAGGCGACCTGGGCCGACACCTCGTCCAGCCGCGCCAGCTGGGCGTCCGTTAGCTTCAGGGTCATTGAGCCGAGCAACTCCTCCAGCTGAGCGGGCGTCCTCGCACTGGCGATCGGGGCCGTGACGGCCGGCTGGGCGGCTATCCAGGCGAGGGCGATATGGGCCGGAATCGCCCCGGTTTCCGCCGCGATCTCGTCCAGAACGGCGAGAATGTCGGGGCCTTTGCCCTCCACATATTTCGACATCCGGTCGCCGCGGATGCTTTTGCCGTAATCCGCTTCGCTTCGATATTTGCCGGTCAGATAGCCCGAGGCGAGGCCGAAGAAGGGCAGTACGCCGATATCCTCGGCGAGGCAGAGCCGTTGCAGCTCGCCTTCGAGCTTCCCGCGTTCGAGGAGATGAAATTCGTTTTGGAGCACTTCGTAGCGGCTCATCCCCATTTCCCGAGCAAGCGACAGCGCCTGGCCGAGCCGTTCCGCGGTGAAGTTGGAGGCGCCGAGAGCGCGCACCTTGCCGGCCCTGACCAGCCGGTCGAAGGCCTCGATCACCTGCTCCATCGGCGTTTCCGGATCGTCCTGATGGGCATAATAAAGGTCGATCGTCTCGACCCCGAGGCGCTTCAGAGACGCTTCGGCGGCCTTTTCGATTCGCCAGGGCTCGAGCTTGCCGCCGCCGTGGCGGTGGAGCATTCCGACCTTGGTGGCGACGAGCACGCCCTCGCGCGATCCGCGTCGCCTCAGCCATTCGCCGATCAGGGTCTCCGATTCGCCGCCCTGATGCCCCGGCGCCCAGGTCGAATAGACGTCGGCCGTGTCGATCATGGTGCCGCCCGCCTCGACGAAGCGGTCGAGGATCCGGAACGCCTCCTCTCCGCACGCTGTCCAGCCGAAGACGTTGCCGCCAAGGACCAGGCCCGGAGTCGAGAGCCCGCTGCGCCCGAGGGGACGAAGCTCAGCCATTCCTGTTCTCCTTCATGAATCGCGCCGCCGCTCGTGCCGTGCCTCGAGCGCCTCGATCGCTTCGCGGACTCGCTGCGTCGCCCCTTTCGGGACGACCAGAACCGCCCGCTCGGTGGCGACGATGACGAGGTCCTCCACCCCCAAAGCCACGACCACCGGGCCGTCGGAGCGAACGAGGCAGTTGCGGCTGTCCGGGGCGACGACGTCGCCGGTGAGCAGATTGCCGTCGCCGTCGACCGGTCCGAGCGCGTGAAGCGCCTCCCAGCTACCGATGTCGGTCCAGCCCATCGCGGCGGGCACCACTGCTACCTTTTCGGCTTTTTCCATCACCGCCGTGTCGATCGAGGCGGAAGGGGCGGATTCGAAATCGCCTTCTACCGCCGCGAGCACCGCCGGGGCATGCTCACGCAAGGCCTCGATCAACGCCTCGCGGGCGAACAGAAAGATTCCGGCATTCCAGTCCCAGCCGCCCTCGGCGACCCAGCTTTCCGCAGTCGCCCGGTCCGGCTTTTCGGCGAAGCGGGCCGCCCGGAAGGCGCCGTCGGCAAGGGGTTCGCCGCGCCTGATATAGCCGTAGCCGGTCTCGGCCCGGTCGGGCGTTATCCCGAACGTGACCAGCCAGCCGGCCTCGGCCAGAGGCGCCGCAATCGCCACCGCGGCCCGGAAGGCCCGCTCGTCCTCGATATGATGATCGCTCGGCATGACCAGGAGCAGCTCGCTTTCGCCGGCCGCCAGCGCCGCCAGGGCCACCGCCGCAGCGGTGCCGCGCGCGCAGGGCTCGAGCACGAGGCGCGCGTCCGGCACCTCGGCGCGCACCGCGAGCGCCTGCTCCCGAGCCGCGACGACGATCGGCGCCCCCCAGGCCGCCGCCCGCCGCGCCGTCGCCTTGAGAAGGCTTTCTTCGCCTGCAAGCGCCAGGAATTGCTTGGGCCGCCCCGCCCTCGACAGCGGCCAGAGCCGGGTCCCGGCGCCGCCGGAAAGGATGACGGGCCTGATCATGGGGGAGGTCATTCGAGCGGTGTAGCAGAGGCCACGGGCGGCGCCACCCCGCCGATGGGGCGGCTCGGCCCCGGCCTCAGGTCCTCACGATCGACTCGCCCATCTCCAGCCTCTTGCCGCTCGTGACGATGACGACGTCGCCGAGCTTCGCCGCTCCGAACAGCTTCTTCGCGAATTCCACCGGAACCGCGACGCAGCCATGGGTTGCGAAGCCCGGGGCGACGCTGTCGCTGCCGTGGATCGAGATTCCGTCGTTGGTCATCCGCATCATGTAGGGCATCGGCGCGCCGTAGAGGTTGGAGACGTGCTTCGCGCTCTTCTGGGTGATCGGGAAGGCGCCGAGCGGAGTCGGCTTGTCGTCTCGGCCATAGAGGATTGCCGCGGCGCCGATCTCATAGCCGCCGCGGAAGATGGAGAGGACCTGCGCCTCGAGATCGACGGTGATCACGATCGGGCCGTCGGCCGGGGCGCCGCTCTCGTCCCAATGATGCTCGCCCATCCTGAGCGGGCCGGGAATGTCGAGGATTCGCCGGACGACGAAGTTCGGATCGGCCGCGGCGATGGCGGCGGGGGCGGGCGCGGAGGCGGCGACGAGCGGGACGGAGGGGGAAAAGGAGGCTTCGGCCGAGGCGGGCGCCCCGGCGGGCTCGTCCGCGACCTCGAAGCCGACCACCAGCATCGCAGCGCCCGCAAGCAAGGCCGTACCCATCCGCGCCGCCAATGTCCGTCCGATCATCGTCCTGCTCCAGTCGCTCGTTCAGTCCGTGAAGCGCTTCAGTGCGGCGGCCGATCCCTCCCCGCCACCCCTCAATTCGGCCTGTCCCGGCGCGGGACGGCGTGGGCCCAATGGCTAAGCCGGAGGCGGAGGCGGCAAGCCCGACTCGGTCGAACGGCCGGCGAAACGGAGGTAAATCCGGATACGGAGCTATCCATGGAAGCGGGACCGGCGCGCGGGGCGGCGAACTCCCCGTTGTAATTACTTGGGAATTTTCACGGGCCCGGCCAAATTACATCTGGATTTAATCCCGATCACTATTATATCGGATCTACCGAGAGTTTGGAATGGCTTCCTCTCACGGTGGGGGCCGGGGGGTTTGCTTCCACGGACCGCTCGGTCCCCTTATCTTTTGTCCCGGTCTCGAATCGAGCGCGCCGCTAGATCGGACTCGATCAGGAATCCGCCCCGCCCCGCCCCGCCCCGCCCCGCCCCGCTCCAGGGCGGAGGCGAGCCGAGATCCTTGGGCTCGGGACGGGTAATCTCCCAATCGGCCCTCTCGAAATGATCGGCGATATGCTGGGCGACGGCGCCGTGGACCTGCGGCGCGGAGTCCGGATCCTGCCTTTTATCGAGCGCGGCGAGCTCATATTTCTGGAGCGCCCGCCAAATGGGCTTCGGCATGACCCGGAGCCAGACCCTTATCGCCCGCGCGATCTCGGCCGGGGTGATTGCGATTCGCTTGTCCATGGAAGAACAGATAGCGAACATCATCGGGGTGCGGCAATGGTTTTTGCGTTCGCCTTCCGCTTCCTTCCGCCTTTCCCCGCGCCGCGGCGCAGGTTACTCCCCGGGGCATGTGCAACCTCTTCCGCCAGCGAAGCACCGAGGATCTGGGCCGGCTGTTCGACGCCGTTCCGCTCGACCCGCCCTTCGAATCCAAGCCCGATATCTATCCGAAATATGAGGCGCTGGTGGTCAGGAAGGAGGAGGGCCGGCGGCGGCTCGACCGGATGGCCTGGGGGATATTGCGGACGATGAAGGGCAAGAGCGGCAAGCCGGTGAGGAAGGCGATCACCAACGTCCGCAACCTGCAGAGCCCCTTCTGGCGATCGACCCTCGCCGATCCGACCCGGCGCTGCCTGATCCCCTTCACCAGCTTCGCCGAGCCCCGGCCCGGCAAGGATATCGAGACCGGCCGGCCGGCGAACTGGTGGTTCACCTGCCTCGGCGAGGATTGCGCCGCCTTCGCCGGCATCTGGCGGATGAGCGAGGGCGCGCGCCGCTTCGCCTTCCTCACCTGCGATCCCAACCCGCTCGTCGAACCGCTCCACCCCAATGCGATGCCGGTCATCCTCCACCGCGAGGATTACGAGAACTGGCTCGACGGCGAGGCGGCCGACGCTTGCTCGCTGGCTCAGCCCTTCCCGAGCCAGCTGATGCGGGTGGCGTAGGAGGCTTTCCGGGGGGCGGGGCGCTCGCGGCGGCGCCGGAGGCCGGCGCCCGCAACTTCCGAAACGGACCAAATTGAAGGAGAATAAGGTTCTTGATGTTCCTATATTGTTCTCAGCGCCGAGTCGCGGACCCGGCAGGGCTCTTTGACATTGTGAAACGCAAATGAAACTTCATCCCTCGCGCGGGAGGGGCAGCCGCGCGAGGCGCGGTGGAGGGGGAGGCCGTCGGGACGCCCGAGGATCCCTGCTCCGCTGGGCTTTCGTGGAGGATTGGGTTAGGTACGGGCTTCCTTTACGGCTCGTTGTCGTTTCCTACTAAGGCACAGGAAAGTTGCTCAAAAATAGTATCTGCCCCCCACGCCTGAGCAGCTGTAAAAGCAACTTTTCGGCGTTCATCGGCATTCAGATCTCGGGGTGACTTGTATCCCAGATCATGATGAGCCTCGGACCAAGCGTGCTGAAAAAGAGTTTTTATCTGGAGCTCGAAGAACTCTGGAGCGATTTCCTCTTCCTCCTCTGTGACGATATCATCGGGCAGATTTATAATGAAATGGAGGCCAAAATATCCAAACTCGGAATCAGATTCAGGTGCCTTCGATGCCTCCTCAATAAATCTCAGATGCCGAACGATTTTCGAACGCACCCTCTCGACATCGGACAAATAGAAGACGGTAATTCTAGCTCCGATTTGGTCCTGTATATCGAACTTAGGATTGGAGTATTTACGAGATCCGGTGCTATCTACTTTGATAGCTTTTTGGAAATATCGGTCAGGGCTCTTAGCTCGTGCAGTTACCGAGTCAATCCTTTCCACTCCCTCCAAAACTGATTTCAGAGACGTTTGCAGTTTGTCTGCGAGGGTGGAGAGGATGGCAAAGCGCTCCACGTACTCGTCTCTTATGACATAATCGGCAGTCATTTTTTTGTTAGTCTCTGGTCTCTAATCTTACCACGTGTCGTATATTCAACCTCGATGCCTATCCGATGAGCGTGGAAGACTTCCTCGAAGTTCTGGCTAGGAGCTGTAAGAATGGCGCCCGTGTTGAGTTCTACGGTCCTATATGGAGCAATGGTCTTAAATTCTGACTGGTCGAACTTGAACATCTTTCCAAATAAAATCGCCTTGGGTAGAGACTTTTGAATAGTTTCCTTAGCTGCGGTGCTGAGTCCAAAGTGATTACAGAAATCGCCTATTGTTAGCGATTTGCCGCCGAACACCGCAGGCGCCAAAGAGCTGGCGTGCGCTATTTCGGTTTTTACGGCCAAGCTGGGATTCTTTTTGACGGCGTCTTTAAGTGCTTGGGCGAGACGTCTCGTTCCCTGAGCTGGAGTTTCAGCAAAATCCGCGTTTAGGAAGTCCTTGAGCCAGTACTCCGAAATGTGTTCACCCGATTGCCCGGCTTGCCGATCAGTCGCAATACCTTTCCAGAATCCGCTGCCTGGATTCTCGTGCTCGATCCTAAGCGCTTTGTAAGACGACAGTCGCTTAATGAAGACCTGTTCGAGAAACGCGACCGCCAAGCCGCCGGAACTCGCATCCGCTAACACTGCCTGATCGGTCGGAAATCGAGAAGCTACGACACGTTTTTTCAAACCGTGGTTGCCGCTCAGAAGGAACAGCAAACCAATCCCGCTTCGGTTGTCAGTGGCGCTCTGAAGACGTCGGGCGATGGGGAGCCCTGTCTGGAGCAATGGACCATTCTGGAAATCGACAAGGAGGCTACGGCACTCGTTGTGTTGAGTGCCGTCCGGTGCGGGGGTGAAGCTGATTTCGAAATCGTGTGGACCGCTATCGCCTGAAAAGATGCCCTCCAGCATCTGGTTGAGCTTACCGGCTAGCGGTGGAATCTCGTTACTCGAAATCTGTGGCGGCTTCTCTAGGCCCTTTCCTGGGCGAATGAGATACGCGAAGGCATTCGCTATTGGCACGGTGTCCCCTCTCCACTGTTAAGTGGAGCATGCTTCGTCAGAAAATCAACCTAAAGTTGCCCAGGCGTAAGTCGGAAAACCCGTGAGCGTATACAATTTTTGTCGGGGCCTGCCCCGTTCTACGCCGCCTCCACCCCCACCTCCTCGATCCGCATATGCAGCCCGAGGGCCTTCAGCACCTTCAATACCGTGTCGAGCGTCGGGTTGCCGTCCTCGCTCAGAGACTTGTGCAGCGCCTGCCGGCTCAACCCGGCCTCCTTCGCCAGCTTGCCGATGCCGCCACGGGCTCGGGCGACGGCGCCGAGGGTGTAGGCGATGTAGCGCGCATCGCCGCTGTCGACGGCATCGCTGAGCAGGTCCGCCTGGTCGGCGGCGGTGTCGAGATAGTCGGCCGCGTCGAACGGCTGCGTCTTGATTTCCATTTGCCCGGTTCCTTCAATCAATCCTTCAATCGCTGGGCAGATCGCCCTCATCCCAGTTGGGCGGCCATCTCCTTCGCTCTTCTAATGTCGCGTTCCTGGGAATCCTTGTCGCCGCCGCAAAGCAGAAGCACGACCCGCTTCGCGCGGATCGTGTAATAGACCCGGTAGCCCGGCCCGACATCGACCCTGAGTTCGCTGACGCCGTCGCCGACGCCGGCCTGGTCGCCGAAATTGTCGGTTGAGACGATCCGGGCGAGGCGGCGGATGATGCTTCGCCTGCCGATCGGATCGCGCAGCGCCTTCAGCCACTTGGCGAACGCCTCGGTTTCGACCACCTCCGCCATGTGTCGCTTATAAGCGACAGATAGCTTGTTCGTCAACTACAGGCGACAAGTGAGATCAGTTCGCTGACAAGCCTCTCTCGATCAGCCGGCGGATCGCCTCAGAGCGGGAGGGCTTGGGCTCCGGCTGCCGTTCGATCCAAACGGCGATCGCGGCCTGGACCTCGGCCGGGATTCGGACGGTGACGGAGGGGTCGCGCCCGGTCGCGGGTCGGCCTCGAGGTCTTTTTTCTTTTTCGGCTATTGACCCGGTCCTATTTTAGGCGTACCAAAAACCATCCGAGGCGAGGCTCACGCTTGGCTTCGGCTCCGACCCGCAACTGCCCCGAGAAGGAGGCGAAGCATGGCTGATGGGCAGTGTAAACTGTCGCACTCCGGACCGCCAGCGGTCCGGAGTCTATGAAACGCAATTCGACTGAGATCAGTCGAAGGGCGCTGCTAGGCGCTGTCTGCGCCGCTCCGCTTGTTCGTCATTCCGGGCTTGGTCCGGAATCCATGAACAAAGCCGCGACTCCAGCTTCCACCGCCGTGTTCATGGATCCCGGCCTTCGCCGGGATGACGGGGGGTGCCGGGATGACGGGTGGGGGGAGGCGCTTGGCCGGCTGGAGCGGGCGCAGGCGGCGCTCGACGCGGGACGCAATGAGGAGGACGAGGATTTTTACGACGCGCTGCTCGACGTCCATTCCGACGCGCTCTGCGCCTTCCTCGCGCTCCCGGCTCCCGATCTTCGGGCGATCGCCGTCAAGCTGGACCATATCGTCCCCCAGCTCGCCTGGGAGCTGACCGGAAGCGAAGACTGCCTCGAGCGGCTGCGCCAGAACGCCCACCGACTCGCCACTTCGGCCGGTTGAGAGGGGTTCGCACAAAAGGCACCAACCCACGAAGGGGCGAGGCGAATCCTGACCGACGGCCGCTCAGTCTGTCCGGCGATCACCGTTGCCCGTTATAGCCAGAACCCGCCGCCAGATGGGCGGCGGGTTCTTCCGGGGCAGCTATCCGGCCACAGGCCTGAATTTCTAGGGTGACGGCGCCGTCATGATCGTGAGCGTGGTCCGCACGTCGTCGATATAATCGATCGGCATATAGAGGACATCCAGGTAACCGCTTGCGTTCCTGCGCCTCTCGGAAATGATCCCGTAGGCCTTAATGTCCGAGGTCGCGGGGCCGCCGAACGTAGCGCCGCCGCTGTCCCCAAAGTCGGCCAGATTAACGCCCGTTGCGTTTCTGACGAGGATGAAGCCGCGGGTGCCGCCCTCGTTGGCGGCATTGCCATCGACGATGGTGCCGCAACCATAACGGGTCGTGTTGCCGTACTTGCACACGCCCATGCCGGACTTCTGGCTGTAGAATCCTACCGTGCCGATTACATAGAAGGCGCCGTTGGTGTCGGTCTGGACGGTGTTCCACACCTTGTAGTCGAGCGGCCGCCTATGCCACTGGAAGTCGTACTTGGTGTCGAGCCGCTGTGCTTCGTAGGCGGGCACCGGCCATTCCCGCCACACTCCGCCCGGCGCGTTGTGCCAGTACTTGCCGTCGGCACCCGGTTCGCAATGGCCGGCGGTGAGGATGCCGTAAGTGGTGCCCTCCCGGGCGCCGAAAGCGAATGTGCAGATCGGGGAAGCGCCGTTTCGGCTGTCATAATAGACATGACCGCCGCTGATATAAGGCGTTGCTTGCACCTTCTCCGAAAGCGGACCGGTCTCGAGCACCACATATTCGGGAAGGACGAGCACCTTGGTCAGGACCAACTGGCGAAGCGGAGCCAGATCGGGAGCGATCAGCTTAACCATACCGGTCTTTGCATCGATCGTCGAGAACACCTTGACCTTAAGCGTAGCGAGCTGCGTAAGCAGGCGGTCCTGCGTTTCCCTCAAACGGGTGATGGTGTTGGCGACCGTCTTGATCTCCAGTGCTGCCAGGATTTCGGGATCACTGGTATACTTCTGGACGACTTCTTTGCCGCCTTGGGTGAGATTGACGACGATCCGGTACGGCTGATGATCGATATACATGTCGCCGAAAATTGCGGCTTCGCTGGTCTCGAGCTTCTCGGCCAAGGTGGCTATCCGGTCCTGAAGGGCGAGGCGCCGGGCTGCTTCCGCCGCGCTCAGCGAAAAGGCCTTCTGGAAATATTCCACGCCGGATTTGTCGAGGGTCGTCGTCCGCATAGGCTCGGGCGGGGTTGGGGGAGCGGCCGGCTGGGCAGCCACGACGCCGCAAGTCATAAGCGCGACGGAACTGAGGAGAAGACGGCTAAGAGTACGCATTACGAGTTCCTTCCACGGAGTAATCGAGGGATTGGGGTTTAATGAAAGATCGGAGTGAGCAGACGTCAGGGGAGGCCCTGGACGATCCAGGCCTTGTCAGGACAATCGGGACCCAATTTCTCGACGATCCGAGCGCCTGCCACGGCGGAGCGGGATCCACCATAGCCGCCAACGGTGATTCGATCTCCCAGGATGAGGGAGCGGCGCCCCTGGGGAGTGACGAGGTCCACCGCCCATTTGCCGTCGGCCTCTGGCCGCAGGGCTGCGTTCCGGGGCCACACAAGCGCATATTCGCCTTGCAGGCTGCGCAACGTCAGACACGTTCCTCGCAGCGCCAAATCCCCGCTCAGCCGGGTGAGGCGTCCGCCGGACAGGTCGCCTGAATGGCGGGCGAGTGCGAATGGCACTTGGCGTTCCACTTTCTCGTCCTTCCGGCCCAGACCATCATCGACGGCGAGAGCTTGTTGGTTGGCGCGCGCATCTTCATCCTGAATAGAATTAACGGAATTGGCCGAAGGTGTGCATGCGATAGCAGCCAGACTCGAAGCTAGAGCAATCATCGACGCTCGTTTCTTGGTTCGAAGACGCAACATAATACGAGTTTCCGATACGGAGAAGGCTAATCTCTAAACCGCCGACCACAATGCGCCGATACAGATAAAGTTCCACCTATTCCACGGATTGTAATTATGTGACGCAATGAACTTTCTCTGCAGAAAAACGACCGATCGCAGACTTGTCCATAACATGCCGGTAGAGCCAACTGCTATATCGTCGCATAGATTACCCATTCCGACGCGCTCTGCGCCTTCCTCGCGCTCCCGGCTCCCGACCTTCGAGCGATCGCCGTCAAGCTGGACCATATCGTCCCCCAGCTCGCCTGGGAGCTGACCGGAAGCGAAGACTGCCTCGAGCGGCTGCGCCAGGACACCCACCGCCTCGCCACTTCGGCCGGTTGAGAGGGGTTCGCACGAAGACCAATAAGGGCACAAAGAGTCCCGTGCGCCCGCTTGCGCCGCAGGCAGTTCCCGCCGCGGAATCGACCCGGGACCGGATTCAAGAAGGAGCGCTTCGCGCTTCGCCAGCCGATCAATAGGCGCTTGCCTCGAAGGTCATGGCCTTCTCGCCGCAGGCCCTGACGTGCCTTTCCGACGAATAATGGCCCTTCGCCGGTTCGACTTCGATGCTGATTCCGCTCGGCTTCGCGACCGGGCCCTGGCCGGCCTCGTGGAACAGCGCCCCGTCGTCGGGATAGTTGAAGGCCCACCAGACCCGCCTGACGATGAAATCCTCAGTCCCGATATCCGCGCCGGCGACCGGCCCGGCCCGGTTCCTCATGACGGTCAGATAGTCGCCCTCGCGCGGAAGCGCCGGGACGTTCATCTGAAGGCCGTAATCGGCCTCTCCGCCGCCGGGCGGAACCACGACCAGAGTCACCTCGAACATATCCACCTCCAACGACACGAAACAGAGCCTCATCGCGGCTATTCACGATGAACCATATTCTTGTTTTGTTCTAAATGCAATCCACGAACTTTTCGTGCCGCCGCGGCTCGTGGGGCTTTGCCGGGAGAGACGGATCGACGCTTTTCACGCTTTCTTTGTCAATTTGAGCGACACTAGAAGCCTGTCGGTAGAATTTACACTCGGCGAGGCGTCCGCCCCTTGATCAGGCTTTTCAAGCATTACGTCCCCCACAGCGTCCTCCTTCTGGGCGCGATCGACTTCCTGCTGCTTATCGCGGCCGGGGAGGCGGGGTGGCTCCTGCGCCTGTGGCAGATCGCCGGCCAGGCGGATCCGGACGTTCACAGGCTTCCGCATCTGCTCACCTTCGCCGCCGTTCTCCAGCTCGCAATGGTCGGGGTCGGCGCCTACGGGGTCGACGCGCTTCGATCGATGCGGCTGGCGGCGGCGCGGCTAATGGTGTCGGTGTCGCTGGGCGTGCTTCTGCTCGCTTTGGTCTTCTTCGTCTTTCCGGCGCTGACCTTCTGGCGCTCGAACCTCCTCTACGCGATGGGGATCGCGCTGGTCTTTCTGTTCGCGGCCCGGCTCGCCTTCGGACGGGCGCTCGGAAGCGAGGCGTTCAAGCGGCGGATCCTGGTCCTCGGCGCAGGCCCGCGGGCGGCCCGGCTCGAGGCGCTGGCTCGAACCGAGGGGGCGGGCTTCGCGATCGCCGGCTATGTCGGGATGAACGACGGCGGCCACGCGGTTCCCCACTCGGTCAACCGCGACGACATCGCCAATTTGACCGCCCATGTCGTCCGGCTTCGGGTGTCCGAGGTGGTGCTCGCGCTCGAGGAAAGGCGAAACGCGCTTCCGCTCGCCGACCTGCTCCGGATCAAGACGACCGGGGTGCATGTCAATGAATTCTCCTCGTTCATCGAGCGCGAGACGGGGCGGGTCGACCTCGACAGCGTCAATCCCAGCTGGCTGATCTTCTCGGACGGCTTCTCGTCGGGGCGGAGGCTGTCGGCGGCGGGCAAGAGGATGTTCGACATAATCGTGTCGGGCCTCATCCTGCTCCTCTTCGCGCCGCTCATCCTTCTGACCGCGCTCGCGGTGAAGCTTGAGAGCAAGGGGCCGGCCTTTTTTCGGCAGCGCCGGGTCGGCCTTTACGGGCAGAGCTTCGAGCTGGTGAAATTGCGCTCGATGCGCGAGGATGCCGAAGTCGGCGGCAAGGCGGTCTGGGCCCAGAAGGACGATCCCAGGGTCACACGGGTCGGATCGGTGATCCGCAAGCTTCGGATCGACGAACTGCCCCAGGCCTGGACGGTTCTCACAGGCAAGATGAGCCTGGTCGGACCGCGCCCCGAGCGCCCGCAATTCGTCGCCGATCTCGAGGCGCGGCTTCCTTATTACGCCGAACGCCACGTGGTGAAGCCCGGAATCACCGGCTGGGCCCAGATCAACTTCCCCTACGGCGCCTCGGTCGAGGACGCCCGCCAGAAGCTCGAGTTCGATCTTTACTATGCCAAGAATTATACCCCGTTCCTTGACCTCCTGATCCTCCTCCAGACGGTTCGGGTGGTGCTGTTCCCGGAGGGCGCTCGATGATCCTCCTGCTCGGTTTCTGGGCCCATGCGCTTGCTGCCCTGCTCTACGGGGCGCTCGCCTTGTGGCAGCTTCGGCGGTGGAACGAGGATGGCGGCAACCGCCGGCTCGTCGCCGCCTTCTCGGTGACCTCCGCCTGGGCGATTTTCATCGCCCTGCAGGGGCCGCACGGCCTCGGCGCGGGAATCGCGGAGGCGGCCCGCAACTTCGCCTTCCTGGGCTTCATGTACGCGCTCGTCGGCCGTGCGGCGGACGAGCGCGGCCAGCAGGGGGTGAAGCCGGTCTACACGGTCGTCGCCGCGGTGATCGGGCTCCAGCTCACCCTCGCCGGAGTGACTCCGCAATTCGCCGGCAACCCGATCCTCTACGGCGCTCTGGGCTCGACCCAGCAGGTGATCGGGCTCACCATCGCCGCGGGCTCGCTGATCCTCGTCCACAATCTCTACGGCCAGGCGGCGCACGAGAGCCGCTGGGGCATCCGCCTGCCGATGATCGCTTTGGCCGGAATGTGGGCCTACGACCTCCATCTCTATACCGTCGCCTGGCTAACCCGCGGGCCGGTCGACGATCTCTACGCCATGCGCGGCGCGATCCTCTCGATGCTCGTGCCCCTGTTCGCTCTGGCCAGCCGCCGCAACGCCGGGTGGCGGATGCAATTGTCCCGCGCCGCCACCTTCCAGTCGCTCTCGCTCATCGCCATCCTGGGTTATCTCATTTTAATGATGACGGCGAGCAGGGCGCTCGAGGCGGTCGGCGGCAACTGGGTTCGGATCGGCCAGGTCGGCCTCGTCTTCGCGATCACGGTCGCGGCGGTGATCCTGCTTCCCTCGGGGCGGATGCGGGCCTGGTCGCGGGTGATCGTCGCCAAGCATTTCTTCGAGCATCGTTACGATTATCGCGAGGAATGGCTTCGCTTCACCCGCACCGTCGGCGGCGACGCGCCGCTCGGCGAGCGGATCATCAAGGCGATCGCCGACATCGCCGAATCGCCGTCGGGACTGCTGCTGGTGCCGAACGGCGGACGGCTCAGCGTCGCCGCCCGGTGGAACTGGAGGGACGATCTGCCCGAAGCGAGCGCGGGCGACTCGGCGCTGATCCATTTCGTCGAAACCAGCGGCCATGTCCTGGATTTCTCCGTTTTGAAAACGGGAATATTGCGGACCGACGAGGCCGAAGTGCGCCTCCCCGAGCCTCTGGCCGGCCTGAACGGTCTCTGGGCCGGAGTGCCGCTCATCCATGGCGACCGGCTCGTCGGACTGGTCCTGCTCGAGCATCCGCTCGTTCGCCGGCCGCTCGACTGGGAGGATTTCGATCTGTTCCGGACGGTCGGAATCCAGGCGGCGAGCTATCTGGCCGAGGCCCACACCCAGGACGCGCTCGCCGACGCCCGGCGGTTCGATGAATTCAACCGGCGCTTCGCCTTCATCATCCACGACGTCAAGAATCTGGTCAGCCAGCTCAGCCTCGTCGTCCGCAACGCGGAGCGCCACGCCGAGAAGCCGGAGTTTCGCGAGGACATGATCGCGACTCTGCACAGCTCGGTGAAGAAGATGAACGATCTGCTCGCCCGCCTTCATCGCGGCGGCTGCAACGTCGAGGCCGAGCCGGTTCGGGCGATCCCCCTCGGCCAGACGGTATCGGCCGTGGCCGAGGTTAAGAGACGGGTCCATCCCGTCGAGGTCGAGGGCGAGACGAGTCTTCCCACCCTCGCCGATCCCATCCGACTCGAGCAGGCGCTTGGGCATCTGGTCCAGAATGCCATCGACGCCAGCCCCCGCGGCGCAGCCGTCAGGATCAAATGCGGCCGACGGGGCGGCGAAGCTGCGATCGAGATCGCCGACCGCGGCGAAGGCATGTCGGCCGACTTCATCCGGACCCGCCTCTTCCAGCCCTTCGCCTCGACCAAGGAAAGCGGCTTCGGAGTCGGCGCCTTCGAGGCGCGAAGCCTGATCGCCGCGATGGGCGGGCGGATCGAGGTCGACAGCCGCGAGGGCGAGGGCAGCCGCTTCACTGTGTTTTTACCGCGGGGTGAGACCGGCGAATTCGAGATTGGACAATTGCGGGCATGAGCGTGGACACCAAAGCGAAACTGCTGATCGTCGAGGATGACGAGGGGCTCCAGCGGCAGCTTCGCTGGGCCTATGACGATTATGAGGTGCTGGTCGCTTCCAACCGGGATTCCGCGATCAACCTGCTTCGCGCCGAGGAGCCGCCCGTCGTCACACTGGACCTCGGCCTTCCGCCAGATCCGAACGGAGTTAGCGAAGGGTTCGCGACCCTCGAGACGATCCTCTCGCTCAAGCCGGAGACCAAGGTGATCGTCGCCTCCGGGCACGGGGCACGGGAGAGCGCGCTGAGGGCGATCGCGTCTGGAGCCTATGATTTCTACCAGAAGCCGGTGGATATCGACCAGCTCGGGCTGATCGTCCGCCGAGCCTTTCAACTCTACGGCATCGAGACGGAGAACCGCAAGCTGGAGGAGCGGGTCGGCGACGAGCAGACGGTGCTCGGAACGATGATCACCGCGGCCCCCGAAATGCTGAAGGTCGCGCGGACGATCGAGCGGGTCGCCAATACCGGGGTCTCGGTGATGCTTTTGGGCGCGAGCGGCACCGGCAAGGAGCTGCTCGCCCGTGGCCTCCACCAGGCCAGCAACCGCTCGGGCGGCGCCTTCGTCGCGATCAACTGCGCGGCCATTCCGGAGAATCTGCTCGAGGCCGAATTGTTCGGCTACGAGAAAGGTGCCTTCACCGGAGCGATCAAGACGACCGAGGGCAAGATAGAGCTCGCCCATGGCGGAACGCTCTTCCTCGACGAGGTCGGCGACATCCCGCTGCCGCTCCAGGTCAAGCTGCTCCGATTTATCCAGGAAAGGGTGATCGAGCGGATCGGGGGCCGAAAGCCGATCGCCGTCGACACGAGGATCGTCAGCGCCACCCACCAGGATCTACCGAAGATGATCAAGGCGGGCAGCTTCCGCGAAGACCTCTATTACCGGCTGGCCGAGATCGTCGTCCGAATCCCGAGCCTCGCCGAACGGCACGGCGATTCGGTGCTTCTCGCCAGGCATTTCCTTCATCGCTTCGCCCGCGAGATGAACCCCCAGGTCAAGGGACTCAGCCCCGGCGCGCTGGCCGCGATCGACGAATGGCCGTGGCCCGGAAACGTCCGCGAGCTCGAGAACCGGATGAAGCGGGCGGTGATCATGACCGACGGCAAGCTGGTGACCGCCGAGGATCTCGATCTCGAGGCGCGGACCGAGGCGGCGCTTCCGGTCAACCTCAAGTCGGCGCGCGAGCTCGCCGACCGCCGGGCGATACGCCAGGTGCTGGCTCGGACCGAGAACAATATCTCCAGCGCGGCCAAGCTGCTCGGGATCAGCCGTCCGACGCTCTACGACCTGATGAAGCAATACGATCTGCAGCCGTGATTGCGCGCGCCGCCTTGACCGCTTTGTTCCTGCTCGGCGCCGCCTGCTCCGATACGGGGCCGGTTGCGGCCGAACAGGCCTATAAGCGCGGCCAGCACGCGCTGGCGGAGGGGCAGCCGCGGACGGCGCGCATCGAGTTCCTGAACGCGATCAAGGCGGATCCGGACAACAAGGTCCTTCGGCTGGCCCAGGCCCGCACCTATTTGCTGCTCGGGCAGGGCGCGGCGGCCGAGGCCGAGCTGAAGCGAGCGAACGCGCTCGGGATCGCCGAGAGCGAGACCGGACATCTGATGGCGCATGCCTTGCTACTGCAGAGGCAGGCGGAGCGCGCCGTGGCCGAAGCGCGCAAGGCCGGCCCCGCTCACGCCGCCTATTCGGATCGAATCCTCGGCCAGGCCTATCAGCTCATGGGCAAGACCGAAGAGGCCGCGGCGGCCTTCGACCGGGCGCTGGCGGCGACTCCGGACGACGCAGCCCTTTGGACCGCAATCGCCGACTTCCGCCGAGCCACCGGCGAAACCGCCGGAGCCATAGAAGCCGCCGACCGAGCCGTCGCGCTCCAGCCGCGCAACGTCGAGGCGTTGAGGCTGAGGGGCGAGCTCACCCGCAGCCAATACGGGCTTTCGGCGGCGATGCCCTGGTTCGATCGTGCGCTGGAGATCGACCCCGGCAACGTCGCGGTCCTGATCGAGCGAGCCGCCACCCTGGGCGATCTCGGCCGGACCCGCGAGATGCTCGCCGACACGAGGCGACTCCTCAGCGTCTCTTCGAACAATCCGTCCGCTTATTACTTCCAGGCGATGCTCGCTGCTCGCGGCCGCGACTATGCGCTGGCGCGAAGCCTATACCGGCGGACCGGCGGGGCGTTCGACGATCGACCGGCGGCGATGCTTCTGGCCGGAACGATCGAGCTCGGCACCGGCAATGCGGCGCTGGCGATGGGACCGCTGAAGCGGCTGCTCAAGGCGCAGCCCGGCAATATCAAGGCGCGGCGGCTGCTCGGCTCCGCGCAGTGGCAGAGCGGCGACGCGCGGGCGGCGGTGACGACTTTGCTGCCCCTCGCGGACCGGGCCGACGCGGACGCCTACACCCTCAGCATCATCGGCAAGGCTTTCGCCCGGCTCGGGGACGAAACGGCGGCGACCCGCTATCTCGGCCGCGCCACGGCGCCGCGCCCTTCCGCAACCGCTCCGCTCGACGATCCCCTCGGCGACGGCGAGCTGGCCGCGATTCGCCGGGACGCCGCCGCCTGGCCCGACGTAGCCGCCCCCCAGGTCGTCCTCATCCGGGCGCTGCTCGGCCGCGGACTCGGGCCGGAGGCGCTGCAGAGGGCGCGCCGGCTCCAGGCCGCCGCCCCTGGCGCTCCCGACGCCCACGTTCTGGTCGGCGACGCGCTTGCGATCCAGGGCGATTATGCGACCGCCGCAGGCGCCTATCGCCGGGCGGCGAACCTCGCCTTCAACGAGCCGGTGGCGCTTCGGCTGATCGAGGCGCTTCGCAATTCGGGCGACGACGAGGGCGCGGCGAAAGTGCTGACCCTGTTCCTCCAGCAAAATCCGCAGAACGTCTCCGCTTTGACCGTGGCGGCGAACGCCTATCTACAGGCCGAGCGCTGGCCGGAGGCTATCGCCGCCTATGAAGGAGTCCGAAAGCGCCTCGGCAACAACGACTCGACCCTGCTCAACAACCTCGCCTGGGCCTATGCGGAGACCGGCGATTATGACCGGGCGCTCCCGCTCGCCCGCCGCGCCTGGGAGTTGGAGCCGCGCAATCCGGTGACCGCGGACACTTTGGGCTGGCTGCTGTTCAAGAGCGGCAAGGATCGCATGCGGGGTGTCGCCCTCCTCGAGCAGGCGGCCCAGGGCGCTCCGACCGACGAGGAGATACGAGCCCATCTGAAGGATGCGCGGAGCGGGTGATCCTTCACCTCTCCCGTAAGGACGGGAGAGGGTTTCTAGGGCAGGGGCACGAGCAGCAGGAAGCCGTTCAGGGTCAGAGAGGCTCCCAACGCGCCCAGGACCGCCGACAGGATGAGGATCCAGCGATTGACCGCGAGGATGGCGACCGATCCGAGGACGAGCGCGAGCTGGAGGAGCACTTCCGCGAAATCGAAATTATTGTCGCGCCGGGCGGCCTGCTCGAAGGCGGCCTCAAAGCCTTTCGCAGTCGCGGCAAGCTCCTTCTTGCCTTCGCCTTTGGAAGGATCGTTCGGATCGGGCTCGCTGTCGTAGCGGGCGATCGTCGTCTCATAATCCTTGAGCATGGCCTCCGCCGAGGGGCGCTGGGCGGCGGGGACGTTTCCGGCGGCCAGCGAAGTCGCCAGCTTCTCCGCTTCGATCCTGTACATCGTCTGGCGCACGTTCTTGGCCTGGTAGAAGGCCCAGGTGTCGCTCGCTTTGATATTGTTCTCGATCATCTCGTCCGTGGCATTGCCGCCGCCCAGCCCGCCCACGGCGAGAATCGCGGCCATGATCGCGATCATGAGGGCGGCTCGGTTTCGAAAGCTTTCGGCGGCCTGGCTCTCGGCTCGATCTTCGTGGATCTCGGCGATCAGGTCCGCGGCGTCGGTCGAATCCATGCGTGTTCCCCCCGGAAGTTTCGATCTGGCTCGCAAATTTTCCGGTACAAGTCGAGCCGCCCGATGGGCTTGCTCAATGGCGTCGCTGATGTAGATGCATAAGACGATCTTCAGGGGGAACGCTCATGAAACTGGCCAGGCTCGCCGCTCCGCTCGCCCTACCGCTCGCCGCCGCCGCGATTCCGGCCCAGGCGGCTGAGAAGCCGAAGCTGATCGTCGCAATCTCCGTCGACCAGTTTTCGGCCGATCTGTTCAGCCAGTATCGGCAGCATTTCGACGGCGGCCTTCAGCGCCTCTCGCAGGGAATCGTCTTCCCGAACGGATATCAGGGCCATAACGCTACCGAGACCTGCCCCGGCCATTCGACCATCCTCACCGGATCGAGGCCGGCGCGGACAGGGATCATCGCAAACAACTGGTTCAACCCGAGCGCGACCCGGGAGGATAAGGGGGTTTATTGCTCCGAGGATCCGCGGGTTCTGGGCAGCAGCTCCAGCGGCGGCAAATATACGGTCTCCTCCTACCATCTGAGGGTGCCAGCGCTCGGCGACCATATGAAGCGCGCCGATCCGCGCAGCCGGGTCGCAATCGTCGCGGGCAAGGACAGGGCGGCGATCATGATGGGCGGCTACCGACCGGACGAGCGCTGGTGGTGGGACCACGATGCCAGGGCCTTCGTCAATCCAGGCGCTCCCGCGGCTCCGCGGACGATCGCATTGGCCAATGAAGGCGTGAAGGAGGCTTTGTCCCGACCCCGGTCCGCCCGCGACCTTCCCCGGATCTGCGAGCCGCACAGCCGGGCGATACAGGTCGCCGGCGGCGGCAAGCCGGTGGGCGCAGGGCGCTTCGCCCGCGAGGCGGACGACAAGAACGGCTTCCGAGCCTCGCCCGATTTCGACCGGGCGGTTCTCCAGATCGGCGAGGCGCTCCGGCGCGAGATGAAGCTCGGCGAGGGGCCTGCCACCGACCTTCTCATCCTGGGCCTGTCGGCGACCGACTATGTCGGCCACAGCTTCGGCACCCAGGGCAGCGAGATGTGCATCCAGCTGATGGCTCTCGACGACGCGCTGGGCGACCTGTTCCGCAACCTCGATTCGACCGGGATCGACTATCTGGTCATGCTCACCGCCGACCATGGCGGGCACGACATTCCCGAGCGCAGCCGCGACCACGCCGCCGGCGACGCGATTCGGGTCGATCCGGCGCTGAACGCCGGCAAAATGGCCAAGTCGCTCGCCGCGAAGCTGAAGCTGAGCGGCGACGTCCTGTACGGCGACGGGGCGTTCGGCGACATGTATGTCGACCGCAAGCTGACTCCGGCGCAGCGGGCGCTCGTGCTTCGCGAGGCGGTGGCGACCTACAGCCGCCACCCGCAGGTCGCGGCGGTCTTCACCAAGGCTCAGTTGGCGGCTGCGCCGGGGCCCTCGGGCTCGCCCGACAATTGGAGTCTGATCCAGCGCGCCAAGGCCAGCTTCGACCCCGAGCGCTCGGGCGATTTCATCGTGCTCCTGAACCCGCGAGTGACCCCGATCTTCGACACCAGCCGCGGCTATGTCTCCACCCATGGCAGTCCCTGGGATTACGACCGCAAGGTGCCGATCCTGTTCTGGCGCAAGGGCGCGGTGTCGTTCGAGCAGCCGCTGGCGGTGGAGACGGCGGACATATTGCCGACTCTCGCGGCGACGATCGGGGTGACGATTCCGGCCCGGACCATCGACGGACGGTGCCTGGACCTGGACGAGGGGCCGGGGAGCACGTGCCGGTAAGGTAACCCTCCCCCCTGCAGGGGAGAGGGGTTATCCGGCCAGAGACTCCAGCTTTTCGGCCAGCTCCAGCCATCTTTCCTCCGCCTCATCCCGCTCCGCCCGCGCCTTGTCGATCGCCGCGGTCAGGGCCGCGAAGCGCTTCGGGTCGCGCGTGTAGAGGTCCGGATCGTGGAGCGCCTCTTCGTCGCGGGCGATCTGGGCCTCGATCGCCCGAATCCGGTCGGGGATAAGGTCGTAGTCGCGCTGGTCCTTGTAGGTGAGCTTGGTCTGGACCTTGGGCGCCGCCGGCGCCGGCCTGGCCGAAACCGGGGCCTTCGCCGCCGCCGGCGGCTCGCGCCTCTTCTGCCAATCCTCATAGCCGCCGGCGACGATGTCGACCTTGCCCGAGCCGTCGAGGCCCAGGGTGATGGTCACGGTCCTGTCGAGGAAGTCGCGGTCGTGGCTGACGATGAGGACGGTGCCGTCATAATCGGCGATCACTTCCTGGAGGAGGTCGAGCGTTTCGAGGTCGAGATCGTTGGTCGGCTCGTCGAGGACCAGGAGGTTCGATCGGCGGGCGAACTCGCGGGCGAGGAGCAGGCGCGACCGCTCGCCGCCGGAAAGGGTTCCGATCCTGGCGTCGACGAGATTGGGCTCGAACAGGAATTCCTTGAGATAGCCCTGGACGTGCTTCCTTTGGCCCCTCACTTCGACCCAGTCGCCGCCGTCGGCGAGGACGTCGCGAACCTTTTTTTCCGGATCGAGCAGCCGGCGCTGCTGGTCGATCATGATGCCCTGGAGGGTTTTGGCGCGGGCGATCCGGCCCTCGTCGGGCTCCATCTCGCCGGTGAGCAATTTGAGCAAGGTCGTCTTGCCGGTGCCGTTGGCTCCGACCACTCCGATCCGGTCGCCGCGCTGGACGCGCAGGGTGAAATCGCGGATGATGGCGCGCCGAGACCCGCCGTCCCCGAAGCTCTTGGCGACCTTTTGGGCGTCGATCACCATCTTGGTCTTCACGTCGTCATTCTCGAGCCCGAGCTTCGCCGTACCCGCCGGTCCGAGCATCGCCGCGCGCGCCGCGCGCATCTCGCCCAATTTGGCGAGCCGGCCCTGGTTGCGCTTGCGCCGGGCGGTGACCCCGCGCTGAAGCCAGTGAAGCTCGAGCTTCAGCTTCGCGTCGAGCCTTTCCGCATTGCGTGCTTCCTCCGCATAGACCTGCTCGGTCCAGGCGTCGAAGCCGCCAAAGCCGATTTCGGCCCGCCGCAACGCCCCGCGGTCGAGCCAAAGCGACGAGCGGGTGAGGCGCTTGAGAAAGGTCCTGTCGTGGCTGATCGCGATGAAGGCGCCGGTATAGCGGCCGAGCCAGTCCTCGAGCCATTCGATCGCGCTTAGGTCGAGATGATTGGTCGGCTCGTCGAGCAGGAGCACGTCCGGATCCAAGGCCAGCGCCCGGGCGATCGCCGCCCGCCGCCGCTCGCCGCCGCTGGCGGTCTCGGACGGGCGGTCGAGGTCGATCCCGAGCTGGTCGGCGATGGCGTCTACCTCGTGGGCAGCCGGGCCGTCCGGGCCGTGAAGGGCGAACTCGCGAAGGGTGGCGAAGCGGCCGACCGGCGGATCCTGCTCGAGCAACACTACCCTGGTTCCAGGCTGGATGGTGCGCCGGCCCTCGTCGGTATCGATCAGGCCGGCGAGGCATTTGAGAAGGGTGGTCTTGCCCGCGCCGTTGCGGCCGATCAGAGCCAGCCGGTCGCGGGCGCCGACGAAGAGATCGAGCCCCCGGAACAGCCAGCCCGAGCCCTGGATCAGGCCGAGATTTTCATAAGCGAGGACGGGGGCGGCCATATTGGAGGCCAGATAGGGGGTGCGAAAGGATTCGTCACCCCGGCGAAAGCCTGGGACGCGAGGGAACCGCCGGGACTTCTCGACAGGAGGTCCCGGCTTTCGCCGGGATGACGGACGTCCACTCCGGTCCTTGAGTGGATGAGGGCCAATTACCCTAAATTGCTGATCCGGATTCCGCTCACATTCACGGAAATCTTTTCAATGGGACTGCCGGCGGCGCCGGTTTCGGCGGCGGCTCTGCGGAATCCCAAAGCGTTGCCGGCCTTGGATGAAGGATTCACGCCGCCCGCGGGACGATCCGGTCCAGGTCGCCATTCAAGGCGCGCTTGGCTTCTAGAAGTTCGTAATCCGCTTCCAGGCCGAGGAAGAAGCCTTCCGACATTCGGAAATAGCGGGCGAGGCGAAGGTCCAACTCGGCGTCGACAGCCTTCGTGCCTGCGACCACGGCTTCGACCTGTTCCCCGCGCGCGCCAATCGCCTGCGCAAGCTGTGCAGCGTCCAGCCCCAGCGGCTCCATGAACTCGCTGGCCAGAATCTCTCCGGCATGGGCGTTATGCAACCAGTCCGGGTTAGTGATAGTCCGTGATCTCGACACCGTCAGCGCCTCCGTCGCGCCAAACGAAGCATATACGCCATTTCATGTTGATTGAAATGCTGTGCTGCCCGGAGCGATCGCCCTCCAGGGCGTGGAGGCGGTTGCCCGGCGGAGTGCGCAGGTCGTCCAAGGTCTTCGCGCGGTTCAGAATTCTGAGCCGAATCAGAGCCCGGTCCTGAATTTCATCAGGCAGCTTTCGGCTGCGCTGACCGCTCCAGATGTGCTCTGTCTCGGGGTCGTTGAAGTGGCGGATCATGGGTTGATGCGTTCGACGGCGTTACGGGAAGAGGCAGGCAGTCGATATGAGTATTCATTCTCGTCAGCGTCCCACAGCCACTCAAGCATAGAGGTATTCCGCACGTAGCCGTCCGTCTGCGACAAGCGCCTTCCGATAGCCCCGAGAAGCCCTCCGAGCTGGTTCGGACCATAGCCCGTAGTAGCTTGAAGCTTCGATGCGCTGACCCACTCGGGATAGGCATCCAAGAGCGTTCGGAAAAGGATCCTCTGTGCTGAAGACAGCGGACGACGACGGAGCGCCCGAAACGCGACCTTCTCGCTGGCGAACCGTTCATCATCACCGACGACAGCGGCCTTTTCTCTCTCAGCCGGTTCCTTGGCCGACGCTACGGTTCCGTGCGCTCGAATCAAGGCTGCAACCTCCTCGGGGGTGCCCTCGACCTCGAATCCATTGATCGTCACACGCATGACCGCCTCCTGTCCGAGAGGCCTATGACACTGGATGACAGTGCAGTCAACACATACGCAAGGCCTCAATTGGCTTCAGTGAACCTCTGAAGGGCCTCGCTTATTGCCATCGACTCCCCATCCTCTTCCCCAGCCGCATCGCCTGCTGCTTGCCGAAGCGCGTCTTCCTCGTCCCTGGCTTGCCCTCCGTCGAATGGCCGAGAAGCGGCGCCTTCTTCTCGTGGTCGGGGATTCCGAGCTCGTCGGCTTCCAGCTTGCGGATCTCGTCGCGCAGCCTTCCGGCCGTCTCGAACTCGAGGTCGCCGGCGGCTTTGCGCATCCGAGCCTCGAGGTCGGCGATATAGGCTTTGAGATTGTGGCCGACGAGGTGGGGGCGGTCCTCGTCACCGGTGTCGACCATGACCGAGTCGCGGTTCGAGACGTGGCTCAATATGTCCTGGATGTCGCGCTTGATCGTCGTCGGAGTGATCCCATGCTCGGCATTATATTCGAGCTGCTTCTGGCGGCGGCGGTCGGTTTCGCGAAGCGCGCGCTCCATCGAGCCCGTGGTGCGGTCGGCGTATAGGATGACGCGGCCCTCGACGTTTCGGGCGGCCCGGCCGATCGTCTGGATCAGCGAGGTCTCGGAGCGGAGGAAGCCCTCCTTGTCCGCGTCGAGGATCGCGACGAGGCCGCATTCGGGGATGTCGAGGCCCTCGCGAAGCAGGTTGATCCCGACCAGCACGTCATAGACCCCAAGCCGGAGGTCGCGGATCAGCTCGATCCGCTCCAGGGTCTCGACGTCCGAGTGCATGTAGCGGACCTTGAGCCCGGCTTCGTGCATGAACTCGGTCAAGTCCTCCGCCATTCGCTTGGTGAGCGTGGTGACGAGGGTTCGATAGCCCTGGCGCGCGGTGATCCTCGCCTCGTTGATGAGGTCGTCGACCTGATCCTCGACCGGCTTTATCTCCACGGGCGGGTCGATCAGCCCGGTCGGGCGGATGACCTGTTCGGCGAAGACTCCCCCCGTCTGCTCCATCTCCCAGCCGCCGGGAGTCGCGGAGACGGCGACGGTCTGCGGGCGCATCGCGTCCCATTCGTTGAATCGAAGCGGCCGGTTGTCGATGCAGGAGGGGAGGCGGAAGCCATATTCGGCGAGCGTGATCTTGCGCCGATGATCGCCCCGCGCCATCGCTCCGATCTGGGGCACGGTCTGGTGGCTCTCGTCGACGAAGAGAAGGGCGTTTTCCGGCAGATACTCGAACAGGGTCGGCGGCGGCTCGCCGGGGAGTCGGCCGGTGAGGAAGCGGCTGTAATTCTCGATTCCGGCGCACGAGCCGGTGGCGGCGATCATCTCGAGGTCGAAATTCGTGCGCTGCTCGAGCCGCTGTGCTTCAAGGAGCTTGCCCTCCGCGACCAGCTCCTTGAGCCGCTCGGTCAGCTCATGGCGGATCGCGCCCATGGCCTGCTTCAGGGTCGGGCCGGGCGTGACATAGTGGCTGTTGGCGTAGACCTTGACGTAATCGAGCGCGGCGATCTTCTTGCCGGTCAGCGGATCGAACTCGACGATTTCCTCTATCTCGTCGCCGAAGAAGGCGATCCGCCAGGCCATGTCCTCATAATGGGACGGGAAGACCTCCAGGCTGTCGCCGCGCACCCGGAAATTGCCGCGGGCAAAGGCCTGGTCGTTGCGCTTGTACTGGAGGGCGACGAGCTTCCTGACGATCTCGCGCTGGTCGACCGTATCGCCTTTCTTCAGGGTGAAGGTCATCGCGCTGTACGTCTCGACCGAGCCGATTCCGTAGAGGCAGGAAACCGAGGCGACGATGATGACGTCGTCCCGCTCCAAAAGCGCCCGGGTCGCCGAATGGCGCATCCGGTCGATCGCCTCGTTCACCGAGCTTTCCTTCTCGATATAGGTGTCGGAGCGGGGGACGTAGGCTTCGGGCTGGTAATAATCGTAATAGGAGACGAAATATTCGACCGCGTTGTCGGGGAAAAAGCTCTTGAACTCGCCGTAGAGCTGGGCGGCGAGGATCTTGTTGGGCGCGAGGACGAGGGCGGGCCGCTGCAGCGCCTCGATCACCTTGGCCATGGTGAAAGTCTTGCCCGAGCCGGTGACTCCGAGCAGCACCTGGGTCTGCTCCTCATTCCGGGCGGAATCGACCAGCTCGGTGATCGCCGCGGGCTGGTCTCCCGCCGGCTCGTAGTCGGAGACGATCCTGAGCTTCCTGCCGCCTTCGGCCTTTTCGGGCCGCTTCGGGCGGTGGGGGACGAAGGACTGCCCCGTGTCCGGCTCTTCGAGGCCGGTCCGGATCATGATCGACATCGCCGACATATGGCTATTGGCGCGCGGGAGCGCTAGCTTCGGTCGACAACAAAAGGGGAGGCGAGGGAAATGCGTGCACTGATCGTGATACCTTTGTGCCTGGCCGCAGCCTGCTCGGGCGCGAGCGAGGAGAAAAAGGCGGAGCAGGCCGACGCCCTGCAGCCGGGCCAGTGGGAGATCAGCTCCGAGGTCAGCGACTTCCGCTCGACCGACAAGGCGACTCCGGCGCTCAAGGCGAGCGCGGGCGACAAGACGGCGGCGCAGGCCTGCATCGAGGCGGGCAAGGAGGAAGAGCCGCCGGCCGAAATGTTCGCCGGGGCCGGCTACGAATGCGAGTATAGGGACCGCTACATCAGCGGCGGTCGAATCAACCTGTCGCTCGAATGCGGGCGCGAGGCGCTCGAGGGCCAGGTGATGGTGTCGGTCCAGGGGACCTACAAGGGCGACAGCTTCGAGGGCACATCCACCGCGACTTCCTTCCTGCCCGGCGACGGCGATTTCGTGATGAACAGCAAGATCAGCGGCAAGCGGACGGGCCCGACCTGCACTGCCGCCGCAGGTGACGGCGCGGCCAATGCAGCGGAGACCAAACCTGCGCCGAGGCCATAACAGGCAAGGGCGGAGCAAGCGCAGGCGGACGCCTGCCCCCCTGCCGGCGTCGGCCTTTCAAAATGTCTGAATCGGAGGTTTCGAATGCGTTTGAAGTGCCTGCTCCTTGCCTTTTCTCTCGTCGCGGTGCCCGCGGCCGCGGCCGACCTCGCCGGCTCGATCAAGGCCGATTACGACAAGCGGCTCGGCGCCATGTTCCTCGATTTCCACCGCAATCCGGAGCTGAGCTTCAAGGAGAACCGTACCGCCCGGATCCTCGCCAGGGCGCTGCGCGCCGAGGGCGCGACGGTGACGGAGGGCGTCGGAGGGACGGGCGTGGTCGGAGTGATGAGGAATGGCGAAGGGCCGACGGTTCTGATTCGCGCCGACATGGACGGGCTGCCGGTCGAGGAGAAGAGCGGAGTCACTTATGCCTCGACGGCCCGCCAGATCGGGGTGGACGGCCTCGAAATGCCGGTGATGCATGCATGCGGCCACGACGTCCACATCACCTCGCTGGTCGGCACCGCCCGTCAGCTGGCGGCTGCCAAGGACAAGTGGCGCGGAACGATCGTCTTCATCGCCCAGCCGGCCGAGGAACGGGTGGGCGGCGCCAAGGCGATGCTCGCGGACGGCCTCTACACGCGCTTCCCCAAGCCGGATTACGCGCTCGGCTTCCACGTCAATTCGGGAATGCGCACCGGGACGGTGAGCGGCGCGGATTCGCTGATGTACAGCTCGGCCGACAGCGTCGACGTCACGATCCACGGAGTGGGAGCTCACGGCGCCGCGCCGCACACGGGCAAGGACCCGGTCTATATCGGCGCCCAGATCGTCACCGCCCTGCAGTCGATCGTCAGCCGCGAGATCGGGCCGCTGTCGCCGGCCGTGGTGACCGTCGGCTCCTTCCATGCCGGGACCAAGCACAACATCATCTCCGACCGCGCCGATCTCCAGATCACGGTCCGGGCCAATGACGAGAAGACCAGGAAGCAGCTCCCGATCGCGATCGACCGGATCGCCAAGGGCATCGCCCGGGCGCATGGGGTGGCCGAGGACCGGCTTCCGGAGGTCAAGGTGTCGGAAGGCACTCCGACGACCAGCAACACGCCCGCTTTGGCCCAGCGGGTCCGCGCCGCCTGGACCCGCGCTTTGCCGCCCGGGACGGTGGTGCCCTTCTCTCAGGAGAGCATGGGCGCGGAGGACTTCACCTATTTCGTCCAGCCAGAGCTTGGAGTGCCCGGATTCTATTTCCAGGTCGGGGGCACTCCGCAGGCGGCCTTCGATACCGCCCGGGCGGGAGGGCCGCCGGTGCCGTCGCACCATTCGCCCTTGTTCAGGATCGATCCGGAGCCGTCGATCCGGCTCGGCACGGAAGCGATGACGGCGGCGGTGCTCGACCTGCTCGGGCACGGCGGAAACGGGGCCGGAAATTGATCCGCAAACAGGGGAAAGAGAAATGAAGACTCGACTGATCCTCGGCGCGGCGGCGCTGGCTATGGCGGCCTGCGGCTCCGGAGGCGACAAAGCGGGCGGAAGAGGGGCCGACGTTTCGGAGGCGCCGGCAGGCGGCGGCAACGGATCGGCCGCGGCGGCCGGAGGCGGAAGCGGCGCCACCGCGGCCGGAGGGAATCTTCAGCCCGGCGAATGGGAAATGAAGATGGAGGTCGTCAACGTGAAGGTGGAAGGCCTTCCCGAGGGCGTGGCCGACCAGATGAAGAGCCAGACCGGCGGGATCAGCCGCACCTGCATGACTCCGGAAGAGGCCAAGGCTCCGAAGGGCGATATCTTCACGGGTGAAAAGGCCGGCAATTGCAAGTCGGAAGGCTTCAAATGGGAAGGCGGCCGGATCCAGGGCAAGACGAGCTGCGCCGGCGAGGGCGGCGCCGGCCGGACGGTGATGACCATGAACGGCCGCTATACCCCGCAGAGCATCGACATGACGATGAAGTCGGAAAGCGAGATGATGGGCAAGGGAATGACGATGGAGATGCGCATGTCCGGCCGCCGAGTCGGCGAATGCACGGCCGAGACGGAGGCGGGTTGAGCCGGGCGGCCCTCGATCCCTCCCCGGAATTTGCCGGCGCGGTGAAGGGGTAATCGCCGAGGAGCCTGAATTTCTCGAGTCGACCGTAACGGCAGCGCCTACACCCCCTCCCCATCCGCGATGGGG
Source organism: Sphingomonadales bacterium (assembly GCA_038257735.1). GTDB lineage: Bacteria > Pseudomonadota > Alphaproteobacteria > Sphingomonadales > Sphingomonadaceae > Allosphingosinicella. Next base: position 4,049 of record JBBSIZ010000009.1, on the reverse strand, counting down.
AGGGTTAGGACGGGCCGATGAACCCGCTCTTCGCGAACATGCCGATCAACGTGTTCACCCGCATGTCGGCTCTGGCGGTGGAGAATGGCGCGGTGAATCTCGGCCAGGGCTTTCCGGATTTCGGCTGGCCGGAAGATGTCGTTGCCAGGGCCGCGGAAGCGCTGATCTCCGGCTCCAACCAATATGCACCCATGACTGGACTGCCCGAGCTTCGGCGGGCCGTCTGCGATCACTATCGGGCGCACCAGGATGTGGAGGTCGAGCCTGAAGCGATCGTCGTTACGTCGGGGGCAACCGAGGCGCTGGCAGCCTCGCTGATCGCCCTGATCGAGCCCGGCGACGAAGTCCTGCTCTTCCAGCCGCTCTACGACCTCTATCTTCCGATGGTAATTCGCGCCGGCGGGGTGCCGCGCTTCGTCCGGCTGACCCCGCCGGACTGGCGGATAAGCGCGGAGGCGCTGGCCGAGGCCTTCACTCCCCGGACGAAGCTCGTCGTCTTCAACAACCCGCACAATCCGTCGTCGCGCGTGTTCGGGGCGGATGAGCTGGCGCTTCTCGCCGAGGCCTGCGTCCGGAGCGGTTCGATCGTCCTCAGCGACGAGGTCTGGGAGCATGTCGCCTTCGACGGCCGCCGCCACATCGCGCTGGCGAGCCTGCCGGGAATGGCGGAGCGGACGGTGAAGGTCGGCTCGGCGGGCAAGATCTTCTCGCTGACCGGCTGGAAGGTCGGCTGGGTCGTCGCTCCGCCGGCGCTGGCCGGGCCGATCTCGAAGGCGCACCAGTTCCTCACCTTCGCGACGGCGCCCAATTTGCAGGCCGCCGTGGCTTACGGGCTGGGCAAGAAGACCGGCTGGTTCGAGGGGGTGCGGAAAGATTTCGCCGGGGCTCGGGACGGGCTGGTCGCCGGGCTGCGCGAGGCGGGTTTCGCGACCCTGGCGGCGGAGGGGACCTATTTCGTCGGGGTCGACCTCCCGGCTTCGGGAATCGATGCGGACGACGTGACGTTCTGCGAGCGGGCGGTGCGGGAAGCGGGCGTGGCGGCGATCCCGCTCTCCGATTTCTACGCCGAGGATCCGGTGACCAGCGTGGTCCGGCTCTGCTTCGCGAAGAAGCCCGAGACCCTGGCGGCGGGCGTGGAGCGGATGGCGAAGGCGCGGGGGTTGTTCGCATAGCCCGTCATGCCAGCGAAGGCTGGCATCCCGGCGGGTGATGGGCGCCGGCGTTCTTCACCCGCCGGGGCCCCAGCCTTCGCTGGGGCGACGGGGTTGCTTCGGTGCCCGCGTCGACGCAATGACCGGGCTATGGCCTTCAATTCCACCGACGAGACCCGCGCGCTGTTCGAGCGCCTCCGCCTTCCGCTGCCGCAAGGCGACCTCGAATCCCGCTCACCCATAGACGGCCGAATCATCGGCTCGGTCCCGACCGCTTCCCCGGAGGAAGTCGCCGCCGCCATCGCGCGCGCCCACGACGCCTTCCTCGTCTGGCGCATGGTCCCGCCGCCCCGGCGGGGCGAGCTCGTCCGGCTGTTCGGCGAGGTGCTTCGGGAGGAGAAGGCGGCGCTTGGGCGGCTGGTCAGCCTCGAGGCGGGGAAGATCCTCCAGGAAGGGCTTGGCGAGGTCCAGGAGATGATCGACATTTGCGACTTCGCGGTCGGCCTGTCTCGCCAGCTTTACGGCCTGACCATCGCCACCGAGCGGCCGGGGCACCGGATGATGGAGACCTGGCATCCGCTCGGGGTGGTCGGAGTGATCTCGGCCTTCAACTTTCCGGTCGCGGTGTGGACGTGGAATGCCTGCCTGGCCTTCGTGTGCGGCGATCCGGTGGTGTGGAAGCCTTCGGAGAAGACTCCGCTCACCGCCCGGGCGGTACAGGCTTTGTTCGAGCGGGCGGCGGAACGGTTCGGCGAGGCTCCGGCCGGGCTGAGCCAGGTGGTGCAGGGCGGGCGCGAGGCGGGCGAGGCGCTGGTCGGCGATCCGCTTGTGGCCCTGCTCTCCGCGACCGGATCGACCCGGATGGGACGGACGGTCGCGCCCCGGGTGGCGGCCCGCTTCGGCCGGGCACTGCTCGAGCTCGGCGGCAATAATGCGATGGTGGCCGCGCCCTCGGCCGATCTGGCTCTGGCCGAGAGGGCGATCGCCTTCTCCGCGGTCGGGACGGCGGGGCAAAGGTGCACGACGCTGAGGCGCCTGTTCGTCCACGAGGACATTTTCGACCGGCTCGTGCCCCGGCTGAAGCAGATCTGGTCGGACGTGCCGGTCGGCAATCCGCTGGAGGACGGAATATTGGTCGGGCCGCTGATCGACGAGGCGGCGGTCCTGGCGATGCAGTCGGCGCTGGAGCAGGCGCGGGCAGAGGGCGGGACGGTTCAAGGCGGCGAGCGACTCGAAGGGCTCTACGTCCGGCCCGCTCTTGTCGAGATGCCGGGACAGACTCCGATTACCCTGACCGAGACCTTCGCTCCGATCCTCTACGTGATGCCCTACGGCGCGCTCGACGAGGCGATCGCCGCGCACAATGCGGCGCCGCAGGGCCTCGCCTCGTCCATCTTCACCAACGACATTCGCGAGGCGGAGACCTTCCTTTCCGCCGCGGGATCGGACTGCGGAATCGTCAACGTCAATATCGGCCCGTCCGGAGCGGAGATCGGCGGAGCCTTCGGCGGCGAGAAGGAGACGGGGGGCGGCCGCGAGAGCGGCTCCGACTCCTGGCGCGCCTATATGCGAAGGTCGACCAACACGATCAATTACAGCCGCGAGCTGCCGCTGGCGCAGGGTATCGATTTCGAGATGCCGTGAGCGGCCGGGTCTGCATCCTGACCCCCGACCCCGCGGACGAAGGCTATCGGACGCGCTGGCGGGAGGTGCTCGAGCGAAACGCCGGGCCGCTGCGCTCCGCCGGGCTCGCCCGGTCTGACCATGACCCACGGCTACGGGAATGGGTTCGGCCTGTTCCCGGTCTCGAGCCGACTCGGACGACCTTCGGGCTGGTGCCGATCTACGGCCACGACGTCTGGCTTCACGCCGTTCTGGCCCTGATCGCGGCCTATTTCGGCTGGGTCAATCGCGACACCGCCGGCGACCGGATCTGACGGCGGGGCCGTCATTGCGAGGAGCGAAGCGGCGCGGCAATCCAGCTTCGCCATTTTGCAGGGGCGGGACTGGATCGCTTCGCTTCGCTCGCAATGTCGGGATGGGACGGCCCGACCTTGCGCCGGGCCGTTTCCCTTTTTCTTTCCAAGGCTTGGCCAGGCCTTGCCGGGTCGTTCAGCGAGCTTTAATAGGCTATCATAGGATAATGGCGCACTGCCACGCGGAGTTTTTTCGCGGCCGCCATTAACGGGGATCGACCATGTTCAGCCGCAGCTTTCTCGCCCTACTCGCGCTCGGAGTCGCCTTGCCCGCGGCCGCGCAGAACGCATCCGCGCCGGCGTTGCCCCAGGCTGCGCCCCAGATCATGCCGGTGCCCGCACCGGTCGTTTCGCCGCTCGGCGCCGACTGGTCGCGCAAGGATGCCGAAGCCTTGCTCGTCTATATCCGGGGCGTCGACAAGGATGGGCTCGATCCCGCCGACTACAATCCGGCCGCCCTGCGCGACGCGATCGAGACCAGGGACGAGACGAGGAACGGCGTCGCTACCTCGACATTCCTCAAGCTGGCCGGCGACCTCATGTTCGGCCATGTCCGGGGCGACGACCGGATCGACTGGCATGTCAAGGACGATAGCTGGAACGTCTACGACCAGCAGGCACTGCTCGACCATGCCGCCGGGGGCGACGTCGCCCAAGCTCTCGATTCGCTGCTCCCGACCCATCCGCAATATGCGGCATTGAAGGGGCTGCTCGACGACAAATCGGTCGATGCCAAGGTCCGCGACCGGATCCGGATCAACCTCGACCGCTGGCGCTGGCTGCCGCGCGACCTCGGCTCCAAATATGTGATCGTCAACGTACCCGCCTATACGGTCGCGCTGGTCGAGAACGGCCAGACCCTGAACAGACGTCGGGCGGTGGCGGGCGCGATCAAGACTCCGACTCCGTCGCTCTCCGCAGT
>JBBSIZ010000008.1:0-108616 GCA_038257735.1 Sphingomonadales bacterium | reverse complement strand
CTCATACGTACCCGGATGACTTCGCGCCGGCCGCCGACCTCGGGGCAAGCCCCTCAGCCGATTCCCGCCTCCGCCGGTTGATCGAGCCGACTCGGGCAGGGTGTCGATATGGAACGGGAATGAGAACAAGTCAAGAACATTTAGCGCCACCAGGACCCAGCTCAATCCGGGAGGTAGCGGCTCGGCTCGGGAACGCTCGCTCCGGCGAGCAGCACGACCAGCGCCAAAAGCGCGGCCCAATAGAGGATGTTGCCGGCGGCGATGGTGAGCAACAGAATCGTGTCGGGCTGCTCTCCTCGACTCGTCGAGCCGATCAGCCCGATCGCTCCAACCGAAGTGTAACCCAGGAAAGGCAGAGGCATCAGGGCCCAGGCGCCCGATCTTCCGCGATCGTGAAGGCGCCGGACGATTGCCGCGGCATAAAGCAGGATCGCCAGCCCAAAGGTTACGCCGAGATACGCCGCCACGTAGCCGACCGGCAGCAAAGGTCCGGCACGCTCGCCCGGATTCGGGGCGGCGAATTCGGGCGTGGCCTGCATCAAATGCGCCATCATGGGCAATGTCATCAGGGCTCCCGCGATCATGACGATCCCGAAGACCAAAGCGGCGTAGGGCCAGAAGCTGGCCCGGTCCTCCCGGCCCTTGAAGCTCGCGAGCTTTGGGAAATGCTCCCAGAGGCCGATCTTCGTGGACATTCGCCCCTCCCCTTTTTCGTGAATTTGCAACGGAGGAATCAAAGGGTCAATAGTCAAGCACCATGTTCGCGCCATAAACCTCTGATTAGATATTGGATGAACAGTATTCTGAGATCGCTAATCAGTATCGATCGCCCAGTCCACTGCCCTTCGCCCCGAGATAGATAGTACGGGTCGAACAGTCAGGGGGGAACCGATTTAGACGGGCAAGTTAGATTTGAGGGCCTTGAAAGAGGTAAGAACATTTCCTGAATTTCATATCCGCGCTGCAAGGCGCTTGGGGCCTCCGGGGAGAGATGCTAGAAGGAAGCATGAACGTGCAGGCGCCCATAAGCCGGCCACAATCCGTGAAGCTCGGAGCCGATGATTTCCGGCTCCTGCGGCGATCCGGAGCCTTCGCGGCTTATTCACGATCCGAGCTTCTGGAGGGTGAGCTCTGGGGTACCCTCCCCCGGGATGAGGACGAGGAGGAATGCGACGCGAAGATCCCGATCAAGCTGCGGATCGAGGATTATTTTCGGTTGCACGAAGCGGGCGCCTTCGACCGGTATGGGAAAACGGAGCTGATCGATGGCGTCGTCTACGCGATGAACCCGCAATACCGGCCGCATTCCTTTGTAAAGAACGAGCTGGCTTACCGCATGAGGCGAGTCCTCGAGGCGATCGGAAGCGCGCTGTATGTGGGCACGGAGGCCAGCGTCGTCGTTTCCGACACCGACCTCCCCCAGCCCGATATTTTCATTACCGACGAGCCGAGGGGCGAGGGACCGGTTCCGAGAGCGTCGGTCCGGCTGCTCGCGGAGGTGGCGGATTCCAGCCTCGATTTCGATCTCTCGCATAAGTCTGCGCTCTACGCCGCCAACAGCATCGCCGAATGCTGGATCGTGGACGTCAAGTCTCAGGTCATCCACCAGATGTGGGCACCTGAAGGCAGCGCCTACACGGAGCGGCGGGAGGTGAGGTTTGGCGAACGGATCGAGGCGGCGACGATCGCGGGTTTGGCGGTGAGCACGGTGGGCTTGGTCTGATGGAGCGGCGACGGGCCTCACAGCATAGCAACTCCAGCTGCGAGATGTTAGTTTGACCGGCATGACCCTCGAGAAGCGCCCTGACGATGCGGCGCCGCGCCCGGCGAAGCTGACGGCCAAGGATTTCTGGCTGCTGGCGGATTCCGGCGCGTTCGCGAGCCACGCCCGTGCTGAATTGATCGAGGGGGAGATCTGGGTCGTGAACTCCGTTCATCGCTGGCATGCGCGGGTCATGGGTATCATGCATCTCGCCTTGGCCCGGGCCATCGAGGCGGCCGGCCTTCAGCTTGAGGTGCTGATCGCGGGCAGCGTTTCGATGGACGAGGATTTGGTGCCCGAGCCCGACCTCTCGGTGATCGCTCCCACGAGCAAAGATGCGAAGACGATCCTGCGCGAGGAGATGAGGATCGCGATTGAAATCACGGACTCATCCGCCGGTTTCGATCTCGGACGCAAGGCGGAGCTTTACGCCGACCACGGAGTGCCGGAATATTGGGTGGTCCACCGCGATCACCGCGCGGTGATCCAGATGTCGTCTCCGGGCGCCGGCGGCTATGCGGAGCGGCGGGAGGTGAAGTTCGGGGAACGGATCGAGGCGGCGACGATCGTGGGGCTGGCGGTGGAGACGACGGGGATCAATTAGTTTCTGCCCGGCCTCCCTAGCCAAGGCCCGCTTCTTCCAGTCGACGCTTCGCCGCAGCTACCGCCTTCGCCGAAAAAGTCGGAGACCCGTGTTTGAGCACGATCTTTTCAGCAAGTAGCTCCGGAAATCCGTAGTTCACAACTTCTTGGAAACCTTCGGATTTATTTAGTGCAAGGTACTCAAGCGACGCGCGCTCCCCGTCATTTTGTATTTTCCGCCGCAATCGGTGCATCGGGGCTCGCTTGCCGCGGTCAAGGTAGCGCAATTCTTCAACAGCATAGATCATCTCCCAGCAATCCCTGGCGACCTTATCGTCCTGGCCGCCAGCGGACACACGCACGATCTTGGCGAATGCCGCTTTTTCGACAGCTTCGGATTTGCCGCGGGCATTCTTCAGGATAGTCCGAAGCGCTGCAAGGTCATCGCACGCCTCGACATTCGCCAACGCGCGCATTTCAAACTCATCCATCCATTCCTCCCCGCCTACCGCGTCAGCTTCCGATACGTCATCCGATGCGGCCGGTCCGCCTCGGGTCCCATCCGCCGCCTCTTATCCTCCTCATAAGCTTCGAAATTGCCTTCGAACCATTCGACGTGGCTGTCGCCTTCGAAGGCGAGGATGTGGGTGGCGAGGCGGTCGAGGAAGAAGCGGTCGTGGCTTATGACGACCGCGCAGCCGGCGAAATTCTCAAGTGCGTCCTCGAGAGCGCGGAGGGTCTCGACGTCGAGGTCGTTGGTGGGCTCGTCGAGCAGCAGGACGTTGCCGCCCTTCTGGAGCATCTTGGCCATGTGAACCCGGTTGCGCTCGCCGCCCGATAATTGGCCGACCTTCTTCTGCTGATCCTGGCCCTTGAAGTTGAAGGCTCCGACATAGGCCCGGGTGCCGACTTCATGCTTGCCGAAGCGGAACACGTCGCTTCCGCCGGAAACTTCCTCCCAGACGTTCTTGTTCGGATCGAGCGCATCGCGCGACTGGTCGACATAGCCCAGGCGCACCGTCTCGCCGATCCGGACCGAGCCGTCGTCGGGCTGCTCCTCGCCCCGGATGAGCTTGAACAAGGTGGTCTTGCCGGCGCCGTTGGGGCCGATCACGCCGACGATCCCGCCCGGCGGCAAGCTGAAGGTCAGATCGTCGAAGAGCAATTTGTCGCCATAGGCCTTGGTCAGGCCATTGGCCTCGATCACGGTTCCGCCGAGCCGCTCGGGGACCTGGATGAGGATCTGGGCCTTTCCGGGAGTCCGGTTCTCCTGAGCCTCGACCAGCTCGTCGAACGCCTTGATCCGGGCCTTGGACTTGGTCTGGCGGGCCTTGGGCGAGCGGCGGATCCAGTCCAGTTCCTCCTGGATCGCCTTCTGCTTGCCCTGCTCCTCGCGCTCCTCCTGCTCCAGCCTCTTGGATTTCTTTTCCAGATAGCCGGAATAATTGGCCTCGTAGGTGTAATAGCGGCCGCGATCGAGCTCGAGCACCCAGTTCACGACATTGTCGAGGAAGTAGCGGTCGTGGGTGACGAGGATGACGTTGCCGGCATAATCGACGAGATGCTTTTCCAGCCATTGGACGCTCTCGGCGTCGAGATGGTTGGTGGGCTCGTCGAGGAGGAGGATGTCGGGCTTTTCGAGAAGGAGCTTGGTCAGCGCGACCCGGCGCTTCTCGCCGCCCGACAGATTGTCGATCGCGCTTTCGCCGGGCGGGCAGCGAAGGGCGTCCATCGCGATTTCGAGCTGGTTGTCGAGCGACCAGCCGTCGACGGCGTCGATCTTCTCCTGGAGCTCGCCCATCTCGGCCATCAAGGCGTCGAAATCGGAGTCCGCGGGCGGATCGCCCATCAGGGCCGATATCTCGTTGAAGCGGTCCATCATGTCGGCGACGGGTCGGACTCCGTCCATGACGTTCTCCTTCACCGTCTTCGAAGGATCGAGCCGCGGCTCCTGCTCGAGATAGCCGACCCGGATATGCTCGCCCGGCCAGGCCTCGCCGGTATATTCCGTGTCGCGGCCGGCCATGATCTTCATCAGGGTCGACTTGCCCGAGCCGTTCGGCCCGATGATCGCGATCTTCGCGTCGGAATAGAATTGCAGATTGATGTTGTTGAGGATGGGCTTGGCGGCGCCCGGGAAGGTCTTGGTCATGCCCTTCATGACGAAGCTATACTGTGCAGCCATGGCGGCGCGTCTCCGGAAGAAATCTGTGAGGGAATGCGGGTTCGGCGCCTAACTAGTGATAGGGCACTGCATTGTCACTCCCCCCGAGCGAAGCCGGTTCGTCCGGCGTGGAACGAAGGTATGGATATTCGCGCAGAGACGCAGAGGCGCAGAGAGGCCGATACGGGTCTCCGCCGGTTTTCGTCGCCGCAGAATCTCTGCGTCTCTGCGTCTCTGCGCGAAACCATTCAGGGCGGTTGGGTTATTTCCGGCTTTCGTCGGGATGGTCGGGAGGCTAGTGGCCCTGCATGAAAAAGACCCTTCTGCTTGCCGCCGCCGCGCTCGTCGCCTTTCCCGCTTTCGCTCAGAACCTCGGCCAGGCCGAGCGCCTGCGCGACGCCGCTTTGAGGGACGAAATCGCCTGGGACATCGTCGAGGGGCTGACGACCGAGGTCGGGGCCCGCCTCGCGGGCACCGAATCCGAGGCTCGGGCTCGGGACTGGGCGGTCCGGCGGCTGAAGGCATTGGGCTTCGCCAACGTCCATGTCGAGACCTACGACATGCCGGTCTGGGTGCGCGGCGAGGAAAGGGCGGAGATCGTCTCGCCCTTCCCGCAGAAGCTGGTCGTGACCGCGCTCGGCAACAGCGGAGCGACTCCGCCGGGCGGATTGACCGGCCAGGTGGTCGCCTTCGACGGCCTCGCCGCTCTCGAAGCCGCGCCGGATTCCGAGGTGCGCGGCAAGATCGTCTTCGTCACCCACGCAATGACCGCCACCCAGGACGGGTCGCAATATGGCTATTATGGCGGCGTAAGGCGGACCGGACCGTCGGTGGCGAGCCGCAAGGGCGCGGCGGCAATCGTCATCCGATCGATCGGCACCGATCATCATCGCAACCCGCATACGGGGGTGCAGTTCTGGGGCGCGGACTCGACCCCGATCCCGGCGGCGGCGCTGTCCATCCCCGACGCCGAGCAGCTCCAGCGGATCTTGAAGCGCGGCAAGCCGGTGACTCTTCGGCTGCTGCTCAGCCCTCGCAATTTGGGATTGCGCCAGTCCGGCAACGTCGTCGCCGAGGTGCGGGGCAGCGATCCGGACGCCGGGATCGTCCTCGTCGGAGGCCATCTCGACAGCTGGGATCTCGGCACCGGAGCGATCGACAATGCCGCCGGGGTCGCGATCACCGCCGCGGCGGCGAAGAGGATCATGGCCGCGGGTCGGCCTCGACGGACGATCCGGGTGGTCTGGTTCGGCTCCGAGGAAGTGGGCGGCTTCGGCAACAAGGCCTATAGCGAGGCCCATAAGGACGAGAAGATCGTCTTCGTATCCGAATCCGATTTCGGCGCCGACCGGATATGGCGGATGGATCCGGGCTTCGCCGAGGCGAACATGCCGCTCGCCGACCGGATCGCCGCCGCTTTATACCCGCTTGGGATCGCTCGAAGCACGACCGGAGCGGGCGGAGGAGTCGATCTCGGCTCGTGGGTCGCGGCGGGCGTGGCGGCGGTCGACCTCCAGCAGGACGGAACCCGCTATTTCGGCTATCACCATACGCCCGACGATACTCTCGACAAGGTCGATCCGGAGCAGCTCAGGCAGAATGTCGCCGCCTGGACCGCGATGCTCTCCCTGATCGCCGACGCGCCGGAGGAAATCCACCGGAAAACGCCGGCGCCTTAACCCACGCGCTTGACGCGAGGCCCCCTGCGGGGAAGATAGCGGCGGGGGGAATTTTCCGTTGAAGCGCAATCACATGATTGGGAAACGAAGGACGGCGCTCGCGGCGGGCGCGGCGCTGCTCGCCTTTCCCGGTTCCGCTTTCGCCCAGGCACCCGTCGAAGCGCCGGAGACGGTCGAGGCGCTTCGCGATCTTTCGATCGAGCAGCTCTCCCGGATCGAGGTGCGCTCCGCCTCCAAGCAGGCCGAGCCGATCGGCCGCGCCCCGACCTCGATCTTCGTCATCACCGGCAACGACATCCTCCGGTCGGCGGCGACATCGCTCCCGGAGGCGCTCCGGCTCGCGCCCAACCTCCAGGTTCAGCAGCTCGACGCCCGCCAGTTCGCGATCACCTCGCGCGGCTTCAACGGCGCCGAGAGCTCGAACAAATTGCTCGTCCTGATCGACGGGCGGAGCGTCTATACGACTCTCCATTCGGGCGTGTTCTGGGAGCTCCACTCGCCGCTGCTCGAGGATATCGGGCAGATCGAGGTGATCAGCGGCCCTGGCGGAACGCTCTACGGCCCGAACGCGGTCAACGGAGTGGTCAACGTCGCCACCCGGGATTCGCGCGAAACGTTGGGCGGGCTGGTCCGAGGCACCGCCGGCCCGAGGGAGCGGACCGTGGCGCTTCGCTACGGGGCCGGCCTCGGCGAGAGCGGAGCGGTTCGGGTCTATGCCAACGGAATGGACCGCGAGGACATGCCGGTGGGGCCGGCGCCGGACGCCGAGGACGGAATCACCGGCTGGCAGGCCGGGTTCCGGGCGGATTTCGGCGGAGCGGCCGACCAGGTCACCGTCCAGGGAGACATTTTCGACACCGACGTCGACCTGCTTCCCGGCGACGGCGATCGCGGCCACAATCTGCTCGCCCGCTGGACCCACAGCTTCAGCGACCGGGACAAGCTCCAGATCCAGGCCTATTATGACGATTACCGGCGCCAATTCACCCTCGTCAGCGATGCGCTCGAGACCTTCGACCTCGAAACCCAGCTCAATGCCCGATTGGGGTCCCACAACGTGGTGCTGGGCGGAGGCGTGCGCACGACGCGCGATGTGTTTATCAACAATCTCAACGGCTTTCACCTCGATCCTCAGAGCCGACGGCTGTGGATCCTGAACGCCTTCGCCCAGGACCGGATCGGCCTGACCGCGAAGCTGGACCTCGTCGCCGGATTGAAGCTCGAACGCTCCACCTTCAGCGGAGTGCAAATTCTCCCCAATCTGCGCCTCGCCTGGCGCCCCGGCGAACGCACCACCTTATGGGGCGCCGTGTCGAGGGCGGTCCGGACCCCGTCGAGGATCGACCGCCAGCTCGTCTTCCTGCCTTTGCTCGCCGAAGCGACCAATTTCGAAAGCGAGAAGCTGATCGCCTTCGAGGCAACAATCTGCTGACCGTCATTCAGGGCTCTGCGGATATATTGCGCCGCCCCGGGATCGGCGAGGCGAAAAGGATCCGCTTCGCCGACGCGATCGTCCAGACGGCGGGGCGGGCTGCGGCCCTGACCGGGCAGCTCCTCGCCTTCGCCCGGCGCCAGCCGCTCCAGCCCGAGGTGATCGACCTCAACGCCCACATCCAGGGCATGACGGACCTTCTCGACCGCGCTTTGGGAGAGCGGGTGGAGGTTCGAACCGATCTCGCCGAGGGCCTGTGCCCGATCGAGGTCGATCCGGCCCAGCTCGAATCGGCGATCCTCAACGTCGCGGTCAACGCCCGGGACGCAATGCCGGAGGGCGGCGCTCTCACCCTCCATACCGGCGAGGCCGCTCCCCTGGCCGACGGGCGTCAAGCAGTCTTCGTCGCCGTCAGCGACAGCGGCACCGGAATCGACGATGAAGTGCTGAGCCGAATCTTCGAGCCCTTTTTCACGACCAAGTCGGTCGGCAAGGGCACCGGCCTCGGCCTCAGCCAGGTCTACGGCTTCGCCGCCCAGACCGGAGGCGACGTGGAGGTGGAGAGCGTCGTCGGCGAAGGCACCACCGTCACCCTCATCCTGCCCTGCAGCGCGCGCGGCGAGGCGCCCGCCGCCAAACCGGAACCCGACTTGGAGCGCAAGCATCGCACCGGCCGGATTCTCCTCGTCGACGACAATGAGGACGTGGGCGCCTTCGCCGAGACCCTGCTGGTGGAGCTTGGGCACAAGGTGATTCGCGCCCGGACCGGATCGGAAGCGCTGGAGCTCGCCCGCGCGGGCGGAATCGACGCGGTCTTCACCGACGTCGTGATGCCCGGGATGAGCGGGATCGAGCTCGCCCAGGCCCTGGCCCCGGTTCTGCCCGGCGTCCCGGTCGTCCTCACCACCGGCTATAGCGACGAGATCAGCCGGGAAGGCGCGGCGGGACGGCCGGTCGTGTTCAAGCCCTACCGGCTGGAGACCCTGGCGGGCGTGCTCGACGACGTGCTTGCGCCGCGGGACTCCTAATGGGCTGTATGCGGGTCGGCGGCGGCCGGGGCGGAGCCGGCCGTCGGGACGGACCCGGCGGCCGCGACGGTGCCGCGGCGGTTCATCTGCCGGATCTCGGCTTCCTGCGAGGCGATGACGTTTTCGGAAAGGCGGCGAAGCTCCGGGTCCTTTCCGTGCTCGAGATAGACCCGCGCCATCTCCACCGCCGACTGGTGGTGCGGGACCATCAATGCGACGAAATCGCGGTCGATGTCGTCGGTCATCGGAGCCTTGTCGGCGGCTTCGTGCATCCGGTGCATCGCGCCCATCATCTCCCCGCTCGGGCCGGACAGGTGCGCGGATCGAACGGGCGCAAGGCCACGGCCGCGCTGGCCGAGATAAAGCATCGTCGCTCCGACGCCGATGGCGACCAGAGCGAACAGGATGAGGATCGAGCGTTTCATGGCTGCCGGACGATAGGGCCGAATATTCGGTTTCTCAAACCCTGAAAGGTCCGTTTCGCCAGCCTTCGGCCTGTCGCCGTCGACTGACGGAAGATTCGGTTGGTCGGGGAGACAGGATTCGAACCTGCGACCCTCTGCTCCCAAAGCAGATGCGCTACCAGGCTGCGCCACTCCCCGACACAGATCCCCCCCTAGCCGCAACGCGGGCCGGGCGGAATAGCCATTTCGGCTCTATCTCTCGTTTCGGCTGCGGAAGAAGTCGCTTATGCCTGCCCTTCCCGAGGGAGATATTTTATGGGCGCGGCTTCGTCGTCACCGAACTTCAACTATGGTTATCCTGCGCCAGGGCCCCAGTCGCCTACTCCGCAAAAAGTAATGGATGAGGTTTTCTTCCTGTCCGCGACCGAGTGGAAGCGGGTCCGCGAGGAAGAGCATTTCGACTTCATCGTGATCGGGAGCGGCCCTTGCGCCCTGGCTTTTGCCGAGCGGATTCTGACGGAGGACCCGACCAAGCGAATCCTTATCGTCGAACGTGGTCCGTTCTTCCTGCCCGAGCACTTTCAGAACCTTCCACTGCCTTACCAGCATACGCTCGGCGGCCTTAGCGAGACCTTTCCCTGGACTTTGTCCGCGCGAACGGCACTGCAACCCGCCGGCAAGATCGGCTTCCAGCACGGAATGGTGCCGTTCTTCGGCGGCCGAAGCATCATGTGGAGCAGCTGGTGCCCGCGGCCTACGAAAGAGGAAATGACGGGTTGGCCGGACGAGACGATCGCCGTCGCGGAGCGCTATTTCGAAACCGCCGAGCGCCTTCTCAACGTCATTCCGGCGGACAAGATAGACAGCAGCATGTCGCCCGACATGCTTGCGGCGGCGGCCAGGCGGCGGCCGGTTTACGGCACCATGCAGACCTCGCTGCAGGATATGCTGAAAAATAATCTCGCGAAAATACCGAGCGCCACGCGCTCGATGCCCGCGCCGCTGGCGGTCGGCGCCGGGACCCGTATGGATATCGACTTCGCCAAATTCGCTGTTCCCGGCCCGTTGCTGGCGCTGGCAAGCCGGCAGGCGCAGCTCGCCGCCGCCGGCAAGGGGACGAAGCTGCGCATCGTCACCGAATGCATCGTCAGCCGAATCCTCCAGCAGCGAGGAGTCGCGACCGCCCTCGATACGAGCCGCGGCACGGTCAATGTCGGCGACGCCAAGATCGTCCTGGCGATGGGCACGATTCCGCCGGCGACTCTTGTGCTGAACTCCTTTCCGGAGGTGAGAAACGTCGGAAGCCGGTTCAGCGCGCACTTCATCAGCTCGATCGTCGCCCGGGTGCCCAGGGACGATTATGCGTTCGCCGGCGACCTCGCCCCGATGGAGCTTGCCGCCATCTACATGGCCGGGACCTCCCCCTCCAGTGGCGCGCAATATCATGTCCAATTGTCCGTCCTTTCAGATCCCGACCCCGAGAAGAACGCCGAGGCCGCCGCTCGCTACATGCCCGACGTGGTCGCAACCGCGTCGACCGCTCAGCTGGCCAGCTCGAAGGACCATCTGGTGTTCGTCTGCGCGGTGCTCGGCGAGCTGGACGTGGCCAATCGGGACAATTGGGTAAAGCTGAACGGAGAGAGGGACCCCACCGTCAACATCACACTGCAGGCGGTTGCGAACGGCATCGACGAAGACACATGGACGGTCATGGACGAAGCTACATTCGAAATGATGGCCGCCCTCTCGCCGAAGGGCGCGGCGGCTGTCGAATATTGGCACGGATCGCCGTTCGAAGGCAGCTGGAAAGCCGAACCGCCGCCGATCGACCAGCGTCGGGTGCCTGGGCTGGTCCACGAAGGCTCCACCCTGGCGCTGGGCGACCCGGCCAGCGGAGGATCGGTCGGCACCGACTATCGTCCCCATGGCGTCGAGAACGTGTACGTCACCGGCGGCTGCCTCTGGCCGGCGGGAGGCTCGTGGAACCCGACCATGACGATGGTCGCGCTCGCTCAGGATCTCGCCGATCGAATCGGGCCGCACAGCGGTACCGGAGCAAGGGCCAAGGATCTCTCCGGCTTGCCCCTCCCCCCGGACGCTTCGTAACGCGAAAACCTCGCGCCGGGGTGGGAAGGTGCTCGAGTTGGTGGGCCCGGGAGGATTCGAACCCCCAACCTAGCCGTTATGAGCGGCCGGCTCTACCATTGAGCTACAGGCCCGTAACTCCAGAGCCGAACGGATAGGCAGCGCGTGCGGCAATGGCAATATGCGGCCGGCTTACGCAGACTGCCTGAACGGGAGCGCTAGACTCCCTTGGCGGCGGCGATCGTCTCCTCGATCGAGGCGGGGGCGATGCCTTCGCGTTCGAAAAGCTCGAACATGCCGTCCCACCAGGCGTGGAAGGTTCGAAGATCCTCTGCGGTCCGGACGAACGGCGTGTGGCCTGGCTCGACCGAGGGCGAATGGAAGGACAGGCTGAACCATCTGGCACCGTCATCGATCAGAGCCCGAACGGCGGCCACAGCTTCGTCGAGGGGAACCCCTTCGGGCGTCAGCGCGGCTCGGTTGAGCAGTCCGGTGCGAAAAAGGATTCCTCGCCCCCGGGGCAGCCTTCCCGCCGCGCGGTAGACCGACCTGCCATTGGAGCGAAGCGGGCCCACATAAGCGGCGCTGAGCGGCAATTCGACGAGGCCGCCCTCCCCGACCCGGAACGGGAAAGGCTTCACCCTCGAGAAATCCGGGCCGCCCTCGTCGCTATAATCGTGAAGGGCGCGCACCGACAGATCGGCCTCGTAGCCGGCCTCGCCGAGCAGGCCGGCGGTGTTGGGGCCTACTCCATAGCGTCCCGCCCGGTAGACGATAGGGCGGCGGCCGAAGGCGGATTCGATCGTGACGGTGAGATTCTCGATCTTGGATCGTTCCAACGAGATTGGAAGATTGCCGACGAAGCTGTTGAAAGTATTAACTTCTTCGTCGTGGGGTGGGTTCACCCAGGGATGAAGCTGGGTGCCGACCGAAATTTCGTCCCGCTCGAGCCAATCGCGGAGCATTTCGATCGAGGCCGGGTCGGTCGCGATCGGATGGTCGACAAGATGGACGCATTTCACGCCGCGGCGGCGGAAGCGCTCCTGAAGGTCCGGCATCGCGGCCATGTGGGTGGTGGAGCGGTTGTCGCGGCTTCGGGGCTTGCCCCAGTCGAATTCCTCCTCGGTGTCGCAAAAGACGGTGAAGCGGCGGCCGAAGCTTTCGGGGAGGGCGATGTAGCTGCTTTCGTCCGGCGGGCGGTCGAGTCGGCCGGCTTTCGTGTCTGGTTCGTCCCCGGTCACCACATCCTCCCTAACCGTTCCGGCCGGACGAGCGTTCCGCGGGCTCGAGCGGCGGCAGATAGAGGAAGAAGCGGCCCGGGCCGATCTCGAGGGCGCCGCCAACCGCTTCGGCGAGGTTTCGGACCAGCCTCAAAGCGAAGCCGAGGCCGAGGGCCGGGGCTCCGGGCCAGTCGCCGTCGGGGCTGTAGCCCGGATCGAGAAGGGCGCTTTCGTCCAGTCCCTCGATCGCTTTGGGCCGGTCGATCGACAGGCAGAGCATCTTTCGGGCGCTCTCCTCGCCCATCGCCATGGTCGCGGTGATCGTCTCCCCTTCCGTGGCGAGTCCGATCGTCGCGGCGAGCATCCGGGCGAACATCCGCTCGGCGGCGTCCATCTCGACCTTGGCGTCGGGCAGGTCGCGCTCGATCTCGATGACGATCCGGCTTCCGCGCTGGCGGGCGACCCTTTCGTAGGCGTCGTGGAGCCTGCACAGCAAGGCGACGGCGTCGACCGAGCTTTCGGAGAGCTGGAGCCGCTGGGTTTCGATCCGAGCCGCGGTGTCGAGATCGTCGACGGCCGAGAGCAGGCGATTGGCCTGGTCCATGATGTCGGCCGCCCGCGAGCGGTAGCTCAAAGCGGCCGGGCCCATATACTGGCCGTCGATCATCTCGGCAAAGCCGATGATCGCATTGAGCGGAGTTCGAAGCTCGTGGATCAGCTGGCGAAGCGAATCGGCGGGAAGGTCGGTTCCGAACAGGCCGGCGGGCGCGTCCGACGGAGCGGCGCCATGGGCGACCTCGTCAAGCCGGGGCCGCCGGGCGCTTCCGCGATAGCCGAGGAAATTGCCCTGGGCGGCGTCGAAGAAGGGCACTCCGGATATCCGCCAGTCGCCGGAAGCGGCGCCGGCGCCGGGGACGCTGAAGCGGGCGTCGCGAAAGGGCGCCCGTTTCTCGAAGGCTCCGGCGGCCTGGCCGTCGACTCCATATTGGCCCCGCTCGGCGATCGAGGCGATGCTGTGGCCGACCAAGGGCCCGCGCGGCGCCCCCTCGACCCAGAGGATCACACCGTCCGGGCCGGTTTCCCACTGAAATTCCTCGACCGCCGCCGGCACCGCCGCCTCGGCGGCCCCGGCCGAATCGCGGCGGCGGCGGAAATTCTCGATCCGGGCGACGAGGTCGCGAATCTGAGCCTCGCTCCGCTCCGCGGCCGGGCTTAGCCCCTCGTCGGCGCGGGGGGCTTCGACTTCGCCGCTCAGCGCGAAATCGCCGGCGGCGAAGCCGGCCAGAGCGTGGATGACGTCAGAAGGCAAATCGCGCCGATGGCGAAGAAGGCCGCGGGCGACCGGCCCCAGCCGCGGCAGGAGATCGAGCCATTCCCCGGCGCCGAGCCGGGCGCCGGCGATGAGGGGCGAAGCGACCGCGGGCAGGTCTTCCGCGAAGAAGGAGAGCGCGGACGGGCTCACCCGGCGGCCGGCGAGGCTCCGGGCGGCCTGGCGCCGCGCTTCCGCCGGGATCTGGCCGCGGTTCGACCTCAGCCAGGCCATGGCCTCGGCCCGCGCCTCGCCCGCGCTTCGACCCTGGGCAACGAGGTCGACGAGCTGACGCCATTTGGCGGCGACAGCGGTAGGGCGCGCCTCGCTATGCTTCAGCACCGTTGCGATCATGTCGTCGAAACGCAAGCGGCCCAGCCCTTCGTGAACGGCGGGCCTCAACCCGGCCCCGCCAATCGTTAACGCGGCCTCGGGGCGAGCGGAAGGGGTGCTTTCGCGGCCCGTCGCAATATGGGACGGGCTAATGGCCTCCCCATGCTTTGCATGGGGAGGCCATTAGCGGTCAGGCGCCGTTGCGCGCCAGCCAGGCGAGCCAGAAGGCGCCCAGATTCTGGCGAGGCCCGGTCAGCGACCTGAAGACGGTCTCGGCGCCGGCCCGGTCTCCCGACCCGAGGAGCGCCATTCCGAGGCGGGTGTTGACCAGATTGGAATCGACTCCGCCCTTGGTCAAAGCGGCGCGATAGAGCGCGACCGCCTTGGAATGGTCGCCATAACCGTAATAAGCGTCACCGATCTTGAGCGCGCCGATCCCGGTGGACGCGGCCATCGCCTTCGATTCCTCGCCCGGGAGCGACGCGCGATCACCGGACATCCGGGCGCTGGCGAGTCGAATGAGCTCGGAGAAGGCGGCCTTTTTGGGATCGATCATCTTTTTCGCGACGCCTTCGTCGAGAACCGCCTTGGCCTCCGCGTAATTGGCGCCCTTGTAGAGACCGTCGGCGAGATCGTACCAGTCGCGCTCGCCGGCGAGGGAGCCGCTCGCCCGCATCAGTCGGAGCAAATCGAGACCGGCCGCCGGATCGAGGCTGTTCGTGTCGCGGAAGATGAGCAGGCCGTCGCGCCAATTCTCCTGGCTCGGATAGGCGGCGAGGAGATCCCGGCTGAGCTTTTGCGAGGCCTCGCGAAGCGCAGGGTTCGAGCGGCCGTCATAAGCGAGCTTCAGCGCATATTTGTACCAGCTCTCGTCGGCCTTCTGGCCGGCCGCGCGCTTAAGCTCGATCGCCCGGGAGATGAGCTGCACCGACTCGGCCGGCTTCTTGAGCTCGGTCTTGACCTGGGCGAGGGTGATCAGGGCCTCGGGATCGTTCGGGCTCAGCTCGACCACCTTGGCGAAGGCGGCCTCGGCCTTGGCCTTGTTATTGGCGTTGTTGGCGAGCACGCCCTGGTTGCGATAGATGGTGGGAAGGTCGACGGCGGCGACCTGGCCGCTGGCGACGAGATTCTCCAGCCCCTGCGCCTGCATGGCGGTGTTGTTCGTGCCGAGGCCGATCTCGAGCTGGAATCGGCCGATGGCGTAGCGGCCGCCGGGGCTGGTGGCGGCGGGGGTCGCCGCGGCCAGTGCCGTCTGAGCCGTCGCCCAATCCTTGGCGGTGATCGCGGCCTGCACCGGCGCCATCGCAACGCGTTCTTCCTTGGTCAAAATGATGGTCGAGGCAGCCGGAGCGGCGGCAGCCTCGCCCTTCTTCTTCTTCTGGGCCTCGGCGGGCGCCGTCGCGATCACGGACGCGCTGCCGAGCACGAGTGCGACGCCGAGCGCGATCCTGGATAAAGATTTCATGGACATGCCTCCTGTTGACCGTGCCTTGAGCCGGACGGCCTGGTTCGAAAGAGTATGAGGCGGCCTCTACCGCCAATTGAGCCACGTTTCTAGCGTTCGCGCGCTGAATGGCCGTTGAACCGGCTCGGGCCGGAATGGGTTGGATTACAGCGGTTTGGGCCATGACGGGAAGTGCCGATCCCGCCGATCTGGAAAGAGGCCTTCGCGCGCGTACGCGCATGTGCGCGGGGTGGCGCCCGGGCGGCCCTTGCGCTAGGCGTCCCTCTGCCCTTCCCGCGCTCCGGCGCTTCACGACAGACAATCAGGAAACCTCCCTTGGCCAGCGCACCGCCGACCATCGACAGCCACGATATCTCCCCGGTCCAGATCGTCGAGGAGATGAAGACTTCCTATCTCGATTACGCGATGTCGGTGATCGTCGCCCGCGCCCTTCCGGACGTTCGCGACGGGCTGAAGCCGGTCCACCGCCGGATCCTCTTCGCCTGCCAGGAAGGCGGCTTCGTCCCCGGCCGCGCCTATCGCAAATGCGCGAAGATCGTCGGCGACGTCATGGGCAATTACCACCCGCACGGCGACAGCGCGATCTACGACGCCCTCGCCCGTCTCGCCCAGGACTGGTCGATGCGGGTGATGCTGATCGACGGCCAGGGCAATTTCGGATCGATGGACCCCGATCCGCCCGCCTCGATGCGCTACACCGAGGCTCGCCTCGCCAAGGTGGCGATGACCCTTCTCGAGGATCTCGACAAGGACACGGTCGACTTCACGCCCAATTACGACGGCTCGCGGATGGAGCCGCAGGTGCTCCCCGCCCGATTCCCCAATCTGCTGGTCAACGGCGCCGGCGGAATCGCGGTCGGAATGGCGACCAACATTCCGCCGCACAATCTCGGCGAGGTGATCGCCGCCTGCAAAGCCTATATGGACGATCCGGGAATCACCATCGAGCAACTGATGGAGATCATCCCCGGCCCGGATTTCCCGACCGCCCCGCTCATCCTCGGCCAGGCCGGCGCCCGGAGCGCCTATCATACCGGCCGCGGCTCGATCATCATGCGCGCCCGCCACAAGATCGAGGAGGGCCGCGGCGACCGCTTTTCGATCGTCCTGACCTCGATCCCCTACCAGGTCGGCAAGAACGGCCTGGTCGAGAAGATCGCCGAAGCGGCCAAGGACAAGAGAATCGAAGGCGTCTCCGACATCCGAGACGAATCCAATCGCGAGGGCGTCCGTGTCGTCATCGACCTGAAGCGCGACGCCACCCCCGAAGTCGTTCTCAACCAGCTGTGGCGGCACACCCCCGCCCAATCGAGCTTCCCAGCCAACATGCTCGCGATCCGCGGCGGCCGGCCCGAGACGCTCAACCTTCGCGAGATCATCGAAAGCTTCGTCCGGTTCCGCGAGGAAGTGATCACCCGCCGCGCCAAGTTCGAGCTCGCCAAGGCCCGGGACCGGGCCCACATTTTGCTCGGCCTCGTCATCGCGGTCACCAATCTGGACGAGGTCGTCCGGATCATCCGCGGCTCCGCCTCGCCGGCGGAAGCCCGGGCGGCGCTGATCGCCCGCGACTGGCCGATCGCCGAGATCGCGCAATATATCGCTTTGGTCGAAGCGGTGGAGCAGGAGATCGAGGGCGACAGCTATCGGCTGTCCGACGCCCAGGTACGGGCCATACTCGAGCTTCGGCTCCACCGGCTGACCGGCCTCGGCCGCGACGAGATCGCCGGCGAGTTGAAGGCGCTCGCGGTCTCGATCGGGGAGCTGCTCGACATATTGGGCGACCGGGTCAAGCTCTACGCGGTGATGCGCGATGAGTTCGATCAGATCGCCGAGCAGTTCGCTACCCCCAGAACCACCGAGATCGCCCCCGCCTGGGACGGAATCGAGGACGAGGACCTGATCGAGCGCGAGGACATGGTCGTGACCGTGACCCTCGGCGGCTACATCAAGCGCACCCCGCTCGCCACCTTCCGGGCCCAGCGCCGCGGCGGCAAGGGCCGGGCAGGAATGGCGACCAAGGACGAGGACGCGATCACCAACCTGTTCGTGACCTCGACCCACACTCCGGTCCTGTTCTTTTCCACCGCCGGCAAGGTCTACCGTCTCAAGGTCTGGCGCCTTCCCGAGGGCGCGCCCCAGGCGCGGGGCCGGCCGATGGTCAATCTGCTGCCCTTGGGCGAGGGCGAGACCATCTCGACCGTTCTTCCGCTTCCCGAGGACGAAGCGGAATGGGGCAAGCTCCACATCCTGTTCGCCACCGCGCACGGCACGGTGCGCCGCAACTCGATGGATGCGTTCACCAACGTGCCCACGGCGGGCAAGATCGCGATGCGCTTCGGCAATGACGAGGAAGGCGAGACTGCCAATCCCAGAGGGGGCGACCGGCTGATCGGAGTTTCCCTTCTGACCGAGGAGGACGACGCCTTGCTCGCGACCAGGCAGGGCAAGGCGATCCGCTTCGCCGCGACCGAGGTCCGCGAATTCCAGTCGCGCACCGCAACCGGAGTGCGCGGCATTCGGCTGAGAGACGGCGACGAGGTGATCTCGCTCTCGATCCTCAAGGGATTCGAGGCGAGCTTCGAGGAGCGCGAGGCCTATCTCAAGGCCGCGCCGTGGAAAGAGAATGAGAACGCACCGACTCTGCCGCCCGAGCGGATGGCGCAGTTCGAGGCGGCGGAGGAGTTCATCCTCACCGTCACCGAGAATGGCTACGGCAAGCGCACCTCGGCTTTCGAATATCGGCAGGCCGGCCGCGGCGGCCAGGGCATCACCAATATCGAGACGTCGGACCGCAACGGCTGCGTCGTCGCCAGCTTCCCGGCCAGCAACGGCCAGCAGCTGATGCTCGTCACCGACCAGGCCAAGCTGATCCGCACCACGGTCGGAGACATCAGGATCGCGGGCCGGAGCACCCAGGGCGTCACCATCTTCCGCGTCGCCGAAAACGAGCATGTCGTCTCCGCCGCACGGATCGACGAGGATGACGAGCCGGAGAACGAAGCGGAGGAGATGGTCGCCGGGGATCTGGGCGAGGCACCGCCCGCAGCGGCTTCGGATGCGGTCCGCCTGAATGACGGAACAGGACCGGAAACCCTGCCGGAGCGCATCGAGGATCAGGACCCGGAATCGTAAACTTCGCGAAATATCCTAAGATCCCATAAAGTTAGGTGATTACTTCGCAATTATTGCGTTTCGACGGTGGATTCGTTACGATTACGTTCCAGTTCATCATCGGAGAATGCACGTGGCAGTAGAACTTCAAGCAGCTCAATCCCTGGCGAAGAAGCTTCAGGATTTCAGGGAGACGCTCGCCGGTGGGGAGCAGGAGGCCCTCGACGGCCTGTTGCGGACTTTCGCCGGCGCAGCCAGGGCCGCCACTTCCTCGGAGGGTCTCCGCACCGCGGCCGCGGACATCGAGGGCCTCAATGCTCAGGTTCGCAGCCTGACGGACGAGGACGTTAATGTGGCGATTACGCCCACTGTGACGACGATCACCATTACGACGACCCTCTCGAGCCACCCGACCATCACCTGCAGTTAGGCCCCGGCCATCGCAGCGCCGCCGGAGCCGGCACGCAAGTGACTGAGCTTCGGCGGCCGTTGCGCCTGCGCGCACGTCAGGTGAGCCGGATCGTGGAACGCCATGCCGGCATTGCCTGCCGGCGCCTGTCCCTCCATCCGCAGAACGGGCGCAACCGACTCTATGTCGCCGAGCTGCTCGAAGGCGGCCGGGTGCTCGCCAAGCGCGGGAACCCCGGCGCCCCGCGGTGCGGCGAATGCTTTGCCTATGCGGCGCTTGGCGACAGCGCGTTCACGCTGAAGCCGGTCGCGTTGCTGCCCGAGCTTCGTTTGTGCCTGCTGCCTTACCATGACGGCGCCGATACGCTCGAGCATGTTGCCCTGAAGGACCTTGCGACCTGCCTCGGCCATATCTCGAAATTGGCGATCGAGGCCCTGGCGCTGCAGGACATAGTCCCGCCGGATGGTTTCGCCCCCCCTTCCGGCCTCATCGAAATGCCGCGCCCCCGGCCCGACCAGCTCGACGACGTCAGCGACGCCTTTCGCGAATTGCTCAGAGAGGCCGCCGCCGCCGGGTTGTTGGAGGGATGCACGCTTCCATCCGGGCTGCGCACGGTGCTGGCCCATGGCGACATCAAACTCGACAACGTGCTGATTGTCGACGCAAGTCCCGTGTTGATCGACTTCGAAAGCGTGTGCCGGGCGCCGTTAGGCTTCGACTCCGCCGGCTTCGTGGCCTTGTCGCTGATCGCGGTGATTCGGGTCAGACGCTCGGCGGACGAGCTTGAACGGGAAAAGTCGGATTTTCGCGCCGCCTTTCGCAACGCTTTGCCGATACTAACGGCATTGCGCGCGTTTGCGGGCGCGCGTGAATGGCGCGCGCCCGACGACCGGGAATTTTCGAGCATGGTCGCGTGGCACTTGCTCCACCGGGCATTGAGCGAGGCGATGCACAGGCGCCGGGCGACAGAGGGGGAAAGGCTGTGCCTCGGCCTGGCCCGGGCGATCCTGGCCAACGGACTGGAGACCATGATCCATGCCTCCGCATGATACGTCCGCGGAACTGGCCGAAGCGGCGTCCTTGGCGGCGACCCTGACGGCCAAGCATCCCGCCGCCAATGTCCGTAAGATGGTCTATCTGGGATGTTACAGCTGGCGGGAAACCCGCCTTGCGGCGGTCGAGCGAAGCCTGAACGCGGTGGGGCTCCCCGATCGGGCCTTTCAGCGCTTCGCGACTGCCGCGGCGCGTCCCTGGCTTGCCCGGTCGGACTCGCCCTCGCCACCGGAACCGCCGGCGCGCAGCTGCTATTTTTATCGCTCGCCCGGTTTTATCAGCCGCGCGAAAGGGGGGCCGTTGCCCGCTGACACCCGCCGCTTTTACCTCGCCCTTCGCGCGTCGGACGCACAATGGTTCCTGAGCGCCGCGGCGGCGGCCCTGGACGAAGCTCTTCCCACCTTCGCGATGAAGTGTCTTGCCTCGCCGGCTTCGTATCGGCGGGCCGACGCGGGCGTGATCTATGTCCCGAAAGCCGATGCCGCGACGGCCCTCGACGCTCTCCAGGGAGCAATCGGCGCGGTCGGGCTCCGGCTCCGCCCGACGGCGCCCCTCGGAACCTGTCCGGTGACGTCGGGCCTGGCCTGGGCCGACAGCCTGCTCGACGAAGCCGCCCGGGACATGAGCTTCGGATTGTGGCTGACCGATCTGATCCTCGATGCATCGACCAGTCTCGGCGGGCGAACCGACAAGGCGGCGCTCGCCGATCTTGTCCAGGAACGGGGACGATCGCTCGATTCGGTCTATCGGAGCGGCACGCGCTAGCAACGCTCGCTTCTGCCTTGGCGGCCGGATAGAGCGGCCCTCATGACTCGACAAGTTCACATCATCGGCGGTGGCCTCGCCGGATCCGAGGCAGCCTGGCAGCTCGCCGAAGCGGGCGTGAAGGTGCGCCTTTCGGAGATGCGCGGCTCGGGCGAGACGACCGCGGCGCACCATACCGACTCGCTGGCCGAACTGGTCTGCTCGAACAGCTTCCGCTCGGACGATGCCGAGCATAATGCCGTCGGGCTTATCCACGCCGAGATGCGCGCTTTGGGATCGGTGATCATGGCGGCGGCCGACGCTCATAAGGTGCCGGCGGGATCCGCGCTCGCTGTCGATCGCGAAGGCTTCGCCGCTTCGGTGACGGAGCGGATCGGCGCCCATCCCAATATCGAAATCGTGCGCGAGCGGGTCGACGCCCTTCCCGCCTCGGGCCAGACCATCGTCGCCACCGGGCCACTCACGGCGATGAAGCTTGCGGAATCGATCGGCGCCGTCACCGGCTCGGACGCCCTCGCCTTCTTCGACGCGATCGCTCCGATCGTTCACCGCGATTCCATCGACATGGACATCGCCTGGATGGCGGCGCGCTGGGACAAGGGGGGCAAGGATTACATCAACTGCCCGATGACGAAGGCGCAGTATCTCGACTTTCACCAGGGGCTGATCGACGGCGAGAAGACCGAGTTCAAGCAGTGGGAGACGGAGACGCCCTATTTCGAGGGCTGCATGCCGATCGAGGTGATGGCCGAACGGGGGCTGGACACGCTCCGCTTCGGGCCGATGAAGCCGGTCGGGCTCGACGAACCGAAGACCGGCCACTGGCCGTGGGCGGTCGTCCAGCTCCGGCAGGACAATGCGCTCGGCACCTTGTGGAACATGGTCGGCTTCCAGACCAAGCTGAAGCATAGCGAGCAGGTGCGGCTCTTCCGGACCATTCCGGGCCTCGAGAAAGCCGAGTTCGCCCGGCTGGGCGGGCTTCACCGAAACACCTTCATCAACTCGCCCAGGCTTCTCGACGAGACCCTTCGCCTGAAGGCGGCGCCGCACATACGTTTCGCCGGCCAGATCACCGGCTGCGAAGGCTATGTCGAATCCGCAGCCATCGGCCTCCTCGCCGGCCGCTTCGCCGCGGCGGAGCTCGCCGGCGATACTCTCGCCCCTCCCCCGCCCGAGACAGCGCTCGGCGCTCTCCTCGGCCACATCACCGGCGGGGCGGACTCCGCCACCTACCAGCCGATGAATGTCAATTTCGGCCTGTTTCCGCCGGTCGGGGGCAAGGCGAAGAAAGCGGACCGGAAGCGGGCCTATACCGACCGCGCCAAGGCGGCGTTGGAGGGGTGGATTGCCGACTTGCCTCCCCATCTCGAAGAGATGGGGAGGGGGACCAGGCGTAGCCTGGTGGAGGGGTAGCTAGCGCCGGACCGCAGCCAGTATCGCCGTAACCACGGACTCCACGTCCTTCATCACGTCCGCGGAATCGAACCTAAGTACACGAAGGCCCTGCTCGCTCAGCCACGAATCGCGGCGTCGGTCGCGAGCTGGATTGTCTCCCATTCCGTGACTTTCGCCATCGACTTCAACGACGAGTTTGAAGGCCGGACAGTAGAAGTCGAGCGTGTACGGCCCGAGTGGGTGCTGTTTGCGAAACTTGAGCCCATCGGGTCGCTGCCGGAGGAGTAGCCATAACCGGTATTCGGGCGGAGTCGGCGCGCGCCTGAGCGCACGCGCTCTGAGGATCGCAGCATTTCTGTCGTTCCAGCTAGCGGTCCGAGCCATCTACCCCTCCACCATGCTGCGCATGGTCCCCCTCCCCACGGCTTCGCCGCAGGGAGGCTAGATTACCGCCGCACCCTCCGAGCCTCAGCACTTGCATTTCGGCTTGGCTTTGGGCTTCGGCTTCGACGCCTCATACTCCGCCGCGCTGAGCCAGCCCGATCTGTCCTTGTCGGCCTTGGCGAATTTCTGGGCGGTAGAGGTGGTCCATTCCTCGAAGCTGAGGCTGCCATTGCCGTCGCGGTCCACCTTGGCGAAGGCCTTGCGGCGGGGCTGGAGCTGCTCGGCGAGGGTGATCCTGCCGTCGCGGTCGCGGTCGGCCCGGGCGAATCGCTTTGCCTCGCGGCTTCGTTCGGGCTGGGCGGGCGGCTCGGACAGCCTCGGGCCGGGCCCGGCCTGGTAGGATGCGGCTTCAAGAGGCGGCGGCGGTGGCGGAACTACTTCTTCTGCTTCGGCTCCGCTTTTCCAGATGAAGAACAAAGCGGCGATCAGAAGCAGCGCCGAAGCGCCTCCCACGACGTAACGGACCATGTCTCTCCTCCCTCAAGGATCGGAAGAGCGATATCACTGGGAATCGCGGTAAGAGTCGATAGCTTTCCGTGAAAAACGCTTAGTATCCGGAAATTCTATGCCGAACCATCCGCCACATCCGCGCCGGAGCGCCGCGCGCTTCCCAGGGCAAGCGGGCGGGGTCCAGGTCCCGGGCGGCAAGGATCGCCAGCATTCCCAGCGGCCTAAGCCTGGACGGCCAGCGTCGAGGGAGCAGGCGCTCCCGCGCCGCGGCGAGGGCTATATCGGCATCGGCCGCGGTCGCGCAGTGGCGGGCCAGGTCGACAAGGGCCCAGGCCTCCCCGGCTTCCTCCACCGCGGCATCGGGGTCGCCGAGCAAATGCGCGGTATGGCTGAAGAGGCGGGCGCCCCGGCCGCGCGCGTAAATCGCCAGCTCATCGGGAGTGAGCGCTTCGGGATTGGCGAGGATCGCCCAACCTTCCTCCATCGCCGCAAGCCCGGCGCCGTCGATCGCGGCCGGAAGGACATGTGCCTCCAGATCCTGAAGGACGGGCTCCGCGGGCGCCGGCTCGCGGTCGAGCCGCTCAAGCGCCTCGCGCCACCAGGCGAGCTTGATCCGCGAGATCATCGGCTCGCGCCCCCCGGCCAAAGCGGCACCGAGCGCCGAGTCGAGCCTCCACAAGGCGCCTACCGCGGCGCGGCGGCGCGTGGAGACATAAGTGAGAGCAAGAATGCGGTCGGGGTCTAGGTCCATATCGTCGCCCCGGCGCAGGCCGGGGTCCCGGCGAGAACGGGCACCGAGCTTTTCACCCCCGGGGGCCACAGCCTTCTATGGGGCGACGGCGGATCACCGGTAACACACCTTCTTCGCGGCCTCGACGACGCTTTCGACCCGGATCAGGGCCATCTTCTCGAGATTGGCCGCGTAAGGCAAAGGCACGTCCTCGTCGGTGACCCGGAGCACCGGAGCGTCGAGATCGTCGAACCCCTTCTCCATCGCCGTCGCCATGATCTCGGCAGAGATCGAGCAGACCGGCCAGCCTTCCTCGACGCAGACCATCCGGTTGGTCTTGGCGAGCGAAGCGAGAATTGTCGCCTTGTCGAGCGGGCGAAGCGTCCGAAGGTCGATCACCTCGGCCTCGATTCCCTGCTCGGCGAGCCGGGACGCCGCGTCGAGCGCGACTCCGACCCCGATCGAATAGCTGACCAAGGTGACGTCCTTGCCTTCCCGGGCGATCCGGGCCTTGCCGATGGGAAGAACGTAATCGTCGAGCTTCGGAACCTCGAAGCTCTGGCCGTAGAGCAATTCGTTCTCGAGGAAGACGATCGGATCCTCGGAGCGGATGGCGGCCTTGAGAAGCCCCTTGGCGTCGGCCGCCGAATAAGGCGCGATGACGACCAGGCCCGGGACGCCGGCGTACCAGGGCCCGTAATTCTGGCTGTGCTGGGCGCCGACCCGCGAGGCGGCGCCGTTGGGGCCGCGGAAGACGATCGGGCAGCGCATCTGGCCGCCCGACATATAATTGGTCTTCGCCGCCGAATTGATGATGTGATCGATGGCCTGCATGGCGAAGTTGAACGTCATGAACTCGATGATCGGCCTAAGGCCCCCCATCGCCGCGCCCGTGCCGACTCCGGCGAAGCCATATTCGGTGATCGGGGTGTCGATGACCCGCTTCGGCCCGAATTCGTCGAGCAGGCCCTGGGTGACCTTGTAGGCGCCCTGATATTCGGCGACCTCCTCGCCCATCACGAAGACGCGGTCGTCCGAGCGCATCTCCTCGGCCATGGCGTCGCGAAGCGCCTCGCGGACGGTCTGGCGGACGGTCTCGGTGCCTTCGGGCACTTCCGGCGGCTCCGGGTTACGGTCGGCGGCGGCGGCCAGGGCCTGGGCGGCGGATTCCGCGGGCTTGGGCTCGGGCGTCGCTTCGGTTGGCTGGTCGCTCGATTTTGCAACCGGCGGCGTCTCTGCCGGTTTCGAAGCGGGTGCCGCCGAGACATCTTCGCCGTCCGCGGCGATCAGGGCGATGACCGTTCCGACCTTCACCTCGTCCGTGCCCTCGGCGACCAGGATCTTCGCGATCGTGCCTTCGTCGACCGCCTCGAACTCCATTGTCGCCTTATCGGTCTCGATCTCGGCGAGGATGTCGCCGGATTTGACCTCGTCCCCCTCCTTGACCAGCCATTTGGCCAAGGTCCCCTCCTCCATGGTGGGGCTCAAAGCGGGCATTTTCAGCTCAACGGGCATCAGTAGGTCTCGACCAGGATATCTGTGTATAGCTCGGACGGATCCGGCTCGGGCGATTGCTCGGCGAAGTCGGCGGCCTCGACGACGATCCGCTTGATCTCGTCATCGGTCTTCTTGAGATCGGCGTCGGTCACTCCGAGCGCGGCGAGTTCGCGCTTCACCGCCTCGATCGGGTCCGACTTCTCGCGCACCGCCTGCACTTCCTCGCGCGAGCGGTATTTGGCCGGATCGGACATGGAGTGGCCGCGATAGCGATAGGTCTTCAGCTCGAGCAGGATCGGACCCTTCCCGGCTCGGACCCATTCGAGCGCGGTCGTCGCCGCGCCGCGCACGGCGAGAACGTCCATGCCGTCGATCTGAAGGCCGGGAATGCGGAAGCTTTCACCGCGCTTGTAGAGCTGATCCTCGGCCGAGGAGCGGTTGACGCTGGTGCCCATCGCATATTGGTTGTTCTCGATCACGAAGATGATCGGGAGCTTCCACAGCTCGGCCATGTTGAAGCTCTCGTAGACCTGGCCCTGATTGGCCGCCCCGTCTCCGAAATAAGCGAGGCAGACCCCGCCGTCGTCGCGATATTTGTGGGCGAAGCCGAGGCCCGTGCCGAGGCTGACCTGGGCGCCGACGATTCCGTGGCCGCCGTAGAATTTATGCTCGACGCTGAACATGTGCATCGAGCCGCCCTTGCCCTTGGAAATGCCGGCGGCTCGGCCGGTGAGCTCGGCCATGATCAGGCGCGGGTCGATTCCGTAGGCGAGCATATGGCCGTGGTCGCGATAACCGGTGATGACGCTGTCTCGGCCCGGCTCGAGGGCGGACTGGAGCCCGACCGCCACCGCTTCCTGGCCGATATAGAGGTGGCAGAAGCCGCCGATCAGGCCGAGGCCGTAAAGCTGGCCGGCGCGCTCCTCGAAACGGCGGATGAGGAGCATCTGGCGGTAATATTCGATCAGCTCATCCCGGCTCGCCTCGTGACGCTTCGGCTCGGGCGGACGTTCTCGGTTAGGGGTGGCCGGGGTGGACGGGGGGGGCTGGGCGGAGGAATCCGCCTTGTCGGCGCGCTTGGACGATGCTGCCTTGGCCACTCGAGGTTCCTGCTGCTGTTCGAAGGGCGGCTCTATGACGGCAAACGCGAGTGCGTGCAACTTGTGCCGAGACCGCGCCCGTGGCTAATCGAGCGGGATGACGACTTCGTCGGGGCGGACCACGCCGAGCTCGCGCTTTACCGTCTCTTCGACGTAATCGGGGTCCGCTCCGCGTGGGTCGAGCAAGGCGGAGCGGTGGGCCAGGCGGGTCTTCTCCGAGTTCAATTCGGCGAGCTGGACGAGCCGCTCGGCCTTCTGGCGGCGATAATCGCCCCAGCTCAGAATGCCGTTGGCGCCCATGATCGCGTAGCCCAGGAAATTGGCGATGATGAGGATCGCTAGCGCCGGAAGAAGCGCCCGCTTGATCGTCTCGAAAGTGTTCCGCCCCACCGTCTGCATGACCAATTAACAGAATCAGTAAAATTGCGTGGAATCAAGCCTTTTGCGCCGACAAGTGAAATTTTGCCCGATGGACGCAGTGCAAGATGCCCACCCCTTCATCGGATTTTTCTCCGCTGTCGAGTATCGGGGGGCGTAGACGCCGGAAGTGGCGGCCATTGTTACGGCCTCGCCCTGAACTATATGGGGCTTGAGCGAGGCGCGGCCAATCGGCGCGGCGCGAGGCGAAGCAACTTTACATCGCCGTCGGCGGAACGTGAGCCACTGCTCGCCGTTCTCGACTTAAAGCAACCCAGGTACGGAGTAAGGACTTATGCCTCCTCGCGACGACGAGCTTCCCGAAGGCACCGATCACATCATCAACGGCGCCATGGAAACCAAAGGCGCCGGCACGGCGGGCGGAGGCTCCAGCTCCGGCTTCGTCGGCGCGTCGGGCGGAGACGGGACAGGCGGCACGGCCGCTTCGGCAGGAGGAACTCAAATGACAGCGACGAACGGCACGCACGGCGACGTCCCGGCGACGACAGGCAGCGGCAGCGCGGACTCCAACGCTCCGGTCGGCGATCAGATCAAGGGCCAGATCTACAATCTTCGCGACCAGGCCGGAGGGAAGGTCCGCGAGTTCGCCGACACCGGCAAGACCCGCGCCACCGACATGCTCGAGGAGCTTTCGCGGGTCGTCGCCGACACCGCGGACTCGATCGACGGGCGGCTCGGCAACAATTACGGCGAATATGCCCGCAAGGCCGCCGACGGAGTGTCGGGCTTCGCCGACAGCCTTCGCGGCAAGGAGGTGGACGAGCTTTACGACAATGTCCGCTCGGCCGTCCGCAAGAGCCCCGGAATCGCAATCGGAATCGCAGCCGTGGTCGGCTTCGCTCTGGTGAGGCTGGTCAAGGCCGGCTTGCCCGAGGACAATCAGGGCTCGAACGGCGACACCGGCCGCCGGACCAACCATGGCGGCACGGGAGCCTAAAGCCTTGGATCCGAATGCAGGACCTCGGGAACGCTCGATCGGCGAACTGTTCGGGCAATTGTCCGACGATGCGCGCGGCTACGCTGCGGCGGAGGCGAAGCTTTACCAGGCCATCGCCCGCCGCCGGGTCGGCCGAGCCCGCAACGGAGCGATCGCGCTTGTGGTCGCTGCCTTGCTCGCCAACGCTACTTTGAGCGTGCTCCTCATCGGCCTGTCGCTGGAGCTTGCTCTCCATGTCGGGCCTGCGCTGGGCGGGCTGATCGTGACCGTGGCGGTTCTCGCAATCGCCTTCCTCCTCGTTCGCTACGGGGCGGCAAAGCTCGGTGCGCTCGGCGGCGATGCCGAGGAGCAGTCGGCTCTGAAGGCCGGGGAGACGCCCGCATGAGCGCAGTCGAGCTGATCATGGCGAAGCAGGAAGCGGAGCGTGCCCGGCGCCGGCTCGCCGCGACCGCGGCCGAGCTTCAGCAGAGGCTGAAGCCCGGAACGATCGCCTCCAACGCCTGGGCCGGGGTCAAGGACAAGAGCGGGGAGATAGCCGACGACGCCGTCGAGGCGGTCAAGGCGCGGCCCGTCCCGGTGGCTGCGGCGCTCGCCGCGGTCACGATTTTTCTCGCCAGGGCGCCGCTCAGATCGGCCGTATCCCGGCTGTTCTCGGGCAGCGGCGAAGACGAGGATCTGGTCACCGTCCGAGTGGACGAAGGTGACGAAAATTACGATCTGACGGCCCCGATCGCCGCCAGGACCAGTGAAGGAGCGACTGTATGACCGATATTACCGACGATCGGCCGGCCACGGCCTCGGCAAACAATAGCGGCGCCGGTGCCGACGGCGATGACGCCGGCCGCTCGGCTGCCGCCCGCCACGCTTTCGAATCCGCCCGTGAAAAGACCGCCGCCGCTTATGCGAGCGCCCGTGAGCGGGCCGAAAGCGCCTATGAGACGGCCGGCCGCAAGACCAGCCAAAGCATCGACTCCAACCCCGTCGCCGCGGTCGTCGGCGGGCTCGCCCTCGGAGCGATCGTCGCCGCCCTGCTTCCGCGTACCGGCCGCGAGGACGAATTGCTCGGGACCGTCGGACGGAAGATCAACGACAGCGCCCGCGAAGCGGCCAATGCGGCGAAGGAAGCGGGAAAAGGCCAGCTCGACGAGCTCGGCCTCAACCGCGACGGCCTGCAGAGCAAGCTCAACAAGCTCACCGACCGCGCCGTCGGCGCGGTCAAGAGCTCGGCCGGAGCGGCGGCCGACGCGGCGGCCGGCCGCGGCGGCGAGGACTGAGGCCGTACGCCCCGGAAGTTTCCGCTTCCGGGGCGGCGCCGCTTCACAGCTTTTATGAGCAAGATGCACCTCGTCTTCGGAGGCCGGGTCAAGGACCCGCGGGGCCTCGATTTCGACCTTGAATCGGTCGATGTCGTCGGCCTTTTTCCCGATTATGCAAGCGCCCTCGAGGCCTGGCGCGGCAACGCCCAGCGAACGGTCGACGACGCCGAGATGAAATATGTCGTCGTCCACCTCCACCGGCTGCTCGAGCCGGAGCTGAAGGCGCAATAATCCTCCCCATCGCTGCGCGACAGGGAGGATTTGGAACGTCCTCCATCCTGCCGGGTTCGATCCGAAACAACCGAGGATGTCCCTTGTCTCATTCCTGCAGCCCCGACGCGATCTGATGCGGATCGCCGCCGCCTGGCTGGTCCATCTGTTCACCGCGAGCGGGGTCGTGCTCGCCTTGCTGGCGCTGGAGGCCATCGCCCGGAGCGAATGGCGGCTCGCCTTGCTCTGGCTCCTCGCCGCCTTGGCTGTCGACGGCGTCGACGGAACCGTGGCGCGGTGGGCGCGGGTCAAGGAGCATGTGCCCCGGATCGACGGCGAGGCCTTCGACCTGATCGTCGACTATCTGAATTATGTGTTCGTGCCGGCGATCTTCATCTGCCGGGCCGGGCTGGTGCCGGAGGCATTGGCCTTGCCGCTTGCATCGGCGATCCTGCTCTCCTCCGTCTACGTCTTCGTCCGCCGCGACATGAAGACTCCGGACAATTATTTCCGGGGCTTCCCGGCTTTGTGGAACGTGGTCGCCCTCTATCTCTTCGTGGCCCAGCCCGGCGCCGCGGCCGGCGCCCTGGTCGTTGCGATCCTCGCCATCTTGAGTTTCGCCCCGATCCGATTCGTCCACCCCTTCCGGGTTCGCGACTTCCAGCCCTGGCTCCGGATCATCGCGATCCTCTGGGCGATTTCGGCCTTGGCTTTGCTCTGGCCCGGCTGGGGCCCCGATACGGCGCGGCTGTGGCTGTGGCTGTCCTATGCTTCGGCCGCCGTCCTGCTCGCAATGGGTCTGCTCCGGACCCTTCGCGGGGATCGCCTGCCCGCCGGAGACGCCCCGGCCGGTTAATGGTCTTTTAGGTACGCTTGGTCAGTGAGCCTCAAGCTTCCGGCGCTAGGGAGGCGGGCCCGAGCCGCATGCGGCCGCTTGCCGAAGGTGACCTCCCAATGCTTCTGCGCGCCCTCGTCGTCCTTCTGATCGTCTGGAGCCATGCGGCCTTCGCTCAGATCCCGCTTTGGCGGGTGACCGAAACGGCCGGTGCGGTGCAGGTGCAGCATGTCGGCCGAAGCGCGGCGGCCGTGCGCGGCATCGCCCTCCAGCCCGGAGACGTCGTCACCACCGGCCCGAACGGCCGTGCGGTGCTTGTCCGCGGGCAGGAATATGTGATCGTCGCGGCGCGCACCCGGCTTCGGTTGCCCGCCGCCGCCGAGCAGCGCGGATACGTTCAGATGCTTCAGGATTGGGGCCGAGCCACTTTCCGGATCGAAAAGAAGGCGACTCCGCATTTCGGGGTCAGGACGCCCTATTTGGTGGCCTTGGTCAAAGGGACAGTCTTCACCGTCACCGCTGACGACAAGGGCTCCGAGGTCGCGGTGACGGAGGGCCGGGTCGAGGTCGGAACTCCGGATGGAACGGTCCGCCGGATGATCAACGCCGGGATGGCGGCGAGCGTCGCCTCCGCTTTGCCCGGACGGATCGAAATGCGGCCCGCGGCCGCGGCCGCCGGCACGGAATCCTCGGACGCCGCCCGCGCCTGCGCGCAAGACGGCGCGCTCGGCTGCGGCCCCAAGCTCGACTATAAGCCGGTGGAGATCGCCGACTCGCTCTCGGGCCCGGGCGCGGATGTCCCCGCCGGTCCTGGAGCCGTGACGGACGCCGCGGCGAGCGCGCCGCTCACCACCGCCTTGCTCGAACTTCGCCCCGCGCCACCCGCGGCTCCGCCCGCGCCGGCTCCGGCTCCGGCTCCTGCGCAACCGGCCCCGACGCCGGAGACGCTGCCAGCTCCACTGACGCCCCCGCCGGCTCCGGCTCCGGCTCCGGCCCCGGCTCCAGTACCGACGCCTGTTCCAGCTCCGGCTCCAGCGCCTGTTCCAGCTCCCGCACCGGCTCCAGCCCCGATTCCCGCTCCGGCTCCGGCTCCAGTGCCAGCCCCTGCGCCCACGCCTGCCCCGGCCCCGGCCCCGGCCCCTGCGCCTGCGCCAACCCCCCCGCCTACTCCGGCTCCAGTTCCAGCGCCGGCCCCTGCCCCGACGCCCGCGCCTGCTCCAGTTCCAGCGCCGGCCCCTGCCCCGACGCCCGCGCCTGCTCCAGTTCCAGTTCCAGCGCCGGCTCCAGCTCCAGCTCCAGCTCCAGCTCCAGCTCCGGTGCCCGCTCCGACGCCGGAGATCCTGCCGCCGCCTCCGCCCCCTGCGCCGGAGCCGGTGCCGGTGCCGGTGCCACCCGCTGCGCCTTCGTGCCGGCTAATCAACCTGCTCGTCATCTGCATCTGAGCGGACGGAAATTAACACTAACCGTTCGTCAACCTCATTCCGGTAACGGTGTCAGCTTGCTGCCGGAATGAGGGACACGGGACGGGGCGATGATCGGCAAGCGGAAAATGCTGGCGCCGCTGTGCGTCGCCTGGCTCTGCCTTGCCGGAGCCGCCCCTCCGCGCCTCGAGGTCGTGATTTACGAATGGCCTGCGCTGCCGGCCGGCGGCGACGGTGACGCGGTGACGATCCCGGGGGAGCCGGGCGAGCAATATCCCCCGAGCGCTCGGGAGGAAGTCGTTCTCCCCGCCGCCGACCCGCCTCCTGCCGCGCCAAGGCCGGCCGGATCCCGGGCCGCGGATTTCCGGGTCTCGGTCGATCTGAGCGTGACTGCGGACAGCAACGTCACCAACGGCACCGACCTACGCGCCGTCCCGATCGACTTCGGCGACGGTCCACTGCCGGTTCCGGTCGACCCCAATCTTCGCGAGAAAACCGGAATCGGAGCCGGAGCGTCGGCCGCGGCCAATGTGAGGCTACCCATTTCCGCGGAAGCGGCGCTGGCGGTGGACGTCGAAGGCTATGCGCTGGAATATGAGGGTCCGCGCTCGGATGACGCCTCGGCGCTCGTCGCCGCCGGCCTGGAATTCGGCGCCGGCGACGCTCCCGCCGGATCGCTCCAGCTGATCGCCTTCGAGCGTTGGTATGGAGGGGTGAAGGCGCTCGAGGGCGTAGGGCTGCGCGGCAACTGGCGCCGTGCGCTGAGCCCCCAAAGCAATTTTCGATTGGCCGTCGACGCCCGCATCTTCGATTCCGGCTATGGCGATGCGTTCGGCGGAAGCCAGGCGAGCCTCTACGTAACCTATGACAGCGTGCTCAACCCCAGCCTGTCTTTCTCGGGCGGCGCCTATGCCCGCCGCGAATGGCTCGGCGACGATTCGTTTTCGAGCCTCGACGCCGGGGTCTATGGCGGGCTCAGCGCCTTCCTGAACGAGGATTTCAGCGGAGGAGTCATTGCGGGCCTCAGCCGAACGGCCTTCGACGCGCCCTTCCTACTCCTAGACCCCGATCCGCGGGCGGACTGGCGGGTCTACGCGAGCGGCTGGCTGTCGACCCGGCGCCCCCTCGCCCTGGGTATCCATCCCTCGCTCACCTACACCTACAGCAGAACTTCGAGCTCGATTCCCTATTTCAGCTCCGACCGCCATCGGCTGCGGCTCGGCATGCAGCGAAAGTTCTGATCTTGCCGGGCCTGCTCGCGCGGCTGCGCCCGACATGGCGGACCGCGGCGCTCGCCGCCGCATCCGCCATAGGGATCGCGATTCTCGTCACCGGCGCCGGGTCAGGGTTCGATGAAACGGCCAGGAACCTGCGAGACGGCTGGTTCCAACGAGAAGCGAGCGGCGACATCCATATTGTAGAGATAGACGGACGCAGCATCGCCGCGTTCAAGCAATGGCCGTGGCCCCGCAGCGTCCATGCCGCCGCCGTCGACCGGCTGCGCGAGGCGGGCGTGCGAAGCATGGCCTTCGACGTCGATTTCTCGAGCCGCTCGGATGCGAAGGAGGATGCCGCACTCGCCGCGGCGTTGCGGCGGGCCGGCGGCAGCGTCATCCTCCCGGCCTTTCGTCAGCTGGACGGAGGCGAAGATTCCGCCTGGATCGAGTCGCGGCCGATCCGGGAGCTGGCCGATCACGCGTTCATCGCTGCGGCGAACGTGCTCCCGGAACCCGATGGACAGTTGAGAACGATGCTTTACGCCATCGACATAGGCAATGCTCCGCGGCCCTCTTTGGCCTCGATGATCGCCGAAAGTCCCGGAGGGGCCGGCGAGTATTTCATCATCGATCGCTCGATCGACCCTAAGTCGGTTCCGAGCCATTCCATGATCGACCTGCTCTCCGGTCGCATCCCGAAATACGAACTGGCGGGCAAGCGGATCATTATCGGCGCGACAGCGGTCGAGCTCGGCGATCGCTACGTCGTTCCGGGTCACGGCCTTCTTCCCGGCGTCGTCATCCAGGCCATGGCCGCGGAAACGCTGATCTCCGGTGCCCCGCCCAGCCCGTTGAGCGGCGGCTGGGCGCTGGTCTTGGCACTGATTCTGAGCGGCTTGGCGCTTCGGGCCACCTCGCGGCCCGGCACGATCATCCTGCTCTATATCTCGGCCTGGCCCGCGCTTCTGGCGCTCCCGATGGTCGGCTATTTTCCGATCGCACCGGCCCTCGGGGCGCTGGTGGCAGCCCAGCTGACCGGCGCCGCCGCCTTCGCGCTCGCGCGTTACCGGGAACGGGCGCTCACGGATTGGGAAACCGGCTTGCCGAACCTGACGGCCCTCGATTCGGACTGCGGCCGCGAGCCCGCGCTGACTCTGGTCGTGGCTCGGATCGAAGATTTCGCGACCCTTGCCTCGGCGGTCGGAGCGGGCCGCGCGGCGCAACTTGTACGGCGTACGGCCGAACTGCTGGCGCTCTCCGCGCCCTGCGGTCGAGTCTATCGCATAGACGAAGGAACGCTAGCCTGGATCGAGCCGGTCGACAGAGAGATGGAAGATCGATTCGCCGGTGTAGACGCCCTGGTGCGGACACCTGGCGACCGCGGCCATCCCGCCGAAATACGCCTGCACTTCGGAACGGCCGGAGGGGCCGGCGCCGAGGCCAGGCAATTATGCGCCAATGCCGGGTTTGCCGCCCGCATAGCAGCCGAGAGCGGGGTCCGCTGGCAGAGGTTCACCGCCGGGGACTCCGAAAAAGCCAATTTCAAGCTCGCCCTGCTGGCCGATCTGGACGCTGCTTTGGCTCAGGGCCAGCTATGGAACGCCTACCAGCCCAAGCTCGACCTTGCGAGCGGACGAATTGTCGGGGTCGAAGCCCTGGTCCGCTGGAACCATCCCGAACGCGGTCACCTGGCCCCGGACAGCTTCATCCCGCTGGTCGAGCAGCAGGGCCGAGCCGGAGACCTCACCCTGCACGTCATGGCCGAGGCGCTGCGTGATGCGGTCGCCTGGCGCGAGACGGGGCTCCCGCTCTCGGTCGCCGTCAACATCTCGGCGACCCTGCTCCACGATCCCATGTTCATGCTTCGACTCGAGGAAAGGCTTCGATCGAGCGGTCTGCCCCCTGCCTCGGTTACCCTCGAAGTCACCGAATCGGCAGCGATGGCGGAGCCCGAGTTAGCGGTGGCGGCTCTCGAGCGCTGGCGCCGGCTCGGCGTCGGCGTGTCGATCGACGATTATGGCACCGGACAATCGTCGCTCGCCTATCTGCAAACTCTGCCTGCGACCGAGCTCAAGATCGACAAGAGCTTCATCGCAGACCTTGCCGATGACCCGCGCAACGCGATCCTCGTACGTTCCACCATCGCCATGGCGCACGAGCTGGGTCTCGAGGTCGTCGCGGAGGGCGTCGAAGACGAAACCTGCCTGGAGCGCCTTCACTTCATGGGCTGCGACCTGATACAAGGCTACGGAATCAGCCGGCCGATCCCGGCCGATGCGGTGGCGTCCTTCGTCCGCAATTTCGCTTATGCCCCAGCCTCGGAGCGGAAAGCGACGGGCTAGGCCCCACGCCACCTGAGCAGGAGCAGAGGCCTGGCCAGAGCGAGGCCGGCGAGGAAACCGCCGATATGGGCTGCGATTGCGATCCTGAGGCCGGTCGTCTCGAAGGTGAGGCCGATGAGAAGCTGCAGCCCGATCCAGGCGGCGGCGAGCCACAGAGCGTGGAGCAGCGAGGCGAGGCCGGGACTGGCGACCTTCACCTTGTTGCGCCCGAAGAGCAAGGCGAAGGCGCCGAGCACCGCGGAGATGGCGCCGCTCGCTCCGACCATCGGCACCATCTCGGCTGGATCTATCGCATATTGCGCGGCGGCGGCGGCATAGGCGCCGACCAGGTACAGGATGACGATCCCCCGCCCTCCCACCACCCGCTCGACCGAGCGGCCGCAGAAGAGCAGGATGATCAGGTTGAGGAACAGATGGGCGAAGCCCGAATGGACCAGGGTGGCGGTGAGCGGGGTCAGAAGCGCCGCTATCGGCAGATCGTCGCCGGGCAGGCCGCCGACCCGAGCCGGGATGAAGCCGCCGCCGATCGCCGCCGCCTCCTGCCATCCGCCGAGCCAGGCGATCAGCCAGGCGGCGGCGGTCAGTGCGGCGATGGCGAGGGTGACCGGCGCCGCGCGCAGATCGTCGGGTAGGCGCATCGCCGTCCTTAGATGAACTCGACCTTCTCGATCGAATAATAACGGTCGCCGGACGGGGTCGTGACCTCCACCTCCTCGCCGATGGTCCGGCCGATCAGTGCGCGGCCGAGCGGCGAATTGTAGGAGATCCGGCCGATCCGGGCGTCGGCCTCGGTCTGGCCGACGATCTGGTAGACGACCGGCTTTTCGTCCTCGTCGAGCAGGTGGACGGTGGCTCCGAACACGACCTTGTCACCGCTCAGGGTCGTCGGGTCGATCACCATCGCCCGGCTCAGCCGGTCCTCGATGTCGGCGATCTGCGCCTCGACCTGGCCCTGGCGCTCCTTGGCGGCGTGATATTCGGCATTTTCGGAAAGGTCGCCATGGCCGCGCGCCACTTCGATCGCCTCGATTATCGAGGGGCGTTCCACCGTCTTGAGGTGCCGAACCTCGGTCTGGAGCTTCTCATAGCCCTCGCCCAGCATCGGCATCTTGTCGACCGTCGCCATCGCCACTCACCTTTCGTCAAAAACTCTCTTTCGGGCGCCTTCGGGTGGAAAGACGCCCTGATTGCGTGTTCGATTGTTCAGGATCACGCTCGGAAGGCTGAATAATAGTCCTGCAGCGACTTCACTTCAAGGCTGTGCTCCCCGAGCACCGCGATCGCCCTCACCACCGCCGCGCTGGATGCGGCCGTGGTGAAGTAGGGAACCTTGGCCATCAGCGCCGACGCCCGGATGGAAGCGGAATCCTTATGGCTCTGCCAGCCTTCGGTGGTGTTGAAGATGATGTCGACCCGGCCGTCCTTGATTCGGTCGACGATATGGGGCCGCCCCTGGACCACCTTGTTGACCAGCTCCACCTCGATGCCCTGCTCGCCCAGCCAGGATGCGGTGCCGGCTGTGGCGACGACCTTGAAGCCCAGTTCGCACAGCGCCCTCACCGGCGCCGTGATCGCGCTCTTGTCGCTGTCCTTGACCGACACGAACAAGGTTCCCGAAAGCGGAAGATCGAGCCCGGCGCCGAGCTGTGATTTAAGGAAAGCCTTGGCGAAATCCTTATCGATTCCCATGACTTCGCCGGTGGACTTCATCTCCGGAGACAGGACGGGATCGATTCCGGGGAAGCGCGCGAACGGGAAGACGGCCTCCTTCACGGCGATATGATCGACCCGGGTTCGAAGCGGAAGGAAGCTCATCAACGGCTCCCCCGCCATCACCCGGGCGGCGATCTTGGCGATCGGGGTTCCGAGCGTCTTGGCGACGAACGGGACGGTGCGGCTGGCGCGCGGATTGACCTCGATCAGATAGACATCTCCGTCCTTCACCGCGAACTGGACGTTCATCAGGCCGTGCACTCCAAGCGCGAGCGCGAGCGAGCGGGTTTGGCGCTCGATCTCGGCGACGATTTCGGGATCGAGGCTGTAGGGCGGAAGCGAGCAGGCGCTGTCACCGGAATGGACCCCCGCTTCCTCGATATGCTGCATCACTCCGGCGATTGCGACGTCCCTGCCGTCGCAGATCGCGTCGACGTCGACCTCGATCGCGTCGCGCAGATATTTGTCGATAAGGACGGGGCTGTCGCCCGACACCTGGACCGCGGTGACGATATAGTCTTCGAGCTGGGCCGGCCCGTCGACGATCTCCATCGCCCGTCCGCCGAGCACGTAGCTCGGCCGGGTCAGGACCGGATAGCCGATCCGCTCGGCAACCGCGATCGCCTCCTCGCGAGAACGGGCGATTCCGTTCTCGGGCTGCCTGAGGCCGAGCTTGTTGACCAGCGAAGCGAAGCGCTCGCGATCCTCGGCGAGGTCGATCGCGTCGGGCGAGGTGCCCAGGATCGGGATGCCCTCCTTCTCCAGGGCCGCGGCCAGCTTGAGCGGGGTCTGGCCCCCGAACTGGACGATGACCCCGACCAGCTCGCCCCGGGATTTCTCGACATGGAGGATCTCGAGCACGTCCTCCGCGGTCAGCGGCTCGAAATAGAGCCGGTCGGACGTGTCGTAATCGGTCGACACGGTCTCGGGGTTGCAATTGATCATGATGGTCTCGAACCCGGCTTCCGCGAGCGCATAAGCGGCGTGGCAGCAGCAATAATCGAACTCGATCCCCTGCCCGATCCGGTTGGGCCCGCCGCCGAGGATGACGATCTTGCGCCGGTCGGAAGGCTGGCTCTCGCATTCCGGCTCGCCGAAGCTCGGCGCCTCGTAGGTCGAATACATATAGGGCGTCTTCGCCTCGAACTCGGCGGCGCAGGTGTCGATCCGCTTGAAGACGGGCCTCACCCCAAGCTTGTGGCGAAGCGCCCGAACCTCGTCCTCGGTGGTGGCTCCGATCATCATCCGGGTGATGTCGTGGAGAAGGCCGTGACTCCGGGCCCGGGTCTTGACCCCGCCGCCGCGAATGTTGGCGGACTTGAGCGCGAGCTCAGCGAGTCGGCGGTCGGAAAAGCCCATCGCCTTCAGCCGGCGCATTCCGGCGGCATCGCGCGGCAGGCCGTCGCTGCACAATCCCTCCTCGGCGTCGACGATCTCCTTCAGCCGCTCGAGGAACCAGGGATCGTATTTGGCGATGGCGTGGATCTCGGCGACTGTGAAACCCTCGCGAAGCGCCTGGGCGGCGACGAGAAACCGGTCCGGGGTCGGCCGGGCCAGGGCCGCCTCGATCTCGATCCTGGGCGCTCCGTAAAGCTCCCGCACCCCGTCGAGGCCGATCAGTCCGGTCTCGAGGCTCCTAAGCGCCTTCTGGAGGCTTTCGTGGAAGCTTCGGCCGATCGCCATCGCTTCGCCGACCGACTTCATCGCCGTCGACAGAATAGGATCGGAGCCCTTGAACTTCTCGAAGGCGAAGCGCGGGATCTTGGTGACGACATAGTCGATGGTCGGCTCGAAGCTGGCCGGGGTCGCTCCGGTGATGTCGTTCTGGATCTCGTCCAGCGTATAGCCGACCGCGAGCTTGGCCGCGACCTTGGCGATCGGAAAGCCGGTCGCCTTGGAAGCCAGAGCGGAGGATCGCGAAACGCGCGGGTTCATCTCGATGACGACGAGCCGGCCATTCTCGGGATTCACCGCGAACTGGACGTTGGAACCCCCTGTTTCCACTCCGATTTCGCGCAGGCAAGCGATGCTTGCGTTGCGCATGATCTGATATTCCTTGTCGGTGAGCGTCAGCGTCGGAGCGACGGTGATCGAGTCGCCCGTATGGATCCCCATCGGATCGACATTCTCGATCGCGCAGACGATGATGGCGTTGTCGTTCCTGTCGCGAACCACCTCCATCTCAAATTCCTTCCACCCCAGCACCGATTCCTCGATCAGCACTTCGGTGGTCGGCGAGGCGTCGAGCCCGCCGGTGACGATCTCGACGAATTCCTCGCGATTATAGGCGATACCGCCGCCCGTGCCGCCCAGAGTGAAGCTCGGCCGGATGATCGCCGGAAGGCCGGTCGTGTCGAGCGCCCGAACCGCCTCCTCCAGGCTGTGGGCGATGGCGGAGCGCGGGCTTTCGAGCCCGATCTTCGACATTGCGTCGCGGAACTTGAGCCGGTCCTCCGCCTTCTCGATCGCCTCGGCGTCGGCCCCGATCATCCGGACTCCGTATTTCTCGAGAGTCCCGTCCTTCCACAGGGCCAAAGCCGTATTGAGCGCCGTCTGCCCGCCCATGGTCGGAAGCACCGCGTCCGGCCGCTCCTTGTCGATGATCTTGGCCACGAATTCGGGCGTGATCGGCTCGACATAGGTGGCGTCGGCCAGATCCGGATCGGTCATGATCGTCGCCGGGTTCGAATTGACCAGAACGATCCGATACCCTTCCGCCTTCAGGGTCTTAGCCGCCTGAGTCCCCGAATAATCGAACTCCGCCGCCTGGCCGATGACGATCGGGCCTGCGCCGATGATGAGGATGGAGGTGATGTCGGTTCGGCGGGGCATTGGTTTCAATTGACTCTTGCTGTAAAATTTTTCGGAATACGATGCGTTCTGGAGAGGC
Source organism: Sphingomonadales bacterium (assembly GCA_038257735.1). Classification (GTDB taxonomy): domain Bacteria; phylum Pseudomonadota; class Alphaproteobacteria; order Sphingomonadales; family Sphingomonadaceae; genus Allosphingosinicella. The sequence goes on along the minus strand of JBBSIZ010000008.1, from coordinate 68,880 downwards.
GCCGAGCCCCCTCACCCCAACCCTCTCCCCGCGGGGGAGAGGGGGCAGGAGGCCGGCGCCGCGCAAAAGCCCTCTCCCCGGTGGGGAGAGGGTTGGGGGAGGGGGTACTGAGGTGGGAAGGAAGCGACTGACGCCGGTAGCCCGCAAGCTTCGCGCCAAACAAACCGAGGCCGAAGAGCGCCTCTGGTACTATCTCCGGGCCCGCCGCCTCGAAGGCGAAAAGTTCGTCCGCCAACTCCAGCTCGACCGCTACGTCGCCGACTTCGCCTGCAGAACGGCGCGACTGGCGGTCGAGCTGGACGGCGGGCAGCACAATGCGGAGCGGGACGCGGCGAGGACCGAAATCATTGACACTTACGGCTATCGGGTCCTGCGCTTCTGGAATCACGACGTGCTCGAAGACACCTACGCAGTTCTCGAAGCCATCCGCCACGAACTCCTGATCGCGCGCAACCGCCCCGAATAGCCCCCCCCTCGGCGGGGGGAGGGTTGGGTGGGGGGGAGCGGCGCCGGAAATCACCCTCCAACTCCGAGCCCCCTCACCCCAACCCTCTCCCCGCCGGGGAGAGGGGGTAAGGGCGCCACCGATACCGAAGATCAAAGGGCTGCCGGGCCGAGAGAACATTAGCCTGCGCTCGCCTTTCCGTAGACGTCGAAATTAAGGCGAACGGATTCGAGGCACCCTTCAGAGCCATCCGTGAGCGGCCGAATGAAGCCCGCATGTTCCGCCATCTTCACGCAGCCTCGATCGAGAAAGACCGCTCCCCTTCCAGCCAATTGGAACACGATTGGAATTTCGTCGGACTGCGAGGCTAAGGCGATTGCAATCAGGTTTCGATAGAAGCTTGCTTGTCTGGCGGTCATCCTTGCTGGTTTGTCTGCCAGGTCTGCCGCAGACATCGGCTTGTAGGTCGGGTTCATGTCACGGACAGTGTCAAAGCCCGGTCCTGATTCAAGATTTGCGGCGACTACCTTCATGCCTGTTGTCTCACTTGGCCAACAAACTTCTCGAACAGATATTGGCTATCTTGCGGGCCCGGACTCGCCTCCGGATGATATTGAACGCTGAACGCCGGCCGATCCGTCAGCTCCAGGCCCGCCAAACTCCCGTCGAACAGCGAGATGTGGGTCGCTACGGCATTGTCCGGCAGGCTCTCCGTCTCCACCGCGAAGCCGTGGTTCATGCTGGTGATCTCGACCCGGCCGTCGGCGAGGCGCTTGACCGGGTGGTTGGCGCCCCGGTGGCCCTGGTGCATCTTCACCGTCTTTGCGCCTACCGCGAGGCCGAGCAGCTGGTGCCCCAGGCAGATCCCGAAGAGCGGCTTTCCCGTCTCCAGGAGCTGCCGGATCACCGGCACCGCATATTCGCCGGTCGCGGCGGGGTCGCCGGGGCCGTTGGAGAGGAAGAGGCCGTCGGGCTTGTGGGCCATCACCTCGTCGAAGGTGGCGGTGGCCGGTAGGACGGTGACCCGGGCGCCGGCGTCGGCGAGGTTGCGGAAGATGTTGCGCTTGGAGCCGTAGTCGATGGCGACGACGTGGGGGCGATCGAGCCCCTCCCCTTCAGGGGAGGGGTTGGGGTGGGGCCTGTCATCGAGTCTCTCACCTTCCCCACCCCCGGCCCCTCCCCTGAAGGGGAGGGGAGATTCGCCGTAGCCCCTGCCCAGGCGCCAGAGCCCGCCCTGCCAGTGGAACATCTGCTTGCAGCTGACCTCTTTCGCCAGGTCCATCCCTTCCAGCCCCGGCCAGGCACGCGCCCGGGCCAGCAAATCGTCGAGGTCGAACTCGCCGTCCGCCGCATGGGCGATCACTCCGTTCGGAGCCCCCTTCTCACGGATGCTTCGGGTAAGGGCCCTGGTATCGACTCCCGAAAGCCCGATCCGGCCGTTCGCCTTCATCCACGCGTCGAAGGTCTGCACCGCCCGGAAATTGCCCGCCTCGGTGACGTCCTGGCGGACGACGCAGCCCAGGGCCCAGGGATTGTCGGCCTCCACATCCTCGTAATTGGCGCCGACATTGCCGATATGCGGAAAGGTGAAGGTGACGATCTGCGAGGCGTAGGAGTGGTCGGTCATTACCTCCTGATAGCCGGTCATCGCCGTGTTGAAGCAGACTTCGCCGACCGCGGAGCCCTCCGCTCCGAAGCCCCTGCCCCACACCATCGTCCCGTCGGCCAGGACCAATATACCCGTCGCTCCGTCGGGCGCGGGCAAAGGCTTGGCGTCGGCCATATGGGCGGGCACTCCTCGTGGAAAACGGCGATGTCGCTAAGGCCCGACGGCTAGAGACGGCGGGCGGCAGCGTCAATCTGTTAAAAGGCCGCCGGAGCCTCTATCCTCCCGCCTTTCCAACGCCTGGGCCGAAACGACATGATTCGCGACGACATCAAGGCCGCCTCGGTCACCGCAATGAAGAGCGGCGACAAGGCGCGCACCGCAACGATCCGCCTCATCCAATCCTCGCTGAAGAATCGCGACATCGAGCTTCGCGGCGCCTCCGAGCCCGCGGACGACGACGCCGTCATCATCGAGGTCCTGCAGAAGATGGTCAAGCAGCGCCGCGAATCGGTCTCGCTCTACGAGCAGGGCGGCCGCCAGGAGTTGGCCGACGCCGAGACGGCCGAGATCGCAGTCATCGAGGGCTTCCTTCCCCGACAGATGAGCGAGGAGGAGGCCAAGGCCGCGATCGACTCCGTCTTCGCCGAGACCGGCGCGACCTCCGTCAAGGACATGGGCCGGGTGATGGCAGCGATGAAGGAGCGGCACGCCGGGACGATGGACATGTCGAAGGCGAGCGCGCTGGTGAAGGCAAGGCTTTCCGCTTAGGCTGGGGCATGTCCCTCAGCCCCCAATTCCTCGATGAATTGCGCGCCCGGACGACTCTGTCGACGCTGGTCGGGCGGACGGTCAAGCTTCAGCGGGCGGGGCGCGAATGGAAGGCCTGTTGTCCCTTCCACAAGGAGAAGACCCCGAGCTTCTATGTCAATGACGAGAAGGGCTTCGCCCATTGCTTCGGCTGCTCGGCCCATGTCGACGCGATCGGCTGGCTGACCGAGGCCCGCGGGCTGCCCTTCATGGACGCGGTGAAGGAGCTCGCCGACGCTGCGGGCATGGAGGTGCCGGCCGCCGATCCCCGGGCCCAGGAACGGGCGGAAAAGGCCATCGGCCTCTATGACGTCATGGCGGCGGCGCAGGGCTGGTTCGAGGAGCAGCTCGGCGGACTAGAGGGTTCGGAGGCCCGGTCCTACCTCGAGAAACGCGGGATTTCCGAAGCGACCCGGCGCAGATTCGGCTTCGGTTTCGCTCCGGACGGGCGCGGCAAGTTGAGAGCCGCGTTGAAGGAGTTCGGCAACGAGGCCCTGGTCGAGGCGGGCCTGCTCGCGGTTCCGGACGGGGAGCGAGAGCCTTACGATCGATTCCGCGGGCGGCTGATGTTTCCGATCCACGACCGGCGGGGGCGGGTCATAGCCTTCAGCGCCCGGATCCTCGGCTCCGGCGAGCCCAAATATCTCAATTCTCCCGACACGCCCCTGTTCGACAAGGGCCGGACCCTGTTCAACATCGACAAGGCCGCGGCCGCCAGCCGCGAGTCGAAAAGACTGATCGTCGTCGAGGGGCAGATGGACGTCATCGCGCTCGACCAGGCCGGTCTTGGCGAAGCGGTCGCGCCCTTGGGAACGGCGGTGACGGAGACCCAGCTCAGCCTGCTCTGGCGCCTCTCCCCTACCCCCACCTTCTGCTTCGATGGCGATTCGGCCGGGCAGAAAGCTTCGGTACGGGCCCTGATGCGGGCGCTTCCCCATGTCGGCCCGGGCCGCTCGCTCGGCTTCGCCACCCTGCCCGCCGGTCAGGACCCCGACGATCTCATCCGCGCCGGGGGCCGACAGGCCATGGAAGCTCTTCTGGAAGCTCCGGAATCGCTCGTCGACCGGCTCTGGAACCATGAGCTGAACGCCGAGCCCCTCGCCACGCCCGAGCAGCGCGCCGGCCTCAGGCACCGCCTGAGCGATCATGTCTCGACAATCCAGGACCCGCATGTCCGCGAGCAATATCGAACCGAATTGCTGGGCCGGTTCAACACGCTCACCGCGCCGCCGCCGCGGCCGCCCTGGAAGCCGAGACATTCCGGCCCGGGCGGCTCTCGAGGCGGCGGGAAGTTCGTCCCGCAACGTCCGGTCTCGAACGAGGCGAAAGCGCTGGCGAGCGCCGGGATCAGCCCGAAGACGGCCCGGTGCGTCCTCCACGGCCTGCTCCGATACCCCAGGCTGGTCGCCGCCCATGCCGAGGCGATTGCGGCGCTCCCGATCCCCGACAAGATGGCCGCCCGGCTTCGCGATGCGCTGCTCGAAGGCGCCATGGCGCACGGCGAGCTTGATCAAGAGCAGGTTCATACCATATTGGCCGAGGCTGGCGTCGCCCCTCTCGCCGAGAGGCTGCGCCTGGAACGCGGACTGGCCTTCTCCTTCAACCGCCGTGATGCCGATCCGGAACGTGCTTCTCGCGATCTCGTTCTGGTCATCGACACATTGGCGGCCCAACCGGGACTTCATGCCGCGCTCGACGCGGCGACCGCCCGGCTCGAGGAGGAAGGCGACGAAGCCGCCTTTCAGGAGCAGCAAAGGCTGAGAGCGGCGAGGGACGAGGCGGAGAGACAGCTTGCGGCGCTGGTCGAGAGCGGCGCGAGCGAATGAACATAAGGCGTTTAGATGGCGAAGACGAACACGCAGGCCGAGACGGACGATAAGCAGGACAATGGCGACGCGCCGCTGATCGACCTCAACGAGGCTTCGCTCAAGAAGCTTGTCGCCCGCGCCAAGAAGCGCGGCTACATCACCTATGACGAGCTCAACGAAGCCCTTCCCCAGGACCAGATGTCCACCGACCAGATCGAGGACGTGATGAGCGCGCTTAACGAAATGGGCGTGAACGTCGTCGAGAATGAGGAAGCGGACGAGGACGAGGACAACGACAAGGCCGAGGAGCCCGAGGCCGATTCCGGCGCCGAGGAAAGCGACGGATCGGACGGCGAACGCTTCATCGTCGAGAAGAAGAAGGAGACGGTCGACCGCACCGACGATCCCGTCCGGATGTATCTTCGCGAGATGGGCGCGGTGGAATTGCTCAGCCGCGAGGGCGAGATCGCGATCGCCAAGCGGATCGAGGCCGGCCGCGACACGATGATCTGGGGCCTTTGCGAAAGCCCGATCACCTTCACCGCCATCATCCACTGGTCCAACGCCCTCAATGCGGGCGAGATGCAGCTTCGCGAGATACTCGATCTCGACGCCATGCTCTCCAAGGGCCCGACCCCTGAGCAGGTGGCGAGCGCCGAGGATAGCGGCCAGGACGAGATAAGCGAGAAGACCGCCGGCCCCAGCTTCAAGGAGGAGGAGGAGGTCGTCTCGGCCCCCGCCGACGAGGAGGAGGACGAGGAGGACGGCCTGGTCGAGCGCCGCGCCCGCCCCCAGTTCGAGGAGGAGGATGAGGACAACACCCTCTCGCTCGCCCAGATGGAGGAGACGCTGAAGCCGCTCGCGCTCGAGCGATTCGCCAAGATCACCGATCTCTACAAGAAATTCTCGAAGGTCCAACATTCGCGCATGGACGCGATGGGCGCCGGCCTCGAATTCCCGAAGAACGAGGAGAAGAAATATCAGCTTCTCTCCGAACAGCTCACCGCCGAGGTCGAGAGCGTCCAGTTCCACGGCGCCAAGATCGAATATCTGGTCGACCAGCTCTACAGCTACAATCGCCGCCTCACCGCTCTGGCCGGCCAGATGCTCCGCCTGGCCGAGCGCCACAAGGTGCCGCGCCGGGCCTTCCTCGATTCCTATCTCGGCCACGAGCTCGACGAAGGCTGGGCCGAGCGGGTCTGCGGCACCGACAAGAAATGGACCGCCTTCTGCCAGGCGGAAGCGTCCGCGATCGAGCGTATCCGCGCCGAGATCGCCGAGATCGCAACCTCCACGGGCATGAGCCTCGCCGAGTTCCGCCGGATCGTGAACCAGGTCCAGAAAGGCGAGCGCGAGGCCCGGATCGCCAAGAAGGAGATGGTCGAAGCCAATCTGCGCCTCGTCATCTCGATCGCCAAGAAATACACGAACCGCGGGTTGCAGTTCCTCGACCTCATCCAGGAAGGCAATATCGGCCTGATGAAGGCCGTGGACAAATTCGAATATCGTCGCGGCTATAAATTCTCTACCTACGCCACCTGGTGGATCCGCCAGGCGATCACCCGCTCCATCGCCGACCAGGCCCGGACGATCCGGATCCCGGTCCACATGATCGAGACGATCAACAAGCTCGTCCGGACCAGCCGCCAGATTCTCCACGAAATCGGCCGGGAGCCGACCCCGGAAGAGCTGGCCGAGCGCCTCTCCATGCCGCTCGAAAAGGTCCGCAAGGTGATGAAGATCGCCAAGGAGCCGATCAGCCTCGAGACCCCGATCGGCGACGAGGAGGACAGCCACCTCGGCGACTTCATCGAGGACAAGAATGCGGTGATCCCGGTGGATGCCGCGATCCAGGCCAATCTGAAGGAGACGGTGACCCGGGTGCTTGCGTCGCTGACGCCGCGCGAGGAGCGGGTGCTGAGGATGCGGTTCGGGATCGGGATGAATACCGATCACACTCTCGAGGAGGTGGGGCAGCAATTCTCGGTCACCCGCGAGCGGATCCGGCAGATCGAGGCTAAGGCGCTGAGAAAGCTGAAGCATCCGAGCCGGTCGCGGAAGATGCGGTCGTTCCTGGACCAATGACAAGCGCCCGAGCGTAGCGACGCCGGCTGCTCGCAGCCGCCGGAGCAGCGCGAAGAGAGCGCGCCGTCCGGCCGGCGGGTCGGCAAAGCCGAGCCCGTCCGACGTCACGGGGCCGCCCCCGTGACGGCCGCGCCGCCGGTTGAGGTTTCACACAAAGCCACGAAGCCGCAAAGGGGCCCCTGCCTTCCCCGTCATGCGGACTTTGATCCGGCATCCACCTTTCCTGGGCTGACCCAGCTATTGTAATTCGCACAAAGATCACGAAGGTACGAAGGAGGTCACTAAAAGTGACCACGAAGGGCAGCCATTACGGGGTTCGCGCAGAGGCGCAGAGACGCGGAGAGGCGGAGAGGCTCGAGCGCTACAGCCACCTTCTACCTTCAGCGAAGGAGCGAGCATGACCGGTAAGCCCTGGATCTGCCTAAGAGTCGGTTTCGAAACTCATGCTGACCTTGCGATTCTTCGGATGAGGAGCATGATGGATGCGGCGTAGAGGAACGCTTTGGCGGAAGCGATCGAGGCTTCGAAATCTTTGGCAAGACGCCGATTGCGGTTGCTCCATGCGAAGAACCGCTCGACCACCCATCGCTTGGGCTGGACGGCGAAGCCGAGCTGATCGGGCTTGCGGCGGACGATTTCGACAGCGATCAATGTGGCGTTCGCGACCTTGTCGCCAGCGTAGCCGCTGTCGGCAAAAAGCTTCTCGACGAATGGGAAGGACGGCCGCGATGCGCGCAGCAAGGGCACCGCGCCATCGCGGTCCTGGATGCCCGCTTCATGGGGCTGGAGCACGAGACCCCGACCGTCGGTATCGACGAGCGCGTGGCGTTTCCTGCCCTTTATCTTCTTTCCCGCATCGTAGCCGCGCGGGCCGCCACTTTCCGTGGTCTTGACGCTCTGGCTGTCGATGATGGCGGCGCTCGGGCTCGCCTCCCGGCCGGCGGCCAAGCGGTCTTCCATCACGAGCAGATGATTGATCGCCTCGAAGCGCCCGGTGTCGCGCAACTCGGCGAACCAGCGATAGACCGTGCCCCAGGGAGGCAGGTCGGTCGGGAGCAGCCGCCACGGGCAACCGGCGCGCATCACGTAGAAAATCCCGTTGACGATCTCGCGCATCGGCCATGCCCGCGGCCGGCCGGTGCCCCGCTCCGGCGGAAGATGCGGCGCGATCACCGCCCATTCCCCATCCGTCAAATCACTCTGGTATCGTAAACCCGCGCGGCTATGCTGCGCGCGGGTGGTCGGGGTCCACATGATAACTCCCAGCTCGGTCTCGACAACCTGCTGGAATCACGCAAACCCCGGCCACTCAACCCTTTCGAAACGGCCTCTAAGCGAAGGGGCGCGGCACAAGGCCGACGTCGCCGAGATCGAGCGGACCTACGACGACCGCCGAACCGAGATCGCCATCCACCGCTGCGGCACCCGCGGCCAGCTCTACCGCTGGGAGCATTATGAGCTCAACGACTGGTCGGGCGGCGGCGATTATTGCGACGACACCTACGTCTGGAAGGTGCCGGCGCCGGACGAAATGGATGCCGTCCGCCGCGACCCGAACTACAGGCCCCGCGATGGCCGCGAGCGGGTAAAAAGTGACAGTATACATTTATTCCGTGCCGCCAGAGTCAATGAGGGGGTGGTATAAATGTATACTGTCACTGTTTATCTTGGCCGAAATCCAGCGCGAGGTGGGCGCCGTCCGCGAGGCCCGGCGCTCGGGCGTGCGAAAGGGCAGATGACCAGGCCGCCTCGGCTCGTTCTCGATACCAACGTCCTTGTCTCGGCTTTCCTCTGGGAGGGCAATCCGGGCCGCATTCTGGCGAAGGCGGAATCCGGCGAGGTCCGGCTCTACACCAGCTGGCGGGTAAAAAGTGACAGTATACATTTATTCCGTGCCGCCAGAGTCAATGAGGGGGTGGTATAAATGTATACTGTCACTGTTTATCTGTTTCGGAAGTGTCACCGTCAAGAGATTAAGCAGATCGGCGGAAGCATGGACCAAGCAGGTCTTTGGATGCTGACCGACATGTACAAAGACCTTATCAAGGGCTCAGACTGATTGTCTGCGAGGCGTACCCGCGCTTTGAGGACCCACCTCTGGTGAACCGTGACAGTATACATCTAATCGGAATCAACGCCCCTCCAGCGCCTTCTCCAACAGCTGCCTGATCGCCTCCGACCGCGACGGCTTCGGCTCGGGCTGGCGCTCGATCCAGGCGTCGAGCTTCGCGTTCAGATCGTCCGGGATGCGGACGCCCGTCATTGGGGTCAGCCCGGTCGCCGGACGGCCGCGCGGTCTTTTTTGTTTGTCGGCTATTGACCCGCCCTGTTTTCCGCTTAACGTTTAATCAGTCGAAGGGATGCCCCTCCGCCCGCCGTCGCCGAGGATTTGGCGGGTTTCCTCCCCTGCCAAGGCAGAGGAGGATCTGGAAGGACGGCCTTCGGCTTTCGAACCCGCAAACGTCCCCTCAGAGGAGGCGCATGATGGCTGGTGGCCAGCATAAGCTGTCGCGCCGCGCTCTGCTAGCCGGGGCTTGCGCCATCCCGGCCCTGCCCCTTGCCCGTCATTGCGAGGAGCGGGGCGACGCGGCAATCCAGTGCGATGCCTCCGCCGCTTCGGGGGCTGGATTGCTTCGCTACGCTCGCAATGACGGAAAGGGGCCGGACGACGGCAAGTGGAAGGAGGCGCTCGCTTGCTTCAACCAGGCCGATCAAGAATTGGAAGCCTTGGTCCATTGCCCGAACCAGCGGCTCTACGATCGCGCCCTTGGTCGGCATTCCGCCGCCCTTTCCCGATTGCTGCGCATGCCGGCGCCCGATCTCGCCGCCGCCGCGGAAAAGCTCGAGCTCATCGTTCGGCACCAGGTGTTCGAGGCACGCTTCGGCGAGGCGGCGATCGCGGTGCTTCGGCGGGATATCGGGCGTTTCGCCGGGTAATGGCGGGGCGGGATAACCCCCTCTCCCTGCAGGGGAGAGGGAAACCGCGGCGCAGCCGCGGGAGGGTGAGGGAATGGTCGGCGTCCTCCACCTACGACAGGCCCTCACCCTGGTTCGCTTCGCGAACCTGTCCCTCTCCCCTGCAGGGAGAGGGGTTTAGAGGCGCCTGATGCTCGGCGGCGCTCGCTCCTTCTGAAGCATGAGTTCCGTCAGCCCCCAGACCATGGCGTCAGCGCGATCGGGGGACGATCCCGGGCCTTCATAATCCCCGCCGGCGATCATGCCGCAAAGCTGCGCCTCCAGCGCCGGGAAGCGGCCGTGGAGGACGGCGCGGCCCGCTTCGAAGAGCATCGCCACCGGGGCGGCGCGGTCGGATTTGCCCTGGATGGCGGGGACCAGCTTTATCTTGAGGGCGGGGCCGGAGATGCGGAGGACGGACTGGACCATGAGGCCGCCCTGGTTGGATTCGGCGACGACCAGCAAAGGGGCGTCGGGGTGGAGGTGGGTCCATAGGGCCGCGGCGTCGGCGACGGCTCGGGACCAGCCTTCGGGGCTCTGGGCGGTGACCGAATGGTCGGCGAGGATGCGGGCCTTTCCGCCTGCATCCTTCGCGCAGGCGATTATGCCGCAGGTGCCGTCGCCGGTGGGTGGGTCGACGGCGATGACGAGGCGGAGGAAGGTCCCTCCCTCCCCGGCGGGGAGAGAGATGGAGAGAGGGGGCCCGACGCTCGTCGAGGAAGGCGGAGGCGTGGGAGCCCCCTCACCCCGCTCGCTTTCGGCGAGTCGTCCCTCTCCCCCCCGGGGAGAGGGGTTCAGGCGGCAGCTTTCGAGCAATTCCTCCGTCCACAAAGCGCCGGGATTGTCGGTGAGGAGCTCGCCGTCGAGCTCCTGGCGCTCGAGACGGGTGCCGGCGTAGAGGCGGCGCATGGAGCTGGTCCAGGCGGGGCTGTTATGGGGGTTCATGTCGCTCGGGCCGCCGATGATCCGGCAATCGGGATCGGCCATGATCCGGCGCAGATGCGGGCCGGGGCGAGGGGTGGTGGTGACCAGGGCCCGGGGGCGTGTCCCGAGGCGAAGGCCGAGCTGGAGCATGTCCCAGGTCTCGCCGGGCTTCTCCCATTTGGCGAGCTCGTCGCACCAGGCGTAATCATGCTCGGGGCCCCGGAGCATCTCGGGCGTGTGGCCGGAGAAGAGCTGGGCCTGTGCGCCGGTCCGGAATTTGAGGAGGCCCTGGCCGCGGCGCCATTCGCGGATCCAGGGACCGGCGACCTCCATCAAGCCGCTTTTGCCTTCGACCATGACGCTCCGGGCCTCGGCGAGGGTGGCTCCGACCAGAGCGATCCGCAGCGGGTTGCGGGGGCTGGTGCCGTCGGGACCCTTCAGCAGGCTCACGATCCATTCCGAGCCGGCGCGGGTCTTGCCGAAGCTTCGGCCGCCCATGACGACGCAGGTCGCCCAGTCGCCCTCCCCCGGGATCTGGCCTTCGTGCGCCCAGGTCGGCCAGTCGCGCTCGATGGCCTCGATGTCCTCCGGGCCGAGCCGGGCGAGCGCCTCGGGCCATTGCTCCGGCTTCAGCTTCAGGAAGAAGCGAAGCAGGTTCGTATCGCGCGGCAGCCAGAGCGGACGGTGGCGCGCGCGGTCAGAGGAGGCCATTTTTCCTCGCGATCGCCGACAGCTTCTTGAGGATTGAATCGCGCATCTCCTCGAGCGAGCGCGGCCGGGCGGGCCAGGCCGGGCGGCGGGCGCCGGCTTCCGGATTCCGGCGCGCCCGGTAGAGCTTGACGATGGCGATGGCGTCCTGGACCGTCATGTCGACGATCGGGGAATCGGGATCGGGCGGGTTGCCCTCGAGAAAATCCTCGGCCCGGCGAGCGAGCGCCTCGTCGATCCGGCCGATCGATTGCGCCCTCGCGGCGTCCATCTTCTCGGCGAAGACCGGGTCGCGGCGGGCGCGGCGGTAGATCGCCACCTTGGAGAAGCCGGCTTGCTCGGCCGCCCAGGTCGCGTTGTTGCTGGCGGCGAGGCGGTCGAGGAAGAGCTCCTCGGCCTCTTCGGTCCAGCGGTGGCCGCGGCTTCGGATCATCTGCGGGCCGTCCTTGCCGTGGCTTCGCAGGATGGCGCCCGCCGGGCCGGTGGGCCCTTCCGCGCGGGGGCGCCCGCGCTTGGATCCGGGCTTGCCGCCCTCGTCATTCTCGCCGGTCACGACTCGATCCCCCCTGGTTATGTTTCTTATATGTTCCTTGGGGGACGGATAATCAATAGGAGCTTTCCTACTTGAGGAAAGGCGGATTGATCGCAGCTCCGAAATACCGGCATCAGTGCGGCGATGCGCGATCCCGCTCGAAAGGCGCTCCACGCCCTCTTCGCCGTCGCCGCGGGCGCGGGCGCGGCGCCGGCCTTTTTATCGGCACCGGGGCCGGAACGCATCACGGACGCTTCTCTACCGGAGCGGGCTGGATTAGGACCGGAAAGCGAAAGATGTCGAGCTGTCGTTCGAAAGAGATAGTATCGGCAGAAGCCATGATTCGCGAAGGAGACACAGGGGTGATGCAACAAGCGCGGACCGCGGCCGTTGGACGCCGCATGAAAAGAACGATGCTCGCAGCGGCCGCCCTCCCCTTTCTCCTCGCCGGCCTGGACTCTCCGGCCGCCGCCCAGGACGACGGCCGGGCGGAAAAGAAGGAGCCGAGGCGGATCAGGGTCGGGCTCGGCGCTCAATTCGTGCCCAGCTATCCCGGCGCCGACGGCCACAGCCTCCGCCCCCTGGTCGACGTGGCGGTCGCCCGAGGCTCGACGCCCTTCGGTTTCGAGGCGCCCGACGAAAGCTTCGGCCCATCGCTGCTCAAGGAAGGCGGGTTCGAATTCGGCCCGGCCCTGAACTTCGAGGGCAGCCGGACCGCCAAGGACGTCGGCGCTGCGCTCGACAAGGTCCCCTCCACCTTCGAGGCGGGCGCGTTCGTCCAATATGCGTTCAGCCCCAAGTTCCGGATCCGAACCGAGCTTCGCAAGGGCCTGGGCGGGCATGACGGCTGGACCGGCCAGGCCGGCGCCGACTTCGTCGCCCGCGACGGGGACGACTGGCTGTTCTCGATCGGGCCCCGGGTGACCTGGTCGGACGGCCGCTATCACCGCGCCTATTTCGGAGTGACCGCGCCCGAATCGCTCCGAACCGGCCTCGCCGCTTATCGTCCCGGCGGCGGAATCCAGGCGGTCGGCGCCACCGCCGGCTTCCTCACTCAGCTTTCGAAGCGCGTCGGTCTCTACAGCTATGCCAAATATGACCGGCTGGTCGGCGACGCGTCGGACTCGCCGGTGGTGCGCGGCTTCGGCTCGCGCGACCAATTGTCCGGCGGTCTGGCATTGACCTACACGTTCGGCGGCTGAAGACCGGCGCCCCGCCGCGCATCGATCCTTCGATGGGCGGCGGAAGCGTGATGGCGATTGACCTTTCCATCCCCATTGTGGATGTAAAGAGCATCCGGAATCGGATCGATGATGGGGGCCGGAGGCTGGTGGCTCGCACGCTCCGGCCCCCGCCCCCGCCGGAGGAAGCCAATCAGCCGGCGGGGGCACCCGATCGATCGAGATGCCGTACCAAATCCCGGGGCCGTCCAGAAGCGCGAAGGGGGCGATCGGTCCGGAATGGCTGCAACTTATCGCCGCCGGTGCCGCCCGCGCCGGCTCGCGGCCAGGCGGCTTTTTCCGACATTCGGGAAGAGGATGCGGTCGAAGTCCCGCGCGGGCTGAGCAGATAGCGCATAACCCTTTGTAAAGGCAGAGTTTCTCCGATCCGGCACGGCTCATGCTGAAGGCAATGCATCTACGCCGAAGAGCCGGCGATGCAGATCATTCAGCCTTCGGTTCTCGCCCGAGACCACACCATCCTCGGGGTCTGCGAGGCGCTGGGCGAGGATTTCGGCCTCAATCAGGTCTTCTCAGGATAGCTTTCGCCGTCGGGCTGTTCTTTTCCCACTGGATGGCGCTCGCCGTTTACGCCGGGCTCGGCCTGCTCGTGGCCTTCACCCGATTCGCGGTTCCGAACCCGCGCCCTCAGGCCGCGGACCAAGCCGATGCCGGCCCGATCTCCGCGGAACCGGCCGACGCGCGGGCCGAGCCGGATCTGGCCCTCGCCGCCTGAATGTCCCCTTTCGGGAGGAACAGCCTTTCCGCCGTCCTAACGGGACGTAAACCGGGTTTTTACGGCATTGATATAGGCCAGGCTTTTAGGGCGGTTCGGGAACCGCTTCGGGAGGGCCGGATGGCTTCAGCATCGGTAGAGACTGCCGGCGGCTCAAATACGGGCGCGCTGCTGCTGGAGCGACTCGCCGAGCATGGCAGCGCGGCCCATCCCCATGCGGCGAGCGCCCGGGTGCCGAACGCGCCGGACGCCGGCCGCGACCTCGCCGACCTCATCCATTATTTGTGCGTCCTCCACGGCCGCTTTCCCGGATTGATCGATCATGCCGCCGGCCGGGTCATCGATCCCGAAGCCCGCGCCTGGCTGACCGACGCCGGCTATGCCTTCGCCGGCGAGCGCGCCTATCTCGCCCGCCTCGCGGTCGCGGCCGGACCGGTGCCGAGCACTCCGGGCGCCGCCGCCACCGACTCGGCCGTGCTCGGCCAGCGTCACGCGATGGAGACGCTCGCACTGTCCGAACGCCGCGGCTGCGCGCTCGGTGCCGCAATGGCCCTGGTGCTCGACTGGGCGGCGATCCGTTCCTGCCTCGACTCGGCCGCTTCGCGCTTCGGAGTCGACACGCCCGCTTATCCCGCGGCCGAGCCGGACTCGATCATTCGCCTGGCGGACGATTACGGCGCCTCGGCTCCGGTCCAGCGCGCCTTGCTGTTCGGGGCGCAGCAGATCCTGGTCCAGCATCGCGGGCTTTGGGATCTTCTCGAAACGAGGCAGCAGGCGCGAGCGGGGAGCTGAGCGGGGCCGTCGACCGTGTCTTGCCCTCCCTCGGCCCCTCCCCTATCCCGCCGCCATGCGCTTCCAGGGCACTCAGAGCTATGTCGCCACCGACGACCTCAAGGTCGCGGTCAACGCAGCGGTCACGCTTCGGCGCCCGCTTCTCGTCAAGGGCGAGCCCGGCACGGGCAAGACCGTCCTCGCCCACGAGATCGCCGCCGCTCTCGATGCGCCGCTGATCGAATGGCACGTCAAGTCGACGACCAAGGCGCATCAGGGCCTTTACGAATATGACGCCGTGGCCCGCCTGCGCGACGGCCAGCTCGGCGATCCCCGGGTCCACGAAATCTCCAACTACATTCGCCGCGGCAAATTGTGGGAAGCGTTCACCTCGCCCAGGCTCCCGGTCCTCCTCATCGACGAGATCGACAAGGCCGACATCGAATTTCCCAACGATCTCCTTCAGGAGCTCGATCGGATGGAGTTCCACGTCTACGAGACCAAGGAGACGGTGAAGGCCGCCGAGCGACCGATCGTCGTCATCACCTCGAACAACGAGAAGGAGCTGCCCGACGCATTTCTGCGCCGCTGCTTCTTCCATTACATCAAATTCCCGGACCGGGGGACGATGCAGGCGATCATCGACGTCCATTTCCCGGGCATCCAGAAGATGCTGGTCTCGAAGGCCATGGACATATTTTACCAGGTCCGCGAGGTGCCGGGGCTCAAGAAGAAGCCTTCGACCAGCGAGCTGATCGACTGGCTGAAGCTTCTTCTCCACGAGGACATGCCGCTCGAAGTGCTTCAGTCGCGCGATCCGTCGAAGGCGATCCCGCCGCTGCACGGGGCGCTCTTGAAGAACGAGCAGGACGTGATGCTGTTCGAGCGGTTGGCGTTCATGAGCCGGCGACCGGGAGCCTAGCCGGCTCCCCGGAGGCGTTGCGAACGCGCTTACTGGTTCACGCAGAGACGCAGAGACGCAGAGAGGTTCGAGTCTCTCACGGACCGAAGGTTAATTCGACGAGGCCGGCAGATGAAGCGCGGCGTTGCCGCGCGCACGGCCTCTCTGCGTCTCTGCGTCTCCGCGCGAATTTCAAGACGGAGGCCGCCAGGCGCTCCAGGTGACGAAAAGGAGCGGGGCGAGCGCGAAGGCGTCGACGGCGGCGATGGTGCGCAGCGGTCCTTCCGGCAGGCCGGCGCGGACGTAGAGGATGAGGTAGGAAATGACGGCGATGGCGACGGCGACGGTGCACAGGCGCCGCACGGACGGGTCGAAGGCGGCCCAGATCGCGGCGACGACGATAGCGAGGAAAGTGGCGCCGCGGTGAGTCAGCAGCAGGCCCGTCGGCCCGTCGGGAGCGATGCCATAGAGTGACTGGACGAGGCTTGGCCGAAACAGCACGGCCGCGGGCGACACATGCACCGATGCGAGCAGGAACCACGCGATCTTCGTTGCCGGTTCCATCGGTCGGCTCTCCCCTCGCTTGCCGGCTGAAGGTACAGCATCGCGCGGCGGACCTGAAGATCGGCTGCGGGCCTGGTCGTCAACCGGAATCGTCATTCCGGACTTGATCCGGGACCCATGAACAGCGCCGGTGTCGAATTTTACAATCCTTGTTCATGGATTCCGGCTTTCGCCGGCATGACGGATCGAACCCAGAAACCGAATTCCCAATACAGGCTTGCGGAGGGTTGCCACGCAGCCCTAAGCTGCTCTTTTCGTTGGTGGGAAGGGCGTGGCTTATGCGTGGTAAAATCTTGTTGGGGGCCTTGCTGCTCGGCCTGGCTTCGCCGGCGGCGGCGGACCCGGCCCAGCCCGGCGCCTTCTGGAAAGTCTCGGACGAGCGGATGAGCTTCGAGCCGGCCCGGCTGTCGGTTCCGCGCCGCGTCGCAGGCGCGGAATATTTCGATACTCGGGAGTTCAGCCGCCCGGGCGAGGGTCTCGACAACGCGATCCGGTATCGAAGCGCCGATCAGAAGATCCTCGCCACGCTCTACGTTTATTATCCGAGCTTCTCGCATAGCGGCGTCCAGGCGATCGCCACCGACCAGGCGATCCGAAGCCCGCGGTCGCCGGCGATCCGTTCGCTGGGCACAGGTGTGGCGTCCGCGGCCGGAAAGCCGGGGGTGGCCGTGACCGCGGACTATGACCATTATCTCGGCGACAATCATACCAAGGCGGCCTTCATCAAGGCCGGCCGCTGGATGCTGAAGCTTCGAGTCTCCGGTCCGGAATCGCGCTCCGCCGAGGTCGCCTCGGTCATGACCGCTTTGCTCGACGGGCTTCGCTTCGAGGGCAATGCGCAGCCCCGCGCGGCGGCGCCGATTTCCGCCGGAGAATGCGCGTCGACCGACCGGCCCGATGCGGCGGTCGTTGCCGACGGCGGCGGCGACGGTGTCACGCTCGCCGCCGCCGATGCGGCCGGGGAACCGGCCGTCAAGTCCGCGAGCGGGGATCAGAAGGCGCTTCCCGCCCGAATCGGGCACGACTGGTGCCGGACCATGTTGCAGGTGGGGGACCAGAAGATGGCGGTTCTCCAGGCGACCGGCAAGGATCGGCCCGGCCGAGGCGCCGGCGACGAATCGGCCCTTCTGATGCTCTACAGCGACGGCGGCGGAGTGCTTGAGGTCGTTCGGCGGCCGGACGGCAAATTTCTCCTCCTCCACCACGACATCGCGGAAGTGAAAGTGCTCGAAAGCTACGATCGGCTGCCGAGCCTGGCCCAGATCGGCGGGCTATTCTCCGAGACCAGGCCGGTGAGCATTCGGGCCAGGGTGCGCCTTAAGCCCGACGGCAACGCCACCGTCGAGCTTCCCGGGGCGACCGGAAGCGAGACCTGACTGGCTCGGCTGGATCGACCTTCACCAGGTTTGAGCTTTCCTCATCCCCTCTCCCCGGCGGGGAGAGGGTAGGGAGAGGGGGTTCGGCTTCCGCGATCGTCCTTCCGCCGCCGAACCCCCTCACCCCGGCCCTCTTCCCCCTGGGGATAGGGGGACCTGGGCCAGTGACCCGAGACGGCTAAAGCCGCATCGCCTCGTCGCGATAGGCAAGCTCGAAATTGCCCCAGCGACGGCCGTTCACGTGGAGCGGGACGAAGACGTTCTTGACCGGAAGATAGCGGCCCTGGCCGAGGTCCATCGAATAGGTTGCGAGCATCGCCTCCTTGTCGCTCTCGATCGCCCGGCGGGTGACGTCGTCGAGGAAGTTGCGGCGGTTTCGGCAATGTTCGGCGTTCCAGGCCGGGTCGTCGCTCTGCGGCTTCGAGCGCTCCGAGATGTGGGTGGGCAGATAGCCGTTAACGTCGGTGACCGCGCAGGCGATCAGCCTGGGTTCGCGGGCCATGAGCCGGTCGAGGATCGGCCGCACCCGGCGGTCGGCGAGGTCGCAGAAGCGAGTCTCGTACTGGACCGGATTTGTGCCCGGCATGGCGGTGTAGCGTGTGTCGAAGACGTCGTCCTCGCAGGCCTCGCCGGCGACGATGGCCGCCTCCACCACGTCCCTAATCTCGCGCATCCCGACCTGGGCGAATTCGATGAAGGGCGTGTCGTCGATCCGGACTCCGGAACTCGCCAGCCGATCAAGCATCTCGTTAGACAGGGTTTCGAGTTTGGTCAGCCGGCCATGGACCTGGAGCAATTGCCCGCCATTGTCGCGGGCGTCGGCGGCGAAGCTCGACAGGCCGCATTTGACCGAGTCGACGCTTTGCTGGATGTGGCTGGTCGACTGGGCGATGCCGTCGGTCTGGCGGTCGACCAGAGCGACGATCTCCGAGACCTGGCGCACAGTGTCGGTGATCGTCGCGAAGCCGGTGCGGGCGACCCGGCTCCGGCCGACCCCGGTTTCGATCTCATTAGTCACCGCTTCGGCCTCGCGGGTCAGCGAGGCGATGGTTCCGGTGATCTCGCTGGTCGCGGTTCGCGTTTCCTGGGCGAGTTTCTTCACCTCGGCGGCGACGACTGCGAAGCTTCGCCCCGCTTCTCCCGCCCGCGCCGCCTCGATGGTGGCGTTCAGGGCCAGCATGTTGGTCCGGTAGGCGATCCGCTCGATGCTCGACGAGACGTTCTGGACCCGGCTCATCGCTTCCGCGAAGCCGCTCATCCGCTCGCCGAGCCGGACGACGAGGTCGGTGAGGCCGCTGAAGATCCCGATCGTGTCCTCGATCGCGGCGCGCCCTTCCGACAAACGCTCGCGCGCCTGCTCGGCCAGGATCCGCGCCTCGTCGGTCGATTCCGCCACCCGCGCCTGGTCGAGCAGAAGCCGGCTGGTCACCTCCTCGAGCGAATCGAGGGTCCGAAGGTTGGAAGAAATCCGCTCGGAGACTCCGGAGACATAGCCCGAAACGTCGCTGCACTCGATCGCCAGCGCACCGCAATTGCGGGCGACGATGTTGATCGCATCGCCGTCCGGTTGTTCGCTCGCCCTGGTCGCCACGCTGTGCCCCCGATTGGTTCGGGAAAGAGGGCTAAGGGGGAAATGTTGAAACGGCGTTAACTATGGACCCGTCGCCCCAGCGAAGGCTGGGGCCCCGGGGGGTGAAGAACGCGACGCCTTTCACCCGCCGGGCCCCCAGCCTTCGCTGGGGTGACGTCACGGGCTGAACGCAGTACAGCCCGTGACGTCATGTTCTTCTCCTTCGTCGACGAGCTTCGAGCCGCGGGCATCCCTGCCTCGATGAAGGAGCATCTGGTGCTTCTGGAGGCGCTGGATGCCGACATCATCCGCACCAGCCCGGAAGAATTCTATTATCTCGCCCGGGCCACGTTCGTGAAGGACGAGGGGCTGCTCGACCGCTTCGACCAGGTGTTCGGCAAGGTCTTCAAGGGCCTGGAGGCCGATTACGGGACCGAGGCCGCGCCGATCCCCGAGGAATGGCTGAAGAAGGTCGCCGAGCTCTATCTCAGCCCCGAGGAGATGGCGAAAATCCAGGCACTGGGATCCTGGGAAGAGATTATGGAGGCTCTGAAGACGCGGCTCGAGGAGCAGAAGGGACGCCATCAGGGCGGCTCGAAGTGGATCGGCACCGCCGGCACCTCCCCGTTCGGCGCCTATGGCTATAATCCCGAAGGCGTGAGGATCGGCCAGGAAGGCGGCCGCAACCGCAGCGCGATCAAGGTCTGGGACAAGAGGCAGTTCCGCAACCTCGACAACCAAATCGAGCTCGGCACCCGCAACATCAAGGTCGCTCTGCGCAGGCTGAGGCGCTTCGCCCGCGAAGGCGCCGCCGACGAGCTCGACCTCGACGAGACGATCGACGGCACCGCGCGCCAGGGGTGGCTCGATATCCGGATGCGGCCCGAGCGGCACAATGCGGTGAAATTGCTGCTCTTGCTCGACGTCGGAGGATCGATGGACCCCCATATCAGGGTCTGCGAGGAATTGTTCTCCGCCGCCCATTCGGAGTTCAAGAATCTCGAATTCTTCTATTTCCACAATTGCCCCTATGAGAGCCTGTGGAAGGACAATCGCCGCCGCTTCGCCGAGCGCACCCCGACCTGGGAAATGCTCCACAAATTCGGCCACGACTGGAAGATCGTTCTCGTCGGCGACGCCTCGATGAGCCCCTACGAGGTCTCCCATCCCGGCGGCTCGGTCGAGCATTATAACGAGGAATCGGGGGCGGTCTGGATGAAGCGCTTCGTCGACACCTATCCCGGCTCGGTCTGGCTCAACCCCACGCCCGAAAAATATTGGGGCTACACCCAATCGACCCAGATGATCCGCCAGCTGATTCACGAGCGAATGTATCCGCTGACGCTGGAGGGGCTGGACGACGCGATGCGGGCGCTGAGCCGGAAGACGTAGATCCCGTTCAGCCGAAATCCGACGCCCGGTCCCCGAGCAGGAACCTCGGCCCCGGCCCCGCCCGGGCGGCTCGGTCCCCCGGATTGTAGAGAGCGCAACTCTCCAGCGACAGGCAGCCGCAGCCGATGCAGCCGTCCAGCCGGTCGCGGGTCCGCTCGA
Organism: Sphingomonadales bacterium; assembly: GCA_038257735.1. Classification (GTDB taxonomy): domain Bacteria; phylum Pseudomonadota; class Alphaproteobacteria; order Sphingomonadales; family Sphingomonadaceae; genus Allosphingosinicella. The sequence goes on along the minus strand of JBBSIZ010000008.1, from coordinate 48,318 downwards.
GCATCGCGATCCGTTCGTCCAGGGTCGAGCGCAGCCGCTCGCTGATCGACTGCCAGTCCGCCTTGTTCGGCGCCCGGCCATTCGGAAGAATCGCCATCTCCCTTTCGATCTCCGCCAAAGTGAGCCCGCAGCGCTGAGCGATCAATGCGAAGGACAGGCGCCTTATGTCGGAGCGCATGAAACGGCGCTGGTTGCCGCCGGTCCGGATCGCGCTGACCAGACCGCGCGCCTCGTAGAAGCGGATCGCAGAGACCGAATGCCCGGTCCGCCGGGCCAGCTCGCCGATGGTGAGAAGGGTCGAGGATGCCATGAAAAGACCTTCGCAATGAAAGCTTGACCTCAACTTAGCTTGAGATCGTACGACTCGCAAATCGAAGGAACTTCACAGCGAGGAGAACAGGAATGGCATTGCCCAGGATAGAGCATGTGAACGTGACGGTGAGCGATCCCCGGCGGGCCGCGAAGCTGATGGAATCGGTGTTCGGCTGGCAAATACGCTGGCAGGGACAGGCGCAGAAAGGCGGCAATACGATCCACGTCGGCACCGGCGAGCATTATGTGGCGCTCTACACCGACCCGGCCAGGACCTATGCCGAGGACGATTTCACCAAGGGCCGCCCGCTCAACCATATCGGAGTGGAGGTCGACGCGCTGGATGAAACCGAAGCGCGGGTGATCGCCGCCGGCCTGACCCCCTTCTCACATGGCGACTATGAGCCGGGCCGCCGCTTCTACTTCCTCGACCCCGACGGAATTGAATATGAGGTGGTCAGCTATAGGTAAAGACGATGGTGTCAGCCGGTCGCCGTCACCGCGGCGATGGCAGGCGGCAGATGGGCGGCGGCGAAGGGTTTCTTGACCACCGCAGCCTTGGGGTCGCGGGCCCTCACCTGCCGGATATGCCGGGTGATGAACAATACCGGCACCCTGAGCTTCGAGCGGATCCTCTCGACCGCGTTGATTCCGCTGCCGCGCTCCAGCTCGACCGCGGCGGTGACGAGATCCGGCGGATCGGCCTCGGCGCAGGCCACCGCCTCCTCTTCCGTCGTCGCCAAAGCGATCGACGTGAAGCCGGCGTCCCTTAGGGCGTCCTCGATCATGAAGGACGTAAAAATCTGTGGCTCGATGATCAGAGCGCGCATCATATTCTCTTGTCTTAAACTCGGCGGCCGTGGGGACCGTGAACAACCCGACGAGCATCCTGAACGAAGCTGATCCATGTTGGTTGCCCAAAATCAACAAAAAAAGCCCTATGTTTCCGGGCCGTTACGGGATCAGGAAACGGGTCGCCTCGCCCGGAGCGCCTGGGCCAAGGTTCCCTCGTCGAGATAGTCGAGCTCGCCGCCGACGGGCAAACCGTGGGCGAGCTGGGTCAGGCGGATCGGGAAACCCTCCAGGCGTTCGGCGAGATAATGGGCGGTGGTCTGGCCCTCGAGGGTCGCGTTCATCGCCAGGACGACTTCGTCGATCCCGCCTTTGGAGACCCGGCCGAGCAATGTGTCGATGTTGAGATCCTCGGGCCGGACCCCTTCCAGCGCCGAGAGCCGGCCGCCGAGGACGTGGAACCGGCCGGGGAAGAGACGGGAGCGGTCGAGCGCCCAGAGGTCGGAAACCTCCTCGACCACGCAGAGCAGCCGGTCGTCGCGCCGGGTATCGGTGCAGACGCCGCAGGGATCGACGGTGTCGACGTTGAAGCAGGAGGAGCAGACCGAGAGATTGTCGTTCACCCGCTCCAGCGCCTTCAGAAGAGGGGCCAGAGCTGTATCGCGCTTCTTCATCAGATGAAGCACCGCCCGGCGCGCCGAGCGCGGCCCGAGCCCGGGAAGTCGGGCCAGCGCCTGGGTCAAAGCGTCGATCTCGGGAGAAGCCATGGGGGGTAGGTAGAGGGAGAGGCGCGGCGTTTCAAATCCGTACGTCCCTCCATGGTCCCCCTCCCCATCTTGCGATGGGGAGGCTAGGACGCCCCCATGCGCATCGCTTTCATGGGTACTCCCGAATTCGCCGTTCCGACGCTCGACGCCCTCGTCGAGGCCGGGCACGACGTCGCCGCCGTCTATTCCCAGCCGCCGCGGCCCGCCGGGCGCGGCAAGGCGCTTCGCCCCTCCCCCGTCCAGAAGCGCGCCGAAGCGCTCGGGATCGAGGTCCGCACCCCGCTCTCGCTCAAGGACCCGGACTCCCAGGCCGGTTTCGCCGCCCTCGATCTCGATGTGGCGGTGGTCGCCGCCTACGGGCTGATCCTGCCCCGGCCGATTCTCGACGCCCCGCGCCGCGGCTGCCTCAACGTACACGCCTCGATCCTCCCCCGCTGGCGCGGAGCGGCGCCGATCCAGCGCGCCATCCTCGCCGGCGACCGGATGACGGGGGTGACGATCATGAAGATGGAGGAAGGGCTCGACACCGGGCCGATGATGGCGGTGATGGGAACCCCCGTCGGCCGCAAGAATACGGGCGAGCTGACCGAAGAGCTGGCCCGGCTCGGCGCCGAATGGATGATCGAGGTGCTCGGCCAGTGGCACCGGATCGGACCCAGGGCCCAGCCGGAGGCGCAGGCGACCTACGCCCCCAAGATCAGGAAGGAGGAGGCGCGCCTCGATTTCACGCTCCACGCGCTCGTGGTCGATCGCCGGATCAGGGCGTTCAACCCGGTGCCCGGCGCCTGGTTCGAATTTGCGGGGGAGCGGCTCAAGCTTCTCGCCGGCGACCCCGTCCAGGTGGCGGGCGAGCCGGGAACGGTGCTGGACGAATGGCTCACCATCGCCTGCGGCGAGGGCGGGATCGTGCCCACGTCGATCCAGCGCCCCGGCCGGGCTCCGATGAGCGGGGCCGAATTGCTTCGGGGCTTCCCAATTCCGCCCGGCACCAGGCTCGGGTGACCCGCTTCCGGCTCATCGTGGAATATGACGGTGGACCGTTCATGGGCTGGCAGCGCCAGTCGCACGGACCGTCGGTCCAGCAGTCGCTGGAGGAGGCGGCCGGGGCGATCACCGGCGAGTCGGCGACCGTCCACGCAGCCGGGCGGACCGATGCCGGGGTCCATGCCTTGGCGATGGCGGCCCATGTCGATATCGAGCGGCAGATCGCGCCTTTCCGGCTCGCCGAAGGCCTGAACGCCCGGCTTCGCCCGCTTCCGATGGCGGTCCTCGGGGTGGAAGAGGTCGCCGATGACTGGCACGCCCGCTTCAGCTGCGTGGGCCGGCGCTATCTCTACAGGATCGTCAACCGACGGCCGCCGCTGGCGCTGGAGTCGGGGCGAGCGTGGCAGGTGGCGGTGCCCCTCGACGCCGTCGCCATGCACGAGGCTGCGCAGGCGCTGGTCGGGTGCCACGATTTCACCACCTTCCGCTCCGCCCATTGCCAGTCCGAAAGCCCTGTCAAGAGTCTCGACCGGCTCGAGGTGAGGCGCGAGGGCGAAATCATCCTGATCGAGGCGGCGGCGCGCTCTTTCCTCCACCACCAAATGCGGTCCATTGTCGGCTGCCTGCAGCTGGTCGGGCGGGGGAAATGGAGCGCGGCCGACCTAAAGCGGGCGCTTGAGGCGCGGGACCGGGCCGCGCTCGGCCTCAATGCCCCGCCACAGGGTCTGTATTTCGTCGAGGCGCTCTACCCCTGATCGGTCTAAATCCTCCCCAGGAAAATCGGGGAGGAATTAAGCTGTATCGACATTCAACTTCGCTGCTGACTTCCCCCTCTCCCCCGGGGGAGAGGGTTGGGGTGAGGGGGCTCGGCGGCCGAGACTTCTCGCAGACGCCGAGCCCCCTCTCCCTACCCTCTCCCCGCCAGGGAGAGGGGATTTGTGATCACCGACATTCGTGAATATCGATACAGCTTAGGGCCTTACCCAGCCTTCCTCACTCCCGCGCTGAACCCGAACAATCGCTGAAGCGACTTGTCGAGCATCAGCAATTGCCAGAGCAGCCGGCCATGCTCGGCCCGGCCGGAGCGGTGGGCGGCGGCGAGCCGGGCGATGGCGGAGCTGTCGAACCAGCCAAGCTCGGCCAGAGCCGGGCTATGCGCGATTGAAGCGGCCTCGCCGGCAAGCGGCCCCCGGAACCAGGCGCTGACCGGAGTGACGAAGCCCATCTTGGTCCGGTGGAGCACCTCGTCCGGAAGATAGCGGCCGAGCGCCCGCTTCATCAGCCATTTGCCCGATCCACCGCGAAGCCGCATCCCGGCCGGCACGCGCGCGGCGAACTCGACCAGCCGATGGTCGAGCAGCGGCTCGCGCGCCTCGAGGCCGACGGCCATGCTGGTCCGGTCGACCTTGGTGAGGATGTCGCCGGGAAGCCAGATCTTGAGATCGGCATATTGGGCCCGGGAGAGCGAGTCCGGGGCGGGGGCTCCAGCCATCGTCTCGACATAACGCCGCTCGGCCCGGTAGCCGCCGAGAAGTACTCTGAAGCTTGCGCTGTAAATGCTTGATCTTACGGACTGCGGGGTCACGCCCACGCCCGCCGCATAGGCTTCGCCGCCATCCTGGCCGATCGCCTGAAGGGTCGTCTTGGCGCGAAGGAAGCGGGGGGCCCAGTCGAGCTTGGGATAGAGATTGCCGATCGCTCCGAGCATGCCGCGCGCCGGGCCGGGCAGGAGACCCCTCACCCGCTCCTCTGCCGCGAACATCCGGTAGCGGCGATATCCGGCAAATGCTTCGTCGGCGCCATCGCCCGACAAGGCGACCTTGACGGTCTCGCGCGCAAGCTCGGAGACCCGGTAGGTGGCGAGGGCCGAGGCGTCGGCGAAAGGCTCGTCGAAGGCGTCGGCGAGCGTGTCGATGAGGCCGAAATCGTCGGCTGCGACGATCCGGCTACGGTGATTGGTGGCGAAGCGTAAGGCGACCAGCTTCGCCCATTTCGTCTCGTCATGGTCGGCCTCGCCGAAGCCGATCGAGCAGGTCTCGACCGCCGATCGGCTCGCCTCCGCCATCAATGCGACCACCGCCGAGCTGTCGACCCCGCCGGAGAGGAAGGCGCCGAGCGGGACGTCGGCGACCATCCGCGAGCGCACCGCCGACTGAAGCCGCTCGACCAGCTCCTCCTCCAGCGCCCTGGCCGAAGCGCTCGAAGGATTGGAGAAGTCGACGTCCCAATATTGGACAGGCTCGGGCACGGCCCTGCCGCGGCGGACCAGCAGATAATGGCCGGCGGCGAGCTTGCTCACGCCGTCGACCATGCAAACATCGTCCGGGACGTAGCCCAGAGCCAGATAATCGTCGACCGCCCGGTGGCTGGGTGAGCGCCGAAGCAAGGGGTGGGCGAGCAGCCCCTTCAGCTCCGAGGCGAAGACCAGGGCCTCGTCGGGAAGGGTCGCCCAGTAGAGCGGCTTCACTCCCAGGCGGTCGCGGGCGAGGAAGAGGCAGTCCTCATCCCCGTCGTAGAGCGCGAAGGCGAACATTCCGTTGAATCGGGAGAGGCAGTCCGGTCCCCATTGCCGCCACGCCGCCAGGATCACCTCGGTGTCGCTCTCCGTCCGGAAAGCGTGGCCGAAGCCTTCCAGATCCCCCCTCACCTCGCGGAAATTGTAAATCTCGCCATTATAGCTGAGCGCCAGCCTGTCGTCGGCCGAGCGCATCGGCTGGTCGCCGGTGGCGAGGTCGATGATCGAGAGCCGCCGGTGGCCGAGCCCGACGCCCGGCGCGGTCCACACCCCGCTTCCGTCGGGCCCGCGATGGGCGAGAATGTCCGTCATCGCCCTTACTCTCTTCGGGTCGACGGGCTTAGGGCTGCTCACATGGAAAAGGCCGGCGATTCCGCACATGGCTCAATCCCCTGCCAGCCCGGCAGCCCGGTCGGCAAGCGGCGCGACCGGGCCGAGGTCCGCGAGGAAGGCGTCGATCGCCGGGCGCGGGCTCAAGCCGTCGGCCGGCGCTTCGGCGGCGACCAGAACGGCCACCGCCCGCTGAGGCCCGCCGAGAAGCCGGACCTTGACCGTCTCGAGCTTGACCCGGGCACTGCTGCCGGTGACGACGTCGCCGACCCGGTAGAAGCTCGCAACCTCGCGCACCTTGCCGTGGCTCCCGATCAGCTCCGCCTTGCCGCCCGGCGGCGGGGTGGTTGTGCCGGTCCACGACCAGGCGCCGTCCTCGTCGGCGGCGCCCTGGCCGTAACCGACCAGCTCGCGCCCTTCGCTCTGCCGGGCGAAGACGACGATCCCGAGATCGACCTGCTGCCCGGCTTCGTTGCGATAGCGGGCCAGCCGCACCCGGTCCGCGCCGGTATAATGAGGCTGCCATTCCGGTCCGGCGGGGAGCCGGGTCCAGCCGGCGACGTCGGGAAGCGGACCGTCCGGAACCGCGCGGGTCCCGGCCGCGGCGACGGCTCCGGACCAGAAAGGCGCCACCGCCGCGATAGCGATGGCGAAGGCGGCCATCTGCGCCGCGCCCGCCGGCCGGCCCGGCTCGGCGCCTGGGGCCTGAAGCCGGGCCGGGTCGAACCAGCGCTCGCCCGGCGCCCGGTCGAAGAAGCGCCAGCTCGCGGCCACGATCAGTGCGATGACGATGGCGAAGAAAATCCAGCCGTAGACGAGATGGTCGATCCCGACCGCGATCTGGTTGTCGGTCCTGTAGGCGATGTAGATTGTCCCGAATGCCCTCAGCCCGTTGGCGAGCACCGAGGCTGCGAGCGCGAAGGCGACGAAGGCGAGCCGGCGGGGCCAGGCGCGGAAGCACAGATTGGCGGCGAGCGCGCCCAGGGCCGCCATCGCGACCAGGAACCTTACCCCCGAACAGGCCTCTGCGACCCGGAACAGCCCGCTCGGGGTCGAGATGAAGATGCCCTCGATATGCGCCGGCACCCCGGCCAAGGCGAGCAGGGCCATGCTCATCTTCGCGGTCAGGGTCTGGAGCGGCGGGACCAGCTCCTCGCCGAACGGCACAAGGAAGAAAGCGTAGAAAATGGGGAATGCGATTCCCCGGGCAACCGCCTTGCCGAGGCAGGCGACGACGCTGCCCTGGAGCATCAGCACCAGCCCGAAATGACGAAGAAGAGCGGCATTGCCCGCCTCGCCGAGGAGCCACGCCGCTCCGCCGGCGCCGACCAGAGCGAGCCCCGGCGCCCAGGCCCGCGGCGCCAGCGCCCTGAGGTCCGGCAGGCGCTGCCAGACCAGCCAGACGATGATCGGCAGGACCAGGATGCAATGATTGAAGGTGGCGCTGGTCCACCAGATCCGCGCCATGTCGAGCGCGTCGCCCGCAAACAGCAGCAGGATCGCCGCCGTCGCCATGGCCAGCGCTACAATGTGGCGGCTCCAGGCCGAAGCGAGCGGGCCGGCCCGGACGATCGGAAGGACCGCCGTCATGCCGCCGCCCGACGCGGCTTTGCTCCGACGATCCCGGCGAGCGGAGCAAGCCTCGCCTCCCAGCGATAGACCTGCTCCATCCGGCGGCGGGCGTCCTCGCCCATCGCCTCTGCGCGCGCCGGGTCGGCCAGGAGGCCCGCAATCGCCTCGGCCTGGGCCTCGGCCCCGGAAGAGACGAGCAGGTGGCGGCCGGGCTCGGCCTCGATCCCTTCGAAGGCGGCCGGCGAGGCGACCACCGGCCGGGCCATCGCCATCGCCTCCAGCACCTTGTTCTGGATCCCGCGGGCGATCCTGAGCGGCGCCGCGACGATTTCGGCCGCGGCCAGCCATGAGCGGACGTCCGCCACCGCCCCGGTGACGATTATCCTCGGCCCGGCGAGCCGGCGCACCGCCTCGGGCGGCTTCCGGCCGACGATTGCGAAGCGCGCCTTGGGAAGCATCGGCATCACCTCGCCCGCGAACCAGCGGACCGCGTCGATATTGGGCGCGTAATCCATCTGCCCGGTAAACACGATCAGCGGAGTATCCCCCTCTCCCGCTTTCGCTGGAGAGGAAAAACGGGAGAGGCGTTCGAAATCCGCGCCCGGATCGTAATAATCGAGATCGACCCCGTTCTGCAGAGCCCGGATGTCGGCGCCCTCGAGGCCGCTTCGCGTTCTGAACAGGTCCGCCTCGGCGCCGCTGACGAACAGGCTGACGTCGGCCCGGGCGGCTACCGACCGCTCGAAGGCGGCCAGCTTGCTTCCCTCGCGGCGGTGGATGAGGGCCATTGCCCCGCTTTCGGCGCCATAGGCTTCGAACTTGGCCGAATCGACGTCGCCGAAATCCATCACGAAACGGGCGCGGACGCCCTCGGGCACGAACTGCGCCATCTGCCCGGAGAAAGCGAAGACGGTGTCGATCCGGCCGTCGGCCAGAATCCGTCCGACGAAACCGCGAAGCGCCGGGCTGTCGAACAGGGTCAGCGAGACCGGTCTGCCCTTGAGGATCGCCCGAGCGCCGGCCGCGATCTTCGAGATCCGGCGAACCTCGACATGCACCTCGCCCAGAGCGGGGCCGATCGCCTTTCGAAGGCCGGCGAGATTGGCGGCATCGGCCTCGTCGTCGGCGAAGCAGGCGAGATGGACGGTCCCGAGGCCGGCCAGATGCTTCAGCTCATGGAAAGTGCGGATCTTGTCACCCCGGTCGGGCGGGAACGGGATGCGGTGGGCGAGGAACAGAATCTCGGCCATCAGCCGAGGCCCTTCGCCAGGACCGGGCCGAGCCGGTTGGAGACCCAGAGCGGAAGCTTCTTCCAGGTTTCGACCTTGAGACGGTTTTTCGGGCTCAGCGGGTTGATGTCGCGCGCCGCGGCGCCCGGCGGAGTGCGGACCGCGTAGCGCAGCGGCTCCGGCTCCATCCCCCAGTTCATCTTGAAGCTGTAATTGCCGGTGCCGAGCTTGGAGCGGCCGAAGTCGAAGCGGGTGCAGCCCCGCCTCGAGGCGTTGCACATCGCCTCGAAATACATGAGCTCGCTCGCGAAGCAGTCGCGCGCCGCGATTGTCCCTCCCCCCCAATAGGGGTGGACGATGTTCTTGAAGTAGAAATTGAGGACGCTCGCCACCGGGCTCGCTCCGTCGGAGATGGTGACGATGTCGGCATCCTCGCCGAACAGGTCGAGCATCGAATCGAAGAGGCGACGCGGAAAGACCGGCGAGCCGAGGTTGCGCATCGATTCGCCGAAGACCCGGAAGAAATCGGTCCGGTCCCGGGCAGCGGTGCCGATTCGCACTCCGAGCCCAAGCTCCCGGGCGCGGCGGACGCCGCGGTGGCGACGCTTGATCGACTTGACGATCGCCGCCTCTCCCTCCGGCAGATCCATGGCGAAGCCGGCATAGACGTCGTCGCGAACGACGAAATCGTCCGGGAACGGTCCGCCGCGCAGTTCGAGGGTGGTTCCGGCCCGGTCGGCGAGGCCGGCGGCGGCGCGCAGAAGCGCAGCGGCGGCGGCTTCGTCGTCGGCAATGGCGCCGCCGCCGGTTCCGAAGCCGGTCGAGACCAGAGCTCGGCCGAACAGGGCCGAACGGACGTCGGTGAGCGGAAGGCAGCCGGTGAGGCCGCCGCCGGGGCGCTCGGCGACGAGATAGTGGCTTCGCTGCCCGCAGCCGAGCTCGACCGCGAGGCTCCATTGCGGGCGGTGGAAGAAGACCGAGTCCGGATGCTCCGCGACATAGGAGTCGATCCGGGCGCGTTCGGCGGCATCGGACAGGTCGGCGGAGCGCACGGCGACGGCCGTGATCGGCGCATGCAGGGTCACGACAATCTCTCCCGCTCGCGCTCGACCACCTGGTCGGTCCGGCCCCAGCAATGGGCGGTGAACAATTTCAGAAGCTTGGGCCGCATTGCCGACAATCGGCTGTAATGGCGGAGCCGGGACTTGAGCGGCGCTCCGGAGACCCGGGGCTGACCCGGATCTATCTCCCAGGGGTGGAAATAGAAAACGGCGGGGCGCCTTTCCTCGCGGTTCACCCGGGCGATCGCCCAGTTCGAGAATCGATAGGGCAGGAGCCGGAAGAAACCGCCGCCGCCCGCCGCCATTCGCCGTCCGGCGATCTCGACGGTGGTCACCGGAAGCTCGATCAGCCCCGAACCGGCGATCGGCCGGTGGGCGAAGCGCGGCGCCTCGCGCCAGCCATAATGGTCGTGAGCGACCGGAGCGACGCTCGACGAATAGGAATAGCCTTGCTCGGCGAGGATCCGGTGAGCCCAGGGAGTCCGGGAGTCGATCGAGAAGCTCGGCGCCCGGTATCCCTTGGGCTCCACTCCCGAGGCCTCCGATATGGCGGCATGGGCTCGGCGCAGATCGGCCCGAAAGCCCTCCTCGCCGAGGGTGAAGACTCGCCGATGGTCCCAGCCGTGGCTTGCGATCTCATGCCCCTCGGCGGCGGCACGGCGGATGAGGGCCGGATAGCGTGTCGCGACCCAGCCCAAAGTGAAGAAGGTCGCCTTGACCCCGGCTTCGGCGAACAGGTCGAGCACCGCCTCCCCGTTGCGCTCGACTCGCTGCTCCAGGCCGTCCCACTGGTCGCGGCGGATGACGGATTCGAACGCTCCGACCTGGAACCAGTCCTCGACGTCCACGGAAAGGGCGTTCAGCATGTGAGATCCTCTATCCTCCCCAAGCTCCGCTCGGGGAGGATTTGAAGCCTTCAAGCGGCATTGCTTCGGCGCGGCCGGCTTTCGTTCTCGACCCAGTCGAGGAGCAGGGTCAAGACCCGGCGAACCGCCTCTTCCTGCTCGTCGAGGCGCGCCTCAATCGCGGCGATCCGGCGCTCCAGCGAATCATCGGCCACAGGCTCGGAAGCCGCCGTGAACGGACGCAGCGGCAGGACCCGCTTCGAAGCGCTGGCCGGCCGGTCGGCCGCCATGTCCGCGGCCACGGCTTCGACGTCGTCGCCGCCGATCGTCTCGAGCCGCTCGACCCCGGCATAGAGAAGCAGTCGCGTGGCGAGCTGGTTGAGCTTGCGCGGGACTCCGCCGGTGTGGCGGTAGAGGGCAGCGAAGGCTTCCGGCTCGAAGGACGGCCGCCCCTGCCAGCCGGCCACGGCGAGACGGTGGACTGAATAAGGCTCGACCTCATTGGCATCCATCGCGTCCAGATGATGAGAGGCGATGACCCGCTGGCGAAGCTGCTCGAGGCCGTCTTCCGCGGCGACCCGATCCCGAAACTCTGGCTGGCCGAGCAGGAAAATCTGAATGAGCGCACGGCCCTGGCTGGTGAAGTTCGAAAGCATCCGAAGCTCTTCGAGAGCCGAGATGGGGAGGTTCTGCGCCTCGTCGACGACCAGGAGCGTGCGCTTTCCACGGCCCGCTTCCTCGCGAAGCCTCTGCTCGATCCGGTCGAGCAGCTGAGCCTTGGCGACTCCTCCGGTCTCGAGCCCGAGGCCCTGAGCGGCGAGACGAAGCATGTCGTCGCCTTCGACCTGGGTCGAAACCAGGCTGATCGCATTGAGCCGCTCGCGGTCTATCGTCGCCATCAGATGAGCGACCAGGGTCGACTTGCCGGCGCCGATCTCGCCGGTGACGAGGATGAAGCCTTCGCCCTGGGCGAGGCCGTAACCGAGATAGGCCATCGCCTTCTTGTGGGTCCGGCTCTCATACCAGTAACGCGCGTCGGGCGTCAGCTGGAAGGGGCGTTCGGCGAGGCCGTAATGGTCGGTGTACATCGCGTGCTGTCCCTCAGAAAGTGTAGCGCAGGCCGACCAGGACCGAGCCGTAGCTGGCGTCGAATTCCCCTGCCTGGGTGGTGTAGAGGCCCGCTGCGACCTGGGCCTGGAGGCGGTCGCGGAACACGTTGCGGTAATAGCGGCCCGTAAGCCCCGCTCCGAAGCTGGAGTCGGTGTCCGTGATCCCGCTGTCGAACCAGGCGGCATAAGCGTCGAGATCGTAGCCCGAGCTGCGGGTCAGCCGGCGGCCGAGATTGCCCTGGAGCGAAAAGCTCTGGTCGGTGACCCCGTTCAGGGCGAAGAGGCTGCTGTCGGGCGCCGGATATTTGCGGTTTGCGTAGCCGGCGCCCAGGCCCATCGTCCAGGGTCCCCGCGCCGCCGAATATCGGACGTTGGCGCCGCGGTTTCGGAAGTTGAAGTTGCTGATCGACTGGAAGGCGTCGCCGAAGCAGGCACCGGTGCCTGGATCATTTCCGAAGACGCAGCCGGGGCCGGTCAGGCCGCCATTCGACGGAGCCTCAAAATTCGTCGGCAAACCATTGAGATCGGCTATTAAAAGCCGTCCGAAGCTGCTCACCCCGTCATAGATGCTCGCATTCAGAGCCGAGCGGCTGTTGATCTTGTGGGCGAGTGAGGCGGTGAAGCTTTCGCCGCCGTAGCGCCGGCCGCCGCGCGCCTGGAGCTCGGTCCGGCGGGTCGGTCGCCAGATGATCCCGGCGTCCCACATGATCCCGTCCTGGTCGATCGTCCGGAGGCGCGGCCTGGACGGATCCGCGATGAGGTTGCCGCCCGGAGTGAGCAGAGGCAGGCCGCCGCCGGGGCCGCGAAGGAAATCCTGCTGCGAGCCCTGAAGGGTCTCGTAACCGACTCCGCCGGTGACGGCGAGGGTCGGCGAGACCGGGTAGACGAGGTCGCCCCGGACATATTTGGCCTCGAAGTCGGAATCGAGCCGGTTCATGTCCTCGCGGACATAGCCGGCGCCGACGGTCCAGCCGAAGGGCAGCCGCCCCGGCTCCATCCCCAGGCTCACGGTCGCATTGTGGACGACGCTGCTCGAATAGCGGTCGACTCGCGGCGCTCCGGCCGGAAGGCCGGTGCCGGCCAGGCTGTGATCGTCGACCTTGACATAGCCGAGGCGATAGCTGGCTCCGACCGCGACCGGGCCGGCGCGGGTGGTCAGAGTGGGTCCCGCATAGGCACTGTAGATTTCGGCGATATTGGCGCTGTCGATCGTCCGGGCCGCGGGCACGGGAAGCCTTATGTCGGCATGGGTGCGCGCCGCCATGGCGCCGGCGTCGAAGGCGAGGATACCCGGGACCGCGTCGACATGGACGGCGGCGAGGCCGCTGACCACGTCATTGTCGCTCATCCGGTCGTCCCAGCTGATCCTGTGCTGGTAATTGGCGCTGATCGTGGCCTGCACCCGCCGGGTCGAAACGGAGGCGTCGATGCCGCCGCCGACTCCGGTATAGGTGAGCACCTCGCCCCGGTCGAAATCCATGGTCGCGACCTGCTGGACCTCGAGATAGGGGTGGATGCTGGTTCGCGGCTCGCTTTGGACCGCGGCCGCCCCGGAGAGCAGGCTGACGCTCGCAAGGATTGCGACTCCGAGCCAGCTACGCATTGCAAGCTCTTGGAAAAAAGCCTGTTTCATTGGCCGTATCCATAATAAGAGCCGAATTTCCGGCCCGTGGCGGCGAATCCCGCGCCGTTGAGCAGGAGGCTGATCTGGGGGCAGCCGGAAAGAAGCCCGGCGGCCTCCTTCAGGTCCGCCTCGTTGGTCTGGTCCGCCCTCACCACCAGCAGCAGCTGCCCGACATGGGCGGCCAAGGCGGCGGCGGCGCTGGCCATCAATGCGGGCGGGGAATCGAAGATCAGGATCCGCCTGGGCCGGCCTTCGGTCAGCCGCGCCAGCACCCTGGCGGTGCGATCGGAGCCGAGCAGCTCGGGAACGTCATTCTCGTAGCGCCCGGCCGGCATGACCGAGAGACCGCCAATATCGGTTCGAATGACCAGCCGCTCCGGATCGAGCGACGGATCGGCGAGAGCGTCGACGAAGCCGGCGCCCCGCGCCTCGAGGCCGAGGATCGAGAGCACTTCCGGTTTCGGGAAATCGGCGTCGACGAGAAGCACTTCCATGTCGCGCTCGCCGGCCAGCGACAGCGCCAGATTGACCGCGCAGAAGGTCTTGCCCTCGTCGGGCTGGGCCGAGCAGACCAGGACGGTGCGGCGCTTGTCGGCGCTGACCGGGCTGCCGGCGCCCATTCCGAGCAGGAGCTGGCGCTTGACGATCCGGAACTCCTCGGCGAGCGGCCCCGCCGGGCTGTCCGGAACGATGAAGCCGCGGTCGCCGAGCGATTTACGGTCCACTTCGGCTTTCATCTCGGTAACCGCCGGGAGGAACGTCCGCCCAATCGGCCTCTGCTCCGGTACCGGATCCGGTTTCGGCTGGGAGTCTGGCTGCGGCTCCGGCTCCGGAGCGCCCCGGGGCACCGTGGCCGATGGAGCGGGTGAAATGGCGGGAGACGTACCGAAACCGTAAAGCTCCGCCGCACGTTCGAGGAGCGAGCCTCTATGGCTGAGGGGGCTGTGCTTGTTCATCTCGCTCTCCCTCACGCGACCGTGCTGCGCTGCCAGAATTCGACCGCCAGCAGCAGAGCCCAGGCCGCGCCCAGAGCCCCCGTCCCGCCGCCGAGCAAGACGAGCCGCTGCCTGCGCCTCGCCCTCGCCTCGTCGGTGAGTATTTCGCTGATCGAGCCGAGCACCGGCAGCCCGGTCGCGTCGGCGAGCCGTGCCTGGGTCGGGAAAGTGGTCTGGATCTGGCCGAGCACATAGGCCGCTCCGGCGCCGGCGCCGAGGCCGACGAACAGGATCAGGGTCAGCAGAAGCGGCCGGTTGGGAGTCATCGGAACGCTGGGCTGGCTCGGCGGGTCGATCACCTTGAACTTGACCGCGTCGGTCTGGCTTCGGACGTCGGTCCTCAGGCGCACCTGATCGCGGTCCTCGAGCAATTTGTCATATTGCTTCTTCAGCACGTCATAGTCGCGATTGAGCCGCTCCTGCTCGGCGGCCACTCCGGGCTCGGAGGCCTGGCGGGTGCCGAGCTGAGCGAGATCGGACTGGAGCTGCGCCTTTCGGGCCGCGGCGGCGTTCGCCTGGCCCTCTTTCTCGGCGACCATCGCCCGGAGGGACACCCAGGACGGGTTGGCCATGGTTCCGGCGCCCTCCGGCTCTCGGGCGGCGATCGGCTTGAGGCGGGCGATCTGGTTGCGAAGCCTGACGACGTCGGGATGACTGTCGGTCCAGCCCTGAGCCGCCGACTGGGCGAGCTGGGCTTCGAGTGCGGCGACCTGGCCGCGGGCGCCGCCGCCGCTCTGGCCGCCGGCCACGGCCATCGAGGACGGCGTGGCTCCGAGCTGGCTTCGAAGCGCCGCGAGCGAACTTTGCGCCTGCATCAGCTGCTGCTCCATCCCGGCCAGCTCGGTCCGGGCGGCACCCATTCGGGCGGCGACCGAGCCTTCGCCGGGAAGCAGGCCGAGATAGCGCTGCTCGAACTCGACCCGGCGCTGCTCGGCCTCCTGCAATTGCGCCTCGCGGCCCTTCAATTGCTGGTCCAGGAAGGCGAGGCTCTGATTGGCCTCGTCACGGTCGCCGGCGAGATTCTGCTCGACGAAGATGTCGAGAAGGCCCTGGACGATCGCCGCGGAGAGCCTGGCATTCTGTCGGTTGGAGAAGCCGGAAATGCTGGCGGTGGCGCTGATCTCGAACATGTTGTCGGGCTGGGCGATGACCTTGATCGACTCGCGAAGCCCCGCCACCTGAACGGCGAGGTCGCGCTCGCTTGCGACGAGGCCGTTCAGATCGGTGCGTCGAACGACCTTGGCGAGATTCTCGCTCGAGGTCAGGGTCTGCTTGACCCGGTTCAGATCCCCTTCCCTTTCCTGGACGGTGATCCCGACCTGGTTGGGCAGGATCGACTGCATCTGGACGAAGACCCGCGACCTGGATTCATAGGTGTTGGGGATCAGCGCGACGGCGAGCCAGCCCAGGACGCAGATGCCCCACGCCACGGCCAAGGCCAGCCAGCGGCGGCGCCACACCTGGTGGATGGCGATCCTTATCTGTTCGTAGAGTCCGTCCATCGAGCCGGTCGTTCCTTGAGTGCGTGTGCGAAAGTGGCGGCGGTCGGAGAATTTAGAACATGCTCTCCGGGATGATGATGACGTCGCCCGGCTCGAGCCGGACATTGGCCTTGGGATCACCCTTCTTGAGCAGCCGGGCGATGTTGAGGTCATATTCGGTCTGAATGCCGGTCGCCTTGTCGTGGCGGATCAGCCGGGCGCGATTTCCGGCCGCATATTCGGAGAGGCCGCCGACCGCGATCATCGCGTCGAGCAACGTCATGTTGGCCCGGTAAGGGAGCGAGGCCGGCTTCTCGGTCGCGCCTACGATCCGGATCTGCTGGCTGAAGCTTCCCTGGAAGGTTTCGACCATCACCGTCACCCGGGGGTCGTCGACATATTTGGTCAGCGCCAGGCGGATGTCGTCGGCGAGCTGGCTCGGGGTCTTGCCCGCGGCCTGGAGGTCCGGGATGAGCGGGGTGGTGATCATCCCGTCGGGGCGGACCTGGACCTTGCCGCCGAGATCGGCATTGCGCCAGACGAAGACGTTCAGCTGGTCGAGCGCTCCGATCACATATTTCTCGGTCGCTTCGATGTCGCCCGATCCGACGAAGCTGGCCGACGGAAGACGGTTGCCGGACCTGGCGCCCGCGGTGCCGCAGCCCGCGAGGGCGAGCGCGCCGAGGCTGAGGGCGAGAGCGAGCTTGGGGCTTGGACGCATCGAACTTATCCTCTTCTGGTCGCCGCGGTCGGCATCCCTGACGTCAGGGACTCGAAATTTGGGTCCGCTATGGCGTGAAGAGGTAAAATTACCGTTAGGAACAACCGCCTTTAGAGGCGCGTCCCGTTATGGGACCGGCCGGACGGGAGGGTTAATCCGGTGCCAGGCACCAATGGCCAAGTCGTTGATATCTCTTGGGGCCGGCAGGTTCAGCCGACCGCCATCTCTCGCGCCGGCGGATGGCCCAGGAAGGCCGCGGGGCTGGCGGAACGGCCGTAGGCGCCGGCCAGGAAAACCGCGGCCAGGTCGCCGACCTCGGCCCTCGGGATCATGACGTCGTCGGCGAGTCGGTCGAGCGGAGTGCACAGGCAGCCGACGATGCTCGCTTCCTCTTCCGGCGGAGCGCCGAAGCGGCTTGCGATCGCCACCGGGTAGTTGCGGCGCACCACCTGGCCGAAATTGCCCGAGGCGGCGAGCTGGTGGTGCATTCCGCCGTCGGTGACGAGGAAGGTCTTGCCGTGGCTCTGCTTGCGGTCGACGATCCGGGTCAGATAGACCCCGGCTTCCCCCACCAGCCAGCGGCCGAGCTCGATCGCGAAGCCGCTTGTCGCGAGGATAGCGGGCCTGTCGCGCAACGTCTCGGCCAAAGCCGCGCCGACCGCTTCGACGTCGAGCGGCGCCTCGGTCGCGAAATAGGGGATGCCGAAGCCGCCGCCGAGATTGACCAGCGGCGGAGCGATCCCGACCGCCTCGGCCAGCTCGGCGGCGAGAGCGACCGTCGCCCGCTGCGCGTCGATCAGGGATTGCGCGGACAAGGCCTGGGAACCTGCGAATATATGCAATCCCCGCCACATTGCGCCACTTTCGACCACATGCCGGATCAAGGCCGGAACCCGGGCCGAATCGACCCCGAACGGCTTGGCCCCGCCGCCCATGCGCATGCCCGAGCCCTTGATCTCGAAATCGGGATTGACCCTTATCGCGAGGCGCGGAGTCCGCCCCTGAGTACGGCCGATCGCCAGCGCCCGCTCCGCTTCCCCTTCGGATTCGAGGTTGAGCGTAACCCCGGCCTCGATCGCGGCGGCGAGCTCGTCGTCGCGCTTGCCGGGGCCGGCGAACGAGATTTCCCGAGAATCCGTTCCGGAATCCAACGCCGCCGCCATTTCGCCGGCCGAAGCGACATCGAGGCCGTCGACAAGCTTTGCAAGATGTTTCAGCAACGGCGTGTAAGTATTTGCCTTGATCGCATAATGCAAATTAACTCCAGGGCAGGCCGAACGGAAGCGGCGAACCTGGGCCGTCACCCGCGAAAGATCGTAGACGAACAAAGGCGTGTCTCCCGCCTTCTCGACGAGCGAGTCGGCACGGCGGCCGCCGATCAGAAGCATTGAATCCTCGGCTTCGAAACCGGCGGGAATCGCCCCCATGGGCTTGCTCATATCATCAGCTCGCTCTTGATCTTTTCGCGGTCGAGCTTGCCGTTGGGAGAGCGCGGCAGCTCGTCGCTCCAGACGATATGCGCCGGCTGCATAAAATTCGGTAACTCGCGGCGAAGATAGTCGCGCAGCTCCGAATCCGCCTCCCGCCCCCTTCCCCGAACGACAAGGGCGATCGCCTCGCCGAGCCGGTCGTCGGGCACGCCCAGCGCCACCGCCTCGGTCACGACCCCGCTCGCCACCGCGGCTTCCTCGACCTCGGTCGGGCTGACCCTGTTGCCGCTGGTCTTGATCATCGAATCCTCGCGGCCGACGAAATAGAGAAGCCCCTGCCCGTCCCGCCTGACCCGGTCGCCCGACCAGACCGCGGTCCCGCCATATCGGGATCCGGGCGGCGCCGGCTTGAAGCGCAGGGCGGTGCGCTCCGGATCGTTCCAATAGCCCTTCGCGACCAGCGGACCGGCATGGACCAGCTCCCCGTCCTCGCCGGCGGCGCAGAGCGTGCCGTCCGGTTTTGACGCCATGACTTCGGCGAAGGGAATTGCGGTGCCGATCGAATCCGGATGCTCGTCGAGCAGGGCCGGTTCAAGGTAGGTCGAGCGGAAGGCCTCGGTGAGCCCGTACATCAGATAAAGCTCGGCGGCGGGGTACAATTCGCGAAGGCGGCGGACGATCGAAACCGGCAGCCGGCCGCCGCTGTTGGTAAGCCGGCGCAGCGACAAGGCCGCCTCGGGCGGCCATTGCGCCTCGACGAGCTGGACCCACAAAGGCGGGACTCCGGCGAGCGTGGTGATGCCATGCGCTTCGACGGCCCGGATGACGTCGCGGGCCGCGAGATATTCGATCGGAACCACGAACGCACCCGCCGCCCAGGTCGAGAGGAGCTGGTTCTGGCCGTAGTCGAAGCTGAGCGGGAGAACTCCGAGCACCCGGTCCCGAGGTTCCAGCCGGAGATAATGCGCGACGCTGATCGCCCCCAGCCACATATTGGAGTGGCTCAGCATCACGCCCTTGGGCCGGCCGGTCGAACCGGACGTGTAGAGCAAGGCGGCGAGATCGTCCGGATCGGCGCTGGATGGCGGCAGGCGGTCGCCGCCGGCGAGCATGGCCGCGCCTTCCTCCTCTTCAGCCGAGGCGCAGACGGCGGGCAGGTCCCCCTCCCCCAAGGTTCCCAGCCGTGCCTTGCCGGTGATCAGCAGCCTGGCGCCGCTGTCGGCGAGGATATGGCCGACCTGGGCGCGCTTCAGCAACGGGTTGACCGGCACATGGACAAGCCCGGCGCGGGCGCAGGCGAGCGGCAGCAGGCTCGTCATCCGGGTCTTGGGAAGCCAGCTCGCCACCCGGTCGCCCGTCCCGAAGCCCCGCGCCTTCAGAGCCGCCGCGAGAGTCCCGACAGCGGCCTCGAGACCGGCATAATCGAGCAGGCCTTCCCTGGTGAGAAGGGCCGGAGCGCCGGGATCGCCCATTGAAGCCAGATGATCGAGCGGACTGGGATTGGGATCCGGGGCTTGCACCTTGCCTCCTCACTGCGCCACAGCAGGGAAGCTGGGCTTTGAGCCGGGGGATAGCGCGTTGGGCTTCGAGGTGAAACTGTTCGATAGCCTCGATTCGGTGGAGGCCGATTGCGCCGGCGCCCTCGACCGACCGCCTTGCCTCTTCGAGCGGCTCGACTGGTTCCGGCTGGTGGCGGAGCATTGCCCCCCGTCCGGGCGTTTTCTCGCGGCGCGCGCTCGCGACGGCGACCGGGCGGCCTGGCTGTTCCTGGCCGAGCGGCACGGCCGGGCGGAGGCCTGGCGCTGCTGGTACAGCCTGCGCTTCGGGCTCGTCGGCGCTTCCGACGGCGGTGAAGCGATCTCAAAGACGCTGCACAAACGATTGAACTATATCGAAATTGCCCCGATGGAAGATCCCAAGCCGCTTGCTGCCGCCTTCCGCCGCTCGGGCTGGGCGGTCTTCCTCGGGCCCGCCACCGTCTCCTGGCGGATCGACACGGCGGGGCAGGATTTCGACGCTTATTGGGCAAATCGGCCGGGCAAGTTGCGCAACACCGCGAAGCGCAAGGCCAAGGCGGCGAAGCTCGACATCGAGATATATCGGGATTTCGACCCGGCCGGCTGGGCCGCCTACGAGGAGGTCTATGCCGCAAGCTGGAAACCCGAGGAAGGCTCGCCACCCTTTCTCCGGGCGCTGGCCGGACAGGAAGGCGCGGCCGGACGTCTTCGGCTCGGGGTGGCTCGCAAGGACGGCCGCCCGCTCGCCGCTCAGCTCTGGACGGTCGAGAACGGGACCGCCTGGATTCACAAGCTCGCCTATCGCGAGGATTCCAAATCCTTGTCTCCCGGGACGATCCTGAGCATGGCCATGTTCCGGGCGGCGCTGGACGAGGATCGGGTCTCCCGCATCGATTACGGCACAGGCGACGACGGCTACAAGCGCGACTGGATGGGCGAGCGGACGGACCTGTGGCGGCTCGAGGCGTTCAACCTCTCCTCCCCTCGCGGGCTGCTCGGCGCCGCCCGGGCCGGACTATCCGCGCTTGTCCGCCGAGCTCGAAGCCGTTAGGCGCGGCGCGCCACGAGGGGATCCTGATATGACCGCCGCCTTGAACGACGAACAGGAAGTCGACGCGACCCTCCGGGCGGTGCTTCGCGACGTTCTCGGCTTGCCCGAGGCCCAGGTCGCGGCGTTCGGCGAATCGAGCCCGTTGTTCGGGGCGCTTCCGGAATTCGATTCAATGGCCGTCGCGGGCCTCCTTACCGAGCTCGAGGAAAGGCTCGGAATCCTCATCGAGGATCATGAGGTCGACGCAGATATGCTTGAAAGCTTTGGCTCCTTGCTCACCTTCGCCCGTTCCAAATCGCTGCAGTGACCGGCGCCGGTCTCCATTATTCCACTTACCGGGCAGCGGGCCGGGACGAATGGATGATGCGGATCGGCAGCGGTCCGGCCCTGCTCTTTCTGCCGCCGCTCTTCGAAGAGATGAACCGGACCCGGGCGCTGCTCGCGACGGTGATGGGGATATTGGCGGGGGACGGCTATGCCTGCTTCCTGCCCGACCTCCCGGGGACGGGCGAGAGCGAGCGGGCGCTCGAGCAAATCTCGTGGCGGGACTGGAGCGACGCCGCCGCGGCTGCTTTCACGGCGGCCGGAGCGGCGGCTTCGGTCAGCCTGCGCGGCGGCGCGCTGCTCGACGAGGCGGCGCCGGTGCGCTGGCGCTTCGCCCCGGCGACCGGCGCCTCGCTGACCCGCGACCTGGCGCGCGCCGGGCTTATGACCGAAGGCGGAGGCGGCTATTCGCCGTCACGGGCCCTGGTCGAACCCCTCGCCGCGGCGGAGCCTCCGGCAGGCAAGGCGGTGCGCACTCTCCGCCTCGTCACCGACCGCGCCGAAGCCGATTTGAAGCTTGAAGGTCCGCCACTCTGGCGCCGCGCCGAACCTCAGAATTCGTGTGAACTCGCCGAAGCAATGGCCTTGGATATCTCGCAGTGGGTGCGCGCATGCGGCGCCTGCTGAGCTTCGACTGCGAAGGTCTCGCGCTGGGCGCCAGCCTCGATTCGAACGGCGGGACCAACGGCCTGATCTTCGTCACCGGCGGCACCCAGACCCGGATCGGCTCGCACCGGATGTACGAACGGCTGGCCCTCGCGCTGGCGCGGGCGGGCTGGCCATGCTTGCGCTACGACCGGCGCGGAGTCGGCGACAGCGAGGGCAAGGATCCGGACTTCAGAGAAAGCGGCCCCGACCTCGCCGCCGCCGCGGCCGCCTTCCGGCGCGAGCAGCCGCAGCTGAAGCGCCTGATCGGCTTCGGCCTGTGCGACGGGGCCTCCACCCTAGCGCTCCATGGCCGGGCGGCCGGGTTGCACGGCTACATTCTCGTCAATCCCTGGTTCGTCGAGGTGGAGGCCGGAGAGCCGGCCGCGGCGGCGATCAAGTCGCGCTACAAGGACCAGCTGCTCAGCCTCGACGGCTGGAAACGCTTGCTTTCTGGATCAATATCTTATCGCAAGGTTCTGAAAGGACTTCTAAAGATCGTGGCGAGCGGGCCGTCGAGCCTGGCCGGCGAAATCGCCGCCGCGCTCGGCAAGGCGCGGGTGCCCGCCCAGCTCATCCTGGCCAGCGGCGACGGCACCGCCATAGCGGCCCAGGCGGAATGGGCCTCGCCCGCCTTCAAGACCCTCCGCCAGGCCAATCCGGCCCCGCTGAGGATCGACAGCGATTCGCACACCTTCTCGAGGCCGGGGGACGAAGCCGCTTTGCTCAAGGCCGTGACGGACGCGCTGGAACGGTTCTGACCGTCATGCCAGCGAAGGCTGGCATCCCGGCGGGCGAAAGACGCCGCCGTTCTTCACCCCACGGGGCCCCAGCTTTGCTGAGCGACGAAGCTCAGGCGACCTCGTGAACGTTGGCCGCCGCCGCTTCGAACTCGGTTTCCGCCAGGAAACGCTCCGAATCCAAAGCGGCCATGCACCCCGTCCCGGCGGCGGTGACGGCCTGGCGGTATATCTTGTCCATGACGTCGCCGCAGGCGAAGACACCCTCGACGCTGGTCCGGGTGCTTCCGGGCTCGACCTCGATATAGCCGTCCTTGTCCAGGGTCAGCTTGCCCTTGAACAGCTCGGTCGCCGGCGAATGGCCGATGGCGACGAAGCCGCCCTCGACCTCGACATGCGATGTCTCGCCGGTCTTCGTGTCGCGGAGGTCCAGCCCGACCAGGCCCTCCGGCTCGCCACCGGCGGCGAAACGGTCGACCGCCTTGTTCCAGAGTATCTTGATCTTAGGATTGGCGAACAGCCGGTCCTGGAGGATCTTCTCCGCGCGCAGGCTGTCGCGGCGGTGGATCAGGGTGACGTCGTGGCTGTGATTGGTCATGTAGAGCGCTTCCTCGACCGCGGTGTTGCCGCCGCCGATCACGGCTACCTTGCGGCCGCGGTAGAAGAAGCCGTCGCAGGTCGCGCAGGCCGAGACCCCCTTTCCCTTCAGATGCTCCTCGCTCGGAAGGTTCAGCCATTTGGCCTGGGCGCCGGTGGCGATGACGAGGACGTCGCCCGTATAGACGGTGCCGCCGTCGCCGACGAGGCGGAACGGCCGGCGGGTAAGGTCGACCTCGACGATATGGTCCCACATCATCTGCGCCCCGACATGCTCGGCCTGGGCCTGCATCTCCTCCATCAGCCAGGGGCCCTGGACGACCTCGCGGAAGCCGGGATAATTCTCGACGTCCGTGGTGGTGGTGAGCTGGCCTCCGGGCTGGATGCCCTGGACGACGATCGGGGCGAGGCCGGCGCGGGCGCCGTAGATCGCGGCGGAAAGCCCGGCCGGGCCTGAGCCGAGGATGAGCATGCGGGTGGAATGGGTCGCGGACATGGCCCGCGAGATATGGCTGGCGGGGGACCGGCGCAAGGCGCATTTGCCGCCCGGCGGGGG
The DNA here is from genome assembly GCA_038257735.1 of Sphingomonadales bacterium. Lineage (GTDB taxonomy): Bacteria > Pseudomonadota > Alphaproteobacteria > Sphingomonadales > Sphingomonadaceae > Allosphingosinicella. Next base: position 25,121 of record JBBSIZ010000008.1, on the reverse strand, counting down.
GCTTGATAGAGAGCCGCCAGCCTCAGGAGGTCAAAAGATGCCCCACGATAATCCGCTCGGCCTCGACGGCTTCGAGTTCGTCGAGTTCACCAGCCCCGATCCGGAGGTGCTGGGCGACCTCTTCCGCCGACTCGGCTTTGCCCATCGAAGCGATCACAAGGCGAAGCGGGTCCGCCATTATTCTCAGGGCGACATCAACTTCCTGCTCAACATGGAGTCGACCGGCCATGCCGAGGACTTCCGCGGCGCCCATGGCCCCTCGGCGAGCGCCATGGCCTTCCGGGTGGCGGACGCCGGGCAGGCGCTGGCCCTGGCGGTCGAGCGCGGCGCAACCCGGGTCGAGGGCGAATATGGGCTGCCCGCGATCGAGGGCATAGGCGGCTCCTATCTGTATCTGGTCGACCGCTACGGTGCCGAGACCATCTACGACCGCGACTTCACGCCCGCCGAAGCGGCGGAGGCCACAGCGGAATCCGGACTCCACACGCTCGATCACCTTACACACAATGTCCACCGCGGAAGGATGGACCATTGGGCACAATTCTACGAAACCATCTTCAACTTCAGGCAGATCCGCTATTTCGACATCGAGGGCCAGCGGACCGCCCTCCTCTCCAAGGCGATGACCGCGCCGGACGACAAGATCCGGATTCCGCTCAACGAGAGCCAGGACGAGCACAGCCAGATCGAGGAATTCCTGAGGGAGTATAAAGGCGAAGGAATCCAGCACCTCGCCCTCGCCACCGACGACATCTTCGCCACCGTCGATCAGTTGCGCGCCAACGGCATTCGCTTCCAGGACAGCCCGGAAACCTATTACGACATGATCGACAAGCGGGTCCCCGGTCACGGCCACTCGATCGACGAGATGCGCAAGCGCAGGATCCTGATCGACGGCTCGCCCGAGACCGGCGACGGCCTGCTGCTCCAGATCTTCACCGAGAACATGATCGGCCCGATCTTCTTCGAAATCATCCAGCGCAAGGGAAATGAGGGCTTCGGCGAGGGCAATTTCAAGGCCCTGTTCGAATCGATCGAGCTCGACCAGATTCGCCGCGGAGTCATCCCCGCCGCGAGCGAGCACGCTTAAGCCCACTCTCCACTACAGGGAGAGCGACATCAGGCCCTTCAGCTTGAGCGCATCCCCCGTCGCGGCGGGCGAGGCCGTGTCGTCGAAGATGCACCAGATTGGGACCGGCGCGGCGGATAGGCGCCGGGCATAGGCTTCGAGCCGGCCGTCGTCGTAGCTCGACCGGTACATCGCCGGGGAACCGTGAAGCCGGTGATATGCAAGGCCCCGCCAGCCGCCGGGCTCGGCCGCCCCCGGGACTTTCGCCGGATCGGCCGCGACTCGGGCGATACGGCGGCCGGCAAGCAGCGAATCGGCCTCGGGCTCGAACCAGCTCGAGTGGCGCGGCTCGAAGGGCAGTGAGGAAGGCGTCCGCGACTTCCGGCTCGAAGGCGAGGCTCGGCGGCAGCTGGACCAGCAGGATTCCGAGCCGTTCGCCGAGCTCGTTCATCTCCGCAAGCGCCGCCGCGAGCGGTTCGGCGCAGTCCACCAGCCGCCTCTTGTGCGTGATCTCCTTGGAAAGCTTGACGGAGAAGACGAAGCCTTCCGGCACGGACGAGGCCCAGCGTCTCCAGGTGTCCGTGCGGTGGGAGCGGTGAAAGGAAGAATTGATCTCGACGCAATCGAAGCGGGCCGAATAGCGTTCGAGGCTGCTGCCTTCGCCGGGGAAGGAATCGGAATGCGAGGCTGGGATCGCCCAGCCGGCGGTGCCGATTCGGGAGACGGGTTCGACCATGAGCCGCGAACGCGCGACCTCTAGTTCGGCTCCTCCGGCCGATAGTCGTGCCGCCCGGAATGGACGCTACGGCCTCCCTGGGCGAAATGCCGATTGAGGTCGCCGACGAACTGAAGCACCGCTTCCTGCAGATCGTCGGGCAAGGCGAGATAGGCCGAAAGGAGCTGGCTGGCCTCCTCGCCGAGCCATGCGCCCTCGCTCCTCTTGGCGGTGAGGACGTAGACCACGTCCACCTTCGCCGCGGCGAGGCGCGACAGATAGTCGGCGCGCAATTCCCGCCGGTCGTTCTCATAGAGGCTCTGCTTGGGAACGTCGGTTCCAACAAGCGATGCGAATTCGGCCTGCTTCAGGCCGAGCCGCTTCCTCTCCTCCGCAAGCCTAGCCCCGAAACCCATGGAAACTGACGATCCCCCATCGACTGACCCTCGCTAAGCGACGGCCTACCACGAAATTAATCCGAATCGGTTCATTGCATAGCCGGTTTCAATCTGTCTCCTGCATTTTTTCCATAGGGCCATGCAATTGTCCTTATTGTCCGCATCGATCCGGCGAATAGCAATCCCGCCGGTTCCCGGGAATCTAGTCCATATTGGCGGCATCGGATTGCGGGGCGTAAAATCGCGCAAGAGCGCCGCGATCAGATCAACCGGAAACGGAATATGGTAGCGGAGGAGGGACTTGAACCCCCGACACGCGGATTATGATTCCGCTGCTCTAACCAGCTGAGCTACTCCGCCCCATCGGGCTCCGGCCGCGGCCGGGCGTGCGCGCTATAGGAAGGGGGGCGCAGCCGGTCAACTGGAGCTGCTCCCCGGCCTTTCCAAGCCCGCCGTCCGGCGCTTCGGCTCTGGAACCCGGTTGCCCCTCCTGTCGTTTGCGGGCCGACTGGAGAGAGAATATGGAACTGCTGACCCCTCTTGAAAGCCTGTGCAGGATCATCATCCGCGCCCGCGAGAACGAGGCACAGGTCCCCGCCCAGGACCCCGACGAGGATCCGGAGAATGTCGACGATTTCGACGACGAGGGCGGCGAGGCGCTTTCGGTTCTCGAGGACGAGCTCAACACCGGAGTCGAGGAGGAGCTTCGGGCCATCCTCGACGATCTCGCCGACGACCAACTCGCCGAGACCCTGGCGCTCGCCTGGGTCGGGCGCGGCACCTACGACGTCAGCGAATGGGACGACGCCTGCGCCGAGGCCAATGACGAGGATCTGGAGAGCCGGATCGACGAGCTGATGGACATGCCCCTGCTCGCCTCGCATCTCGAGGCCGGGCTGGCGGCGTTCGATTTCAGCTGCGACGGCGTGGGCCAGCTGGACTAGCCTCGGAAGGTCCAGCTCTTCACCGGCTCCCAGGGGCCGTCCAGATAGCGCCACAGGGCCAGTCCCTTGATGGTCAGGGGCCGGCGTTCGAATCCTGCGCGAAGGCGGGCCTGCAGCGCCCTGGCTTCCTTCGGCTCTACTTTGTTCTGGACGGTGACATGGGGCCGCCAGGACGCCAGGTCCTGGGGGGTGAGCAGGCCGCGCAGCGCTAGAGCGAGGTCGTAGCGAATGTCCTCCAGCCCTTCGCTTGCCACGCGAAGCGCGGTGCCTCCTCCGAGGTCCATGATTCCTGCGGTCGCCGCGTGAGGCGGTGAAGACGCCGCATAGTCCGCCAGACGCCGCCGGAGCTCGCCTTCCACGCTCGGCGGGAGGTGATGGAAAAGGGTCAGATGGGCCGGCACCCGGTTCCGCTCCGGCGGGTAACAAGCCCGCCGCAACTCCTGCAGCCAGCCATTGTCGCCGTCGCCGAACAAGGCGGTGACGATGAGGGGCGCCGCGGCGCTCAGATTTCCACCTGGCTGCCGAGCTCGACCACCCGGTTGGGCGGAAGCTTGAAAAATTCCATCGCGCTTTCCGCGTTGCGGAGCATCCAGCCGAAAAGATGCTCGCGCCAGACGGGCATGCCCCGCTTGCGCGCGGCGATCAGAGTCTGGCGGGAAAGGAAGAAGCTCGTTTCCATCATCTTGATGTCGCGCCCGCAGCTCACGGTAGCGAGCGCTTCGGGAAGGTCGCTGTCCTCCATGAAGCCGAAGCGCAGGATCAGCCGGAAGAAGCCCTCGCCGAGATCGGTGAGGTCGCAGCGCCTGTGCTCCTCGACATAGGGCATGTCCTCGATGACGACGGTGAGGAGCATCACCCGCTCGTGAAGGCAGCGATTATGCTTGAGATTGTGGAGCAAAGAGGGCGGCACGCCCTGGTCCGAAGTGGTCAGGAAGACGGCCGTTCCGGCGACCCGGACGACGCTGCTCGCGGCGGACTTGATGAAAATTTCGGTCGGCATGGCCGAATGGTCGAGATTGGCGCGCATCAGCTGCCGGCCCCTGGCCCAGGTCGTGAGCAGGATGAAGGCGACCATTCCGACCAGAAGCGGGAACCAGCCGCCGTCGGGCACCTTGGTCAGCGTAGCGCCGAAGAAGGCGAGGTCGACGGCGAGGAACAGGATGAGCAAGGGCGCCCGTCGCGACGGCTTCCAGGCCCAGAGCGAGGAGATCAAGGCGGCGAGCAGGCAGGTGTCGATCAGCATCGCTCCGGTGACAGCGACTCCATAGGCCGAGGCGAGCTCGGAAGAGCCGCGGAAGGTGAGAAGGAGGACGAGCGCCGCCACCATCAGCGTCCAGTTGACGACCGGTATGTAGATTTCGCGATTCTCGGTGGTGTGGACGATCCTGAGCCGCGGCATGAAGCCGAGCTGGATCGCCTGCTGGGTGACCGAGAATGCGCCGGTGACCACGGCATGGGTGGCAATGGTCGCGGCGAGGATGGTGAGGAGGACGAGCGGAAGCTCGAATCCGCTCGGAGCGAGGCTGAAGAAGGGGCTGGCCGTGGCCGCCGGATCGGAGAGAATGAGGGCGCCCTGCCCCAGATAGTTGAGCATCAAAGCGGGCAGCACAAAGAAGAACCAGCCGTAGCGGATCGGACGGCGCCCGAAGCGGCCCATCTCAGCATAGAGCGCCTCGGCGCCTGTCACCGCCAGCACGACCGAGCCCAGCGCCAGGAAGGCCAGCCAGGGATGGTCGGCGAAGAAGCGGAAGGCGTGGCGGGGGTCCACGGCCAGTGCGACTTCGGGATGTCGCGCCAATGCTGCGGCTCCAAGCAATCCTATGGTCAGGAGGTAGACCGAGAGGATCGGGCCGAACCAGCGGCCGAGGCGCGCAGTGCCGCCCTTTCGGCCGACGAACAGGCCGACGATGATTCCGCATGAGAGCGGCAGAACCGCCGGCGCCAGGCGGGGATCGACAACTGCGAGCCCTTCGACCGAGGCGAGCACCGAAATGGCCGGAGTGACCATCGAATCGCCGTAAAACAGGGCGCAGGCCAGGACTCCGAGCAGGACGATGCCGCCGCTCCAGCGCCCCTTGCCGCCGCTCATTCGCGAGATGAGCGCAAGCAATGCGAGGCTGCCCCCCTCCCCCTTATTGTCGGCGCGAATCAGGATGACGACATATTTGAGGGTCACCACGATCACCATCGCCCAGAAGATCAGGCTGAGCACCCCGAAGACGTTGAGAGCGCTGACCTCGAGCGGGTGGTGGCCGGTGAAGGCCTCTCGGAAGGCGTAGATCGGGCTGGTGCCGATGTCGCCGAAGACCACCCCGATCGCTCCCAGCGCGAGCCGCGCCTGAGAGCGCCCGCGCTCGACGGGCGCGGGCGGTGGGGCCGCTTTGGAATCGGAGGCGATGGGGGCGTCGGTCATTGGGGAAAGGCGGCGGCGTCTAGCATGGCGGCGGGCGCTTCGGCAACGGCGACAAAGCGGACGCGCGCCGCTATAGGCCCGCCCGAGTATGTCATCAGGAGTCGGATATGCGCGTCGGCGTCCCCAAGGAAATCAAGAATCACGAATATCGGGTCGGCCTCACCCCCGCGTCGGTCGCCGAGCTGGTCGACGCCGGCCATGAGGTGCTGGTCGAAACCAGCGCCGGGCTCGGAATCGACTTCGCCGACCAGGATTATATCGATGCCGGCGCGAACATCGCTTCCGACGCCGCCTCGACCTTCGCCGGCGCCGACATGATCGTTAAGGTGAAGGAGCCGCAGGCCCAGGAGATCGCACTCCTGGAGCCGAGGCACCTGCTCTTCACCTACCTCCACCTCGCGCCCGATCCGGAGCAGGCGAAGGGCCTGATGAAGTCGGCCGCGACCTGCATCGCCTATGAGACGGTGACCGCGAACGACCGCTCGCTGCCGCTTCTGAAACCGATGAGCGAAGTGGCGGGCCGAATGTCGATCCAGGTCGGCGCCCATTATCTGGAGAAGGAGCAAGGCGGGCGCGGAGTCCTGCTCGGCGGAGTCCCCGGAGTCGCTCCGGCCAAGGTCGCGATCCTCGGCGGCGGAGTCTCCGGGGTCAACGCCGCACAGATGGCCGTCGGTATGCGCGCCGACGTCACCATCTACGACATCTCCAACGCCAGGCTCGCCGAGCTCGACATGCTTTTCGGAAGCCAGATCAAGACCGCTTATGCGTCGAGGGCGGCCATCGCCAGCGCGGTTACCAAGTGCGAGCTGGTGATCGGAGCGGTGCTCGTGCCGGGCGCCGCCGCGCCCAAGCTCGTCACCCGCGATATGCTGAAGACGATGAAGCGCGGGTCGGTGCTGGTCGACATCTCGATCGACCAGGGCGGCTGCTTCGAGACATCTCGGGCGACGACCCACGACAATCCGGTCTACGAGATCGACGGTGTCATCCATTATTGCGTCGCCAACATGCCGGGCGCGGTCGCCCGCACTTCGGCCTTCGCGCTCAACAACGCCACCTTGCCGTTTGTTCTCAAGCTGGCGAGCCAAGGCGCTGAAGCGGCAATGAAATCAGATCCACATCTGGCCAACGGGCTGAACGTCTCCGCCGGAAAGATCCGCCACCAGGCGGTCGCGGAGGCGCTCGGTCTGCCGTTCGAGGCGGCGTAACCCCGCATGGGCGCAGGTTCCGATCAGCCCCCTTGCGCCCTCGCCTGCCTCACCATCTCGATCTGGCTCTCCAGCCCTTCCCACCACGGCGCGTCGGCGGGGCTCAGGGCCAGCGCCTGCCGCCAGCGTATCTCCGCCTCCTCCAGTCGGCCGTTCTGGGCGAGCGCGATCCCGTGGAAGATGCGCGGTCCGGGATGCTTCGGCGCGAGCGAGACGGCCCTCCGGTAGGCCAGATCCGCCGCCGGGCTGAGCATCCCGTCGCCGTGAAGGACGAGCGCATCGGCATAGCCGGTCCACAAGGTAGCATTTTCAGGATGGGCGCGAATGGCGGAGCGGATCACGCCCGCCGCCTGGCGGGTGTCGCCGCGGGCGAGGTAGCGCTCGGCAATCATCAACCATCTGTCGGCATTGTCGAACCGGCCGAACATGTCCTTGCGGAGCGTGGCGAAGGCGGTTTCCGGCAATGCCGGCCGCTGGGCGGCGGCTCGCGGACTTCCGGGCAAACCGGGGCTCCCCTGCCACGCATAGCCGGCGCAGGCGAGAAGCAAGGCGGCGGCAAGGAGCTGGCTTCCGGCGCGGTCGAGGCCGCCGAAGCGCCGGATCGCCGCGAACGCCGCCAGGGCGAGGATGAGGAGGGGGAGGAGTCCCATCAGCGAGGCTTCCTCCGGAATCGGCCGCGTGCGAGCCACAGACCGAGCGCGACCAGTATCACGGGCGCCGCCCAGAGCGGCCATGTGAGCGGCTCCACCGGCGGCTTGTAGCTCACCCAGGCGCCGTATCGATCGACCAGCCAATTCCGGATCGCCTCGGGCCTCTCGCCCGCGGCGACCCGCTCCCGAACCAAGGCGCGCATGTCGCCGGCCATGTCGGCGTCGCTGTCGGCGATCGACTGGCCCTGGCAGACGAGGCAACGCAACGTCTCCATCAATGCCCTCGCCTCGGCCTCCTGTCGCGGATCCTCGAGCTGGGCATAAGCGTAGCGCGCGGGCGGCAGCGCCGATTGTGCGAAGGCGGGGGCGGCGAGGACGAGCAGGATGGCCAGCGCAAGCGCGTTATTGCGAGCGACGCTTCGTCGCCTCGCTCCTCGCAATGACGGAAGACGGCTCATTTCGCCGCCTCGAACGCCGCGAGTATCTCCGGAACGTTCTCCGGCCTGATATCGCCGATATGCTGGTGGCGGATCACGCCCTTGCCGTCGACGACGAAGGTCTCGGGCACTCCGGAGGAGCCCAGGGCGAACTGGACCCGGCTGGCCGGATCGGCGCCGATTCGCTCGAACGGGTCGCCCCATTCGACGAGGAACCGGGCGACGTCCTCGCTCCGGTCTCTGATGGCGACCCCGTCGATCGGCACCCCGCGCCGCTTCAACGCCATCAGCTGGGGTGCCTCGGCCTTGCAGGGCACGCACCAGCTGGCGAAGACGTTGACGAGGCGCGGCTTGCCGGCGCGCAGGTCCGCCGCGGCCAGCGGGGGATGGCCCGCGACCGCGGGCTCCAGCGCGAAATCGGGCATAAACTTGCCGATCATTCGGGAGCGGATCTCGGTCTCGGCCGGCCTGCGAAGGCCGATCGCCACGGTGACCAGGAAAACAAGGAAGACCGCCAGCGGCAGCCAGAGGAACAGGCGCTTCACGTCCAGACCTCCTGCCGCGCGGCACGGCGCTCGCGGCGGACCCGGCCGACGAGGGCGAGAAGGCCGCCCAAAGCGACGAGAGCGCCGCCCAGCCAGATCAGGGTCACGAATGGCTTCCACCACAAACGCAGCTGCCAGCGCCCTTCCCCGTCGGGCTTGCCGATCACCGTATAGAGCTGGCCGTCGAGACTCGTTGCGATGGCGGCCTCGTTGGTCTCGGTCGGCGGCGAGCTGAACATTCGCGATTGCGGGCGAAGGACGAAGGGGTTGCCGGCACCCCGGCGGACGACCAGCTTCGCCTCCACCGCGGCCCAGTTTGGACCGGCGATCGGATCTACGGAGTCGAATCGCAGGCTGTAGGGGCCGACACCGACGGTGTCGCCGACCCGAGCGGCGACCAGGGTCTCACGGGTGAAGGCCGCCTCGCTCGCCATTCCGGCCAGAGCGACGGCGATTCCGAAATGGGAGACGACCATCCCCCAGGTGAAGAGCGGAGTTCGAAGCAGGTTGCGCTTCCACAGGGGCGCCAGGCTGGCCGCGCCGACGCCCAGAGCCAGGACCAGCCCGAGCAGGGGCAGGATGCCCATGCCCGGAACGAACAGGATTACCGCCAGCAGGGCGAGCGCAGTCAGGAGGATGGGCAAGGCGATCCGCTTCGCGACCTCGCGCAGCCGGTCCCGGCGCCAGCGCAGCAGCGGCCCCGCCGCCATCGCGGCGACGAGAATGAGCGCGAGCGGGCCGGCGGCGGCGTTGAAGTAAGGTGGGCCCACGGAAAGCTTCTCACCCGTCGCCGCCTCCGCGAACAATGGATAGAGGGTCCCGACGAGGACAATGCCCAGGATCGCGGAGAGCAGGAGGTTGTTGAGCACGAGCGCGCCCTCGCGGCTGACCGGCTCGAACGTCGAGCCCTCCTTCACCGTTCCGACCCGAAGGCCGAACAAGGTAAGCGCGCCTCCGATGTAGAGAGCGAGCAGGACCAGGATGAAGGTGCCGCGCTTCGGGTCGACCGCGAAGCTGTGCACGCTGGTGAGGATTCCCGAGCGTACGAGGAAGGTGCCGACCATCGACATCGAGAAGGCGACCACGGCGAGCATCGCCGTCCAGGCGCGAAGGCCGTCGCGGGTGGCGAGCACGGTCACCGAATGGAGCAGGGCCGTCGCCGCGAGCCAGGGCATGAGCGAGGCGTTCTCGACCGGATCCCAGAACCACCAGCCGCCCCAGCCCAGCTCGTAATAGGCCCAGTAGGAACCGGCGGTGATTCCGAGCGTCAGGAATATCCAGGCGCCCAGCACCCAGGGCCGCATCGCCCGGGCGAAAGCGGGGCCGACGTCGCGGGTGATGAGAGCGCCGACGGCGAAGGAGAAGGCGATCGAAATTCCGACATAGCCGAAATAGAGGGTCGGCGGATGGAAGGCGAGGCCCGGATCCTGGAGCAAGGGGTTGAGGCCGTTGCCCTCGATCGGCACCGGAGTGATCCGCTCGAACGGGTTGGAGGAGAAAAGCAGGAAAGCGTAGAAGCCCAGCCCGATCGCCGCCTGGGCGGCCAGGGTCGCGATCGAGGTCCGCTCCGGCAGCCGCCGCTCGAACAGGGCGATCGCGGTGCCGGCCAAAGCGAGCACGGTCACCCAGAGCAGCATCGAGCCTTCGTGATTGCCCCACGCCCCGGCGAATTTGTACAGCCATGGCTTCATGGAATGACTGTTCGCCGCGACCAGCTTCACCGACAAATCGGTACGAAGGAAGAGCTGGATGAGGGCGAGGAAGGAAAGGCCGGCCAACAGGCCCTGGACGATTGCGACTGGGCGGATGGCGGAGGCGAAGGCATCTTGCCTCCCCATCGCATATGGGGAGGGGGACCCCGCGAGGCGGGGTGGAGGGGTAGCTGGCGAGGCCTCGGAAATTACCCCTCCACCACCCTCCGGGTGGTCCCCCTCCCCACCGGCTTCGCCGGCATCGAGGCAAAGAGAGGCAATGCCCAACCCCAGCTGAAGCAGCGAAAGCGCCGCCGCCAGCCAAAGGGCCGCGAGGCCGGTTTCGGCGATCATTTCAGGCTCTCGCTCTTATGCTCGCCCGTTTTCCGGTCGAGCTGGGGCGGCATGTAATTTTCGTCATGCTTGGCGAGGATGTTGTCGGCGACGAACAGGCCCCCCGGCTGGAAACGGCCCTCGGCGACGACTCCGCTATTCTCCTTGAACAGGTCCGGCACGATCCCGGTGAAGCGCACGGGAATGGAGTGCGGAGTTTCATCCTTGACCGTGAAGAGGATCGTGACCCCGTCCGGCGCGCGCTCGATCGAGCCGGCCTTCACCATTCCGCCGATCCGGACGGCGCGGCCTACGGGAAGCTCCTCCCGGGCGAGGTCGCCGGGCGCGTAGAAATAGGCCGCCTGATCCTTCAATGCCGACATTGCGAGCAACACCGCGCCCAGGACCGCGGCGATGGCGATGACGAGCAGCGTCAGCCGCTGATTCTTCGCCTTCACCGCCCGTCCTTCAGTGCGTCGACGGAGCGCTCGGCCCGGCGCATCGCGGCGAGGCTCCACCCGGTCAGCCCGGCGGTGCCGAGGAGGGCGACGGCATAGGCGCCGAGGATGAACGGCCAGTGGCTCATGCCGCCATCCTTCGAAGCCGGGCCTCGGACTTCTGCCGCGCCAGGGCGGTCCGCATCCTCATTAGAACGATCGCTCCGAAAAGCAGGGAGAAGCCGATGGCCGAGACGAACAAGGGCCAGAGCATCGAGCCGTCGATGCTCGATCGCGCAAGGCCGATGCTCTGCCCCTGGTGAAGGGTCCGCCACCACAGGACCGAATAATGGATGACGGGCAGGTTGATCGCCCCGACCAGGCCGAAGATGGCGGCTAGGCGCCCCTCCCCGCCCCGCTCGCGCTCCGCTTCCGCGAGGGCGATGAAGCCGACATAGAGGAAGAGGAGGACGAGCATCGAGGTCATCCGGCCGTCCCATTCCCACCAGGTGCCCCAGGCGGGCCGCCCCCACAGCGATCCGGTGGCGAGGCAGATGAAGGTGAACACCGCGCCCGGCAAGGCGAGGGCCCGGGCGGCGACCGCGGCGAGGGGGTGGCGCCAGACGGTCTGCATCAGGCTCGCCGCGGCGATCCCGGCCCAGCCCGCCATTCCGAGCCAGGCTGCCGGGACGTGGACGTACATGATCCGGACCGTGTCGCCCTGGAGATAGTCCGGCGGCGCGACGAGCAGGCCCCAGCCGAGGCCGACGGCGAGGAGCGCAACGCCGCTCCAGCCGAGCCAGCCGGTAAGCGGCCGCGCCAGCCGCAGGAAGCGTGTCGGATTCGCGAGAATATGCATTTGCCCGCGGCGTATGTAGCGTGGGCCACCCGTCATTGCGAGCGGAGCGAAGCAATCCAGCGGCTCGGCGCGTATCTAGATTGCTTCGTCGCTGCGCTCCTCACAATGACGGCCGCATGTCCTCGAACCGCCCTCAGCAGAACCGACTCGCCGGAATCGGCCTGCGGGTGGCGGCGGTCACCTGTTTCTCGTTCATGGCGATGCTGGTGAAGCTCGGGCACGAGGCCGGGGTTCAGATCGTCGAGCTCGCTTTCTACCGTTTCGCCTTCGGGCTTCCGCCGCTTCTTCTGTGGATCGCCGCGAGCGGAAATTTCGGTGCCTGGCGGACTCGGCGGCCGCTGGCGCATGTCTGGCGGGCGGCGGCCGGGCTCACGACCCTGATGCTCAGCTTCGGCGCCCTCGCCTTGCTCCCGCTCGCCGAAACGACGACGATCGGCTTCGCTGCCCCTTTTTTCTCGGTCGCGCTCTCGGCGCTGATCCTGGGCGAACCGGTCGGCCGCCACCGCTGGACCGCCGTCATCCTCGGCTTCATCGGAGTGCTCGTGGTGACGCGGCCCGAAGGGCGGGACCTTCCTCCGCTCGGACTGGTCCTTGCCGGGCTCGCCGCCTTCGGCGCCGGGATCGTGACCATCACCATCAGGCAGGTGGGCCGGACGGAGGGGACCCAAACGACCGTCCTGTGGTTCAGCTTCCTCTCCATGGCCGCCACCGGAGCATTGATGCCCTTCTTCGGGCAGGCGCATGACGGCGGCACCTGGCTTCTCCTGCTCGCGCTGGGCTCGGTCGGCGGATTTAGCCAGATCTGCCTCACCGCCTCTTTGCGCTACGCTCCGGTGCCGGCGGTGGTGCCGTTCGATTACGGCCAATTGCTTTGGGCGGTCCTTCTCGGCTGGCTGGTCTTCGCCGACCGCCCCGCCCCCACCACCTGGCTCGGCGCGGCGATCATCATCGCGAGCGGGCTCTATACACTCTACCGGGAGCACCGGCTGGGCCGAGAAGCCGCGCTTGAGCCGGCGGCACTTTAACGTCATCCCAGCGAAGGCTGGGATCCCGGCGGGTGAAAGGCGTGGGCGGTCTTCACCCGCCGGGCCCCAGCCTTCGCTGGGGCGACGTACTACCGTCCGATCAGGCGCATCGCCATGGAATCGGCCACCTCGGCCGGATCGCGGCCGGTGGAGGCGCTCTCGCTCCATATCTGCTCCAGCCGGACCGGGATCTGCTCGATCCGGCCGCGGACCGTCTGCTGGTCTCCGTCCTTCAGATATTCGGTAGAGACGTTGATGATTCCGCCGGCGTTGATGACGTAATCCGGAGCGTAGAGGATCCCACGCTGGTGGATCAACCGGCCGTCTTCGGGCGTGGCGAGCTGGTTGTTGGCGCCGCCGGCGACGACCGGCACCCGGAGCGCCGCGATCGATTCCGCGGTAAGGATCGCTCCGAGCGCATTCGGGCTGAGAACGTCGGCTTCGAGAGTCACGATCTCTTCCGGAGCGACCGTTTCGCCTCCGACTTCCGACGCAAGCTTTTCGGCCCGCCCCCGGTCGATGTCGGTGAGAGTGATCCGGGCGCCTTCGGCCGCGGCCCTTCGGGCAAGTCCGGAAGCGACGCTTCCGGCGCCCTGGATGGCGAGGTGGACGCCCGACAGCCCGTCCTTGCCGAGCGCCTGCTTCACGGCGGCCCTGATGCCCAAGAAGACGCCGTAGCTGGTGTAAGGCCCGGGATCTCCGCCGACGCTGCCTTCGGCCACCGGCAGCCCGGCGACGTGGCTCGTATGCTCCGACAGGGCGACCATGTCGGCGACGCTCATCCCGACGTCTTCGGCGGTCACGTAGCGCCCACCCAGGGCCTCGACCGCCCGGCCGTAGGCGGCGAGCATGTCGGGCGTCTTGGTGTGGCTTTCGTCGGCCAGGATCACCGCCTTGCCGCCGCCGAGCGGAAGTCCGGCCATGGCGTTCTTGAAGCTCATCCCACGCGAAAGGCGAAGCGAGTCGCGTACCGCCTCGCCCGGCTCGGCATAATGCCAGAAGCGCGCTCCGCCGCCGGCGGGACCGAGACAGGTGGAATGGATTGCGATGACTGCGCACAGGCCGCTGGCGCGATCCGTGACGAAGTGGACGATCTCATGATCGTCGAAGTCGGGATAATCCCACGGGGCCTGCATGAAAATGTCCTGATCTGGTCAGGCGCGGTGGGGCGATCGACGGGGCTTGAACCCGCGACCCCCGGTACCACAAACCGGTGCTCTAACCAACTGAGCTACGATCGCCACTGCGCCTTCAAGGTGCGGCGCGCACATAGGGGCCGGGGAGCCCGAGCGTCAAGGCCAGGGTCCGTACTCCTCAGGGCTATCGCATTTGGCCGAGGATGGATCGGGCGAAGTCGTCCGACCATCCGGAGCGCTTTCGTTTTCGCCGGATCGAGCAGGCGGAAGATGCGCGAGAAGGTGTCGTGGCTCGGGACCCCGTCTCCAGCCGCAGAAACTCTCGGAACAGAGCCTCGCGATTGACCGCGAAATCGGCGAAGTCGGCGCACGACTCCGCCGCGCACACCGCCGCCGTCAGCGCCATCGTCAGAACCTCGAGCAAATCGTGACGCAGCGCATTGCCCGTCCGAGGATCGGGTAAACAATCAAAGGCAGACGCAAACCAGGACATGAGACGACCGAGCCGAAGCCGGTGCCGCCCGTCTTCGAAGCCGGGCCGCCGGAGCGGAGCGAGGCCTCCGCGCTCAGCGTCAACGTGAGCTCGCCCAAAGGCCGGGGAATTGCGGGAGTGGATCTGCGCATCGGCTTCGACGAGGGGCCGACGGTGGAGGATTATACGCGGGAGGGCGGATGGACCCCGCCGGCGGACGAAAAACGGATTCCACGCTGGATCGAGCTCAATTTGCCGATGCACGAATTCGCCTCGCCGCGCTTCCCGATCGACCTCGCCGCCGGCAACGCGCTCGCCTTCACTCTCGTCCCCAACGATCTCGGCATGTTCGATTTCGCCGGAGTGAGGGTCGAGGTGAAGGGCAAGGCGCTGATCGTCCATCGCGGCGGAGCCCGCCTGCGCTACGAACCGGTCCGCGAGTGACGAGCGGCGAGCTGGAGCTCGATCCGCTTCAGCTCGCGCATCAGCCGGTTGGAGTGAATCTCGGGCCACATCGCCATCTTGATCATCAGCGAGGCGATCAGGAGCACCGAAGCCGGCAGGCCCCAGCGTAGCTGCGAGGCCGGCTCCGTCTCGCCGAAGAAGCGCCAGGCGGCATAGGCCCCGGCGACGAAGATCGCGGCCTGGATGACCATCATCAAAGCGTTGACCCAGCCGAGCCGGCCGCCGAACAGGCCGAGCGCCTGGCCGAAAAAGCCCGGCTCCTCGCCGATCCGGGCGAGCAGCTCGCGCTCCTCGCGGCTCAGCTCCGCCTCCACCAGGCTGTCCAGATCGCGCATCATTCGTCTCCTTCCAGGGCCGCGCGCAGCTTCAGCCGCGCGTGCATGAGGCGGGTCTTCACCGTGCCCGCCGGCACGTCGAGAGCCACCGCGACTTCGGCGACGCTCATTTCCTCGAGATGATAAAGGGCGATCGCCGCCTGCTGGCCGGGCGGCAGCGCGGCGATCGCACTGCGAAGGCGGCTCTCGATCGGATCGGCCTCCACCCAGGCCGGCTCCGGCTCGGAGGCGAGCGCTTCCGCGAGCCGGCGGCGCGCCGCGAGGCCGCCGACCGCCCGGGCGCAGCGGCGCGACACGATCCGATAGGCCCAGGGCCCAAACAGCCTTTCGTCCTTCAATCCGGAAAGACCGCGGACGATCTGTGCCCACCCGTCCTGGACCGAATCCTTCGCCGCCTCGTCGTCGCGAAGCAGCCGCCAGGCATGGGCGAGAAGCTTCTTCTGCCAGCGAAGCACCAAAGCGGCGAAGGCGCGCCGATCGCCGAGGCGGGCATTGGCCACCAGCCATTCGTCGAGCGGCTTCGGATCCGGCGCTTCGTCCACAACTGCCTCCCCCTTGAAGGTTCATGGCATAAGTGGAGCGTCGCGCGCGAACGGTTCAATCGGGCGCTTCGAAAGTTGCCGCGATGCCCCGCCGCGGACTAAGCGCGTTCGATGAGCGATCCGCCCCTCATCCTCGTCGACGCCGATGCCTGTCCGGTCAAGGAGGAGGTCTACAAGGTCGCCTTCCGCCACGATGCGGCGGTGAAGATCGTCAGCAACGCGCATTTGCGGGTGCCGGCCCATCCCCTGATCGAGCGGATCGTCGTCGGCGCCGGCTTCGACGCCGCCGACGACTGGATCGCGGAGCGCGCCGGGCCCCGGACGGTCGTCGTGACCGGCGACATATTGCTCGCCGACCGCTGCCTGAAGGCGGGCGCGGCGGTGATCGGGTCAAACGGCAAGCCGTTCACCGAGGCGTCGATCGGAGCCGCGGTGGCGACCCGGGCGATCATGGCCGACCTGCGCGCCGGGATGGACGGGCCGGGCGGCGGCCCCGCGCCGTTCGCAAAGGCGGACCGGTCGCGCTTCCTGTCGGCGCTAGACGAGGCGCTGGTCCGGCTGAAGCGGGGCTGATTCGAACGAAGGTGACGCGGGCGGACGCCTGCGCTACGTCGGTCGGCAACGACCGAGGAAACCATGCCATGCAGAAGCGCGAAAAGAATTTGCCGGCGAGACCGTGGGCAAGACCCGAGGTTCGCCGCTTCCAGAGCGGATCGGCGGCATTTAGCGGCGGTGGAGGATTCGACGGCAGCGGCGGTTCCTAGCCGACGGCTCGGCGGCCGGCCGCCGCGGTCAGGTGGTGCTCCAGCTCCGAAGACTGGCGAGCCCAGCTGAAGTCGAGGACCCGCTCGCGCACCGCCGCCGCGGCCGGCGGATCGGCGAGCAGGCTCTTTACCGCTTCGGCGATTGCCCGAGGATCCGGTTCCACGATCCGCCCGGCCGCCGGCCGGTCGACGATCAGCGAGGCGTCGCCGACCGCGGTGGTGACGAGCGGAGTGCCGCAGGCGAGCGATTCGAGGCGCACATTGCCGAACCCCTCGACGAGGGAGGGATGGATGGTCACGTCGGCCGCGCTGAAGACGGCCGGAAGCAAGGCGTGCGGCACCGAGCCCGGAAGCCGCAGCCGGTCCGCCACTCCGAGCTTGCCGGCTCTGGCGAGCAAAGCGGGCCCCTCCGGGCCGTTCCCCGCTATGATCAAGGTCGCGCCCTCGACCCGCGCGAGCGCCTCGACGGCGAGCCACTGACCCTTTTCGGGGATGAGGTTGCCGACGGCGACGAGCAGAGGGCCGGATATTCCAAGCCGTGCCCTGGCCGCGCAGCGATCGCCGGGCCGGAAGAGCCCGGAATCCACTGCCGGATAGTGGACCGAGATATGTTCGGGCGGAAGCCCGATCGCCACCATCGCCTTCTTCACGCTGCCGCTTACCGCCAGCATCCGCTCGGCGGCCAGTCCCGAGGCCAGCAGCCGGCGCCGGATCGCCGCATTGGCGGAGCGACGCTCGAATTCCATTCCCCGCGCCTTGATAACGACCGGAACTCCGAGCGCCCGCCCCATTGCGACCGCGGCTGGGCCGTCGGGCCAGGAGAATTCCGCCGAAATGACGTCGAAGCGGGAATGCCCGCTTAGCATCCGGGCCAGGGGCACCAGCCGCCGCGCCAGCGCCAGGGGACGAAGCGACGGCAAATAGGGAAGAAGGGGGTAGCGAGGGCGATGGACGACGAAGCCTTTCCAGAGCTCGCGCCCGGGCAGCCCGTCCAGCGCCCTTCCGTCGGCTCGAAGCGGGAACGGCACCCGTCCGATCGGAGCGACGACCTCCACTTCGACGCCCGGGCGCGAAGCGAGCTCCAGGGTCTGGCGCTCGACGAAATTGCCGAGATTGGGACGCAGGCGGTCGGGAAAGCGGCTGGTTAGGACGAGGATCCTGAGCCCGCTCGGGCTCAGCGACCCGGCCCGGAGTCCAGGGCACCGAACCCCTGACGGACGGTCACGGGCTCGATGCAGTCGCCGACCCGGTGGAAGACGGTGAGCGTGAGATCGCCCGGCGGAAGCTCGCCGAGGCGCTTCGGCTCGGCGGCTCGCGGCGAGCGGACCGGGAGAACCTTCATGTCGTCGCCACAGAGGCGCGAGGGGGTGAAGCTGGTGACGAGGCCGAGCGGGACCGCCGCTTCCTTCGGCGGCGCCGGCGGCAGGGCCGAGGAGGCGGCCGGAAGGGTCAGAGCAAGAGCGAGCAACGCAAGGCGCATGACGTCTCCTTTCGAGCCGCAAGGATAACGCGAATCGCCCCGATTGGGGAGAGGGCGGTGGACGAACGTCGATCCGGCTCGGGGATCAAAAGATTTTCTCTCTTTGTTCCATTTTGATGGATACGCGACTGCCCGGGTCTGGCATGATCGGGGCTGGGCGATTCGCGGGTCGTCCGGGCTCTTTGAAATCGTGAATGTGATCGGACGCCTCCGGCCGCCGCCCCTTGTCGCCTGAAAGACGGGAAAGGGGAGGCTGTCGCGAGGTGGACTTGGACACCTGCCCTCCCTAGATGGCGGCGGCGATGAGGCGGCGGTTCCGGAAGATGCATGGGCTGGGCAACGACTTCGTCGTCTTCGACTCGCGCGAGGCGCCGGTGGAGATGACGGAGGCTCGGGCGCGCGCTCTCGCGGACCGGAAGACCGGCATCGGCTGCGACCAGCTGATCGTGCTCGAGCGGTCCGACGAGGCGGACGTCCGGATGCGAATCTGGAACTCCGACGGAGGCGAGGTCGAATCCTGCGGCAATGCGGCGCGCTGCGTCGCCTTGCTGCTCGGCGGAGCGGGCTGGATCGAGACCGCGGGCGGGCTGCTCGCGGCCTCCGCGAGCGGCTCGACTGCGACGGTCGACATGGGCGAGCCCCGCTTCGGCTGGGAGGAGATCCCGCTCGCTTTCCCGATGGACACGGCGACTATGCCGGTCGGCTGGGAGGATCTGGGTGAGCCGTTCGCGGTCAATGTCGGCAATCCGCACATCGTCTTCTTCGTCGAGGATTGCGAAGCGGTAGAGCTGGAGCGGCTCGGGCCGCTGATCGAGAACGACCCGCTCTTCCCGGCGCGGATCAACGTCAACGTCGCGTCGGTCGAGGCCGGCGCCCTTCGACTTCGGGTCTGGGAGCGGGGCACGGGGCTGACCCTGGCCTGCGGCACCGGCGCCTGCGCGACCGCGGTCGCGGCCGTTAGCCGGGGGCTCGCCAAGAGCCCCGTCGAAGTGCGGTTGCCGGGCGGGGCACTCAACATCGCCTGGGGGCCGGGGAGCACGATCGCAATGAGCGGGCCGGCGGCTTTGGTCTTCGAAGGCGAGGTGACTTTGTGAGCGGGCCGGAAATGATTACGCTCGGCTGCCGACTCAACGCCGCCGAGAGCGAGGCGATCCGGCGCCTGGCGGGGAGCGAGGACGATCTCGTCATCGTCAACAGCTGCGCCGTCACCAACGAGGCGGTTCGGCGGAGCCGGCAGGCGATCCGCCGGGCGAAGCGGGCCCGGCCGGAGGCGCGGGTGATCGTGACGGGCTGCGCGGCGCAGATCGAGCCGGAGACGTTCGCGGCGATGCCCGAGGTGGACCGGGTGGTGGGGAATGAGGAGAAGTTCGAGACCACGTCATTTACGTCACCCCAGCGGAGGCTGGGGTCCCAGGGGGTAAAAGATCCGGCGGCTAATTCCGCTGGGGGCCCAGCCTTCGCTGGGGCGACGGTTGCCGTCTCCGACATCTTCGGCGTTCGGGAAAAAGCCCCTCACCTGCTCGCCGCCTATTGCGAACGCTCGCGGGCGTTCATCGAAGTGCAGAACGGATGCGACCATCGCTGCACCTTCTGCATCATTCCCTATGGGCGCGGGAACAGCCGGAGCGTTCCGGCGGGGCTGGTGGTCGAGCGGATCAAGGCGCTCGCCGGCCAGGGCGTCCGGGAGGTGGTTCTGACCGGGGTCGACGTCACCAGCTACGGGCCCGATTTGCCGGGGTCGCCGACCCTGGGCCTGCTCGTCGAGCGGATCCTGCGCCACGTTCCGGATCTGCCCCGGCTCCGGCTCTCGTCGCTGGACTGTATCGAGATCGACTCCCGGCTGGAGGAGATCATCATCGGCGAGCCTCGCTTCATGCCGCATCTCCACATGAGCTTCCAGTCCGGCGACGACATGGTCCTGAAGCGGATGAAGCGGCGCCACGGCCGGGCCCAGGCGGTGGCGATCGTGGAGCGGCTGAAGGCGAAGCGGCCCGACCTGGCGATCGGCGCCGATCTCATCGCCGGCTTTCCGACCGAGACGGACGAGATGCACGAGAACAGCCTTCGACTGATCGAGGAATGCGACATCGTCATGGGCCATATTTTCCCTTTCTCCCCGAAGGCGGGCACTCCGGCGGCGCGGATGCCGCTCGTGCCGGCCCCGGTGGTGAAGGAGCGGGCGCTGCGGCTGCGGGAGGCTTGCGAGCGGCGCCGGGCGGCGTGGCTGGAGGGGATGGTCGGGACATCTCAGCGGGTGCTGAGGGAGAAAGGCGGACGCGGTCACGCGGAGAATTTCGCGCCGGTTTGCCTCTTTCGTCATCCCGGCGAAGACCGGGACCTGTTGGAGACCCGCGGAGATTGCTCGTCCAGAGGTCCCGGCTTTCGCCGGGATGACGGGGAGGTGCTGGAGGTCGCCATCACCCACGTCGAAGCCGGCTCCCTCATCGGAATCCCGGCATGAGCGAGGCGACGTGGATCGACCGGCTTCAGTCCGGCTTCAAGAAGACTTCCGACCGGCTCGGCGACAATCTCACCGGCCTGTTCACCAAGGCCGCGCTCGACGAGGAGACGCTCGACGAAATCGAGGAGGCGCTGATCGCGTCCGACCTCGGCCCGGCGACGGCGGCCAGGATCCGGTCGCGCCTCGCCGGCGAGCGGTTCGAGCGCGGGCTTTCCGAATATGCGGTTCGCGAGATCATGGCCGAGGAGGTGGAGAAGATCCTCGCTCCGGTCGCGGTGCCGCTTCAGATCGACGCCTTTCCCAGGCCGCAGGTGATCCTGGTGGTCGGAGTCAACGGCTCGGGCAAGACGACGACCATCGCAAAGCTCGGCCATCTCCTGCTCGAGCAGGATTACGGAGTGCTGTTCGCCGCCGGCGACACGTTCCGCGCCGCCGCGATCGAGCAGTTGAAGATATGGGCTGATCGAATCGGAGTTCCGGTCATATCGGGACCCGAGGGCGGCGACAGCTCGGCGATCGTCTTCGACGGGGTCAAGAAGGGCACGGCCGAGGGCATCGACACCCTGATCGTCGACACGGCCGGGCGGCTTCAGAACAAGAAAGTGCTGATGGACGAACTCGCCAAGATCCGCCGGGTTCTCGGCCGGCTCAACCCGGAAGCGCCGCACAATGTCGTCCTGGTGCTCGACGCGACGACCGGGCAGAACGCACTGAGCCAGATCGAGGTGTTCAGGGAAGTGGCCGGAGTCACCGGACTCGTCATGACCAAGCTCGACGGCACCGCCCGCGGCGGCGTATTGGTCGCCGCGGCGGAGCGCTTCGGGCTTCCGATCCACGCGATCGGAATCGGCGAGGGCATTAACGATCTGCGGCCGTTCAACGCGCGCGAGACGGCTCGGGCGATCGCTGGACTGGGAAGAGAGTGAGAGTGACGGCGCAAACGGAAAAAAAGGAACCTACGGTCGGTGCCCGGTTGATGATCGACCTTGGGCCGCTGCTCGTCTTCTTCCTGGTGAACTTCTTCGCTCCGGTGCCGGACATGCTGAAGATCTTCTATGCGACCGGCGCCTTCATGGCGGCGATGATCGTCTCGATGATGATCTCCTACCTGCGCTACAGCCACATCTCGCCGATGCTCTGGTTCTCGGGGATCATGGTGGTGATCCTCGGCGGAGTCACGATCTGGCTTCACAACGACACCTTCATCAAGATGAAGCCGACCGTTTATTACGTGCTGATCGCGAGCCTGCTCGGCTTCGGCCTGGCGACCGGCCGCAACCTGCTCAAGATGGTGCTGGGCCCCGCTTATCCGGGCCTGTCGGAGGAAGGCTGGAAGCTTCTTACCCGAAACTGGGCGATATTCTTCATCGTCATGGCTCTGGTCAACGAGGCGGTGTGGCGCAACAGCAGCACCAGCTTCTGGATCGGCTTCAAGCTTTGGGGCTTCCTCCCCGCCACCTTCCTGTTCGCGATCGCCAATGTGCCGATGCTGATGAAGCACGGAATGCAGATTGAGAAGGGCAAGGAAGAGCCCCCGGTGCCGCCGGTCCAATGAGAGGGACGCCGATCCTTTGCCGTCACTCCGGGGTCGACCCGGAATGGAGGAACACCGCCGTCGCGGGATTTCACTCGGCCGTGTTCATGGATTCCGGCCTTTGCCGGAATGACGAGGGGTTAGAATGACGCCTGACACCTACGCCCCTCCCCGCCCCGTCGTCTCCATCCGCAATCTGTCGAAGCGCTACGACGGCGGGCACGAGGCGCTGAAGGACGTCAGCCTCGACATCGCCAAAGGCGAGATCTTCGCCTTGCTCGGCCCCAACGGCGCCGGCAAGACGACCCTGATCAGCATCGTGTGCGGGATCGTCACCGCCACCGGCGGCGAGGTCGAGGTCGACGGCCACGACATCGTCCGCGACTATCGCGCCGCCCGGACCAGGATCGGGCTGGTTCCGCAGGAGCTTCACACCGACGCCTTTGAGAGCGTGATCTCGACGGTCAGCTTCAGCCGCGGATTGTTCGGAAAGCCGCCGAGCCCGGCCCATGTCGAGAGGGTGCTCAAGGACCTTTCGCTGTGGGACAAGCGCAAGTCGAAGATCATGGAGCTTTCGGGCGGAATGAAGCGGCGGGTGATGATCGCCAAGGCTTTGAGCCACGAGCCCGACATCCTCTTCCTCGACGAGCCGACCGCCGGGGTCGACGTCGAGCTTCGGCGAGACATGTGGGCGCTGGTCCGGCGCCTGAGGAACACCGGAGTGACCATCATCCTCACCACCCATTATATCGAGGAGGCGGTAGAGATGGCGGACCGGGTCGGGGTGATCTCGCGCGGCGAGCTGATCCTGGTCGAGGGCAAGGCCAAGCTGATGAAGAAACTGGGCAAGAAGGAGCTGACCCTGAACCTCGCCGAGCCGCTCGATGCAGTGCCGCCCGAACTGGCCGAATGGAAGCTCGAGCTTCGCGCCGACGGCAATGAATTGCTCTACGTCTTCGACGGCACCGCCGACCGGACCGGAATTCCGACATTGCTTGGGCGGATGCGCGACATCGGAATCGCCTTCAAGGACCTGAATACGAGGCAGAGCTCGCTCGAGGACATTTTCGTCAGCCTCGTCCACGAGCCTCGGCCGTGAGCGGATCCGGCTTCAACCGCCACGGCGTGTGGGCGATCTACCGATTCGAGATGGCTCGGGCGCTTCGCACCCTGTGGCAGAGCCTGGTCACTCCGGTGATCACCACCTCGCTCTATTTCGTGGTTTTCGGGGCGGCGATCGGATCGCGGATGACCGAGGTCCAGGACGTGCCCTACGGTGCCTTCATCGTCCCCGGGCTTATCATGCTCTCGCTGTTCACCCAGAGCATCTTCAACGCATCGTTCGGCATCTTCTTCCCCAAGTTCACCGGAACGATCTACGAGATTTTGTCGGCGCCGATCTCGCCGCTGGAGATCGTCATCGGCTATGTCGGGGCGGCCGCGACCAAATCGGTGGCACTGGGGCTGATCATACTCGCCACCGCCGCTTTCTTCGTGCCCATGAAAATCCTCCACCCGGTCTGGATGATCGGCTTCCTGGTGCTGATCGCCACCACCTTCAGCCTGTTCGGATTCATCATCGGCATCTGGGGCAAGAATTTCGAGCAGATCCAGTTCGTGCCGATGCTGATCGTCACGCCTTTGACCTTCCTCGGCGGCGCCTTCTATTCGGTCGACATGCTGCCCGAGCCGTGGCGAACGGCGACTCTCTTCAACCCGGCCGTCTACCTGATCAGCGGCTTCCGCTGGAGCTTCTACGGAGTCGGCGACGTCGCCGTCGGGATCAGCCTGGCGGCGACGCTCGGCTTCCTGTTCGTCTGCCTCGCGGTCGTCGCCTGGATATTCAAGACGGGATACAGGCTGAAGAGCTGATTTCATCCTCCCCATCGCTTCGCGGCAGGGAGTAGAAGCTTCAGTCCACCTTGAACCGGGTCAATTCCAGCCTGGGCTGGCGCCATTTCGGGTCGATCCGGCTGGCCTGCCGATAATCCATATAGGCGGCCCGGACCTGTCCGCTCATCTCGTGAGCGACCCCGCGGCCGTAATAAGCGAGCTCCGGCCTTCGCGTTTTCTTGGCGAGGGCGGAATCGAACAGCGGCCTAGCCTGATCTCCGGACTCGGAAAGATGGAGAAGAGCGAAGCCCTTGTTGAGATAGGCTTCGGGCTCGTCCGGATCGCGGCTGAGCGCGGCGTCGTAATCGGAAATGGCCTCGTCGAGATTGCCGAGCCGCGCCTTGAGGATTCCGCGATTGACGAACGTCGCGACAAGCTCGTTGCCGGTCAAAGCCTCCCGATGGAGAGCGTCGTTGCAGAAACGGAGCACATCCTGGGTGGGCGCGCCTCGCGATTCCGCGGCAAGGTAGCAGCTCCGGGCCGCCGAATTGCCGATGACGCTGACGGCGCCGAGGGCGGGTGTCGCGGCCAGCAGGGCCGCGGCGGCGAAGAGGAATTTACTGCGCATGGCGAGTCCTCTCGTTCAGGGTGAACCAACCATAACAGAATTGTCCCTGGCGCGCCATTCGGGCGCAGGCGGCTTCGTCGCAAGGTGTGGCGGCTTGGTCGACGAGATGGCCCGATCGCCATTCCGCAAATTCAGCCCTGGAGCTGGTTACGCTTCATCGCGTGGCGGAGCTGGTCGTAGCTGAGGCTCAGCGCCGTCGCGGCGGCGCGCTGGTTCCACCGGCATTTCTCGAGCGCCGCGGCGAGGATCGCTTTTTCATATTCGGCGATGGCGAGCCGAAAGTCGGCGCAGCTTTCCGGATCCCAGGCATAGACCGGCGGGGCGCCGGGGGGGAGCGCCTCGGCCGGCAATATCTCGATCGCCGACTCCCGGTTCGCGGGCTGCGGCCGCCAGGGCGATTCGAACGGGTCGAACTGGAGCCGGTCGATCGGCCGCTCATGGTCTTCCCAGCGATAGACGGCGCGTTCCACTACATTCCTCAGCTCGCGCACGTTGCCCGGCCAGGTGTAGTTGAGTAGCTTGTCCACCGCCCCGTTGCTGAAGCCCGGCCAGCTCGGCCATTCGAGCTCAAGCGCCATCCGCCGGGCAAAATGATCGGTAAGGACCGGGATGTCGCTGCTCCGGTGGCGGAGCGGCGGCAGGGTGACGACTTCGAAGGAGAGTCGGTCGAGAAGGTCCGCCCGGAACCGATTGCGCTCGGCGAGGCGCGGCAGATCCTCGTTGGTGGCGGCGACGATCCGGACGTCG
>JBBSIZ010000007.1:0-114668 GCA_038257735.1 Sphingomonadales bacterium | reverse complement strand
CTGGCGCCGCACCGCTGGCGCAGCTTCAAGCTGTCGAACGACAAGGCGTTCGCCGAGAAGCTGCACGACGTGGTCGGCCTCTACGTCGATCCGCCCGCCCATGCGATCGTCCTCTCGGTCGATGAGAAAAGCCAGATCCAGGCGCTCGACCTCGGGGTCCCCGTGCAGCGAGCTGCACGGGGTGGCTGCACCCAGCCGGGACTGCCTCTGAAGAAGGGGCGCGGCGGCTCGATGACCCACGATTACAAGCGCAACGGCACCACCACATTGTTCGCCGCGCTCAATGTGCTCGACGGCTCGGTGATCGGCCGCAACATGCAGCGTCACCGCCACCAGGAGTTCATCCGCTTCCTCAACGCGATCGAGGCCGAACTCCCCCCGGACAAGGCCGTCCACGTCATCCTCGACAATTATGCGACCCACAACCAGCCCAAGGTCCGCGCCTGGCTCGCCAGGCACCCGCGCTGGACCTTCCACTTCGTCCCGACATCCTGCTCCTGGCTCAACGCCGTCGAGGGCTTCTTCGCAAAGCTCACCCGCCGGCGGCTGAAATACGGCGTGTTCCACTCGATCGTCGACCTTCAAGCCGCGATCAACCGATTCATCAAGGAACACAATCAGGAGCCCCGCCCCTTCGTCTGGAAAGCCGATCCCGACAAAATCATCGCCGCCGTCAAACGAGGGCACCAAGTGTTGGAATCAATCCACTAGGCGCGGTCATTCGCTGGATTGCGGCCCTTTTCGTCATTCAACCAGACTCAAGTTAACGGGCCCGACGCGACTCGGGATAAGCGCGGCGGGGAAAAAAGAGAGACAGTACACAATTTACGCGAGCCGACGTAGCGACGCCCGGCAACGGAATATGTACCGTCATAGTTTTTCCAGCAGCCTCATGCGCGCCATGACGTGCTGGCGCCGAAACCCAAAATCCGGATAGCAGGCTCGCGGTGCCTCCCTAACCCACTCAGCGTCTTTGCGGCTTAGCGTGAATCAAAACAGATGCAGCCGCAGGCGAGGCCGTTGGAGAAAGAAGCGCAGACGAGCCCGCCCGGCCCTGCCTATCCTCCGCTCCCGCCTGCCCACGGATCGAGCAACTGTACCGGCATCTTCTCGAAGTCGGCGACGTTGCGGGTTACGACCGTCATCCCGTGCACCAGGGCCGTCGCCGCGATCAGGGCGTCGCGCTCGGGTCGCGGGTCCGGCACGTGGAGTGCGGCGCAGCGCCTCGCCACCCGCGTGTCCACGGGAAGGATCCGATCTTGGAATTCCGGCAACAGGCGGGTCTCGAGCCAATGCCGAAGGTGCCCGCCCTGCCCGGGATCGCGCCGCTCGACGAGGAGGATGCCCCGTTCGATCTCGAACAGGCTTACCACCGACAGATAGGCCGCCGATCGCGCTATCGCCGCCGACCATGCCTTCACCCGCGGATCGGCGCGCGATGACCGGCGGAGCTCCGACACGACGTTGGTGTCGAGCAGGAACATCAGCCCAGGTCGGCCGGGCGCCCGAACGGCCCCTCCATCTTCGGCGGATCGAAGTCGAAGTCGCCGCCCGCGCCGTCGTCCGAAATGGCTTCGAGAAGGCTCCTCCCGCCGCCCGTCAGCCGCTGATATTCCGCGATGCTCAGAAGAACATGGGCGGGCCGGCCGCGATCCGTGATGAACACCGGCCCTTCCTCCGCCGCCCTCTTGGCGCGGCTCGAATCCTGGTTGAACTCGCGGCTCGACAAGGTCGTAATGCCCATGCGCGATTCTCCTCGCAGATTTGTAGAGACGTTGCTACAACGCGGCGCGAATGTCAAAATCTCCGCACCGGGCGACGACACGCATCCGGCTCCCTCAGAGGATAGCGTGCACGCCCTTCTTGTCGGCAAGGTTCAAAAGCTTCAGCGAAGGCCCGCTCGGTTTTTTCTCCCCTCGCTCCCATTGGCTCACGAGTGAGGGCGCAACGTTCAGAGTCAGCGCGAAGACCCTCTGGCTCATCCCTGCTTTGTTTCGAATGAGCTTGATCTCAGCCGGCGCCAATTCGTCGACTGCGGTCAGGCACGCGCGGTCGAACTCGCGCATCGTCGCCTTGTCGATCGCGCCGACAGCATAGAGATCCTCCGCAACCGAATGAACCGATTGCAGGACATCGCTACGAAAGTCCGATTTCCTTCTCGCCATCATCAACAACAATCTCTTTCCATCGGCCACCGATCGCAATCTTCCGGAGTTCGGTCTCCTCCAGCCCCATCAAAATCTTTGCAATCGCCCTGAGGCCCTTCAACTCGGCATCCTCAAGATCCGCTTTCCGGTTCTTCGCAAACAGGTGCACGAAGATCGCAAGCTCGCCTCTGCGGTATACCAGCACCGTACGAAACCCGCCGGAACGCCCCTCTCCCTCGCGCGGCACACGCTGTTTGACGAGGCCCGAGCCGAGGTCAGCATCGACGAGTCCCTCTTCGGCCCGAACTACCGCTTCCCGGAGGCCATCATCGCCAAGCCCTGCCCGCCTCGCGTCCCGAGCGAATTTCTTCGAAAGATAGAAGGACCTCATTGCGCCCTCTCATGACTGGTTGCCGGTCTGCCATAGTTCGTCGCTCCTCTGGTAGGTCCGCCTAGATTTGTATAGCACGAGGTGCTATAGTTCAAGGTCGGGCGCCTGATTTGTCGCACGCAGCCGTCCGGTCGTTTACCGCGCCGCTGAAGGCACCTAAAATTCAGATATACTTGCACCTTTGCGCCTTCGTGCCTTTTCGACGAAAAATGAGTACGTATCCCGCCGGGGGGCCAAGGCACCGTTGCTCCGTAGGTCGTGAAGGAGGGAGGCTGCGTCGCGCGTGGCCGCAGCACCCAAACCGGCTTGCCCCTCCCCTAGCCTTCCCCTATACGCGCACCCGTCCAGCGGGCGCTAAGCGCCTGTGGAGGCTCGGCTAAGGCTCGGCGCGCGGGGTAAGAGGCGAAGACGCCCGCCCCCGACGCGCTCTTTTTGCTTTCCTGACCCCCCTCTCCCTCAAGGGCAGAGGGAAAGACCGCGAAGCGGTCGGGGTGAGGGCCTTGCACTTCGCTTGCATCCGCATGGACGCCGCGTTCCGCATGAGGCGGGCGCGGTTTTCACGTTCTGAAGACCGGGGGAGACAACCCTCGGCCGGAATAAAAGCAACGAAGGACACTTGATTTATGGCTACTGCGGCGATGCCGACGCGCGACGATTTCGCGAGACTTCTGAACGAGACCCTCGGCGGCGAGAATGAGGGTTTCGAGGGCAAGGTCGTCAAGGGGACGGTCACCGCCATCGAGAACGACATGGCCGTGATCGACGTCGGATTGAAATCGGAAGGCCGGGTTTCGCTCCGCGAGTTCGCAGCGCCGGGCCAGAAGGCCGAGATCGCCGTCGGCGACGTCGTCGACGTCTATGTCGACCGGGTCGAGAATCACCAGGGCGAGGCGATGCTTTCGCGCGACCGCGCCCACCGCGAGGCCGCCTGGGACAAGCTCGAGACCGAATTCACCGCCGGCAACAAGGTCGAAGGGATCATCTTCGGCCGGGTCAAGGGCGGCTTCACCGTCGATCTGGGCGGCGCCGTCGCCTTCCTTCCGGGTTCGCAGGTCGATATCCGCCCGGTCCGCGACGTCACTCCGCTGATGGACATGCCGCAGGCCTTCCAGATTTTGAAGATGGACCGCCGCCGCGGCAATATCGTCGTCTCGCGCCGCGCAATTCTCGAAGAGACCCGCGCCGAGCAGCGCTCCGGCCTGATCATGAGCCTGGCCGAGGGCCAGGTCGTCGACGGGGTGGTCAAGAACATCACCGATTACGGCGCCTTCGTCGATCTCGGCGGGATCGACGGCCTCCTTCACGTCACCGACATCAGCTACAAGCGCGTCAACCACCCGTCCGAGCTGATCAATATCGGCGACACGGTGAAGGTGCAGATCATCCGCATCAACCGCGAGACCCAGCGCATCTCGCTCGGGATGAAGCAGCTCGAGGCCGATCCCTGGGAGGGCGCGGGCGCCAAATATCCGGTCGACGGAGTGTTTACCGGCCGGGTCACCAACATCACCGAATATGGCGCCTTCGTTGAGCTCGAGCCGGGGATCGAGGGCCTCGTCCACGTCTCCGAGATGAGCTGGACCAAGAAGAACGTCCACCCGGGCAAGATCGTCTCCACCTCGCAGGAGGTGGACGTGTCGGTGCTCGAGGTCGACGAGGAGAAGCGCCGGATATCGCTCGGCCTCAAGCAGGCCCAGGCCAATCCGTGGGATGCCTTTGCGTCGACCCACCCGATCGGGACCGAGGTCGAGGGCGAGGTCAAGAACGCGACCGAGTTCGGCCTGTTCGTCGGGCTGGACGGGGACGTCGACGGGATGGTCCACATGTCCGACATCGCCTGGGGCGTGACCGGCGAGGAGGCATTGAACCTCCACCGCAAGGGCGAGATGGTGAAGGCGGTCGTCCTCGACGTCGACGTCGAGAAGGAGCGTATCTCGCTGGGCATGAAGCAGCTCGAGCGCGGCGGGGTCGCCAAGGGCGGAACCGCGGCCGCGGGCGGCGGAGTGAACAAGAGCGAGACGGTGACGGTCACCGTTCTCGAGGTCCGCGACGGCGGGCTCGAGGTCCAGGTCGGCGACGACGGGGCGACGGGCTTCATCAAACGCACCGATCTCGGCCGAGACCGCGACGAGCAGCGGCCCGAGCGCTTCCAGGTCGGCCAGAAGTTCGACGCGATGGTGATCGGCTTCGATCGCTCCAAGAAGCCCAACTTCTCGATCAAGGCGCTCCAGATCTCCGAGGAGAAGCAGGCCGTCGCCCAGTACGGCAGCTCGGACTCGGGCGCCAGCCTTGGGGACATCCTCGGCGAGGCTTTGAAAAACAAAGGCAAGGAATAACCTGGAAAGGCGGGCCGCGGCGCGGCTCGCCTTTCGTCCGGCCGTAGCGCATGTGCGGCAAGGGCCGAATTTTCCTCGCTTTTTCGAACCTGGGATATTGCGTTCGGTTCAAAATTCGGATTTAACTTGGGTTAGCGGTAGCGCGTCCGGGGGTGAGGCGGGCGTCCGCTTTGACTTTCATTTTCACTTTGGGGGGAAGCTGTGATCCGTTCCGAGCTCGTGCAGCTGCTTTGCGACGATCATCCCGATCTCACCGGCAAGGAGATCGAGCGGGTCGTTACCGCCTTCTTCGATTCGGTCACCGATCAACTCCAGCAGGGTGGACGGGTCGAGCTTCGCGGCTTCGGCGCCTTTTCTACCCGCGAACGCGAAGCCCGCAAGGGCCGCAACCCCCGCACCGGCGACGCAGTCGACGTCGACGCCAAGCGCGTGCCATACTTCAAGCCGGGCAAGGAAATGCGCGAGCGCCTGAACGTCTGAGCCGGGCCCGGAGCCGGGCGCCGGGGGTCCCGCCGCGAAGCGGCAATCGATCCCTTTCCGCGTCGTGCCTTCGCGCTTCCGCGCCTTCTTTAAGAAAACAGCCAGGCGCGTCGACTGAAGTAAAACGCCGGACGGCCGGAAATCCGCTCGCCCGCTTTCGCCGGCGCGCCGATCATGGCATGCCGTGGAGGTGCGGACGTGGCGGAACCGGTAGACGCCGGAGACTTAAAAGCCGACGATAAATCAAAAACATAATAAAAAACCTTGTAATTACAGGGCGCTCTGGTACAATCGGCACCGTAACAATGCTAGCACATACCTAGCACAAACCGGCGCTTTTGGTGGCGCCACTGGCGGTCCCGATGGAAACGACCCGGCACAATCTCCTAGACGGCAAGGTTCAGCTATATCGCCGAACCAACAGCCCGCACTGGCAGGCGTCCTGCTCCGTCGCCGGACGGCAGAAGCGAACCACAACACGCGAGGAAGGTTTGTCACGCGCCAAAGACGTGGCGCTCGACTGGTATCTCGGCCTTATGGGAAAATACCGCGCGGGCGAGTTGAAGGAGGGGATGAAGTTCAAGGAAGCTGCGGCCCGCTTCATGGATGAGTTCGAGGTCATCACCCAAGGCCAGCGCAGCCCGCTTTATGTCGGCCACCATAAGCGGCGAATCGCGAATCACCTCAACCCGTTCCTTGGCGAGAAGGTGGTGACGGACATCACACCCGGCCTGGTGCAGGACTACCGCATCCATCGGATGAAGAACGGTCGGGGCGGCAAACCACCGTCACGCAGTACGCTGCATCAGGAAATCGTCTGCCTCCGGCAAGTCCTCAAATGCGCGAATCGGCATGGCAAGCTGCCTTATCTCCCGGACCTATCCGCTCCCTACAAAACCTCCGGCAAGATTTCGCATCGGGCATGGTTCTCTCCGACCGATTACAAAAAGCTGTATGAGGCGACGCGCGAACGCGCGAAGAACCCGAAGAAGGAGCGCTGGCGCACCGCCAGCGAGAACCTGCACGATTTCGTCCTGTTCATGGTGAACACCGGCCTCAGGCCAGACGAGGCCTTGCGCCTCGAATTCCGAGACGTCGCCATCGTTACCGATGAAGCGACGCGCGAACGCATCCTGGAAATTGAAGTACGCGGCAAGCGCGGCGTGGGCTATTGCAAGAGCATGCCCGGCGCCGTGATGCCTTTCCGCCGCCTCAAAGACCGCAACAAGGGCCAGCCCACCGACAACCTCTTTCCCAACCTACAGCGCGAGCTGTTCAATTCGCTGCTCACCGAACTCGATCTCAAGAAGGACCGGGAGGGTCAGGCTCGCACCTTCTACAGCCTCCGGCACACCTACATCTGCTTCCGGCTCATGGAGGGCGCGGACATCTATCAGATCGCGAAAAACTGCCGCACCAGCGTCGAGATGATCGAGAACTTCTACGCCTCGCACATCAAGAACACGCTCGACGCAGCGGCGATCAACGTCCGCAAGGCGAAGCCGGTGCGGTCAAGGAGCAGCAGCGCGGCTCGCTAGCCCTAGCGTCGTGCGCAACTCGCACATGCCGCTTGGCTCCGATTCCGCCGCCCACTATACCTAGGGACGGCTATGCGGGCGTGGCGAAATTGGTAGACGCAACGGACTTAGGCCAAACTTGAGTGCCCATCGGGAAACCGGCGGTGCAGAACTGCTCAAATTCGGGGAACCCTGTCAGATGGCGATCCCGAGCCAAGCCCGGCAACGGGAAGGTGTAGAGACTAGACGGGCAGCACCTACACTCCGGCAATCGGAGCACGGTGAAGGGATAGTCCAGACCACGAACGCCCGGAAATCGGGCGGCGGCGAAAGCCGAGGTGGTACGAAAATCCGTAGGGCCGCAAGGCCTGTGGGGGTTCGAGTCCCCCCGCCCGCACCAAGCAGATTTAGGAGTTCGACCCAAAACCGTTAAAAAGCCCGCACAAAACGTAACCAGCAAATCGCACCGCTGTTGGAGAGGTTGTAGACTGCGCCAGCGTCGGTGACCATACCCGAAACCGAAGTGCAAGGGGAAGTCCCCACAGCGAACACGCTGTGCAGAAAAATGTTGCGTCCATTACTTAAAGATCACCTGCTTATATTTTATAGTTAAATGCGAAAACGCCGCGGGAAGGGGCTAAAACGCCCGCACGGAATATAAGCTGCAATCCTTATTGCTATTAGTTAATGAGTAAGTCGCGCCCACGTCTCCCGGTGGCCCGATGCCTGCGGCACTGTTGCAGTTAGTATTGGTACCGTTGCCTTTGTTACTCATGACCGTTCCGGTGCCGGGTTTGCCATCATCAAGCTTAGTGTCAATATTCCAGGCCTCCTCCGGCATTAAAGTAAACGAGCCAGCTGTGGTTATAACCGCCCCTGTATTCCCAATATTGAAATAACCCCCAGCCGGAAGCTGGAAAAGAAGGGCCGGGGCGCCAGTACCGGTGGAGGTCCCCGTCCACCAATAACTATTTGCTAGCTTGCTAGGTCCTACATTGCCACCCGGAACATAAGCTGCGCCAACAACTCCCGTGTATGAGCCTTCGATAAGTCCCGCGTTGGCCAAATGTTGCCAGAAGCGCAATTGTTCATCGTTGTTTACTACACTAGTAAAGACTTGATTGTTACCATTGCCATTGCAGGTTGGCGCGCCGGTTGCCGCAGTGTTTTGGCAGGTCACATCGCTGCCGGTGCCGCCTAAGCTCGTCCAGAAGGACGTGGCATTGGACATATCGCCGGGCAAGGCAAAATATTTATCGCGGAAACTATGGACGGCCGTCCGATAGCGTTGGAACTCCGTTCCTACTGAGCGTAATTCAGCCGCACGAATCAATGACTGTCCAGAAAGAATACCGCCTGTTAGCAGGCCAAGGATAACCAGCACGATAGAGAGCTCAACGAGGGTAAAGCCTGCATGACCTGCGCGTTCAAGTGAAAAGCCTAGATTGCGACTAACGTTCATTTGCCTCATGACATTTTTGAAAGTCATATAGTAACATTACCTGATGGAATCTGTGAAGTAGTTTCGTAAACTCAAGCGCGGAGCCTTCTAATAGAGAAGTCAAAGCCTACGGCCCGCGCCGCATCACGAAGATCACTTGGGCAATGGCGGTTACCACCGTCGCGATGGCCTCAATCAGCAAAATTATGTCGGTGGTGGTCATGGGTCCTCTCCTTCTCGCACGGCATGTGCGTCGAGGTGCCTTCAGCCGACCGCCCAGGCGCACCGGACAAGGCCGCCAGCCGCCACGCGGGATGAAGCTGCACGACAGGAAGCAAGTCGCCTTTTCCGGGAGCAGCGGTCTGCTATCGCCCGAGGAAACAGCACCTTGCCGAAGGGAACGGGAACCTGCCCACCCACCCAAAAAGCTGATTGGCAGAACCCAAGAAGTTAACCGGAATTAACCAAATTTTAGCGATCAGCGCATATACTCAGGGTTGAAAAACACACCTCGCCGGTAGCCCATAAGTCGCAACCCGACAGTCCAGCAGCAGCCCACAGCGACCGCACCAATCTCCGCGGCCGACCGCGCAGAATTGCTGACACAGATCCTCACCGCCCAGTCCGATGTTGGTTCCGCGCTCGCGGAGTTGAGCCGTGCCGGCGATCCTTCGTTGATCGCCCAAGCGCTTGCCCAACAGCAGACGCTATCGAAGCTTGAGCGAACGCTGTCATCTGGCAACTCCGCGATGATCGCGCCGAACATTCGCGGCGAGATCGCCGCCGTTATCGCGGCCAGCGCGAATCTCAGCCAGCAGGCCCAACAGGCCGTTCACGAGCGGGCCGGTGCCGACCTTGCTACCGCACAGGCAGGGACGCGCGCCACAATTCAGGAGATTGGGCGCGATATTTACGAGCGGCGCATTTTCGATCCCTATCTGCGCTTTGCCTCTGCCGAAGAGGAAGAAGCGTATCACCGCCGTGAAGAAGCAAACCGCCGCGCGATCGAACGGGCACTCGCTGAGAACACGCCGGAAGGTGACTTGCGCGCGGCCAGGATTATGGATCGTCAGCTGCAAGACGCTGGCGCACACGGTGCCGATGCATCGCCTCAGTTCGCGGACTATGCCGCCCGGATACGCAACGACCAAGGTAACCTCGAACGGGCCATCGCTTCCCGTGACGAGGCACGAAGTGATCGACCGCTGGCCCAGACTTCTTGGGACGCGTCACGTCCGGCGTCAGAGGATCAATTGACGTCCGTACTCGCCGCCTTCCGTGCCGCCGGAATTGATGGTGGCATTCCTGCCCATGATTCCGGCCACGGCCTCAGCGTTGACGGCAGTGTGCCCGATACTGGCAATCTAGGTCGCTAGGCCGAGCCGACGACATTCCGACAGCAATTGCGCTCGATATTCCGAGCTGCGGGCAAGCCTGACCCCTTCGTAGGCAGAAGCGCGATTGAGGTCCGCGTTCAGCTGCCGGTTGCTCAGGTTTTGGAGCTGCCCCAACCGCATCGCCGCATCCCATGAACGACGCGCACTGGCCTCATTGGAATACGCCGATGTGACGACGAAGCACTTCAAAGCATGCTCGTATGCGGCGCGATAATCCGGCGGTGGAGAGGCCTGTGCGGTCGCAGCCAAGGCAGTGACGAGCAAGATCGACAAGGGCGGCATTTCGCGGCCTTTCCAGCATCAGAGAACGCTGGAAGAATGCCATCCTGCAACAAAATCAGCAATTTTGTTGCACGAGGAATCATTTATATTCAGTGTGTTAGTTGACCATGCAAACCGTTAGGATCTTAGTATGAAACCCGTTCTGACGCCGGGCCCGCCATCTCCAGGAAAGAGCCAGCCTTGGGCCAGCCCGCCCTGAATACCTTGGAGCTGCGCCTTTTCGTCGGGTGGGGTGCTGCGATTGTCGAGCGCGCCCATCCAATTCAGGTCGCCTCCCGCCCGTTGGAGCCGCCAGAATGGAATCCATGGGCTGCTTTCGGGCTCGGCGCTGGCAATCGAACGCAAAACGTCGGTAATGTCGTCCGATCCCGGCCTCTCTTCCTCGCGCAATGCAGCGGAAAAGGCCGTTGATGCCGCATCCAGGTGCCACCCCGCTCCTGCCGGTGATGCGGTGAGCGCAATCCACCTCTCCTCAAGGTGCCGGCAGGCCTCTCGAATCTCGCTGAAATAGCTCCCCAGCCCGTCCCAGCGTTCGCTGCGCAGGTCGCCGCTCCCGATCGAACTGCGGAGCAAGCGCCGAAGCGGAGAGAGCCACGCGGCGCTATCCTCCAGGACGCTTTCGAGATCGCCTAGCGGCACATTATCGATAAAAGGAATTCCCGCGGTGCCGAGATCAAAAACTCTATCGGCCGGCAGGGGCCTGCCTTCGGGCTTTTCATTGGGACCGAGAGCCGCGGTCTTTACGACGCCGCCAAGTAGCGCGTCGGCGAGAAGATTGTCGGTCCATCCGACCGAGGTCTGGGTGCATCCGACGAGCGGCGCGGGAAAGACAACCAAACGGCCGGACCTCAGCAGCGCAAGAGCATCCGTTGCGAGGAATTCTGCGATTTCGCGCGGGAGGTAATTGGCCCAGCCGACCGCGACGTGATAGCCCTCCTTTCCAACGAGCGTGTCTGAGGTGCGCGTGTAGCCCTGCCCGCCAAACGCGCCTGGCGGGCCGAGTTCGTCCGGCATCGGTACGATGCCCAAAGCGGGGTGGAGCAAGCCCTTCCAATTGACTATCACCGTTTCATAGAGCGGACAAAAGGTACGCGCCATTTTGGCGATTTCGTCGGCGGAGGTTGCATCGACCGAGATCGCGTTCAGCGGGTCGGCGCGAACTGCCGCAACCACCCGCGAGAAACCACCCCGTCCCCAGATATCTAGAAATTCCGAATAAGCATGGCGCCCGTCTTCCCCCTTCGGAAATGCC
This sequence comes from Sphingomonadales bacterium, assembly GCA_038257735.1. Classification (GTDB taxonomy): domain Bacteria; phylum Pseudomonadota; class Alphaproteobacteria; order Sphingomonadales; family Sphingomonadaceae; genus Allosphingosinicella. The sequence goes on along the minus strand of JBBSIZ010000007.1, from coordinate 103,425 downwards.
TGGAACCACTCCGTCAGCGGACGCAATTGATCCGCAATGACCGGACGCAAGCCGTCGCGCATCACCTTGCGCCTGAGTTGCGATGCGGCGTCGGAATCAAACCACTCGACTACCGGCGTGATGTGGTTGTCCAGCCAGCGGATGTTGCTGCGCGCTTCCGCGCGGGCCGATTCCGGAACTCGCTCTGTGCCAGCAAATTCAACCAGGGCAGCCCGCGCTTCAGTCGGCTTCCCACCGAAGAGAAGGGCATCGGCTTCTCTCGCCCATGCCCTCACCCCGAGGCCGCGGAATCGGTCGTCCGACATGATTTGAGCCGACCGGGCTCTACGGAAATAGCCCGCGGCTTCGAGTCGCCGACCCAATGCATCGGTGACCTCGCCTAACCGCAAGCAAAGGTCAGCGTGGAATCCGCCGAAATCGCCCGTAAGCTCGGCCTCATGTGCTTCTGAAAATGCCCGCGCCTCCTTAAGCTTCTCATAGGCGGTTCGCAGGTGGCGTCTGGATGCAGCCGCGTCCGACGCTTCAAGCTTTCGCGCAAGCCTCCCTTCGACACTGCCGCTCGTCACAAGCGCCAGCGCCTTGCGGGATATCCATTCCGTGGCGTCATGGGACTTGAGACGGTCCATCCAGCTGTCGGCGATGCCGAGATGCTTTTTCGTCTCCGCGGCCTCGCCCAACTCGGCGCTGATCTCCGCGATTTGCAGCGAAATAGTAGCCGCTCTAGGCGCATCTTGTGCGGTCGTCGTCGCCTCCAGCGCCAACTTCAAAAGGACCAACGCGCCCTCAAGATCATTGGCGCGCCCAAAATCTCGGACGACCTCGTCAATCAGAATCACGGCTCGCGTCGGCGGCACTTGCAAATTGGCAACAAGCCCACGCACAAGATCCACGAAGCCCTGTACATCGCCGGCGCTGCATTTGCCGGCGCGCAGCAACGTCCGAAGCCAACTTGCCTTAAGAACGAGCTTCGGATCACCTCGGCGGAGGCGACTTTCCACGGCCTCAATGCGGTCGCGCAGGTCGAGACCGCGTTCCGGCGACCCCTTTTGCCAGTTCGCCTGGAGCTGGGCCAAGAGCGCATCAGCGAGCGTTTCCGGATCGTCGGTTTCGAGCTCCGCCGCTTGCGCGTAGCGTAGCGCCTCTTCCGGCTTCGCCTCCAGCCGTGCCAGCAAAGCCCGCTCCAACGCCATGTCCGCCGCGGGCAATTCAAGCAGTTCGAGCTCGGCGATGTGCGACGCGATGCGCGCGGTTAATTTCCGCCCTTCAGTCTCGCTCAATTGCGCGGAGACAAATTGGTCGCCGAGGTCGCGAGCGGCGCACCGCAAGGCGTCGCGCAAGGCATTCCTGTCGCCTGTGACGCGCGCCAGCTCGGCTGCAGCTTCTGCGCAGGCGGCAGCTTTCGCGAAAGAGCCCGACTGCCAGTGCGTTGCGCGCTCAGCGAGCAAATCCCGAGCATCAAGAGGGGACGCCGAAGGGCCACAAAGCCGCGGCACCCATTCTCGTCCGAGAAACTGCGCGACAAGACCGGGATGCGACCGAATTTTTTCCTGCAGGGTGCGTGGCGGCCAAATCTCGTAAACCAACCCAAGGTCCGAAAAACGGGCCCTCTCGATCTCGATCTCAGCCCGGCGAGCCGAGGATTTCACATCCGCTGCAACTGCGAGGACGAAGCGGCGTGCGCCTTGAGTCCGCCAATGGCTTTCCCAATGATCCAGAAATTCGTCGGACCACTGCGCCAAATTCCCGCGTCTGATCTGCGCATGGCATTTGCACGAGACCAGATCGATCAGGCCGTCTTGCTCATGCTCGCCAAGGACGTCGATGCCAAACTGTCGTTCGCGAGGCCTCCTGTAGAGATCTGCCCGGCGAATGCCGGGCTCTCTTGAAAGCAAAGCCGAACACATCTCCTCAAAGACGTCACTGCTCATACGATGGAATGGAACGGGATCGCCGGGATTTGGGCTCGGCGCGATCGACCCTTTTCTTGGACTCTCAGCCATTACCGTTCCCGCTGCCTTTCGACTCATGCCTGTATCACAGGGTCCGCCCACACACGGAAAGACGGTCCTACGTACAACTTTGCAATGGGAATCGTCGCGGTGGACAACGAAGGAGCCCCCTCTGATCTCACGCTCCGCCAGCGCCTGATGTGAGTGCTACCACTTTTCGGAACCCCCCGATCGAGGCTTCGGCTTTTGGAACTGGACCGGGGCCGATTTTCTTCCTCGCAGCATCTGACCGCTGAAGTGTCGTCCCATCCGCATCGAGAATTTATTCGCGCAACCCTATTGCTGATTTTGTTGCAGGGGTTGCTATGTCCTTCATTCAGCTCGGCCAGTGGCAGGTCTATGACCCTACCGGCCGACGTAAATATCTCTCGGCCGACGAGCGTCGACGCTTTCTGGATGCGGCGAATACCCTGCCGACGCCTTACCAGACCCTTTGCCATTTCCTGGCCTACAGCGGCTGTCGCATCAGCGAGGCGCTGGCGGTCTCCCGGCATCAGATAGACGCCGAAAGTGGCACGGTCATTCTCCGGACCCTCAAGCGGCGCAAGCTTGTGTTCCGAGCCGTTCCCATTCCGCCGACCCTCATACCCACCCTATTGAATTTGTCGGCCGCCGACGGCGGCCGGCTTTGGAAAATGCATCGTTCGACCGCTTGGCGGCACGTGAAGCAGGCCATGACCTTGGCCCGCATCGGAGGCCCGATGGCCACGTGCCGGGGGCTTCGCCATGGCTTCGGTATTCGCGCTGCCGCGAGCGCCGTGCCGCCAAGCCTTATCGCCAAGTGGCTCGGCCATGCCTCATTGGCCACCACGGCAATCTATCTCGATGCCGTTGGACCGGAAGAGCGCGCGATCGCCAGCCGTATGTGGGACTGAGCTTCGCTAGGCGTCGCTCGCCTGGCGCTCGACCTTGTCTATGACGGTGACGACCGGACCGGGCGGAAGTTGCGGCCATACCTGCGTCGAGTATTCCTGGATTGCCAGCACCGTGCCTTGCTGCAGGTGACGCACCAGCTCGCTCAGGTCCGTGCCCTGGATGACGAATTGCCGCCGCCCGAAATCCAGCGACAGCATCTTCTCGCCGACATAATCGGCGGAGATCAGGTACGGGTAGCTGGCCTGCCAGCCGACCAGCAAACCGGACCGCGGATCGAACTTCCTGAGATTGAGCAGCAGCGCGGGCCGCGACCGCCCGCGCTGAATGATCCACGGTCGGTAAACGACCGGATCGGGCGCAATCGAGATTTCCTCTTCCTCGACTGGCGGCGGCGGTGGCGGCGGCGCCGATCCGCCGTTGCGGCCTTGCTCGAATTTGTCGCGCCAGTTCCCGCTCATGGCTACCGCTCCAGTTCAGGGTTGATGTCATGGGAATGCGTTGGCCGCGAAGGTTCGAGCCGTCCAAGCTGACGCTCGAACCAGTCATAGAACCGCTGCATTTTGCCAGCCGCTTCGCCCGGCCCGTTCACCAACGGGTCAGTCCGCCTGTAGGCGTTCGTCGCGGCCCGCTCGACGGCGCGATAATGCTGCGCCATCTGGAACTGGCCGAACCGCTCCTTCATGCAGCCGTAAAGGTCGCGCATGTACCAGGCGAGCCGCAACGCGGGCTCAGGCAGGCGCGACAGGCCACGCTCCAAAAGGCTGCGCCGGTCTATCCGCGCTTCCGAACCGATCCGCTCAAGCGCCGCGTTTGCGACCTTCTCCCAGTCCTCCCGGCACTGCTCGAAATAGTTCGGGCAGTTCCAGCTATCGCGGTTGCTGACGACCATGACCGGCCGCCCGTCTGGATGGGTCCGCCCCTCCGGGTCGGGGATCCAGTCGTGGCGGGCCTTTGGCCCGAACCCGGCCGGGGTCAGCGGACGCATTGTCAGCAGGACATGGGCATGGGGCTGGTCCTTGCCGTCCGAGGCGGTCTTGTTGTGCCAGGCGACGTCCGCGACCATGCCCTTTGAGACAAAGCTTCGCTCAAGGTAATCCCGCACGACGGTGATCCGGTCGGGCGGGTCGAGCTCGCGCGGGATCATGATCCGCAGCTCGCGCGCCGTCTGGGCGTCCCGGCGCTTCTCGGCCGCCTCGACCTGGTTCCACAGCTTCTCCCGCGTCAGCTCGTCGCACCAGTCCGGCGCATCCGCCGGCAGCAGAATCTCCGTATGGTCGACCCCGCTGCGCCGGGAATAATCGTGGGTGAGGTTCTGCCGTTCATCGTGCAACCGTTCCCCGGCACGATAGGCAGAAGCAGCGATAACCGAGCGCCCTGCACTCCGCTTGATAATCTGCATCGACCAACTGAACAGCGCCATATTAAGCTTCCCCCGGCTCCCACCGGCCATTTTCCTTCTTGTTCGACGAAGAGCCTTGGACCTCGGTTGAGGGGCTAAGTGTGCACTTATACGTTGCAAGCAACGTGCACCTTGCCGGAGGCTCTTTCGAAGAAGAACATAAACGGAACATGGTTAAAGTTTCGCTAATAGGCCCCAGACTTCGCTGGGTTCTGGCGCATCGCAGTTGACGGATGGCAGAGAGCCTTGCGGGCCATGGGGCGTCCAGGCGGCCGACGGGCGGCTGGGCTGGACTGCAACCTTGGGTGGTGTGCAAACCATGGCTCAGTGGGCGTCCAAAGCACGCCAGCAATGCTCGGGGAGCGCGTCGTAAGCCCCCTTCAGATCCGGCACCCGGATCAGGGGAGCGCGCACGCTGAGGCTGACCACTTCAGCCTCACGTTCGCGCCTCTTGGGCGCCCAGATCGGCCGTGCGGTGGAGCGGAAGCGGCGCACGGCAAGCCAGCCGACAAGCGCGCAGGTTCCGCCCCCCATCAGCCAGTTGAACGCTGGCGCGTAGCCCGGCCGGTCGGGGTGGGCGCTGAGGAATACCGCCAGCGCCACCACGGCCAGGACCACCACCGCGACCTTGAAGGCGGGCCGGTCGGAAACACGGGGCGCCGCACCCCCCGGTCCCATGGAATCCCATGCGCGTTTCCAGGCTGTGTAACGGGCGACCGCAGCATTGGCGTTGGCGGTCCAACCGATGACGCACGGGCCCGCCAAGGCGAGCGGCCAGGCATCCGGATTCATGTACCAGGCATACGGTCCGAGGCAGGCCCCGGCGACGACCGCCAGCGTGACGACGGGGGTGCCGACGACCCCCCGAAGGCCCGTAGGCCGCTTCATTGCGCGAACTCCGCCAGCATCGAGTTGCCGCCCGATTGCTGGAAGCGTCTTCCCGCCTGATACCAGATGGCCGAGACGCGACCGCCGTTCGCCGGCCCCCCGGTCTTGAGGATGCGGCCGAAATCGCCCGGCTCGAGCACGAATCCCATTTGCTCCGAATAACCCTGGCTTACGTTGCTGCTTGAGCCGTAGCCGCGATTGCGCCCGTGATTGTCGCTTTCGCCCTGCGAGCCTCCGCTGCTCCACGAGCTGCCGGAGTTGCTGGAGCTTCCGCCCTGTGAGCTGAAGCTGCTCCCGCTCGACCCGCCCGCGCTCGACTGGCTTCCCCAGTTCGAGCCTTCGCCCATGTTCATGCCATGGTTCGAGCTGGTGCCTTCGCCCTCGCTGAAATTGGCGCGGCGCTTCACGACCTGGCCGATCGTGTCGGCCGCCCAGCGATTGGTCTCCGGGCAGGCATTGCTGTGCCAGATCTTCGTCGCAAAATTGCCCAGCAGATGCTGCACGCGCTCGCGCGGATGCTCGCCACCGATCGTCGCGTAGAAAGTCGGCAGCGACTGCGACAGGAACACCGTGCAGGCGCGCGAACCGCGGCACGTCGACAGATACTCAGCGTCGTGGCTGTTGATGAAATACTGCGCCTCGTCCGCCCATAGGAACACCGGCCGGCACTGCTGCGAAGGGTCCAGCGCGTTGCGGGCGAGCACCGCTCGCTGCCAGATATATTTGAAGAGTTGCTGCGCGATGATTCCATCATCGTTGAGCGTCAACGCCGGCATGTTGAGCAGGAAGATCGCCCCGTGGAATGACAACTCCGGCACCACCGTCGTTTCACCGCAGAAGGCTGTTTGCAGCCAGCCATGGTTGAAACGGTCGAGCGCGGTCGTCAGCGAGATCGCGATATTGCCGCGCGTCTTGGGATCGAGCCGCGCATAATCCTGGCTCCAGTACGAAACGATCCGATCGCCCGTCGCATCGTCGATGCTGTCGGCGGCGTCGCGGAAGCACTTGAAGAAGAATGAGCCGCGCTGCCAGTCGGGATCGGAAAGCTCGCCCGGCGCCTGCGGCGCCGACCGCAAGAACCTCAGCACGTCGCCGATACGCACCGTACCCGTCGCGGCGTGGAGGATGGGAATGGAATTACGCAAAACCTGATTGCTGGTCTGCGTCCAGAAATCGTCTCCAACACGGCCCGGCGTAGCGCCGACATTTCGACATGCCTCCAGAACCCGTGCCAGACATTCGATAACCGCATTGATCCCATCGGCCCCGAGCCGCCCGATCTCATATGATAGAAAGTTGAGGATCGGCACCCGGCCGTCGAGTACGATCAGCGAGCCGCTGCGGCCGGTCTCGGCACATCGCCGAATCCACGAATCGCACTCCTCGGGTTTGGCGCACAGCACCAGCCCGCCCATACCGGCGCGCAGGTAGGCGTTGGCGAGGGCAGCACCGGAGCCCGTGGTTTTTCCAGAACCGATAGAACCGGTGACAAGCACACCGTTCACCGCATCGCGGACCGTGAAATGATCGTGGGAAGAAAGCCGCAGCAGCTTCGCATCCAGTAAATGGTCATGAGCCATGGTGACCTCCCTATCGGTCGATGCCGCGCTCGCCGGGGCTGGGCTGTTCATGGTCGAGCCCCTGTCGCTGCGTCGGGTGCGGCTCAAAGTGTCGACCGAACCAGCCCTCCTGAAGCGAATGACGCATTTCGGCCAAGCCCTCTGCGGCAATGCCGAACGCCTCCTCAAAGAAGTTTCGACTAGTCATCGTACGTGACTCCGCAGGCCTGGCAGCACAGCTTCAGCCGCAGGAAGTTGATGATGCGGACGCTGGCGAGGCGTGTCAGCACGTCCGCCGCCGCGCTGGCATGGCCGAACTGGCGCAGCATGCACGCGCTGCGCGCCGCCGTTCGAAATGGTGCCTCGTCGATGAGATTCGAGGCGCACTTATCGGAACCGCAATTTGGACACATGGCAGCTCTCCCGAAAAGAAAACGGCCACCCTCGCGGGTGGCCAGTTGGATTACCGGAACGTGTGATGGCAGTCCGTGCAGCGCTTCTCGCCGCCGCCCGGCACGCGCTTGTATATCTGCCGGCCAACCATGATGCCGACCGTCAAAGCCTTCATCAGCGGATGCGGATGGCCCTGCATGGCTTGCCACTGCACCTCATGGCCCATGTGCCGGTTGGCATATTCGATCGTGTCAGGCTCGATCGATTCCGTCTTGCCACCGCAGCGAGGGCATTTGGGGTAGAACATCGCCTTTCTCCTCGAAAAGGCGCGCAGGATTCCTCACGACGGCCTGCGCGCCGAGTTCATTCACCCGCCGATGTGATGGTTAAGGCGTCAGCCGCTGCGTCTTAGCCGCCGCAGCCTCCGCCACAGGCGCCGCCAAGTTTGGCGCCCAAGGCAGTGCCAGGCCCAGGCCCGAGCAGGATGGTGCCGATAACGGCACCGGCGAGGGAACCGGCGGCACCAGCCGCTATGCGCTCCCAAAAGGTCATTTGTTTGGTCATGACCGCTTCCTTTCGATTCGCAGCTAATCGCTGCGAGTTGGGAAGCTGCGCCCGAATCAGTGATATGTCAACACCATTCGCGTTTACTTGTTTAGTGTATCTCTTCTGCGTTCCTTAGCTGCGGTTAATCGACGAGCTTCACGTAACACCGCACTTGATGCGCCATCAGGGATTACAGCCGCAAGACCTTCCCTCTCAACGCGCTCGACCCAGCGCGTGTTTTGCTCCTTGAGTGTGGGCAAATCGACATCCGCCGGCCACTCGTTGTGACGCAACCAGTTGGTGATGGCTTGGGTCAGCGGTGGATCGAGGTGACGCACAGTCGCCCGAGTGAACCCGTTTCCTAGCCACTCTCCATAGACGCGCTTCACAAAGGCAGGGGGTGTCTCGCCCGATTGCTTATCGTTCTTCCACGTTGCCGGAGCAAGATTTGGCAACACGGTCTCCGAAGGTGCGCTTGATTGCCCAATTGTGTGATCGGGGAAGAGAATACGCCCATAGAGAGCCACTCCAACTCCTCCATTTTCTCGAGCAAAGCGCTCCAGCTCCTGCCACTTCTCCTCAGGGCTTAGCAACGATAACTTTGGATGTCTTTTTTCTTCTATATATGTCCGGAATATACTATCAGATAATCTTCTTATTATCCCAAATTGACTGGAAAAGATATCAATAATCTCACTAGCAGCTCGCTCCTCTTGTTTAGTAACATTGGATGGTAGATTTTGATTTATTAATTGCTTGGTTCTGTTTGCCCTTGATCTAATAAAAGTAAATTGAGTTTCTACATCATCTAAGGGCAGATTCAGGGAAAAAATCTCACCTAAAGTTTCAAATGTCTCAGATATTAGTTGAGTATAACTTTGGAGAACATCACGCAGCAAAGTTTGGACATACTCGGTTGCTGGCCAGTCAGCCGACAACGATCGGAATTGACCTAGCGGATCGCCGCCAAGTGGGTTTCTTTGAAGGTCGACTGTTGGCCATTCTGACGTCACTCGATCAACATACTCACTACAAACGATCCTGCCTACGCTCTCGGCCTGATCAGTTTCTGCCCCTCATTCACGGCGTCCATCACGCCGCCGCCCAGCTTCATGTCCAGCATCAGCATAAGATCGGTCAGGTCGGCATATTGGACGAACACGCCACGGCGGCGGTTGGCTTCCATTTGATAGGGTTCCGCATGCAGCGACTTGGCCCACCCTTCGGCAAAGGCACTGCTGGAATTGGCGCCGCGCGAGGTCGGCGTGATCCGCACGAACTCGAAGCCCTTCAGTGCGGCGACCTGCCGGTTCAGCGCATGGCTGAGCACCTTGTCCTCAAGCCGCTCATCCGGGAAAGCGCGACGGTACGCCTGGCGGTAGCGGGTGAAGCCGACATGCACCCACACCTGGAGCGGCTGATGGAAGATCGCCGATCCCGGCTCATCCCATATCGGATAGCAAAGATCGGCCGGCGGCGGCGGGTACGCGTGGACGAGGAATGCCCTGCGAAAACCCCGGCCGGATAGCGTCTGGCGGATCTCGCCAACGTAGGTGCTGATGGCCGCCTCATCCACGGCCGCGATCGGCACATGCAGGCACTCAGGAATGCCGTAGCGATGGAGCGCTTGGTCGCGGGCGATCTCGTCGATCATCGAGCTTGGTGTAGCATGAAGCTCCTTGTCGGCACGCATGACCATGGCGGCTTCTTATCGGTGAGCGTGATGGGACCGGCCCGCCTCCGGTCAACCCAGCTCGCTTCCGCGCCTTTGGCTTGTGCAGCTCCGCTCCCTCCGGGCGCGCGATGCGCGGGGTGTGACCCTCGGCTCCGTGGCCCGTCCCCTTTGCTCCCTATCAAGCCGCGGGATGGTCCCGCAGCGGAATGAAGGAGCAGATCGTGAAGAACCAACCCAAACTTCTCGGCCAGAAACCGACCCACCGCATCTACCGCGTCATCGGCGAAGGCAAAGCCTCAAGCTGGACACCCATCGGCGCCGCTTGGCCGAACAAGGACGGCCAGGGCTTCAACATCTCCTACGACGCCGTACCGCTCTCCGGCCGCATCGTGATGCGCGCTATCACCGAGCGCCCCACGACGGGAGGCGTCCAGTGAACGCCCCCATCTGCACCGCCGACCGCATCCGCGAACTCAACGATGCGTTCCGCACCACCGGCCCCAGCGCCGGCGATTGGATGCTTACCTGTGGCGTCCGGGCTCTTGGCCCGGACTTCATTTTCCTCGCTACCAAGGCCGTGCAGGAACATGCCAGCTTCACCGCCGAGAATGATCCCTACGGCGAACATGACTTTGGTTCATTCAATCTGGCCGGAGAGCACCTGTTCTGGAAGATCGACCATTACGACCGCGAACTGGTCTATGGCTCGAACGACCCGGCCAATCCCGCCGCCACCCGGCGGGTCATGACGATCATGCTGGCGTCGGAATACTGAGGCCGCAGCCACCGCGTTGGCGCGCCCAGGAGGGGGGCAACCCCGGGGAGAGGGGGGGGGGAGCGCGCCGGTTCGGAGGCATGACGAAGAGGTGAAGATGAATGCGATTGGCCTTGCCAAATGCCCCGCCTGGACCCTTAATCTCGACCCGTTAGGCCGCGCTGGCTTCCTCCCACCATCCTCCGCGCAGAATAGACAATGATTACGGACTATCACTCAAAGTATATTGCGACGGATTTGGTACGTCGGCGCTCTTCCGACAGTAGCGAAAAGCTCGCTGTCGCCGTCGCTGGCGCGCAGGTCGATATGAATCCGCATCAGGTGGACGCTGCCCTGTTCGCGTTCGCTTCGCCGCTGTCCAAGGGGGCGCTGCTGGCGGACGAGGTTGGTCTCGGCAAAACCATCGAGGCTGGATTGGTTATTTCCCAGCGCTGGGCAGAGGGCAAGCGGCGCATTCTCATCATCGCCCCGTCCAATCTCCGCAAGCAGTGGCATCAGGAAATGAATGAGAAGTTTTTCATTCCCTGCACGATTATCGAATCCAAGCCCTACAATGCTGAGGTGAAAGCCGGGAATTTCCGGCCCTTCGACCGCACCGATACTATAGTCATTTGCTCCTATCAGTTTGCTCGGAACAAGGCGGTGGACGTTCACGCCACCCCTTGGGATTTGGTCGTGATCGACGAAGCCCACCGGCTCCGCAACGTTTACAAGCCGTCCAACGTCATCGCCAACACGCTGAAAGGCGCGCTTGCCGAGCGCAACAAACTGCTGCTGACCGCGACGCCGCTGCAAAATACGCTTTTGGAGCTCTATGGATTGGTGAGCTTCATCGACGAGCACACGTTCGGCGATTTGAAGAGCTTCCGTGAGCAGTTCGGCGGCGGCGCGCAAGAGCGCACCTTCCAGATTCTGAAAGAGCGATTGAAGCCGATTTGCCATCGCACGTTGCGGCGCCAGGTCACCGCTTATGTCCCATACACCAAGCGGCACGCCATCTTAGAGGAGTTCAGCCCCGACGAGGCCGAAGACCGGCTCTACAACCTCGTCACCGCCTACTTGCAGCGGGACAACCTTCAGGCACTTCCAGCCAGCCAGCGATCGCTCATGACGCTCGTGCTGCGCAAGCTGCTTGCATCTTCGACGTTCGCCATTGCCGGGGCGCTGTCATCCATCTCCAATCGCCTGCAAAAGCGGCTGGACCAGAGCAAGCCCACGTCACTCGTCGAGGAACTGGACGAAGATTACGAGGCGCTGGATGAAACGGCGGAAGAGTGGACGGATGACGAAGCCGAACCGCTGACAGAAGCCGATCAGCGGGCGCTGGAGCTAGAAATTGCCGAGCTGCGGGAGTTTGCCACACTCGCAACGTCGATCGATCAGAATGCCAAGGGCCGTGCACTGCTAAAGGCGCTGGAGGTTGGCTTCGCCAAGGCCCGCGAGTTCGGCGCGGACGAGAAGGCCATCATCTTCACCGAGTCACGCAAGACCCAATCCTATTTGCTCCGCGTTCTGGCGGACAGCCCATGGGCCGATCACATCGTCCTGTTCAACGGCTCGAACACCGACCCGGAATCCAAGGCCATCTATCAGGAATGGCTGGCACGCCATGCCGGATCGGATCGCGTCACAGGTTCCAAGACGGCCGATATGCGCTCCGCGCTGGTCGATTATTTCCGCGAGCGCGGCAAAATCATGATCGCCACCGAGGCCGGGGCCGAGGGCATTAACCTGCAATTCTGCGCGATGGTCGTGAATTATGACCTGCCTTGGAACCCGCAGCGGATCGAGCAGCGCATCGGACGCTGCCATCGTTACGGGCAGAAGCACGATGTTGTTGTCGTCAACTTCCTCAACCGGAAGAACGAGGCAGATCAGCGCGTCTACCAGCTCTTGTCCGAGAAGTTTCAGCTCTTCGAGGGCGTCTTCGGCGCGAGTGACGAGGTGCTGGGCGTCATCGAGTCTGGTGTCGATTTTGAAAAGCGCATTGCCGGTATCTACCAGCAATGCCGCCAGACCGGCGAAATCAGGGCCGCATTCGATCAGCTTCAACAGGAGCTGACGCTTGAGATCAACGAGGCGATGACCCACGCCCGCCAGAAGCTCCTCGAGAACTTCGACGATGAGGTGCGCGAGAAGCTAAAGGTCCGCAACGCCGACACCAATCTGCACCTCAATCAGTTTGAGCAGCAGCTGATGCGGCTGGCTAAGCACGAGCTGGATGGCACCGCGGATTTCGTGGATTCGTCGTCGTTTCGGCTCAATTCCTTGCCGGACTGGATCGCCGGGGCCACCATTCCGACCGGACTTTACGAACTGCCCCGTCGAACCGGCGACGCGCATTTCTTCCGCGTGAACCATCCGCTAGGCGAAGCCATCGTTTCGCGGGCGCGGGCGCGCGCGTTGCCTACCGCTGAAATCGTTTTCGACTATTCGCAGCACGAGGGCCGCATTTCACAGGTCGAGCCGCTCGTCGGCAAAACCGGCTGGCTTTCCGCATCGCTCCTGTCAGTCGATGCGCTCGGTCAGAGCGAAGATCACATGCTGTTGTCGGGCATCGGCGATGACGGAGCCCCGCTCGGCACCGAGGCGGTCTCCCGCCTGATGTCCATCGCCGGTTCGGTGGCGGGCGAAGCCAGCGAACCGAGTGACGTTTCGTCGGTTTTGGCAGAAGCCTTGACCGCTCAGCAAAACGACATTCGGCGCGGTATTTCCGAACGCAACGCCCGGTTTTTTGAAGTCGAAGCCGACAAGCTGGATGGCTGGGCGGATGATTTGAAGGTCGGGCTTGAGCGTGAATTGAAAGAACTGGACCGCCAGATAAAAGAGGCGCGGCGCGCAGCGACCGTCGCGTTGACGCTGGAAGAAAAGCTGGCCGGTCAAAAAGCGGTCAAGGCGCTGGAAACGGAGCGCTCGACCAAGCGCCGTTCGCTATTCGACGCGCAGGATAAAATTGACGAGCAGCGCACGGAACTTATTGCTCGGATCGAAGGGAAGCTGGAGCAGAAGATCGACGTGCAGCCGCTCTTTACGATCAGGTGGAGGGTGCAATGACAGACGAGGTGGCTCCGTCCGCCAAACTGGCGGCGTTGACGGTGGATCGATTGATTGCGTCCGGTTTGGTGCGCGCCGATAAGCGCGACCCCTTGATCGGCAAGATAGCGGCCGGCAGCATGTCCGGCCCCGATTGGAAGCTGGAAATCGAGCTGGCGTCGGCAAAGGCGGCAAGCTGATGGCCGCTTCCGCTCCATTGAAATCGCTAAAGTTGACCGCCTTCCGGGGTTCGGCGAGCACGTTCACGCTCGACTTTGAAAAGGGTAAAAGGCTCACCCTGATCTACGGTGAGAACGGAACCGGCAAGACGACCATCTGCGATGCCTTCGAGTTCTTGGCCTATGAGCGCATCGGTTCGCTTGAAGATCGCGGCATGGGCAAAGGGCTGGAGAAATTCTGGCCGACCGCCGGTAAGCCCGCCAGTGCGTTGGCCGTGGAGCTGGAAACCGGCACATCGAAATGCTCCGGCAAAATCGTTGATAAGAAGGTGTCGGTCACGCCCGCCACGTCACGCCCGCGCATCGAACTTTTGCGCCAGCGACAGATCCTCGAATTGATCCAAGCCCAGCCTGCCAAGCGATATGATGCGATCAAGCGCTTCATCGACATCGAAGCGTTCGAGCGCTCGGAAGAAGCCTTGCGTCAGCTCGGCAAGACGCTCGCGACGGACAAGCTCGGAGCCATCGCTGCGGAGCAGGAAAACCTTAATGCCTTGCAGGGCTTCTATGAAGCAGCGGGTAGTCCGCCGGGGCTGAATGCCGTCTCTTGGGCCAAGCAGAAGCTAGCCGAGCCGACCACTGGCCTGGACGCCGACATTGCCGCCATCACCAAATTGCGCGCCGCGTTCGACGCGCTCAACGCTTTCCCGGAGAAGCTCCAAGGGAAGCGGGATGCGGTGGCATCGGCACAGACCGCCGCCGATAGCGCGGATCAGGGTCAGCTTGATGCGATTGCTGCCGCCGATAGTGACGCAGCCCAACGGGTGGGCGTGCTGACTGCTGGCAGCAGCTATCTCGAAGCGCATCCCGACGCCGCAGAATGCCCGCTTTGCGAGAGTGCAGAAAATATCGACGGCCTCGCCGCGACCGTGAAAGGCAAGCTCGCCCAGCTCGCCACGCTCACGGCAGCTACAACGAAATGGAAGCAAGCACACGCCGCTCTAAAAGCTGCGCAAACGGCGTTGCAACAGATGGAAGCCGACTACGCCAAAGCGGTGGCAGCACTTTCCACAGCGCAGACGGCGCATCAGTGGAAACCCGGCGTCCAGCTTCCGGCAAGTGCCGCGCCTGCCGATCCGACCTCGTTGCCCGCTTGGCTAGCGGCCAATCTCGCAACAGCGACCGCCTGGGCTAATGTCGAAGCGGGATGGCGCGATGAGAGCAAGTTCCGCACCCAGTTGAAGGCTGCTGCGGACCGCTACCAAACGAACGCCGCGCGCGTTGCAGAGCTAGCCATCCTCATTCCAAATGTGGACAAGGCGCTCGCGCAATGCGTCGAAGAGCGACAGAAATTTACCGACACCATCATTGGCGAGATCGCCAAGGAAGTCGGGAAGCTCTACGAGAAGGTGCATCCCGGCGAAGGGCTCGACAAGATTGCGCTGGAGCTGGACCCGGCGCGGCGCGCATCGCTGAATCTTGGCGCGACGTTCGAGGGGCATGATGCCCCGCCGCAGGCATATTTCAGCCAATCACATCTCGACACCCTCGGGCTATGCGTATTCCTCGCACTTGCCGCGCGCGATCGTGCGACGGAAACCGTGCTTATTCTCGACGACGTTCTCGGAAGCGTGGACGAACCCCATGTCGAGCGCGTCATCGGCATGATCTATGAAGTGAGCGGCGGATTCCAGCACACCATCGTCACGACCCATTACCGCCCGTGGCGCGAGAAATATCGTTGGGGTTGGCTCAAACCGGGCCAGCCCTGCCAGTTTGTCGAACTCACCGGCTGGGCCATTGACGACGGCATTCGCATCATCAGCTCGCTTCCAGAAGTTGAACGCCTGCGGACGCTACTCGGGGAGTCCCCGGTCGATATTCAGTCGGTATGCAGTAAGGCCGGTGTGATTCTTGAAGCTGCGCTCGACTACCTCACCCTGAAATATGAATGCCCTGTGCCGCGTCGTTACGGTGCAGCCTACACGCTGGGCGACCTGCTGCCCGCGATCAACAACAAGCTGCGTGACGCGCTGAACGTTGAGATGCGCGACGGCATTACCGACGCCACCGCGCCGCCGACCAGCACCGTGGCGCTCAAGCCCATTCTCGAGGAGTTGGCGCGGATCGCGCAGGCGCGCAACGCATTCGGCGCGCACTTCAAAGCCATCTCGTTCGAGCTGCTTGATACCGATGCGATTGGCTTCGCCAAGCAAGTGCTTGAACTGGTCGATACCCTGGTCTGCCCCGACCACGGTTGGCCGAGCAACGACAAATCCGGGAGCTATTGGCGCAACAGCGGCGATACGCGACGCCTTCATCCCCTCAAACGACCGGCCTGATATGAGCAAAAAACAGAAACTGGAACTGACTTGGGTAGGAAAAGAGAACCGACCACGGCTTGAGCCGCGCATTTTGATCGAGGACACAGCGAAGACCTATCACGCGGCGGCGCGTGTGAGCGAAAGCGACATTTTCGACAACGTGCTGATCCACGGGGATAACCTGCTCGCGCTCAAGGCGCTGGAGGCGGATTATACGGGGAAGGTGAAATGTGTCTTCATCGACCCGCCCTACAATACCGGCAGCGCGTTTGAGCACTATGATGATGGGTTGGAGCATTCGATTTGGCTCGGGCTTATGCGCGACCGGCTGGAGGTCATTCACCGTTTGCTGGCTGAAGACGGCTCGCTTTGGATCACGATTGATGACAACGAAGCCCACTATCTGAAAGTGCTTTGCGACGAGGCTTTTGGTCGATCAAATTTCATTGGGAACGTCGTCTGGGAAAAATCGGATAGCCCCCGAATGGACGCCGTGTTTCTTTCCAATCGCCACGATCATTTGCTGGTTTTTGCTAAAGATTTAGCTCGAACGATATGGCAGCGCCTTGAGGTCACGGACGAAAACTTGCCTCAGCACTATGACAAAGTCGATGGTGCCGGACGCAAGTACTATCTAAAACCACTGAGGGCGATGGGCGGTCAGGGAGACAGCCGGGCCACCCGCCCCACTTTGTATTACGCATTAATAGCACCGGACGGTTAGGAGGTATTCCCGAAGCGTCAGGATGGAACTGACGGAGCATGGCGTTGGAATGCTGCCAAGGCAGCCTCCGAAAGCGCGCGTATTGATTGGATTCAGGGCCGTTCAGGATGGACACCGTATTATCGAATTTATGCGGATACTGGAAATGGAAGGCCGGTTGAAACCATTTGGACCCATGCGGACGTAGGAAGCAATCGCACTTCAAAAGCTGAGATAAAGGCTCTTTTCCCGGACTTGGTGCCCTTCGGAACACCCAAGCCCGAACGTCTGCTCAAGCGCATTTTGGACATTGCAACGCGCCCAGGCGACATAGTGTTAGATTCGTTCGCAGGCTCTGGAACGACCGGCGCAGTTGCCCATAAAATGGGTCGACGCTGGATCATGGTAGAGCTTGGGGATCACTGCGCTACGCATATTGTGCCGCGCCTGCGGCAAGTGATTGACGGCACCGACCAAGGCGGGGTTAGCAAGCCCCTCAGTTGGAAGGGTGGCGGCGGATTCCGCTACTACGAACTAGCACCGTCACTGTTGGAAAAGGACAAATGGGGCCGCGAGGTCATCTCGAAAGAATATGATGCCGCCATGCTGGCGCAGGCGCTGTGCAAGCTGGAAGGCTTCACATATGCGCCCAGCCCCGACATTTATTGGCAGCAGGGCCATTCGTCGGAAACCGACTTCCTTTATGTGACGACTCAGACCCTGGGGCCGGAGGAATTGGCTGCATTGAGCGAGGACGTTGGCGAAGGCCGCTCGCTGTTGATCCTGTGCGCCGCGTTCCGGGGCAATCCCGAACTCTGGCCAAATCTGACCGTCCGCAAGATACCCAACCACATTCGCAGCCGCTGCGAATGGGGCCATGACGACTACAGCCTCAACATCGCCAATCTGCCGCAGGCGGAGGTGAAGGCCGCGCCGACCACGGCGCAACCGGGCCTTTTCGACGAAGGAAATGCCGCATGAGCAGCCTTCGTCATGTCAATGCGATCGCCGGTCGCCTGAGCCTACGCCAGCCACAGCGCCGCAGTTTGGAAATCCTCGACCGCGTGACCGAGATCGTACCGCCTACCAAGGCCGCCGACCTCGCCGCGGCGCTTGAGATCATCAAGAGCGAATTTCCGGGTGTGGTGGATTTCGAGCGGGAATTCCCATCGCTCTGTTTCGCGCTGGCAACCGGCGTCGGCAAGACGCGCCTCATGGGCGCGTTCATCGCCTATTTGAAGCTGGCGCACGGCATCAATAACTTCTTCGTGCTGGCACCGAATCTGACCATCTACAACAAGCTGATTGCCGACTTCACGGCGAACACGCGGAAATATGTCTTCAAGGGCATTTCCGAGTTTGCCATCTCGCCGCCCGTGCTGACGACCGGCGAAACCTACGAACGACAGATCGCATCGGGCGGACAGCTTTTCCCGACCACCATCAACATCTTCAACATCGCCAAAATCTCATCCGAGGTGCGCGGCGGGCGATCCCCGCGCATCCGTTCTTTTCGCGAGGAAATCGGCGAGAGCTATTTCGATTATCTCGCCAGCTTGCCCGATCTGGTGCTGCTGATGGACGAATCGCACCGCTACCGCGCGACCGCCGGTATGCGGGCGATCAACGAGTTGAAGCCAGTGTTAGGACTGGAGCTGACTGCGACGCCATTTGTGGAAAGCACGCGCGGCCCGGTGCCGTTCAGCAACGTCATTTTCGATTACCCGCTTGCGCGCGCGATGGAGGATGGCTTCGTCAAGGAGCCAGCCGTTGTCACCCGGCGTGACTTCAATCCGGCAGGCAAATCGCCCGATGCGATTCAGATGATGAAGTTGGAGGACGGCGTCCGCCTTCACGAGAGCGTGAAGGTCGATCTTGAAACCTACGCCCGCGAAAATGGCGAGCAGATCGTCAAGCCGTTCGTCCTCGTCATTGCCCGTGACACGACCCACGCCGCTGAATTGATGAGCCTGATCCAGTCGGATGCGTTTTTTGAGGCCCGCTATGCCGACAAGGTAATTCAGGTCGATTCCAGCGTGAAGGAAGAGGAGACGGTCGAGAAGCTGCTAACGGTCGAGCAGAACGACAACCCCGTCCAGATCGTCATTCACGTCAACATGCTGAAAGAAGGTTGGGACGTGACCAACCTTTACACGATCATCCCGTTGCGTGCCGCCAATGCGCGGACCCTAATTGAGCAGAGCATCGGGCGCGGTCTGCGTTTGCCCTATGGCAAGCGCACGGGCGTAACCGCCGTCGATCGCCTGAACATCGTCGCCCACGATCGCTTTCAGGAGATAGTGGACGAGGCCAACAATCCCAACTCACCCATCCGGTTGAAGCAACTGGTGCTCGATGAGGCTGACTTTACGCGCAAGACAGTAACGGTGGTTTCTGCGCCGACCATCTTGGGCAGCCTTGGCCTACAAACCGCGCAGTCAGCAGACGGTGCGATATCGGCTGGCCCTGCGCCGACCCCGGCCTTTACAGATCCCGACGAAATGCGCGTTGCCCGCCTCGCCTATGATGCGTTCCGCAAACTGGCGCGCGAGCCGGACAAGGTGCCGAGCGTGTCCTACCTTTCGCGCCCCGACGTCCAGGAGCAGATCGTGCGCGAGGTGCGCAGCCAATATCAGCCTGAGCAAATGGAACTGGAGGGCGTTGCCAAGCCCGCGCCCGATATGGCGGCAGTGATCGCCGCCACCGCGAAGCTGATGGTCGATCGCACCATCGACATTCCCCGCATCACGGTGATGCCCCAAGGCGAGGTGAAGGCGGGCTTTAAGCCGTTCACCCTCGACCTATCGGGAATGCGTTACCCCGCCCCCAGCGAAGAGCTTTGGGCCAAACACCTGCGGACAGATCAGGTGGACGTGATTGGCTTGTCGCAAGGCAATCTGCTGGAGCGTCGGCTTGAGGATTATGTTGTCAGTGGCCTGATCGACTTCCCCGACATCGCCTATGATGAACATGCCGACATGCTCTACGAATTGGCAGGGCAAGTGGTGCGCCACCTGCTGACCTACCTTTCCGAAAAAGATGCGGGGCACGTTCTCGCGCTTCATCAGCGCGAAATTGGCCGCGCGGTCCATGCCCAGATGCAGGATCATTTCTGGAAAGACGATACGGTCGAATACCATCACGAGGTACGCCAAGGTTTCACTGAACTGAAGGAAAGCGCCTACACGACGCTACGAGAAACCCCGCTAGATTACCGCGTTCCGCCCGCGGACAAGAGCAACATGGCCCGCTACCTGTTCGGCGGGTTCAGCAAATGCCTATCCACCGTGACCAAGTTCCATTCGGATTCCGAACGGAAGCTGGCAGTCGTCCTCGAGCGTGAATCGCTCAAATGGATGCGACCGGCCAAGGGCCAGTTTCAGATGTTTTATCGCAGCGGCAACGACCATCTCGAATATCAGCCCGACTTCGTTGCCGAGACGGCGGATCGCATCCTGATGCTGGAGCCAAAAATGGCCACCCAGATGCAGGATAAGGATGTTTTGGCCAAACGGGATGTTGCCATCCAATGGTGCGGTTGGGCGACCGAGCACGCCAAAACCTATGGTGGCAAGCCTTGGCAATACGCACTCATCCCGCACGATGTGATTGCCGAAAATATGACGCTTGAGTTCCTGTTGAAGCAGTACGGCTGAGGGCGTTGCCTTCGGCCCGCGCTCTAGGCGCTGCGCGCCGGAGCCTACAGTCTCCGCCATCCGGTGACGATCGACTAACGCAAGGGCTAAGGGGGTCTCCCCCTGGCGCGGCGCCAAGGCCCAAGCCTTCGGGCGAACTGCGGTATCCCCAACCTTCGCTGCGCTGCAGGCCGGGCGATTCCCCTCCGCAGATCGCGGCCGGCACCTTACCTCCCCCGGTCTCGCCGACGGGCATCGGTTGCATGTGCAACCCCTGACCCAAGGATAGAATATGGAGCAATCATCAGACCGCGTGCGCGAGCGCAACATCACCACCGAAGCTTTGGTGTGGGAAGGCGTGACCCTCTCCATCGCCTATGAGCCGAGCTGGATGGCCACATCCGAGGACTATGGACCGGCTCACTTGGAGATACGTGTTGTCGAGCCGGAGCGCGCGCCGCTGCCAATCACCGAGACGGGCTACCGCTCGCACTTTCTGGCTCGCGGGATAGTGGAAGGTGCCGGAGGGCCGGTCGCCTATGTTCGTGCCTGGCTCGACGAGGCCGCGCGGGAGCCTGAATGGAAACAAGCGCAAGCCCGGCTGGCGCAGCTAAGCCTGTTCTAAGCGAGGACGGAATGTCTGGGCGCGCATGTCACAGGGCGCGGAAATCGCGGGGAAATCAGCTGGGCCGGACGCGATGTGCTAAGCGTGCGCTAAATTTCGTGCTAGCTATATCATCGTGCAGCTAGGATTGCGGAGCCGAACCCCAGCCTGGGCGCTTTTTTTGGCAAATTTTAGCACATGCGCTAGCACATTATCACACTAAGGCGGATATTTAAGTAATTAAATCAAGAGTTTAGCTATTCTATGATAAGACTTAAAATCTTCTGCCCCTCGGGGCGTGCGGGTTCGAGTCCCGCCGTCCGCACCAAGCCCCAATCCTCTTTTGATGCGGAAGCGGACCGTTCATCCTCGCCGCAATCGTTTTCGGCGCAACCCGCAGCGCTTGGGAGGGACGATCGCTCTGATCGGCTCGGAATTCATCCTGCAGCGCCAACCCCTCTCCTGCTCTCCCCCGGAAAATCCGAGGGAGGGAATCAGGAGGAGCCGGCGAGGTCGAGAATCGCAGCCCACTCTTCGTCTCGGACAGGCGCGACCGAGAGCCGGGACTGGCGGATCAATTCCATGCCCGCCAGCCGGGAGTCGGCCTTGATCGCCTTCAGAGTAATGGGTCCGACCTTGCGCACCGGCTCGACCGCGACCGAGACCCAGGCGGAATCCTTCGGGTCCGGCCGGGCTTCCCGGACGATGCGCATGATACCGACGACGGCGCGATCCTGGTTGCTATGGTAGAAGAAGGCTTCCTCGCCGGCCTTCATCGCCTTCAAATGGAGTCGGGCAGCGGGGTTGCGGACCCCATCCCATTCCGTGCCGCCGTCGCGGACGAGCGAGTCCCAGCTATAGCTGCCGGGTTCGGATTTCATCAGCCAATAGGCCATGATTCGGGTTCCTTTTGCAGCGAGCGTAGATTTTTAGCGCGCGGCACGCCACAAGGCCGAATGCGACGGACCATCATTCTTCTCTGCCTTGCTCTTTCCGCCTGTGGAGACCCGGCGACGCTCGCCAACCGGGCGGCGCGGGACGATGAGGCCGCTCCGCAGGCGGCCGAGGTGACTCCCGGATCGCGGCCGGTGCGGATCGGTGAGCTCGGGGCCAATTTTCGGGCCTGCGGCGCGGCCGGCACGACCCGCAACCTGAGAGCAAGCGAGTCGCTACCGGTCCGCTTCGCTCCCTTCGACAATGCCGGCGAGACGGGCAATGTGGCCCCGGGAGCGCGCTTCTTCATTTGCACCCGAAGCCTTGACCAGAAATGGTTCGGGGTCGTCTTCGACGAGGAGGGCGCTCTCGCCGAAAGGTGCGGCGTTTCGGAGCCTGTGACCCAGAGGCGCGACTATGACGGGCCCTGCCGGTCCGGCTGGGTGCAAAGCGCCTTCGTCAAGGTGATCGCGGGCGAGCAGCTTGGGCCGCCGAGCCAAACCGGCGGTGAGAACGTTACGGCATCGACCGATTCTGGTCTTACAGGCACTTGAAAAATAAGCCTTTTTTGCCGTCGCAATCGCCGGCATCGCCCGCCAGAAGCTGGCCGGTAACCTGCCCTCCAGCGTGCTGTGGTACCATGCCGACTACGTCTCGCCGAGCTGGAGCAAGCGCCTTGCCCGGCAGACCCAGATCGGCCTGCATATTTTCTACAGCTAGAAATCCTCCCCATCGTCGGATTGAGAGGAGCCCCTACCCCCCACGAGCCTGGCGCGTGGGGGAGGGTTTTATACCGCCAAGGTCCTCAACGTCACCGAGTAGCGAAGCGTTTCCAGCTGCGGGATACTGTGCTCCCACTCGTGTCTCGCCTCGCCGCGAAGCAGATAGGCCGAACGGGGCTCGGCGGTGAGGGTGAAGCGCTCCCACTTCGCACCCGCCTTGCGCCGGAAGCGCAGCGGTGCCTGGGCCAGAAGCGAGATGCCGGCGACGTTGCCGAACACCGGCCGGTCGCGATGCCAGCCGATACCGGCGCCCGGCGCATATTCGATCACCAAAGCATGGACGAAAGCCTCCGGCCCCTGCCCCGCCAAAGCGGCGGTTCGGGCGCGCAGCGGCTGAAGCCAGCCTGGAATCGGTTCGGCTTCCCTCAGTCCGCTGCCGTCGAAGGCATAATGGATCCCGAACGAGACGGTCCTGCGATTGCCGGTGAAGCCGTGAAACTCGAAGGGCTTGAAGGGGAGCGCGCCGATATGCGCGGCAAGCGCGATCTCCTCCTCGGCGCCGATGAAGCCTGGCGCGTAGACCAGCCCGGACGGGGCCGGGGACAGCCTTTTTTCGAACGGATCGATCTGCGCCCCGGGCATTAGCGAAAGTCCTCAACGGGTTCGGCTAGCGATTCGGTAATCATTTCTGTGCAATTGGTCATAAGACACGCCGATCCTGGGAGCCGAAATGCACGAACTCCGCTCAACGATCCTTTCCGGGGAGCCCAAGCAGGCCGACCCGGTCGCGCGCAAGGCGAAGGCGAAGGCCGAAGGCTCGAGCCCGGGCGGCCTCACCAGGATCGCGATCAAGCGCCAGGAAGCGCGGGTGACCGACATGCGCATCGAGGACCGCCTCCGCGGAATCGTCGAAAGCACGACGATCGTCTTCCGTCGCCGGCGACGGGAAGTCGGCGTGGTCAACGTCTCGTCGCGCGGAGCGATGATCCGGGGCGATCTGGAGCCGCGCATCGGCGAGAAGATCGACCTCTTGTTCGACGGGAAGAACCGAACCAAATGCATCGTTCGTTGGGTGCGCGAGGGCCGAATCGGACTCGAGTTCGTCGATGAGACCATCTTGTGGACCGCGAACCGTTCCGGCGGCCCGGTTTTCCAGCCCGAAAAGCTCGAGGCGGCAGCGCTCCACGGCGTCGCCGAGCGCGAGCCTCGTCAGAAGCTGCTCCGCGCCGGAACCCTCTACTGGAGCGGTATTTCGATCCCGGTCCGGCTTCGTAACATCTCCGAAGGGGGCGCCCGGGTCGAGAGTGGGCGGGAGCTCTGCCCCGGTTCGGAGGTCGAACTCGATCTCGGCGAAGCGGGTTTCCAGGTCGCCGAGGTGCGCTGGTCCAAGGACGGGCAGGTCGGCCTGAGGTTCGCCGAGGCCTTCGACATCGAATCGCTGGCGCCGTCGCATCAGGCCGAGCGGCCGCCCGAAGTGCTAAAGCCCGCTTATCTCGAGACCGAACTCCAGGCCGATTCGCCCTGGGCCGCGCGCTTCGAGAAGCTTTCACTGACGGATTTGAAGCCGGTAGATCCGAAATAGGCTCTGGCTCCCCATGCTTCTCATGGGCCGTGGACGGCGACGTCATTCTCCGGTCAGCGCCGCGCCACCACTTCCCCGTCGACGATCATCGTCTCGGGATGATGCCTGTCGAGCCACCGCTTGATGATCCTCAGATTGCGTGTGTTCGATTTGAAGAAGAAGTCCGGAATGGCGCCGACGAACGGGATGGCGCCCAGCAGGAAATCGACTCCGATATTGCCGCCCATCCGCGCCAGATGCCATTTGGGCATTCCCAGGTTGCGCGCCTCCCAGGCCATCCAGCTACCCATGGCCGCGGCGATCAGGCTGCCGCCCACCGGTATGACATCGAAGATGACGTCGAGCCCGAACTGGCGGTTCGTCCCGGGCAGCGTAAACATCCGCTCGAGCAATTTCTCCATCGCCTCGATGCGCCGGCGCACCGAAGCCGGATCCCGCTCGAGGGAGAGACGGGTGGCGACGGCGTCGAACGGATCCTGCGGATTCGGCATCGGCTACTCCTAACTATATCAAGGTTGCTCGCGGATCAGCTCGCCGATCGGGTGGCGGCCGAAGGCGTTGGTGCGAAAGCCGGTGAGGCGGGGCGCGACAAGCGACCAGCGCACCGGCGCCGTCAGCGGGATGAACGGGCCGAGGCCGGCAAGTATCCGGTCGGCATTGGCGAGAAGGCCGCGGCGGGTGGCGACATCGGGAGCGATCCTCGCCGCAGCCATCATCTCGTCCGCCGCGGGATCGCAGATCCGGCTCGATTCGCAGGAAAAGTGGCGAAGATACCAGCTGGCCATGCCGGCCGGCGCGACTTCGTCGACGAGCCGCAGGTCCGCGGCCGCGCCCGCGGTCACGCGCACCGTCTCGACCCCGACCGCCGCCCAGTCGCGCCGAAGCCTTGCGAAGAGCAGGCGGTAACCCGCGCCTTCGGGAAGCGCGACCCGCACACTGAGCCGCCCGTCTTCCACCGATTCGCGAAGCAAAGCGGCGGCGCGCGCCTGGCGCTCCGGCAGCGGGTCGCGGATCCAGGCCGGCGCCGAAACCTGGCCCAGGCCCTCTATGCCGGCGGGAAGAAGCGATTCCCGGGCCTGCAGCCCAGGCACTCCGAGAGAAGCCGCGAGGGCGGGCCGATCGAGTGCCATGGCGAGGGCCTGGCGGGTTTCCATTCGGGCGAAGGCTCCTTCGGACGCCGCGAAGGCGAGGCCGAACAGGCCGGCCGCAGGGTCGAAGCGCAGCTGCGCCGCCGGGGCGCCCACAGCCCGCGCCAGCGGCAGGTCGCCGAGCGTTCCGCCCAGCACGAGATCGGCCTGCCGCTCGCCGAACCGGGCCGCGGCCAGGGCCGCGCTCTCGCCGCGCAGCTTTAATGGAGGGAGGGCGCCCTCCTGCGCTTCGGCTTCGGCCGGGACGAGCCGGACCGATCCGTCCGGCAGCCGCTCGGCCCGGTAGGGACCCGAGCCGTCGCCTCCGCGGACGATGGCCATTTCAGGTTGGGCCAGCAATTGCAGAAAATTGGGCCTCGGCGTTCTGAGGCTGATCTCGAGCACGTCGTCGGTCATCGCGACGATCTCGTCGACCGCTCCGAGGACGGGCTTGAGCGGATTGCGGCTTGCGGAAGCGAGGGCGGCGCGAAGCCGAGCGGCCACCTGCTGGGCGGTAATCCGGCGCCCGCCCAGGCTCGCCTCGCCGAGCCGGAATGTGTAGCGAAGGCCGTCGTCCGAGACGATCCAGCGTTGCGCCAGCGCGGGCTCGATCTCGCCGCCGGCATCGAACCGCACCAATCCCTGGGCGGAGGCTTCGAGCAGGATCGCGGAAGGCGGGTCGAGCCGATCCCGGTTGGGGTTGGCGAGCCGCGGCTCTCCGCCGACGGCGCTGATCGAGATCGGGCCGGTTTCCTCGCCGCCGCAGCCGGCAAGGAGGAAAGTCGCGGCGATCAGCCGAAGCGGCGGAGGGAAGCGAGTCACCATCGTGCGCCAGCGATAGCGCAGCCGCGCCGAACCGTCATCCTCGGCCGCCTTTACCGCCGCTTCACCTTTACGCCCTAGGCTGGGGGGCATGAACCAGTACAATCCGCGCCGATCCGCCCGGACCCCGGTAGCGGGCCGAACCCAATTGCGCGCGCAGAGCTGGTACAGCATCGAGGTGACGGTCTGCGACGTCTCGACCGGCGGCTTCATGGCCGAATGCAGCGAGACGGTGCGTATCGGCAGCTACGTCTCCCTCGACATTCCCGGCGTCGGTCCGGTCAACGCCCAGGTCCGCTGGCAACTCGGCGACCGGATGGGCGGCCAGTTCCTCGACCCGATCAGCCTCCACCGCTGCGAATGGACGGCGATACCGGCGGAACCGCCACACCAGGCGGCGTAAGGCGCGCGAGAGGCGGGTACTTATCCCCTCCCCTGTTCATTCAGCGGAGCGCAACGACGCGCATCCTATGCATCCAATGACAGCTCGATTCCTGACGTTCTGGAACCCCAAGCGGGGCCGGGCGCTTTGCGGCAACCCCCTCGAAAACGGACCAGGACATTCGCCACCAGAAGATCATGAACGCGCCGGAGCGCGAAGCAGGCACATCGGCGGTGCGGCGATATCGCCCGTCGCGGTCGTGGCCGGTCGGCGCGCTGGCTCTGGTCGCGGCGGCCGGAGCGGTGCTGGCGACCGGAGCGCTTTCCTCCGCTTTGGACGGCGGGCCAAGCCCCGCCTTCGCGGCCGGCATCGGGCGGAACGTCGAGAGCGTGCAGCCTCAAGCGAAGGCGCGGACCGCGACACCGGCACCGGCACTCCCGTCGCATGCATCCCTGCCGGCGGATCTCTGGCAAATCCAGGTCGGGGCTTTCCGGACCATCTCGGCGGCGGAGGCGCATCTCGGCGCTCTGGAAAGCGAGCTGCCCGAGCTTGCCCGGATGGAGCCGACCCACCAGCTTCGCGGCGGCCTCCACCGGGTTCGGATCGGCGGGATCGGGGACGAGCCGGCGGCCCGCGCGCTTTGCGCGCGCATATTGGCGGCGGGACGCGGCTGCTTCGCGATCAGGCCGGAGAGCTAGGGAAGCGGTACCGCGCCCAGGGCGATCGCGGCCTGGCCGGCGAACAGAGCGGCGACGAGCAGAAGGTCGATCGCGCGCGCCACCATATCTTGCTGCATCCTTGGCTCCCTTCGAACCTTCGCTGTGCAGCTTCCACGGTTGAGAAAGGATCATCGGAAATCCTTTATGCGGCGTTGACGGTCTTCGGCCGGAGCGAAGCGAGGGACTTCCGCGTTCGTAAGGGTAGCGCCGCCTCGAAGGAGGCCGGTGGGCGTGTGTGCGTGTGTGCGTGGAGTGGTTTTGGCGGGTTTTGAACTGGGCATAAGGGGCAATCGGGTGGATGCCGGCCGCGCGGCCGACGAGCAGGGAGGCTGCCGCCTGCGGTTCGGGATCGCGCTCGCCTTCGCCTGCGCCTGGACTTTGTTCAGCATCTGGGTGTCCCAGCCCTGGCTCGGCGACCTGGGGAGATTGACCCATCCGCTGGCCGCCCTGGCCGCCCTCACCTTCGTCGCCTACGTGCCCGGCTTCATGAACGCCTTCCTACTCTCCAGCCTGCTGATGGAGCCGAGACGGAAGCGGCGGCGCCAGCACCAATATCCTGGAATCACTATCCTGATCGCCGCCTATCAGGAGGAGAAGGCCATCGCCCGGACCCTTCAAAGCGTCCGCGACGCCGGCTATCCCGGCTCCATCGAGATCATCGTGCTCGACGACGGTTCGGCGGACGGCACGTCGGCGGCGGTGGACTATTGCCGGACTACGCTCTTCGCCCGCTCTCCGGACGTCGATCTCCTTCTGATCCGCTTCGAGCGGAACCGGGGCAAGGCGATGGCCCTCAACGCCGGCCTCGAGCGCGCCCGGCACGAGCTCATCGTCACCATCGACGCCGACACCCATCTCCACCCGGGCAGCCTCGCCGCCATCGTCGACCGGCTGCTGGCCGGCCCGGCGCGCACTGCGGCGGTGGCGGGCGCGGTGTTGGTCGGCAATGCCGACGAGAGCCTGATCGCGGGCGCCCAGCAATGGGATTATTTCCACGGAATCGCCGCGGTGAAGCGGATGCAGAGCATGTATGGCGGCACCCTGGTGGCGCAGGGCGCCTTCTCGATCTACCGGCGCCAGGCCCTGATCGAGGCGGGCGGCTGGCCCGACACGGTGGGCGAGGACATCGTCCTCACCTGGGCGCTGCTCCGCGAGGGCCAGCGGATCGGCTATGCCGAGGGGGCGATCGCCTGGACCCACGCGCCGCCGACCTTCGGCGAGCTCGCCCGGCAGCGCAAGCGCTGGGCCCGGGGCATGATCGAGGCGCTCGCGCACCACAAGCCGCTGCTGTTCAAGCTGCGGCTGAGCACGATGTTCGTCTGGTGGAACCTGCTCTTCATCTCGCTCGACCTCACCTTCACCCTGGTCTTCATCCCCGGCCTGGTGCTCGCCTTTTTCGGCTTCTACTGGCTGGCGGGGCCGGTCACGTTGCTGGTGCTGCCGCTGGCCGCCTTGTGGAACCTCGTGATCTTTCGAATCCAGATGCGGATGCTGAGGCGCGCGGGTATCGAGATGAAGCGCAGCCTCGCCGGCTTCGCCCTCTTCGCTCTCGCTTATCCGCTGCTGATGCAGCCGGTTTCGCTCTGGGGCTATGTCGCCGAACTTACCGGAAGAAGAAAGGAATGGGGCGGAACATGAGGAAATTCCGGCTTCTGCTGGCGGCCCCGGTCGCTCTTGCCTCGCTCACGGGCCTTGCTCCGCCGCCGGTGGGCGAGGAGGCCGAGCCAAATGCACCGGCCGAAGTGGCGGAGGCCGAGCCGGCCGCCGTATCGCCCGAGGCCGAGGCCGAGGAGGCCGGGTCCCGGCTCCCCCCGGCGGTGGCTACCGAAATCTTCTACTCTTCCGACAGCGACGGGACCGAGGTGGCGAGAGCGGCGCTCCAGCTCGGCCTGAGCGACGCCGGGGACACGCGCTCGATCGGGGTTCGGGTCGAGCGGGCCCACTACAATCCGAGCGACAGAGGCTGGGAATCGCGCGACCGAATCTTCCTCGTCGGCGCCGAGAAGCTCGGCAACTGGTAGCTCCGGGCCCGGGTCGGGACCGACGGCGACAGCGTGGTCGGCGGCCTCTCGCTCAACGACGAGGCCAGGTTCCGCAAGGAATTCTTCGTCGAGCGCGACATCGTCGAAACCCGCCAGGGCCTCGACCTCGGCCTCTATTCGACCTTCGCCGGAGCGGCCGTCGACCTTCCGGTTAACGATCGCAACGTCTTCACCGCGCTCGCCGGCGTCCAGGCCTTTACCGGCGACAATGTCCGGCTCCACCTGCGCGCAAACTATATCCACGTCGTGAAGCCGAAGCTGGGCCTCAGCGCCCAGCTGCGCGGCCGATATTTCCGAAGCAGCGACCCCGGCGAATATGATTATTATTCCCCCCGCTGGTATGCCGAGGCGCTTCCGCTGGTCCAGATGCGGCGCTTCGTCGGCGGCTGGGAGCTGCTCGGTGCCGCGGGCCTGGGGGTGCAGCGCGACTCCGCCTCCGACTGGCGCGCCTCCCGCTACGCCCACGCCCGCTTCCGAAGCCCACGCGCCGGCAGCTGGTCGGTCAACGGCGCCTTCACCTACACCAACACCCCCTCGATCACCGGCACCCCGCGATCCGGCTACAGCTACGTCCAGGGCACCCTTGGGGTTTCGAAGCGCTTCTAGGACGTCAGCGAGAGACGCCCAACCGTCATCCCGGACTTGATCCGGGATCCATGAACACGGCCGCATCCAGGTTCGCGCAGGAAGGTGTTCGTGGGTTCCGGCCTCCGCCGGAATGACGAAGTCAGCCCGAGCCTGTCCCGCGGCGCCTCCGGCCGGCGCCCTTGGGCCGTGCGGGCGCTCGCGGCGGCTTCGCCTCGATCTCGGCGACGGCCCACGGATTATCGGCCCCGGCGAGCTGCCACGGCGCCTCGCCCGGCACGAACGGTACGAACTCCTCGAGCGGTGCCGCCGGCTCGAGCGCACCGATGGCGATCGCCTGGACCATGTCGGCGCGGATGAAAGGCACTTCGGGATCGTCGGCAGCCGCCAAAGCGGCCGGATCGCCGCCCCTGTCATAGGCCGAGTCGGAGTCCCGAGCCCGCGCCGCGCAGGCCTCGAGCGCCGCGGCGATCGCCGCCTCCGCCTCCGCGTCGAGCGGCACGCCCTCGAAGGCGCCGAGGACCGCCGCCGCCTTGTCCCCGCGCGCGCCGCGTTCGTCGTCATCGACCGCTCCTCCCGATCCCGAGGGGCCCGTGATCACCGTCCGGACCGTGGTCGTGGCCGCTTCGGCAACCGCCGCGGCCTGTCCCGAGCCTGTCGACGGATCCGCCGCGCCCGCGCTTGCCCGGGTCGAGAAATAGTTGATCGTGGTGCGCCTGCCCGAAGCGTCCTGGCCGTAATGGCGCAAACAGAACATCAGCAGCTTGTCGTTATATTTGCGCCGGAACCCCATCAGCTTCCCGCCCGAGAAGACCGGAATCAGCTCCCCTTCGATCGCACGCTGAAAGGCGATGTCCTTCAATTTCGGAACCGCGAAATCGAGCGCCGAATCCCACGCCCGCCGAAACCCCTCCGCCCCCGGCGCGCGCCGAAGCTCGTAGCAATTGGTCTGGGCAATATTGACCATCCGCGCCGCCCGATCGACGCACCCCGTCACCGCCAGCGCCCCGATGAACGCCCGCTGCCGCCCCGGCGTCCAGCCGTCATGCCGGTAGCGGCGGGGGACGGGTGTGAAATCGAGCAGGCCGGCGGGCAATTCGGGGCTGGGAACGGGCATGGGCTGGTCGGTCATGGCGAATCACCTCCTCGAGTCGCGGCCAATCGATCAGCTTATGACTCAGCAAGGGGGCTGTATGAAAGTGTTTTGTTCTGCTTTTGTACACGACCACGAAAGTGCGGCTAGCCTGCGGCGAAGCGCGGGCGACAGGTCCGACGCCACGGGATTCACTCCCGAGACGGCTTATGCTTGGTCGATCGGGCAGCGAGCAGAGACTCTATGCGCTCCACTTCCTGTGTGAATTCGAAGCAGAGCTGCGTGCGCTCTTCCTCGTCGGGGAGCCAGCTCACGAGATGCGGAAATATCAGCGTCTTGAAGCGGAGCGTCTCTTTATCCCAAGGTCCGTCGGCACCGGCCTGACGCGCTTCCGCGATCAACCCGATTGCCTCCGATCGAATGGCCGCTGCATCGAACAGGCACCCGTCTCCCCCGTCCTTGGCGGGGAGGCCGAAATCCAGTTGTTCGCCATCCATGAGCCGATCCTAGCTTCGCCGCTTTCGTAGGCAAGCTTCTCCCCGTAAAAATCTGTGGGTAGATTCTGGCGTCCGGAGCGGGCAGGACCCGGCAGTGACTCCCGACCGCTACAAGCCCCTCCTGGACCGCGACTTCCTGAAGAGCCAGCTGGCTTACGAATATCAGGATTACCTGGCTGAAGGCGGTGACGCTCCTCTCCTGGAACGCCTTCGAAACTGGGCTGGCCGCGAGCTCAGGCGTGAAAGGCAGGCGGAAGGGCGGTTCACGGAACGCTTCTTCGTCGAAACCTGGGGCTATCGGCCGGATGCCGAAGGGACCGACCTCTTTCATCTCTGGCCGCAATTCTCGATCGAGGGTGCCGGGCAGGGTGGAAATCGCGGCGAGGCCGACCTCGCCGTCGGCAATTTCGGTGGCGGCCGTTCCGAAATCCCGCAGATCGTGTGCGAGTATAAGGATACCAGGTCCGGCCTCGACAAGAAGCAGAACCGGAAAGGCAATGATCGTTCGCCGGTGATGCAGGCGCGGGACTATCTCTGGAACGCGCGCCGCGGTCTGTTTCCCAGTGATCCCATACAGCCGCGCTTTGCGATCGTCACCGACATGGACGAGTTCCGCCTCTATTGGTGGGAAAGCTTTCCGGATCGCTATTTGCGGTTCAAGATCACCGAAGGCGACCTCTTCAACCAGGCGACGCTGCTGGGAACCGACGAAGACTCGCGTTTCGACCGCTTTCTGTTCCAGCGCCTGTTTCGTCGGGACATGCTGCTCAGCGGCGCTGGCCGCACGAAGCTTGAGCGCCTGATAGAGCGGCAGGGCAAGGCGGCCCGGAAGCTGGAGGGCGAGTTCTACGACCATTATCGCAAATATCGCGAAGTCCTGATCGCGAACATCCTGCCGAACCGGCCTGAAGGGCTAACCAAAGGCGGCGCCGTGCGCCTCGCGCAACGCGTCCTCGATCGATTGATCTTCCTGATGTTCGCCGAGGATATGGGTTTCCGCGTCGGCTTCCCGCCCGGCGAACTGACGGCGCAGCTCCGCCGGTTCAGCGGCGACGGGCTTCTGGAGGGAGAGGGCGACGAGGTCTGGACCCGGCTGAAGCTGATCTTCGACCGCATGAACACCGGTGGCGAGCTGGGCGACCACACCATCCACAGGTTCAACGGGGGTCTGTTCGCCGACGACGAGGAGATGAACGCGCTCGTCCTTCCCAATCGGCTGTTCGTGCGACGGGGGCAGGCGCAGAACGACGCCAAGGCGGCCGAGCATAGGGACACCCTATATTTCCTCGCCGCCACCTACAATTTCGCGCGCGAGGGCGATTCGAAGAAGAGCATCGGTCTCTACACGCTGGGGCATATCTTCGAGCAATCGATCGTGGAGCTGGAGGCGCTGGAGGCGCGCGCGGAAGGACGGCTCTCGCTGACCGAGCTTACAAAGCGCAAGCGCGACGGCGTCTACTACACGCCGGAATGGGTGGTGCAGCGGATCGTCGAGGAAGTGTTGGATCCTATGTTCGCCCGCTGGCGAGCCGAGGCAGGCTGGGCCGCAGAGGCTGATCCCGATCCGGAGGCGGCGCGGGCTTATTGGAATCGGTTGCTCGGGATAAAGGTGCTCGACCCCGCTTGTGGATCGGGCGCCTTTCTTATCGTCGCGCTGCGCCACCTCGAGGCGGAATTCGGTCGCGCGGTCGCGGCATGCCGCGACACCGGGGCACTGGGCCAGCTGCCCGACGCGGACGCGATCATTGACATGATCCTGACGAACAATCTCTGGGGCGTCGACATCAACGCGGCGTCGGTCGAGATCACGAAGCTGTCCCTCTGGCTGCACACTGCGAAGTCGAAACGATCGCTTGCCGCGCTCGACCGGACGATCCGATGCGGCAACAGCCTTGTCGACAACAGCTTCTACAACAAGCGGCGTCTTGACGATCCCGAGGAACGCGAGCGCATCAACACCTTCGACTGGGCCGGCGATTTCGCCGCCGGCTCCTTCGACGCGGTGATCGGCAACCCTCCTTATGTGAAGCTGCAGAACTTCAAGCGGGTGAACGCCGACATGGCGGATTGGCTCGCTTCGGAGGCGAGCGGCTACCGATCGACCCGCACCGGCAATTTCGACCTGTACTTGCCTTTTATCGAGAAAGGCCTGGCCCTGCTGAACGCGGGTGGCCGCATGGGCTACATCGCTCCGAGCCTTTGGCCCACGCTGGATTATGGCGAGGGCTTGCGCGGGCTGATTCACGCGGGACGGCACCTCGAAAAGTGGCTCGACTTTCGCTCCTTCCAGGTCTTCGAGGAGGCGACCGTCTACACGGCCGTCCAGATTTTCTCGAAGTCACCCGCCCCGGAAATCCGACTCGCATTCGCCGGCGGCGGCGACATCAGCCGCGTCGACTGGCGCGATGAAGACCACCGGCTTTCGTATGAGCAGATTACTGCGCCGCTGAAACCGTGGCTGCTTGCGCCGGGGCCGGTGAAATCGCTGATCGAGCGGATGGCACGCCTGGGGACGCAACTCGGTCAGCCCGAGAACACAAAGCAGATTTTTCAAGGCATCGTCACCAGCGCAGACCACATCTTCCATCTGCGGCGCACAGGGAAGAATCGATACATCTGCCGCCCCCAAGAGAAGCGCGAGAAAAAGGGAAAACTGGTCACGGTGAAGCTCGATCCGGTCGAGGTCAGAGTCGAGGACGATCTGATGAAGCCTTTGGTCTCGGGCCGCAGCGCGAAGCGCTTCCTCGAGCCACGGACGGACACCTACCTATTGTTCCCTTACGAAGTGGATGCCCAAGGTGCGCGCCTCTTCACTCCAGAGCAAATGGCGAAGCGGTTTCCGCTGGCATGGCGATACCTGCGTGGATACGAGGCCGAGCTTCGTGCGCGGGACGGAGGCAAGACCGACAAGGACGACAAATGGTTCGGCTATGTCTATCCGAAGAACCTGGACAAGCAGGAGACGACCAAGCTTCTTGTGCCGCGTCTCGTGTCCCGACTCGCCTGCTTCGCCGACGATCGGGGCCGCTATTATTGCGACAATGTCGATGTCGGCGGCGTGGTTCCGAAGCGAAAGGAAGACGTCTGGCTGCTCGCCGGTGTCATAAACGCGCCGGTCTCCAACCTGACCTTTTCGTGGATCTCCAAGCCGTTCAGGGGCGACTATCGCTCGGCCAACAAACAATTCATCGCGCCGCTTCCGATCCCTCCCGCGACGCTTGCGGAACGTGCCGGCCTATCGGCACTGGCTCGGGGGATGCAGCAGCGTCGCACCGCGCAGGTCGACGAAGAGGCCGAACTGGAAGAGCGGCTCGCGAAGACGGCTCGGAGGAATTGGCCTTTAGACTACATCCTGCCCGACGTCCGCCCGATCGGCGCAATCGAGGAAGCGATGCCCAAAAGCGTGCGCGGCCCGGATCGCAAGCGCTGGATCGACGACGAGCGCAAGGCGGACGAGGAGGCGGCCGTGGCTCGCATGGACGCCATGCTGCGCCTCGACAGCGAGTTCTCGGTCACTCTGGCGAATGGCAAGCTGTCATTCCTCATCGACGATCAGGAAGCGGCCTTTTGCTTCGTCCGCAATGTCGAAGGTCCCTTGGTGGAAGCGCAGTGGCGGGCCGTCGCGATCTCCTTCGCGCCCACGGGAAAGGACGATGCCGCGCGCCTCGTCGCCCGCTTGCGCCGTGTCGCAACGGAAGCCGCGCCCGCCGTGGCCGAGCAGATCATCGCCATCGGCCGCCACCTCGCCATCCGCGCCGCCGTAATCCGGGATGACGAGAAGCAACTCCACGACATGACGTGCGCGCTGTTCAAGCTGACACCGGCGGAGAAACGGCTCGTCGAACGGGGACGGTCAAACTGACGAGCCTGGCCAGAAGGCGGTAAGCTGCCCGGAATGAGAGCCCGAGCCCCCCGGCCCCGCCCTACTTCCGGCTCTTGCGGGCCGCGTAGCGGGCGTCCCGCGCCGCCTTGCGCTCCGCTTCGGTGAGCGGCTGGGGCGCGGCGGCGGCGGCCTTGGCGGTTTTAGCCTCTCCGGCGGCGCGCGCCTCTTCCGCGGCATTGGCCTTTTCAGCCTTGGCGGCGCGCTTCTCTTCCGCTTTGGCCTCGCGCTGGCGGGCGGCTTCCCGGCGCGCTGCGACGACCTCGGGATCGACCGGCGGCTTGGACTTCAGCTTCTCCAGCGCCTTGCGCTTGGCTTCGGCGGCCTGGCCGACCCGGTCCTGGAAACTGTCCTTGAAGGGCGGCATGGTTCGTAAAATCCTCTGTTGATGTGGGATTGAAGGGCGATCTCGGCCTAGGCCGCCTCCGCCTTGCGCGACTGGCGCTTGCGCTCGTGCGGGTCGAGGTGCCGCTTGCGCAGCCTGATCGCCTTGGGAGTCACCTCGACCAGCTCGTCGTCCTGAATGTAGGCGATGGCCTGCTCCAGGGTCATCCGGCGCGGCGGGGTGAGGCGGATGCTCTCGTCCTTCGGCCCGCTCGCCCGGAAGTTGGTGAGCTGCTTCGACTTGAGCGGATTGACCTCGAGATCCTGGGGCTTGGCGTTCTCGCCGATGATCATTCCTTCATACAGCTTTTCGCCGGGAGCGATGAACAGCACTCCGCGCTCTTCCAGCATGTTGAGTGCGTAGGCGACGGCCTCGCCCTGCTCCATCGAGATGAGGACTCCGTTCTGCCGGCCGGTGATCGGGCCCTTGTAGGGGCCGTATTTCTCGAACAATCGGTTCATGATTCCGGTGCCGCGCGTGTCGGAGAGGAACTCGCCGTGATAGCCGATCAGGCCCCGCGACGGCGCCGAGAAGGTCAGTCTCGTCTTGCCGCCGCCCGACGGGCGCATGTCGGTCATCTCGCCCTTCCTCTGCGCCATCTTCTCGACGACGGTTCCCGCATGCTCCTCGTCGACGTCGATGACGACCGTCTCATAGGGCTCCTCGCGGCCGCCCGGGCCCTCCTGGAACAGCACCCTCGGCCGGCTGATCGAAAGCTCGAAGCCTTCGCGCCGCATCGTCTCGATCAGCACGCCCAGTTGGAGCTCGCCCCGGCCGGCCACTTCAAAGGCGTCCTTCTCCGCACTCTCGGTCAGGCGGATGGCGACGTTGGTTTCGGCCTCGCGCTCCAGCCGGTCGCGAATCACCCGGCTCTGAACCTTGTCGCCCTCGCGCCCGGCATAGGGGCTGTCGTTGACCGCGAAGCTCATCGCCAGGGTCGGCGGGTCGATAGGGCGGGCGGCGATGGCCCGGGTGACCGCCATTTCGGCGATGGTGTTGGAAACGGTCGCCTTCGTGAGCCCGGCGATCGCGACGATGTCGCCCGCCTGGGCGGTCTCGACCGCCACCCGTTCCAGTCCGCGCATTGCGAAGACCTTGGTCGCCCGGCCCGTCTCGACTTCCTGATTGTCCACGTCGAGCGCCTTGATCGGCATGTTGACCTGAAGCCGGCCGCTCTCGATGCGTCCGGTGAGGATTCGGCCGAGGAACGGGTCGCGGTCGAGGAGGACTCCGATCATCCGGAACGGACCTTCGGGATTGGCGTCGGGCGCCGGGATATGGCCGACGATCGCCTCGAACAGGGGAGTCAGGTCGCCTTCGCGGACGTCGTCGCTCAGCCCCGCATAGCCGGAACGCCCCGAGGCGTAGAGGGTGGGGAAATCGAGCTGCTCGTCGCTCGCCTCCAGGGTCAGGAACAGCTCGAACACCTCGTCGAGCACTTCCGCCGCCCGGGCGTCGGGCCGGTCGATCTTGTTGACGACGACGATCGGCCTCAGTCCGAGCGCCAGCGCCTTGCCGGTAACGAACTTGGTCTGGGGCATCGGCCCCTCGGCCGCGTCTACGAGCAGGATCACTCCGTCCACCATCGACAGGATCCGCTCGACCTCGGCTCCAAAATCGGCGTGGCCGGGCGTATCGACGATGTTGATATGCGTGGAGCCCCCTTCAGGACTGGGCCACTCGACCGAGGTGCATTTGGCGAGGATGGTGATTCCCCGCTCCTTCTCCAGGTCGTTCGAATCCATCGCCCGCTCTTCCACGCGCTGATTGTCGCGGAAGGTGCCGGACTGGCGGAACAGCTGGTCGACGAGGGTGGTCTTGCCGTGATCGACGTGCGCGATGATGGCCACGTTGCGGAGGCTCATGGAATCTAATCTCTCGGGTGAAGGTGGGTTGCCGCGGCCATAAGCAGGACAATGCGGCGCGGCAAGGGCAGGTTCCGATTTGTCCTCCCCATCGTCAGATGGGGAGGGGGACCATGCGAAGCATGGTGGAGGGGTAATTGGCGCAAAGACAGGCGGTTAGGCGCAAGATCCTCCGCCCTCGAGACAGCTACCCCTCCACCACACTTCGCGTGGCCCCCTCCCCAGCGCTTCGCGGCAGGGAGGACAACACGACGCCCCCCAATCAACAGAAAATTAACCATGGACTGGCAAACCCCTCCCGAGAACCGAGCAAAAGGGAGGAAAGCGAAAGTGCAGGGGGTCGGGAAAAAGGCGCGGACGGAAACGCCGGTGGGCTTCGTCCCCCAAGCGGGCGCCGCCGAGCTCGAGCTTACCATCGTTATTCCCTGCCTCAATGAGGCCGAGACTCTGGCACAGGTGATCGACCGGGCGCGGCGCTTCCTCCACGCCTATGACGTCTCCGGCGAGGTCGTCGTCGCCGACAACGGCTCGACCGACGGCTCCACCGCGATCGCCATTGGCGCCGGCGCCAGGATCGTTCCGGTCGCCGAACGCGGCTACGGTTCCGCCCTTCGCTCCGGAATCGAGGCCGCGCGCGGCACCTATGTCGCAATGGCCGACGCCGATTGCAGCTACGATTTCATGGACCTGATGCCCTTTCTCGAGCGGCTGCGCGCCGGAACCGAGCTGGTCGTCGGCAACCGATTTCTCGGCGGCATCGGCAAGGGCGCGATGCCGCCCCTTCACCGCTATCTCGGCAATCCGGTCCTAAGCCTCGCCGGCCGGATCTTCTTCCGGGCTCCAATCGGCGACTTCCATTGCGGACTTCGCGCCTTCCGACGCGATTCCATCCTCGAGCTCGGCCTCTCCTCCCCGGGAATGGAATATGCCTCGGAGATGATCGTCAAGGCGCAGCTCGCCGGAATGTCCATGTCGGAAGTGCCGGCCACGCTCGCCAAGGACGGCCGCTCCCGCCCGCCGCATCTGCGCAGCTGGCGCGACGGCTGGCGCCACCTCAAATTCCTTTTGCTGTTCGCGCCTCGCTCGCTCTACCTCTATCCGGGCCTGGGCCTGTTCGCCCTCAGCTTCGCGATCTTCCTCGGCCTTCTCCCGGGCGACGTCGCGGTGGGAAGCGTCCGTTTCGGAGTCCACTCCCTGCTCTTCGCCGGCGCCGGAATGCTGATCGGGGCCCAGATGATGAGCTTCGGACTGCTCGCCGGCCTGTTCGGAGTCCGCGAGCGCTACTGGTCCGCCGGCCGAGGCCTCGAGCGGGCACGGGCCCTGCTCACTATCGACAACGGCTCGCTGATCGGCGGAGCGATGATCCTGGCAGGCCTCGGCGGAGCCGTCGTCGCCGTCGCGTCCTGGGCCGGAGCGGGCTTCAGCGACATGAACCCGGAGATGCTGATGCGTGTCTCGATCCCTTCCGTACTCTCCGCGGGCATCGGCCTGCAGCTCTTGCTCACCGCCTTCCTGCTCGAGCTGCTCTCCCACCCCGCCCGCAATCCGCAAAGGTGATCCGACGATGAGCATCTTCCAGCGTATCCACCGTAAAGTTCACGACAAGGCGGTGTTCGACCGCCGAATCGAAGTCCTTACCCGCACCCTCGCCGACTTCATTCCCGCCAATGCTCGAGTGCTCGACATCGGCTGCGGCAGCGGCATGCTCGCCAGGCGGATCATGGCCTTGCGTCCGGACGTCTCGATCGAGGGAATCGACGTCCTCGTCCGGCCCGGCACCGAAATCCCGGTCACCCGGTTCGACGGCGACTCCATTCCCTGGGAAGACGGCCATTTCGACATCGCCCTCTTCGTCGACGTCCTCCACCATACCGAGGCCCCGGCCCGTCTGCTCGCCGAGGCCAAAAGGGTTTCCAAAGGGGGGATCGTCATCAAGGACCATTTCCGCGAGGGCGTCTTCGCCGACGCGACTCTGCGGTTCATGGACTGGGTCGGCAACGCCCAGCACGGAATCGTCCTCCCCTACAATTACCTCTCCGATCCCGAGTGGCGCGGCATATGGTCCAGGCTCGGGCTCAAGGTCGAGCGGCTGACCGACAAGGTCGGCCTCTATCCGGCGCCGTTCAGCTGGCTGTTCGACCGCCGCCTGCACTTCGTCGCCCGCCTCTCTTAGCCGCCCGTGGCCAGCCTCGCCAACCCCCTTCCGCCCGCTTCGGCGCAAGCGGGACCGCTCCGTCGCCTGCTGCGCTCGCCCGGTCTGTGCTTCTGGGTCGCGGGGCTCGTCATCTACGGCCTGGCCGCCTGGAACTTCTCGGGAGGCCATTTCCTCAACCAGACGTCGCGCGACCTGTGGCAGCATCTCGCAAGCCTGCGCGCACTGATCGAAAACCCCTTCCATCCCGCCAATCCGTTCGTGGCGACGGCGGAGGGCTCCCGCCACTTCCATCCCTACTGGGTCTCGGTCGCGCTGATCGCCAAGGCATTCGGGTGGAACGAATGGCAGGCGCTCGCCTTCGCCGGCTTCGTCAGCGCGGGCGCCCTGCTCGCCGGGATCCACGCCTTCGGCCGAGCCTTCTATCGAAGCGCCTGGGGCCCGCTCGCCCTTCTCGTCGCGATGGCGTTCGGCTGGTCGCTTCCGATCAGCCATACCGGCTATCATTCGATCGGCACCCTGATCGAGGGGATCGCTTATCCGGCCGCGCTGCTGATCGGCCTGTCGCTGCTGCTCTGGGCCCTGGTCATTCGCGCCATCGACCGCCCGGCCCTTGCCTGGTGGATCGTACCGCTCGCCGCCTTCATGTTCGCCACCCACCAGCTCGGCGCCGGGATCGCCTTCATGGCGGCGGGCTGCTTCCTCCTGCTCTGGCCGGGCGCGAGCTTCCGGGCCAGCGCGGGCGCCGCCGCGGGCATGGCCGCCGGAATCCTCGTGTCGATGGCCTGGCCCTATCACAATCCGTTGGAGGCGATCACCCGCGCCGGAATCCCGACCTGGACCGGCGGACCCGACTTCTATCGCCCGCTGATGCTGGTAAACGCCTTCGTCCCGTCGCTGATCGGCCTTTGGGGCCTTCGACACCGCCGCTTCGCTCGCACCGGGCTCCCCGTGTTCGCCGCCTTCGTGACTTTCGCCGGAATCTTCGCCTTGGGCTGGTTCGGGCTGCTCATCGCCACCCGCTTCGTCATGCCGGCGGTGCTGATGCTCCACATCGGCATGGGCGCCCTGTTCCTGGCCCTGGTCGACGATTGGCGAAGCCTGCCCCGCGCGGCCCGGTTCGGCCTTGTCGCTTTCGCCTTGCTCTGCCTGAGCAGTTTCGGAACAGTTACCGGCGCTCGGCTCGTGCGCGAGAAGCAGGTCGCCGACCAGGACGGCAGCAGCTACGCCGCGGCCCTCGCGCTCACCCGCGACATACCCGATTTCGAGCCGGTCGCGGCCTACGACGTCTTCGCCTGGCCGATCGTCGCCACCGGCCAGCGCGTCGTCTCGGTGCCCTGGCCCGAGCCCATGATCGACGGCCTCGCCGAGCGCCAAGCCGACACCGAGCGCCTGTTCGACCCTGCCCTGAGCCGCGACCAACGCGTCCGCCTCGCCAAACGCTGGGGCGCGAAGATCCTGATCATGGACAGAAACGGCCCGCTTCGCCGGAAAATGCCCAAGGGCATGGTGGAGCGGCTGAAGGCCCAGTCGGTGCGCCATAGCGAAGCCGGCAGGTTCCTCCGCTTCGACTTGGAGTAGAGGACGGACTTGACCGCCTATGCTCGCGCGGGGGGCTCGGCGGCAACCTCATTGCCCCCGCGGCGGGACATAGACGGTTCGGCCTCCGGTCCGGATATCGTAGCTGACGCCGCCGACCAGCAGTGGGCCGGCCGCCGCTTCCCTGTCGTCGCCTTGCCGGGGATCGCGCCACTGCTCGACCCGTAGCCGGTAGACGTCGGCGGGCGCGGAGCCAGCCGTCCGCCGAAGCCGGACGTTGACGACCCCTCCCTGCCCGGGATCGAGGAGGAGGCCGCTCAGCTCGGCCACTTCGGCGTCGCGGGCAAAGCTCCAACCTCTCCGGGTCCGTACGAGGCCGACCGGGCGGACATTCTCCGCCGCGAGCGAAGCAAGGCGCTCATCGAGCTCGAACTCCATCTCGCCGACGCTGGCGAAGCTTCGTTGGTTGGCGTTGCGCGGAAGATGGAAGCGCAACGTTGTCCGGGTAGGCAGCCGGGTCGGGTTCTCGATCCGCATGCTAAAAGTCTCGAGTGGATCGGGGGTGACGATATTTACGTTGCGCCAGACGATATTGTTGTTCGCGATCGTGTTCGCATTGATGTCGGGACCTTCGGTGTTCATCGGATCCGATGCCGCCACCCAGCGCGCTACGAGGCAATAGTGGCCGGTGCCCGGCAGAGTCGGCCAGGGCACCTCTACTATCCGGGTCGAGCCGGCGGCGATGGTCGTCGGGATCGAGCCGACCTGGGTCCAGCTACCCTGCCATGTGAGTCCGGCCGACGCCTGCGCTACCCAAAGCTCGAGATTTCCGGTCCGTGCGGGGCCGCCATTGTGCAGCTTCACATACGCCCAATTGGGCGATCCGAATTCGGGATTCTGGTGCTCGTGCTGATGGGCCAGCGTCGCATCCTGACTGTTTCGAATCCAGATATACGGGGATTCCCACATCGGCAGCCCGGCCGTCAGCGGCTCGGGTTCGGCGCCGGTATCGTTCCACCTGTCCTTCATCCATACGTCGGCCCGGCCGGCCGAGGAGCAGCGGAAATTGGCTACCGTCAGCGCCGTGAGGTTGAGGACCTGAGCATTGTCGGCCGGCTGCGTACCGCCCGTGACGCCCATCGCGTCCGCGGTCGGCCCGGGATAGAAGACGTTGGGGTTGGACCAATAGGGTATCCGGCCGCAGGTAACGCCCGAGCAGGCATAAGCCATGACGGTCCGCCACGGCTGGACGACGCTGACGCTCGGAGTCGGCTTCTGGAAACCGTGACCGAACAGATATGGCAGGGTCCCGGCATCGTTGCTCCAATCATGGGCGGCGGACATGTTGTGGCCGAGCTCGTGCGGGAAGCTGAGATTGCCGCTGGCGCAGCTGCGCAACACCACCCCGTAGGCATAGGGATTGAACCCGTTGCCGACCGAGCTCATGAAATAAGCGAGCCCGCAATAATTCGACGTCTGGGTCAGCATCACCACATTGTCGGCGGCGAAAGTGTTGCGGAGCGTCTGAATGCCCGCATTGCCCTGAAGCCAGTTCAAGTCGGTATTGGCATTGCCGGTTTCGGCGTAATTGACTTCCACCGTATGCACGAGCCGAAGACGCTGGGTGACGTTGCTGTTGACATAGGTCTGGTTCGAAACTGCGACGGCGAGATAGACCTCGGCTTCCATCGCCGCCGTTCCGCCGGCGGCGGCGCGCGTGTCGTCCGTATAGACCACCATCACATCGATATCGGCGCCCGAATCCGTAGTGCAGGTGTCCGCCGCCGGGTCGGCGAAGGCCTCCGCTCGTCCCGAACGCGCGATAGGCTCGCCCTCGCGCGGAAACTGAGCGGAATCGATCCGCTCGATGACGACGCGCCCTTCCTCGCCGCCCAGGCGATATTGGCCGGTGGAAGTGAAGATGGTCCCAGCAACGGCGCCGCCATTCTCGACGATGACCGCAGTGCTGCCGGCGTCGTTCTCGACCCTTCCATGCCAAGCGATGCCGCGTTCGCCGATCCTCTCCTGACGAATGCGAACCAGGTTCAGCGCCTTCCCCTCGGGCGTCTGAAGCTCCAGCCGGGTCGTTGCCGCCTCGCGCAGCAGACGCGGTGCGAGCGCCAGGCGCGCACTCCTGACCACCAAGGGGCCGGTGGCCGCCCATGCCGGTTGCGCGCCCGACGACGTCCCCGCGCCAACCTGGACTCGGCCATCGTTGGCGCATGCAGTCGCCAGGCCGCTCAGAAAAAATGCGAAAAGGGCAAATGCCTTCGAAGATCGCGTCATATTGGACCCCCAGACCCAGAGATGAATAGGCACACGCAACCCGAACAAACTCGAAGTCCGAGTCGGCCACAGCACGAAACTCAGGACTAGAATACTACACAAAAAAAGAAAAAGTTAAAAGCACGAAATACAGACAACAATTCAAGAAGATATGAAACAAGTCCATCATGAACCATGGGGTAAAAGCCCGCACAGTGGTCCAAAACTCTCCGAAAGAGGCTCGACTCCGCAAGTCTGTTTTCAGGCGATCCAAACCCGGATCAGCCCGGCGACCGCCGCCACCGTCGCCACCCCCGCCGCCCACAAGCCGGCGAACCAGGCGAGGCGGTTAATGATAGCCCTCCTCCCCCACCTTTCCGCGGAACACCCAGTAGCTCCAGACCGTGTAGGCGAGGATGAGTGGGATGAGGACGAGAGCGCCGACGAGCATGAAGAGCTGGCTGGAATAGGGCGCCGCCGCC
The DNA here is from genome assembly GCA_038257735.1 of Sphingomonadales bacterium. Classification (GTDB taxonomy): domain Bacteria; phylum Pseudomonadota; class Alphaproteobacteria; order Sphingomonadales; family Sphingomonadaceae; genus Allosphingosinicella. Next base: position 59,755 of record JBBSIZ010000007.1, on the reverse strand, counting down.
TGCCAGATCGACACTCGTCCGGGGATGACGTCCGGCCAGATCGAGATACCGACGCCCGCCAGCGTAAGCCCGAACAAAGCGAGCGACCAGATGAACGGCGCCCAGTCCCGCCCGCGCCCGAGGCTTTGCCAGCCCAGGATCGCCGCGGCGGCGACCAGCAAGGGCATCGGCACCGCGACGAACAGCCCGGGCGCTTCGAACCAGCGTTCGAAATATTTGGGCTCCACAAACGGCGTGGAGAGGCTGACGACCCCGATCGCGGCGAGCAATGCGAGAAGCAGGACGCGCGCCTGCCGCCTCGCCTGGTCCTGCAACGGCCCTTCGGTCTTCCAGATCAGCCAGGCGGCGCCGAGCAGGGCATAGCCCGCGACGAGGCTGGCGCCGGTCAGAAGGCTGAACGGAGTCAGCCATTCCCACCAGCCGCCGGCATAGGCCCGGCCCTCGACGCTGATGCCCTGGATGAGGGCGCCGAGAGTCACGCCCTGAGCGAAGGTGGCGGCGAGCGAGCCCAGGAAGAAGCCGGAATCCCACAATCGGCGGTGCCCGGGATCGCGCCAGCGAAACTCGAAGGCGACCCCGCGGAAGACGAGGCCGAGAAGCATTGCGGTCAGCGGCGCGTAGAGCGCCGGTAGGATGATCGCGTAAGCGAGCGGGAAAGCCGCGAGCAGCCCGCCGCCGCCGAGCACCAGCCAGGTCTCGTTGCCGTCCCACACCGGAGCGATCGCGTTCATCGCCCGGTCCCGCTCCTTGCCCACCGGGAAGAGCGGGAATAGGATCCCGATGCCTAGGTCGAACCCGTCCATCACCACATAAGCGGCGACCGCGAAGGCGATGACCAGCGCCCAGATGACGGTGAGGTCCATCAGCGCCTCGTCGCTCCAGCGAAGGCTGGGGCCCCGGGGGGCGAAGGACGCGGGAGCTTTTCACCCGCTGGGATCCCAGCCTTCGCTGGGATGACGCATAGGCTCATCCGCCCCTCCCAATCCCCGCGGCCGGAGTTACCCCGGAGGTCCGGATCGGGCTCCTCGGCTCATCTTCCGCCTCCCCCTCTTCCGGCGCCCTCGCCATCAGCCTCAATATGTACATCGTCCCAGCCCCGAACACCGCGAAATAGACCAGGACGAAGGCGATCAGCGACCCCGTCACCCCGGGCGAGCCGATCGGCGAGACCGCGTCCTTGGTCCGAAGCAGCCCGTAAATCACCCAGGGCTGCCGCCCGACCTCCGTCGTCACCCACCCGGCGATCACGGCGACGAACCCGGCCGGCCCCATCGCCACCGCGAAACGGTGAAGCCAGCGCCAGTCGTAGAGGCGCCCGCGCGCGCGCGCGGCAAGGCTCCAGAGGCCGAGAGCGAACATCAGCAGGCCGAGGCCGACCATGATCCGGAACGACCAGAAGATTATCTCCGCCGGCGGCCGGTCCGCCTTCGGGATCGTCTTCAGGCCGGCGAGCGGAGCGTCCGGATCGTGCTTGAGGATGAGCGAGGACAATTTGGGCACCTCGACCAGAACCCGGGTCTTTTCCGAGCCGCTGTCGGGGTGGCCGATCAGGATCAGCGGAGCGCCCTTGTCGTAGCTTTCGAAATGGCCTTCCATCGCCATCACCTTGGCGGGCTGGTGCTCGAACGTGTTGAGGCCGTGGAGGTCGCCGGCGAAGATCTGGGCCGGAGCGACCAGCGCCGCCATCCACATTGCCATCGAGAAGCTGGTTCGGACGGCCTTGTTGTCGCGGCCCCCGATCAGGTGCCACGCTCCGACCGCGCCGACCACGAGCGCGGTGGTCAGATAGGCGGCGAGCACCGTGTGGACGAGCCGGTAGGGGAAGCTCGGATTGAAGATGATGTCGAGCCAGCTCCCCGCCGGAACGAACTGGCTCTGCGCGTTCATCGCCCAGCCGGTCGGGGTGTGCATCCAGCTGTTCACGCTCAGGATCCAGAAAGCGGACATAGCCGTCCCCGCCGCCACCATCAGGGTCGCGACGAAGTGAAGCTTCTTGCCGACCCGCTCGAGCCCGAACATCATCACGCCCAAGAAGCCCGCTTCCAGGAAGAAGGCGGTCAGGACCTCATAGGCCATGAGCGGCCCGATTATCGGCCCGGCCCGGTCGGAGAAAACCGACCAGTTGGTCCCGAATTGGTAGGACATGACGATGCCCGAGACGACGCCCATCGCGAAGGTGATCGCGAAGATCTTCAGCCAGTAGCGGAACAGCGCCAGGTACCGCGCCTTGCCCGTCGCCAGCCACAGGCCCTCCAGCACCGCGAGATAGCTTGCGAGGCCGATCGAGAAAGCGGGAAAGATGAAATGAAACGAAACGGTGAAGGCGAATTGCGCCCGCGCCAGGAGTAGAGCCGTCTCGCCGTCAGCCATGGCCGCTTTGATAGCACATGCCCGCGGCGGCGGGCCTGCGAATTCTACCGGGTCGATTGCGCGGAATGCACTTCCCGGCGAAGGGATTCATTACCGCCGCGGCCCGCCGCCCTGGCTCCAAGGCAGAGGCTGCAGCTCTCGATCCTCGGAGGTGGTGACCATTTACCCCTCCACCACGATTAGTGTGGTCCCCCTCCCCGACTTCAATGGGGAGGCAAGATCAGACGAACACCGACCAGCCCGTCCGTTCCGCCAGCCTTTCCAGCGCCATCGCGCCGGCCAGTGAGGTGCCCGCCGAATTGAGCCCCGGCGACCAGGCGCAGGCGGCGCCGTGGCCCGGAATGACCGCGAGCAGGCCGCCGCTCATCGCGCTCTTGCCGGGAAGTCCGACCCGGAAGGCGAAGTCGCCGCTATTGTCGTAATGGCCGGAGGTCAGCATCAGCGCGTTGATCCGGCGCGAGCGCGAGGCGATGGCGACCGAGTCGCCGGTGAGCGGGTCGACTCCGTCGAAGGCGAGGAACAGAGCCGCCTTGGCGAGCTGTCGGCAGCTCATCGCCACCGAGCATTGCCGGTAATAAGCCGAAAGCACCTCCTCGACCGGGCTCTTCAGATTGCCGAAGGCGGCGATGAAATGCGCGAGGCTCCGGTTGAAGGCGCCGGCGCGCGATTCCGACATTGCAAGGCTCTCGTCGATCGTCACCTCATCGTCGCCGCAGCGTTCGCGAAGGAAGCCGACCAGCTCGCCCACGGCCGCGTCCGGCCCTCCGGCCACTGCGACCAGCTGGTCGCAGACGACGAGGGCGCCGGCGCTGGTCATCGGGTTGCGCGGCCGCCCCTTCTCCATCTCCAGCTGGACGATCGAATTGGCGGGCGATCCCGCGGGCTCGCGCCCGACATGGTTCCACAGCGAGGCTTTGACGTGGTGCAGGGCAAGGCACAAAGCGAAGACGTAGGAGATGCTCTGGATCGAGAAGGCCTCGTCGGAATCGCCCGCGCCGTAGCTCGATCCGTCCTCGAGCACGAGGGCGAGGCCGAGCCGGTTAGGATCCGCCGAAGCGAGCGCCGGAATGTAGGAGGCTAGTTTGCCCTGCCCTTTATAGGCGGAGACGTCGGCGAGCACCTCGTCGACCAGGGCCTGGTAATCCATTCTTACTCCTTTTTTTCATCCTCTCCCGCCTTCCGCGGGAGAGGGGGGACTCAAGCCGAAGGCTTGGGGGTGAGGGTCTTGCTGACTCCGGGATACAGACCCTCACCTCCCACCGCTTCGCGGCGGGCCCCTCCTCTCCCGCGGAAAGCGGGAGAAGGATGTTCTTACACCTTCATCGGATAGAAGGGCTGGATGTCGGTCGGGATGTGCGCCGCCTTCGCGAGAACGGCCCGCGCCCGATCGTCCAGCCTGGCATAGCGTTCGAAAAAGGCCTTGGTGCCCGCATAGTCGCCATTGCCCTGAAGCCGGACCAGTTCGGCCAGAAGGTCGCGCAATCCCGCCTCCATCCGGTCGTAATCGATCCGGAACCGGTCCGCACCTTCGTCCCAGCGGAACGAGCCCTTCTCCTTCAGATAGCTATATTGCATCGCCGCGCCACGGCCGTGCGCCTCGTCGATACCGAAGCGCACCGCCCTGAATATCCCGGCGAAATAGGTGGCCAGCGCCTGCTCGCGCTCTGCGGCCGGAAGCTCGCCCCGCTTCATCATGTAGAGGATGTTGTGGACTCCCATGACGTCGGCCTTGGCTTCCTCGCTCGCCGAATAGACGTCCTTGAGCTCCGCGTTGACCGTGGTCTGCCTGCCACCGAGGCTGATCGTTCCCGGCCCGAGGCTGTGAGACAGCTCGTGGAACAGGGTCTCGTTGGTCATATATTTCTTCGTCACCAGCCTCGCCTGCCCTGGCACGAGCACCAGCCCCGCCATCGGCGCGAGGATCCGGTCGTATTTGGCGCCGAGCACGTTGGCCAGGATCACCTTCTTCGCCCCCTTCACCTCACGCACCCTCTCGTCGTTTGGAAGGTTGAAGGCGATGGTCTGGACACCGGGCACGTTGTCGCCGCCGCCATGGACCTGGTCGGCCACGAGGATGGGCGAGGCGAAGGGCCGGTTGAAATTCTTGTATCGGTCGTCGACCGGAAGGTTTCGCTCCATGTCCGGCAGAAGCGCCTTGTAGTGCGAAAGGGCGCCGCTCTCGCGGGGATCCTGCACGGTGACGAAGGCCTCGAACGCGGTCTTCGTCCCGTAGAGCGTGTCGGTATAGACCTCATAGGGCCCGATCACGACCTCGATCGGGGTTCCGCCGACGTCCATCCAGGCCAGCTCCGATTCGTAATAATCGTTGGTCCTGAAGGCCTTAGCCCGAAGATTCAGGAACTTGCGGAGCGAGGCGTTGCCGGTCCGCGCCGCCGCCCGCTCGAGCAGCTTCGCCGCGGGTTCGAGCCATTGCCTGTATTCGACGCTGTACGGCACCGCGACCAGCCGGTCGCCGCGCCTCTTCACCACCGTATAACCGCTGGTCAGGGCTTCCTTCTGGCCGGGATTGGACGCCAGATAGGATTCGAAATCCGCCTTCGTCAGGTCGGTGGGATAGAAGCCGGCCCCCGCCGGCATCGTCTCGCCGCCGTAGAAGGGGTGATTCTCGGCGAGCGAATCCCAAGGCCCGAAATGGAGGTCGAACATGTCGAGCAAAGCCGCCTTCCGCGGATGCCGGCCTCGAGCGATCTCGGCCCGGATGGCGGGATTCTCCACGGAGCGCTGGCGCAGGTAGATCGGGTTCATCATCTCCGCCGCCTGGATGAGCAGGTTCACCACCTCCCGCTCCTCGGCGTTGAGGAAGGCGGTGTCCGGGGTCATCCGGATCCGGGCGATCTTGACCCGCTGGGCGGCGAGGTCGTAGCCCTGCGCCTCGGCGGCCGTCGCCGGCGGCTCTGCCGGACGGGTCGTGCAGGCGGCGCTGGCCAGCAGAAGAGCGATCAGGGCGGCGGTACGCAAGTTCACTTCTCCTTCTAAGCCCCTCTTTCAGGGAGTGGCATTTTAGTTTGGAACGGCTGCGGCACGAGATACGTTCCGGACAACGTGACCAGTAAAACGCAGCGTGACCGCGAAAGCCGCATCTTCCAGTTCGAGGAGGGCCGCAATTGCTGGCGGATGGCCCGCGCCGATCGCGCGGCGCTGATCGTCGACGGCTGCGACTATTTCCGCATCGTCCGCAAGGCGATGCTCAAGGCCGAGAAGCAGATCCTGCTGATCGGCTGGGACCTCGATACCAGGATCGAGCTCGACGAGCCCGGCGGCAAGAACGATCCGCCCAACTGCCTCGGGCCGTTCGTCTCCTGGCTGGTGAAGCATCGGCCCGAGCTTAAAATCTACATGCTCGCCTGGAGCGGACTTGCCTATAGCGTGCTCGCGCGCGGAACGACCCTGGTGAGGATGGCGGCCTGGCGGATCAGCCCGCAAATCCATTTCAAGCTCGATTACGCCCATCCCACCGCGGGCAGCCACCATCAGAAGATCGCGGTGATCGACGACGCCCTCGCCTTTTGCGGCGGAATCGACATCACCGCCGACCGCTGGGACACTCGCGAGCATCTGGACGACGACCCTCGCCGCCGCCGCCCGACGACCCGCCGCCCCTACCCGCCCTGGCACGACGCGACCATGGCGGTGGACGGCGCCGCCGCGAAGGCGCTCGGTAAGCTCTCCCGCCAGCGCTGGGAGGCCGCTTCCGAAGAGTGCCTGGCCGCCCCGGACGGCGGCCACGACGCCTGGCCGGACGAGCTCGATCCGGATTTCCGGGACGTCGAAATCGCAATCGCCCGAACCCGCGCCGAACATGGCCGCTGGTCCGAGATACGCGAGATCGAGGCCCTGTTCGTCGGCCTCGTCGCGAGCGCCCGCCGCCACGTCTATATCGAAACCCAATATTTCGCCTCTCGGGTGGTCGCCGAGGCCGTTGGAAGGCGCCTGACCGAGCCGGACGGACCCGAATTCGTCGTCATCAATCCCAAGACCGGCGCCGGCTGGCTGGACGAAGCGATCATGGGCCCGGCCCGGGCCGAGCTGGTCAAGGCGCTTGGGGACAAAGACCGCTACGGCCGCTTCCGAATCTACACGCCGGTGACCGAGGAGGGCGAGGACATTTACGTCCATGCCAAGATCATGATCGTCGACGACGTCGTCATCCGGGTCGGATCGGCGAACCTCAACAACCGCTCGATGGGCCTCGACAGCGAGTGCGACGTGGTGATCGACGCCCGCCTGCCGGGCAACGAGGGGGCCGGACCGACCATCAGGCGGCTCCGCGCCGATCTCATCGCCGAGCATCTCGGTGCCGATCCGGCCGAAATCGAGTCCTCCTGCGAAAAGTCCGGCTCGCTGATCGCGACCATCGAGCGGTTCCGGGGCAGCGGCCGGACCCTTATCCCCTACCAGATGCCCGACTTCAGCGAGCCCTTGAAGAAGGTGGCGAAGAGCGAGATACTCGACCCCGAGCAACCCGGCGCCGCCTTCGAACCGAGAGCGCGCCATGGGCTCCTGTCGGGATTGAGGCGGCGGTAGCTCCGTCGCCCCGGGCCTAGGCTTCCTTGCTCTCTTCGCTCTCTTCGCTCTCTTCCGCCGCTTTGGCGTCCTGGAAGAAGGGGTCGACCTCGCCCTTCAGCTTGATCGTCATCGGCTGGCCGAAACGGTCCATGCTCCGCCCGGCGGCGACCCGGATCCAGCCTTCGGAGACGCTATATTCCTCGACGTCGGTGCGCTCCTTGCCCTTGAAGCGGATTCCGACCCCGCGGCGGAGCAGCTCGCCGTCGAAGTAGGCGCTGCGCGGGTTGAGCGAAAGTCGGTCCGGGGGCGTATCGGCCATGTCTGGTCTCTTCGTCTAGGGAGTGGGGCCTGGATCAGCGCAATTTGCTGATCTTCAGCCCGTCCTGCTTGGCGCGCTCCTTCACCGACTCCTCCGTCCGGGTCAATGCCTTGGCGACCGCCTTCAGAGACATGCCCTTCCCGGCGAGCAGATGGAGCTTCTGGATCTCCTCCTGCTTCCAGGGCTGGCGATGGCGGGCGAAGGGCTCGGCCATCAATCCTTCGCCACGACGCCCTTGCCGGACGGGGCGGCGGCGATGGTCTTCTTGACCTCCTTCTTGGGCTTCCTGGCTTCCTTGTTGCTCTTCTTCTGACCCTTGGCCATTTCCGTCTCTCCTTACTTACCCGTCATTGCGAGGAGCGAAGCGACGAAGCAACCCAGCTTCGTCACCCGCGGAAGACACAGCACTGGATTGCTTCGCTGCGCTCGCAATGACGAAGGGCTCCTCACTTCCTCGCCGCGATATACGCTTCCACCTGCTGCTCCAATATGTCGAGCGGCAAGGGTCCGTTCTCGATCACCGCCGCGTGGAAATCGCGGATGTCGAAGCGTGTCCCCAATTCCCTCTTCGCCCGCTCGCGAAGCTCGACGATCTTCAACTGGCCGATCTTGTAGCTCGTCGCCTGGCCCGGATTGTTGATGTAGCGCTCCACCTCCTTGACGATGTCGCGCTCGGACAGCAGCGAATTGTCCTGGAAATAGCGGATCGCCTGCTCGCGGGTCCAGCGCTTGGAATGGAGCCCCGTGTCGGTGACCAGCCGGACCGCCCGCCAAAGCTCCAGCGACAAATGGCCGAACAGCGAATAGGGATCCTCGTAAAATCCCATCTCGCGGCCCAGCCGCTCGGCATAGAGGCCCCAGCCCTCGCTATAGGCGCCGTAGCCGCCGAAGCGGCGGAACTTGGGGACTCCGTCCAGCTCCTGCTGGAGAGCGATCTGGAAATGGTGGCCGGGCGCGCCCTCGTGATAGGCGATGCCCTCGATCTGCGGCTTCAGCACCTGGTTCATGTCGGCGAGGTTGACGTAGAAGATGCCCGGCCGGGAGCCGTCGGGCGAAGGCCGGTTGTAGAAAGCGACCGAGGCCGTCTCCTGCCGCCAGGCCTCGACCGCCCGCACTTCCAGCGGCGCCCCGGGCAAGCGGCTGAACCATTTGGGCGCCACCGCCATGACCTGGGCGATGAAGGCGTTCGCGTCCTTCAGATATTGCTGCCGCCCCGCCTCGGTGTTCGGATATTTGAACCGCGGGCCCGTCTTGATGTGCTGAAAGAATTGCTGGAGCGTCCCCTTGAATCCGACCCGGTCCTTGACCCCCTCCATCTCGCCGTGGATCCGGGCCACCTCGTCGAGTCCGATCCGGTGGATCCGGTCGGCCGAAAGGTCGGTGGTGGTCTGCGCCCGCAGCCTCGACGCATAATATTCCGTCCCGTTCGGAAGGCTCCAGGCGCCGCTGTTGCCGGCCGATTTCGGCTCGATCGAGTCGAGCGTCGAAAGCATTTCGCCGACCGCCCGGCGGAACGGGCCGGAAAGCGCCGCGGAGGCGTCGGCGATCAGCCGCGCCTTGACGTCCGCCGGGGCGTCGAGCGCCTCCACCTTCTTCCTGAAGTCCGCCAGCATGGGCGAATCCACGCCCGCCCCGAACGGCGCCCCCGCGATCGCCCGCCTCGCGTCGGCGCGCACCGGCGCGAAGTTGAACTTCGGAGGAACGATGCCCTTGTCCGCCTGCGACCGCGCCTGGGCGCCGATCTCTCGCATCGCCCGCTCCGTGTCGCGGATCCGGGCGATATAGGCCTCGGCGTCGGCGACGCTGTCGATCCGGTGCTGGTTGATCAGGAAGACCGGAAAGGCGCCCGCCGGGCTGCCGTTGGTCGACATCGGGAAACCGTAATCGCGCCAGCGGTAATTCTCGCGGCTCCGCTGGGCGTTATAGTCGAACAGGCGGTAATTGAGCTGCCCCGCCGGGCTCAGCCTCGAATAGTCGAACCGGGCCTTCATCCGGGCGGCCTGCGCATCCGCCAGCGCCTGCAGCCGTTCGGCCTGAGCGTCGGTATAATCGTCGAGCCGGTCGTAGCCGGCCTTGCTCCCGAGCGCGGTCTGGGTCTCCGGGCTCCACGCGACCCGCTCGTCGAATGCGGCGTCGAGGAAGGCGAGCAGGCGGGCGTCCTCGGCCTGCCGCCCGGCTTGGTCTAGCCCGCGTTCGGTAACGGCGACGGGTTCAACGCCGCTCATCCTGTCGGAGTTGACGGTGGTGGTGCAGGCGGTGGCCAGGAGCAAGGCGAGGAGCGTGAGAGCATGTTTCATGGACGCTTTCTAGCCGCTCGCCGCCGCTTTGTCCTCCCATCAGATTGGGGGGATTCACCCGCCAGCCAGCACGGATCCCATTCCGGCTCCGGCCCGAAGCGCCCGACCAGGAAATCGACCAGGGCCCGCACCCGGGCCGTCGTCGCCCGCCCCGGCGGCATCACCGCGTGGAGCGCGCCCTCCTCCATCGGAAAATCGCGAAGCAAGGGCTCAAGTGCGCCGCTCTGAAGGCCGGGCGCGGCGATGAAGCTGGGCAGGATGCAGATGCCCAGCCCGGCCTCGGCCGCCGCACGAAGCATCTCGCCATTGTCGGCTCTCAGCCGCGGCCGGCCGCGAACATATTCCCACTTGCCCCCGATCCGGAATCGCCACTGCTCGTTGGCGTAGAGCAATATGTCGTGCCGCGAGAGGTCGCGCGGATGTTCCGGCCGGCCCCGGGCGTCGAGATAGGCGGGGCTCGCCACCGGCAATTTGCGGACCGGAGCGATCCGCCGGGCGACCAGCGCGCTATCCCGGAGCGAACCGATCCGAACCGCCAGGTCGAACCCGCCGGCGGCGAGATCCACCGGGCGGTCGTCGAACGAGATGTCTAGCTCGACCTTCGGATAAGCCTGCGCGAACTCGGCCAAAGCCGGCGCCAGATGCTCGACGCCGAAAGACAGGGGAGCCGAAAGGCGAACCGGCCCCGCCACCTGGGTCACCGCCCGCGCCACCACCTCCTCGGCCGCATCGAGATCGGCGAGAATGTTCGACGCGCGCTCGAAATAGGCCTGGCCGACCTCGGTCGGAGCCGCCCCCTGCGCCGTCCGGGTCAGGAGCCGGGCGCCCAGCCCCTCCTCGAGCCGGGCCACCCGCCGGCTGAGGATCGACTTCGACATCCCCATCCTCTCCCCCGCTCGGCTGAACGCCCCCGTCTCCACCACCCGGACGAAGGCGAGGACGTCGAGCAGGTCGACCGAAGAGCGTTCCATAATATGCAACACCATGGTGCAAGGAAAGTGGCTACAAGCAACGACGCTACCGGCTTACATGTCTCCTCGCAAGCTCAGGAGGCAGAAATGACCAACGTCCTCATCGTCGATAGCGCCGCCACCGGGAATTCGTCCGTATCGCGCCGCCTGACCCGCGAGCTCGAGGCGGTGCTTCGCTGCCGCGGCCCGGTCCGGATCGTCCATCGCGACGTCGGCTCGAACCCCGTCCCCCACCTCGTTGCCGAGACCACGCCGGCGATCCGCGGCGCCGACGCGGAGACCGACGCCGCCCGCGACGCCCTCGCCCTCTCGGACTCGCTGATCGCGGAGCTGAAGACCGCCGATCTCGTCGTCATCGGCGCTCCGATGTACAATTTCGGAATCGCCTCGACCCTCAAGGCCTGGTTCGACCATGTCCTTCGCGCCGGAATAACCTTCCGCTATTCGGAGACCGGCCCCGAAGGGCTGCTCAGGAACAAGAAGGCGATCGTGATCGAGAGCCGCGCCGGCCTCTACAGCAGCGGTCCTTCGGCGCCGATGGACGGCCAGGAGCCGCATCTTCGCACCCTGCTCGGCTTCATGGGCCTGGACGACGTGACTTTCGTCCGGGCCGAGAAGCTCGCCTTCGGCCCCGAGCAGGCCGCCGCCTCGATCGCGGAGGCGATCGAGGAGCTGCGCGGCCTCGCCGCCGAAGAGCTGCCGCTGGCGGCCTGAATTCAAACCTGATGGAGATCCATGATGAAGCTCTATTACGCCCCCGGCGCCTGCTCGCAGGCCCCCCACATCGTCGCACGCGAAGCCGGCCTCGATATCGAGCTCGCCCACGTCCGATTCCCCGACAAGGTCACCGACGGCGGCGAGAAGCTGACCGACGTCAATCCGAAGGGCTCCGTGCCGACGCTCAGGCTCGACGGCGGCGAGGTGCTGACCGAGAACGCCGTGATCCTCCAATATCTCGCCGACCGGGCAACCGGCTCTGAGCTCGCCCTCCCCGCCGAGGGGATCGAGCGCTACCGGCTGCTCGAATGGCTGAACTATATCGCCACCGAGCTTCACAAGGGCTTCGGCCCGCTGTGGAACCCGGCCACGCCGGACTCTTTCAAGGAAGCGACCCGGGAGGCGCTCGGCAAGAAGTTCGACTATCTCCAGAAGAAGATCGGCGACGGCCCCTACATCCTGGGCGCCCGCTTCTCGATCCTCGACGCTTATGCCTTCGCGGTTCTCAACTGGACGAAGATCCATGATATCGACATCGCCCGCTGGCCCGGCCTCGCCGCCTATCTCGGGCGCGTGGCGGCTCGCCCCGCCGTGCAGGAGACCCTGAAGGCGGAAGGCCTGATCTAGGACGACTTGCCTCCCCGTCGCGAGATGGGGAGGGGGACCGTGCGAAGGCTGACTCGCTCGCCATTTCCTTCGAAAGTATCCACAATGATCGACATCCGCCCCTTCGCCACCCTCGGCCATGCCGACCATGGCTGGCTCGACGCCCGCCACCATTTCTCCTTCGCCGATTATCACGCTCCGGCCCGGATGGGCTGGGGCGCGATCCGGGTGTGGAACGACGACGCGATTGCCCCGCGCTCCGGCTTCCCGCCGCACCCGCATTCCGACATGGAAATCGTCACCTACGTCCGCGAAGGCGCCATCACCCATGAGGATTCGATGGGCAATAAGGGCCGAACCGGAGCGGGCGACGTCCAGGTGATGTCGGCCGGAACCGGGGTCCGCCACGCCGAACTTAATCTCGAGGACGAGAAGACGACCCTGTTCCAGATCTGGGTCCAGACCGACCGCCCCGGCGCCGAGCCCGGCTGGGGGGCGCGGGCGTTCCCGAAGGACGACCGCGCCGGCAATTTCGTCACCCTCGCCAGCGGCTTTTCCGAGGATTCCGAGGCCCTGAAGATCAACGCCGCCGCCCGCGTCTTGGGAGCAACCCTGAAGTCGGGCGAGACGGCCGAGCTGACCCTCGACCCGTCCCGCCACATCTACCTCGTCGCGGTCGGAGGAGCGGTCGAGGTCAACGGCCGCCGCGCCGAGCCCCGCGACGGAATCGCGGTGACGGGCGAGGAGCGGCTGACGATCGAGGCGCTCCAGGAGGCCGAGATCGTCCTCGTCGACGCGCGATGATCGATTGAAGCCGGACGCCCGATTCGATGACGGGCGATCACGGTCTAAAAGACCTTGCGCAGGGTGAAGCTGACGAGTCGTCCGAGCGGATCCAGAAAGGCCGGCTGATAGCTGAACGGCGTCGAACCGGTTTCGTCCCGCACTTGGGGGCGACGATTGAGTAGATTGTTGATGCCCAGGCTCGCCCGGGTCCTTTTCAGCCAATTGGGGGCCTTGGCTCCGCCGAAACGTTGGGCGAGGTTCGCGAATATATTGACGCTCACATTGGCACGACTGGAAAATGCCAGGTCTCCCGAGGTGCCGGGCGGGCCCGCCGACAGGTCGCGCAACTGGCTCCCGCTCTGCCAATTGACCTTCAGGCGCGCGCCGAGGCCGTTCTTGAAGGCGCCGGCTTGGACCTCGAGCCCGTGACGCGGCCTTCCGCCGCTGGTTCCGGTGGCGGAGCCGTTCAGCAGGTCCAGGGTGGGCCCGCCGTCGCGAACCAATATCTCGTCCTCAAGATGCACCGTATAATATAAGCTCAGCGTCAGCCGGCTCGACTCGTTCTCGAATTGCTTCATCTCCGCGCTTCCCGGCTCCGGCCTGAGGATTACGGCTCCGGGAGGAAGCACGCTTTTCAGATCCTTCTCGCTTCCGGCGAAGCGCGTGTTTTCGTGTCTCATCTCCGGCGGCACCGACCCCAACGGTCGCGTGAAGTTGAGGCCGAAGCGCAGCTGCTCCTGGTCGGACCGCCCGAAGTTGAGCGGACTGCTGTCGATCCGAACCAGCCGGCCGTCGGAGTCCCGCTGGAACCGCCCCGGAAACGCCGCCTCGATTTCCGGAGTGGCGATCGGAAATTGAGCGATCGGATCGTCGATCCGCGTTTTGATGTAATCGACGCTGAGGGTGAGGTCGGTCTTAGAGAACGGCCTGGCGTTGAGCCCGAGCTTGACGACGTGGCGATCGTCCGAGCGAAGATCCGGACTGCCGCCGAAGATCCGGGTGATGTCGACCACCTCGCGCCGGGTGAAGTCGAAAGTTCGAACGTTCGGAGTCACGACGAGCGGCGATCCGAGCTGCTCCACCGTCGGGGCGCCTTCTTCATCCGTGGCGGAGGCGATGAAATTGATCCCCGCGACCGGCGACCAGTAGAGACCGTAGCCGAACGTCCGCAACGTGCCGAAATCGGAAAGCTCGTCGAAGGCGAGATTCACGTTCACCGAAAGATTGCCCAGCCAGCCCAATTTCTTCTTGCTTCGGCTTGCGACCGGCAGGTCGAAGCTCGCCTGCACCCCGACCGTGTCGCGCGACAGCGCCGCGCTTTGCCGGACCCCGCCGCGCAGCGACCGGCTGTTGAAGTCGCGAGTCTCGCCATTGACGTTGAGGCTCGTCGTGATCGGGCCCGCGGGCAACTCGAACAGCGTTCCGCTAAGTACGAGATCGGCGTCGGCAACCGCGTTCGCCGATCGCGCCTCGTCCCGGGGCCCGGGCGCGCCTGAAGTGTCCGTCAGGGTCTTGAGGGTCGTCCGGTCGTAATTGCCGGTGAGGGACCATAGCCATTTTCCCGCCCGCCCGCCAAGCGCGGTCCCGAGATGCGCTGTGCGCGTGTCGACTTCGCGTCTCAGCGGCCCATCGGCGCCGAGCCCGAACAGGCTCTCATTCTCACCGGCCTCAAAGCGACCGTTCAGCGTGGACGACACGCCGCTCAGCAAGTCGCCGCCTACCGTGCCGTTGAGCGCGATCCGGCGGCTCTCCGGAAGCAGGGTTCGAAAGCGGCTCGAGCCCGGCGGCCCCGGAGCCTGCTCCAAGGTCCGCTCGCTTTCCTTGAGCGACCCCGATCGGCTGTAATCCCCGTCGAGAGTGATCCGGCTGTCCCCGGCAATATGCAAGTAATTCGCATTGAGGCCGACGGTATCGCGGCCCCCGTCCGTCGGCAATGCGTAGGACAGTTGGCCGACCCGCGAGCTGAACCGTTTGAACGTGATGATATTCACCACCTTCTGGTCGGCGCGATATCCGTATTTGAGCGCGAGTTCCTCGGGAAACACCTCCGTTCGCTCGATCGCTTCCGTGGGGATCCGGGAAATCTCGGCGAAGCTCGATACGCGCTTGCCGTTGAGCAAAACGACCGGGAAGGAATTCTCACGGCCCCGGCTGCTGGCGACCTGGGGCCCGAGGGCATCGAGAAGCTCTGCGATATCGTTCGCGCCATAGGCTCCGATGTCGATCGGATCGAACGACCGCTCCGGCGGGATGTCGCCGATCACCGATCCGCGCGGCCGTTGTCGGGTGACGACGATCTCATTGCCTTTGCCCGGTTGACCGGCCATCGCCCGCGGCGGCTCCGGAAGCGTGACCATGTTTGGGAGCCTGTCCTTGAACTTCTCCCGCAATTCCCGCTGCCGCTCGGGCGGCAACGGATTGCCGTCGCGATCCGTGAACTCCACCTCCTCCAAAGGCGCATTTTGGGCGGGTTCGGTGCCTTTAGGCACCGCATGGGCCGGCGCCGGCTGAGCCGGAACGCCAGGCGGCACTTCCTGCGCCTGCAATCCCGCCGATGCCGCCCCCGCGAGCAACCCGGCGGCAAATCGAATTCCTCCGGTCCTCATCCGATCGATCCTGAGCTGGCACGGCGCTGTCTATACATCGACTTTACGCCATGTTCGCGCGGCTCGCTCAGGCGCGAGCACGAGTCGATGATCGACGTGGCGGGCGCGACGACGACTAAAGAAAGAAACCGGAGCGAAAATCGTCATCGAGGCTATAATCATAGTCACCATTTTGCGAGTTACAGCCGAAACAGACGCTATGGCTCGCCTAAGTCACAGGATATTGCTGTTACGCTATTAGTCTAAAACTAATACAACTAACTTATGCAGAGTTACATTCAAATTATAGGATGGTGGTCGTAAGAAAGATTATTCCAACGACCACCATCATAGTTCGAGCAGTCAGGCAATTTAAAACTAGCAAATGCTAGTTACCATGGAAGATAATGGCACTCGTAATAGTGAGTGTTGCCTATGGAATACTGATAATGGCAGCATATCCTACCACCGCCACCTTCTTCTTCCATAGGCACATTCGCGGAAACTGTCGTCGACAAGGCGGCGAAAGCAAGCGCAAGCGTCATTTTCAGGGCTTTCATAACTAATTCCTCCTGTTTCAAGGTTTAATTAAGGTAAGTCAGCACCGACCTGATCATGTTATTCCAATTTTACTGTGAGTCAATCGATTCAAGTGGTTAGGATAACCAAAGAGCCACATTTAAAGTCCGTAATGGATATAGTTTGGCGTAGAAGTCCCTACGAAGGGGAGAAGTCGCCATAATCCCTGCGTCACTTGACCAGGACTCCAGGGCCAAGTCCTTTATGTCGCTTGTCAGAGCGGATCGCGTCGGATCGCTCGGGGAAGCCTGCCCCGTAATTCCCGCCTTCGGTATGGTGATGGTGACAACGTCTTGCGGGCCGAACTGAAGCCTATGTAACACTATGCCGAACGCACTCCCGCCGGCCGCCCCGACAGCCTCGCCGCGCGTCTCAGGCCTCGCCCTGCCGCCGCCGCCACCATATCGCGTAAGGCGTGTCCTCGATCTTTCGCCGGTTCAGGTCGGGCGCCCCGTCTTCCCACCAGACCGCGCCGCGTTCGCCCAGCCCCTCCTTCGCGGACTGCACCCCAGCTCTCGCAGCGGCCAGGGCATCCGGATCGCCGGCGCTCAAGGCCGCCTTCACGGCCCGCCTCGCCGCCATCAACCGGTCGACGAGGTCTTGCCGGACTTCGGGCGGAAGCCGCGGATCGCTGGCCCGCCACAGCCGGCCGTCGACGACGATGTAGCGTCCGTCCGGAGTGGTCCTCGGCATCAAGCCTCTTCGGCTCGGCCCAACTCACCGAACCCGCGCACGGTCACGAGAGCGCGCTCCCGAGCGGCCTTGTGACCGATCAGGGGCTCGGGATAATCGACCGGCCGGCGCCCGTCTGCAGGCTCGTGGATGTCGTCGTCGCCGAGCCCGTCGAGCTCGGGCACCCACCGGCGTATATAATCCCCGGCCCCGAATTTCTCCGACTGGACGATGGGCGCCATGATCCGGCCGAAGGGCTGGCTGTCGACCCCGGTGCCGGCGATCCACTGCCAGTTCTGGCTGTTGTTGCCGTAATCCGCGTCGACCAGAGTACTCCAGAACCACTCGGCCCCGCGCCGCCAGTCGATCAGCAGATGCTTCACCAGGAACGAGGCCGCGATCATCCGGACCCGGTTGTGCATCCAGCCCGTCGCCCACAATTGCCGCATTCCGGCATCGACGATCGGATATCCGGTCCGCCCCCGGCTCCACGCCTCGAAATCCGAATCCGCCGCAGCGCCCGAGCGCCAGGGAAAATGTTCGAGGGCGGGACGCCCCGCTCTTTCCCCGATTTCGGGCCGGGCGAGCATTACATTCTGCGAAAAGTCCCGCCACGCCAGCTCCTTGCGGAATTTCTCCCCGGCCTCCTGCGGCAATGAATGCCACACGCGCCTCGCCGACAGCTCGCCGAAATGAAGGTGCGCCGAGAAGCGGCTGGTCCCTTCCGAACCGGGCCGGTCGCGCTCCGCAGCATAATCCTCCGCCCGGCCGGAGAAATCGTCCAGCCGCTGCAGCGCCGCCGCTTCGCCCGGCCTCCAATACTCGTCGAACCCGCCCGCCCAATTCGGACGGGTCGGGAGCCGCCCCCACGAGTCGAGATCGTCGCTCCGCGGCCATCGGTCCGGCGCGGCGAGGCGACGCGGAGCCTCGACGGGCTCGTCCGGCGGAAGCCGCTCCTGCAGGGCGCGCCACCAGGGCGTGTAGATCTTGTAGGCCGATCCCGCTCCCGTCCGAACCTCCCCGGGCGGAACCAGGGTGTTTCCGTCGTGGAGCACCAGCTCAACCGACTCCCCTACCCGCCGTTCCGCCTCCCGCCACCAGGGCTCGTAATGCCGGGTCGCGTGGATCCGGCCCGTCCCCATCTCCGCCGCGAGCCGGGCAAGCTCGATCTCCGCTCTGCCCCGGCGAAGGACCAGCCCGGAGCCGAGCCCCCGAAGGCTCTCGTCCAGCCGCTCGAGGCTGTGATGAAGCCACCAGCGCTGAGCGCCCCCCATCCTCCACCGCCCCGGCGTCTCGTCGTCGAGGACGTAGACCGGGATCACCGCCCCCTCCCGCGCCGCCGCCGCCAAAGCGGGCTGGTCGTGAAGCCGAAGGTCCTGCCTCAGCCAGAGGATGGAGGGAGCGGGCATGACGAACGGGTTCAGACCGGGGATGCGTCAAGGGAGATATACATATTCGCCCAACCGGGCGGGAAGATGTGGGTTCCTACGGGCTTTGTGCCGTGTGGGGCCCCGTCCCTACCTATGCCGATACCGAGCCGTCGGCTGGGCTACGAGGTTCGGTAGCGGCACGCATGCCGCATCGGCGGGCGCCGTCGACGCCCAAGCAATGCTCCATTGGCGCATCGCTCCATTTTGGATTCAACTATATCCATTAAGGTTATATATTTGTGACACCATGTCGAATCGCTGAGATTGACTGTGACTTTCTGCTATCTTCATGATTCGTGTTCATTTTGTCGTGTATAACAAACGCCCTGGCCAAGGCCATGGATTTTCGTGAAGCGTTCTAAAAGCGCTCATGATAACCCTGAGCCGGGGGCGAGGTACAGAAACCCCCTCCGTCTTGGATAATTGCTATAGGAAATAAGATATGAAGCGCGGTTTGATCTCGTCGGCCGCACTGATTGCTGCTACCCTTCCCTTCTCTGCCCATTCCGCACCTGTTACGACAGTGTCGAAGCAGGCGATTTGCGAGCCTGTGGTCGTTACACTCTCAGACGGCACCCAGGTCGAGGGCGTTCTCTGCTATGCCGTAGGCGGCCGGGTATAGTTTTGCTGACGATTGCGTTGTAGAGAGTGTCGCATCAGGTGACACTCTCTTCGACTGCAATAGATATTGCCACCGGCCTTAGTACAGCTTGTGCCGGTTAACGGTTGGGATAAGCCATGTTTGTTATACGAGTTATAGCGGCGATTGCCGCAACCATACCGGCATCCGCCCTTATTGCTTCTTCTTACTCGGGCGCATCTGCCAGCCTCCAGAGTGTAGGGCAAAGTGTTGTGGGGGGAGCATGGACCGGGAAGTTTCTCCAGACGGACTGGACCTTCGAATTCAGAAATGAAGATGGAGTGATTCGGGGACGGTATTTGACGTCCAGTGGAGCCAATTGGCAATCGCTGCATGAAATCGTCGTTTCCGATCGTTCGGTTTCATTCAACATAAAGTCCAAGCCGAAAGTCAGTTTCTCGCTTGAGCTCGACGCTCCAGCTCGAACTATGTCGGGCACCGTTACGATCGACGGGATGGCGACGGTTCCATTTTCCGCGACTCGGAAGCCCTGAGAAGTGTCGGTGTCCTTCAGTGCCGCGATGTTGCTCCTGACGCCGCTGATGGTTTCCGCCGCCGCCGGCGACCTGGAGCGAGGGTCGAGCATAGGCACGACATTCGGGCATGTGCGAGTTGACGGCGCTGATATCCAGGCCGCGACCGAGGAAGGAGAAGCCGCCTATTCGGCGGCAAGGGCCGTTCTTGGCCTTAGCAGACCGCGCTTCTCTGTCGTGGAGCTGGGTTACACATCCCAAAGTTGGGGGGACCGGTCTTCCGACGGCACCTTCGTTTACGTTTGGCAGTTTGCAAAGGACCCTGACGGTCGGCGGCAGCCGCCCCCCGCTTACTTATTACGACACGAAATAGGCCATGATCTGTTTATACGCTACCTCGTGCCCAGCACGAATCCCGATCAATATGGTGGAGACGTCCCCGACTGGCTGGATGAAATGGCCGCCGTGGCGTTCGAAGGAGAAACCTTGCGGGCCAGCCGCCGCCGTGGGGCGGTGCGTTACGCTCAGGAGGGAAAGCTGATTCCCTTGCAAAGATTTTTGGCGATGACCCACCCCGAAATGGAGGCGGGATCGATTCCCGATCCGACCGATCGGCTGGTGACACCCTTCGAACCGGCGTCGGACGACACGCCTCACTTCTACGTCATGGCCTCCGCCTTCTACGATTTCCTGGTCGCACGCACGAAGAATCCGGCGATCGTGGCCGAACTGGCGGCCGCCTTTCGCAAGGGCCGGTCCCTTGACCGATGGATACTCGCCCGGATTGGGACCAAGGGCGGGATTCAGGCCTTGAACGCCGATTTCCAGGCTTGGGTCGCGACGGATGCGCGCTATGGCGGAGGCTCCGATCATCGAGGATCTTCGTGAAGTGATTTTCACCGGAAGGGGCGGCCCCATCACGAAGCAAGTAAACTTTAATCGAGATACAGCATACCCTAAATCAATATATAGTTTGACTCAGGTAGAAATGTCTTCCCGAAATATTTATGGACCCGGTATATGCTCTTTCGAGCGATTCAGTTTCGGACGTTGTGAGGAATTCGATGAGAGCGAGGCGTAAGTGATCGCGAGCCTGATGTCAGGGGTGGCGATGGTGACTGCTCTTGCTCACCAGGCCGATTCTCCGGCCCAGCCGCCGACCGCGACCGACGAGGTCCCTGCCGACCCGGCCGAGAAGGCGCCTTCGCCGCCCGAGTTTCTGGACTCCCAAGGCAATCCCCTGCCTGCCGACGTCCAGCGGGATCTGCGGGAGCAGTTCAAGGACGGCCTGCCTCCGGTCGAGGAGCCGGAGCCTGCTCCGCCGGCTTCTCCGTCGGCGGGCGCCCCCCAGCCCGCGCGCGACGGGGAAGTCGTCGTCTCGGGACGGCGGCCCCGGGGTTCGGTAACCGGCGACATTCAGCCGGAGCGGGAATTCAGCGCCCTGGACATCGACGCTTATGGGGCCGGCAATGTACGGGAGCTCATCGATAGGTTGGGGCCGCAGGTATCGAGCAGCGGCGATGGGGAGGACTCAAGGCCCGTCACCCTGCTGAATGGGCGCCGGGTGTCGAGCTTCGCCGAAATCGCCGAAATCCCGACAGAGGCGATCGAGCGCATGGAGGTGTTTCCGGAGGAATTGGCGCTCCGATACGGCTACCGCCCGAGCCAGAAGGTCGTGAACATCATTACCTTCGAGAAGTTCAGCTCGCGGCTCGGCGAGCTTGCCTTCATCCTGCCGACGCAAAGCGGGCACGAGACCGCCCGCGCTCAAGCCAATTACTTTGCGATCAGGGGTGACACCCGGTTCGACCTCGGCGCGGAATATGAGAGGACGACCGCGCTTCTGGAAAGCGACCGGGACGTGGTCCAGCTCGGCGCATCCCCGGGAGCCGGCGAATTTCGCACCCTGCTGCCCGAAACGGGGCGGCTGACAGTCAAGGGTCTGGTCAGCGGGAGCCTGTTCGACGACGTGTCGTCCACTCTGAGCGGCCGCCTCGCCTTGAGCAGCGGCCGCGATCTCCTCGGACAGGGCTTGAACGGCACTCTGAAGCGCAAATCGGAGACCCGCGCCGCTCAACTGGGAACGACGCTGCACGGCCAGCTGGACAAATGGCTCTGGACCTTCACCGGCAATTACGATCACCTTCGCACCGAGGTCCTGACCGACCGGGCCGGGGCGGCCACGGCGCGGGACCGGACGAGATCGGACAATTCTTTCACTCATGCCGACCTCCTGCTGAGCGGATCGGTTCTGAAGCTTCCGGCGGGTCCGGTCTTGACGACTTTCGGAGGCCGTGTCGAATTGCGGGATTTCAGCGGCATTTCCCAAATCGACGGTGTCGCTCGACCCATCGATCTTTCCCGCGACCTCGGTTCGGCCCGGGCGACCGTGAACGTGCCGATCTCCAGCCGGCGCTCGAAGCACGCCGCGGCGCTGGGCGACCTGTCGGTTTACGCGAACCTGGAGCTTGAGCGGCTGTCCGATTTCGGTACGCTTCGGACCTTCGGCTTCGGGCTCAACTGGGCGCCGTCGAAAAGGATCAACCTTGTCACGTCCCTCACTTCCGACGAGAGCGCTCCGACGATCGAGCGGTTGGGGGAGCCGCTTTTGGAGACCCCGAATGTCCGGACCTTCGATTTCGCCCGGACCGAGGTGGTCGACGTCACCTGGATCACCGGCGGCAATCCAGGGCTGCGCCTCGAAGACCGCCATATCTTCAGACTTGGCCTGACCGCCAGGCCGTCGGCCGCCGCCGATCTCGTCCTGAGCGTCGATCACGTCTCGGCCCGGATCGACAATCCGCTTACCCAATTCCCGATCGTCACCCCTCGGATCGAGGCCGCCTTTCCGGAGCGCTTCACGCGCGGCGCCGATGGCGAGCTCCTTCGGATTGACGCGAGGCCGCTCAACTTCGAAAAGTCGAGTCGAGAGCATTTGCGCTGGGGCTTCAGCTTCGTCCGACCGCTCGGGAAGGTCGATGCCTCGCTTCGAAGCGCACCGGTGCAAACCTACGCTAATGAGGCCGAAGCTCGAGCGGCGGCTCCGCCGGGCGCGCTGGTCATGATGGCCCAGCCCGGAAGCGCGATGGCACGCCGCTTCGAGAATCTCGCGAGCCGGCTCTACGTCAATGTCTACCACACATGGCAGCTACGGGACGAAATTCTCGTTCGCCGGGACTTGCCCGGGCTCGACCTGCTGGACGGGACCGCGATCGATCCGCTCGGCGGAACCAGGCGCCACCGGATCGAGGCGCAGGCGGGACTCTTCAAGCGGGGTCTGGGGGCGAGCGTCACGGTCGATTGGCGAAGTGGAACCAAGGTGCGTGCTCCGGCCGGCGGCGCCGGCGACCTGGCCTTCTCCGGCCTTGCGATCGTGAACGTCCATCTGTTCGCGAACCTCGCCGACCGCTTCGGCGGCTCCGAAGCGCCCCCATGGCTGAAGGGAGCCCGGGTCACTTTGGGCATCACCAATTTGCTCAATTCACGCCCGCAGGTCCGCGACCGGACCGGGTCGGCGCCGCTGAGCTATCAGCCGGCCTATCTCGACCCGATCGGAAGGTTCGTCAGTCTCGGCCTTCGAAAGGTCTTCTAGGCGGCCATCCTCGCCGGCAAGGCCCGGCCGCCGATCGCGGCCCCAGAAAAAGACGGTTAACCTCCCCACACCCTCTTTATACGGCTCTATCAGGAAGTTAGCGCGTTCCTCCCTTCATGCCCCATTATTATTTCCACCTCGCCCGCGAAGGCGGCCGGATCAAGGACGAAGGGGGGCTCAAACTGCCCGACGCCGAGGCCGCCTGGTATCAGGCGGTTCGAAGCGCCCGCTATCTGGTTCGGGCCGAGCTCGCTTTGGGAACCCGCTGGGAGCGCGAGGCGATCGAGATTTGCGACGAGGGCGGCAGCCGGGTCGACCAGGTCGCACTCGCCGACATAGTCCATTACGCCGTATAGGAAATGCTTCCCGGCCTGTTGGCGTTCAGCGCTCGACCCGGCGGAATACGCCCTTGACGATCCGCCTCGGCGCCGGAGCGACGATGATCTCGAGCTCGCGCGGGTGGAGCGGCCATTCGAATTCGCAGCCGATCTCCCAGCCTTTCCCGCCCTCCTGGGCCCAGACAATCCGGCTCCGCCTCGGCTCCAGCCCGGCCAGCTTCAGCCAGACTTCGTCGCCCTCCTGGTGCTGGTCCTCAGCCTCGGCCTTGAAGCCGCCGACCGAGATATCGACGACCACGATCCTGCTCGTCTTCGCGCCGTTCTCGCGAAGGGCGGCGGCGAGGTTGACGATCCGGCGCTCTGCCTTGCGGCCGTCGGCGACGGGGATTCGTGACAGCTCGGCGTCGATGAACAAGGCGGGCTCCCTAGGGCATGGCGATGGACCCGGCTTCTAGCGCCCGCCGGTAAAGATAAGGTTGCTCGGTTTTTTGGTGGGCGGGGCCGTTTTTCCGGAAAGTGTCGGGGCCGGCGCTTATGCCGGCGAGGCGTTGAGGACGGGCT
Source organism: Sphingomonadales bacterium (assembly GCA_038257735.1). GTDB lineage: Bacteria > Pseudomonadota > Alphaproteobacteria > Sphingomonadales > Sphingomonadaceae > Allosphingosinicella. Next base: position 36,292 of record JBBSIZ010000007.1, on the reverse strand, counting down.
GAACGATTGCGTTAGCGCGCGTTAAGCCATTCCCGCCTAACGCCGCTTGGAGGCCGGATTCGTTCGGCGGATCGGAGACCCTTGGGATGAAAGCCCCGCGGGGCGGAGAAGAAGGCGAAGCGGCAAGCCGCCGAACCCCATCCCGGCTCCGACCACCCGGCGTGGACACCTGCCGTAGCCAGAGGATGGTTGCACAGTGTGACATCAGGCTCCGGCCCTTGGGGACTCCAGAGTCCATATTATCTAGTTCGACGGCCTTGGCGGGCGCCTGGAGGAGGCGTGCTTGTGCAACTCCCCGGAATCGGAAGCGGTCCTCGGCTCCGGCTCCGGCCGGGGCTTCGACAAGGTCATGATATAAACCATCGAGATGCGGGGCCCCTCTTCGACGCCGATCACCCCCCTAACGGGGTCCCTTTTGCACGCCGGTCCTCAGCCACCACCTTGGACCTGCCCCCGGTCCAAGCTCCGGTTGGCCGTTGAGCGATCAGGCAAGACGGACTCGGAAATTGCCGGTGCGTGGTTAGTCCGTCGCTTTTGAGACCAGACGCGGCCATGCCCATCAGGTGCCCGGATCAATGGGTAAAAACTGGCGAGAATTGGTCAAATATGGTCGTGCAGGCGCCTTAAACCGGAACCGTTCAGACGCTAAAAAGCCCCGGAAATCCGCAGATTTCCGGGGCTTTCTAATGGTGGGCGTGGCAAGGATTGAACTTGCGACCCCTGCGATGTCAACACAGTGCTCTACCACTGAGCTACACGCCCACTGGGGCCGCGATGTAACGAGGGGCAAGGGGGCACGCAACCCCGCGCGGCGCCCTCTCCCACATCAGGTTCACACAATCCAACGGATCATCTATCATCGAACTTCCTATAGTCATGGTTGGCAGGCGGGATGAGCCCTCAAGTCATTGGAGCATTGTTGTCGCTTGCCGGCGTATTGGTCGGCCTTCTTGTACGCGATATCGTCATGGCGAGGCTGCTCGTCCGCCAGAAGCGGGAGCAGGAAATACAGGACCGAGCGCAGGCTGCGGCGAGCACTCGGCTCAACGACGTTCGCACTTATGCCGATCCTCTTTACGAAGCTGCGCGGTCGCTCAGCTTTCGTCTCGACGAGATCATTCAAGTCCGAAATCCCGGCTACCTGCTCTCCGGCGGTCACGCCACGACCTTCATCGATTATAAGCGGCTCAGCACCTCCTACCGGCTGGCGTCCCTGCTCGGCTGGATTCGCGCGTTTCGCCGCGAGCGCTCCTATCTCGACGCCCAAGGCCACGCCGATGGAGAGGAAACCCAAGTGGCGATCTCGAAGATCGAGGCCGCCCTCGCTGATGGTCAGCATGTCGAAGACGCGCGGCTCCGGGATCTCATGGCGCTTTGGCATCTTGATCCCGGTTCGGTCGGCGATACCCGTCTGTGGATCGACCTTGCCACCAATATCGAGGCCGCACGCCATCGCGCATTCGGAGACAAGAGCAATTGGAGCGCCGCGGGTCTAAACGAGTTGGAAGGCGCAGAGCTCGCCCGGGACTGCGCGAACTTCCTCAGCAATGCACTGGGCGCCGACATTCCGAACGAACTCGTTCGGAGCACGACCCAGCAAGTGCTCCGGTATCTCAACATCCGGGAGGCCTACATTTATCGCGACTGGCAAGCCGCGATCGGGGATTTCATGATCGTCGAGGCGAACCATGGTCCTCGCCGGTTCGAAGTCCGCGGCTTCGGCAGCTTCGAAGACGCATACCTTTCCTCGCGATCCGGCGACAACATTCTACAACGACGCTGGTTCGACCGACTTGAAGCTCTTTTTTTCAACCTTGATATGAGGGAGGGAGACATTTTCGACGCGCGGCGCGAGCAAATCAAAAGATTGTTGGCGGAGCTGAAGGGTCTGGAAGTGGTGCTGGGCAAGAAGCTCGACTCACTCGCCGCCGCCTAGCCTTTAATCAAAGCCGCCCGTGCTGATCCTCGGTCTGGAACAGGCGGTCGACCTCGGCGACGAGGTCGCGCAGGTGGAAGGGCTTGGAAAGGACTTTGGCGCTCGGCGCCGACTTGCCCGCCTTCAGAGCCACCGCGGCGAAGCCGGTGATGAACATCACCCGCATCTCGGGCGCGATCACCGCCGCCTTCTGGGCGAGTTCGATCCCGTCCATCTCGGGCATGACGATGTCTGTCAGCAGAAGGTCGAAATTCTCCGCCTCGATCAACGGGAGCGCCGCGGTGCCGCGGTCGACGGCAACGACCTCGTAACCGGCGCGCTCCAGCGCCCGGCCGAGATAGGCTCGCATCGACGAATCGTCTTCCGCCAGCAGGATCCTGAACATGATTGCCCTTAGGAACCGGCCGCGCCCGATGCGCGCCCGCCGCCGCCTTTCTATGCCCGAAGGCGGGGCCCTTTTCCAGCGCGGCCGCGCCGGACGGGCGCCCCCGGGCGGCGGAAGACGATTGCGTGCCAAAACCGGACTACCTACCATGCAAATGCAAATGCGCGACTCCCCTCCCCCTTTTCGCCGCCTCGGTCCGGAAAAACCGAGCTCCCCGGTGGTCGTCTCCGTGCCCCATGCCGGCCGGGCCTATTCAGAGGGCCTGCTCGCTTCCGCACGCCTTCCCCGCGCCCGGCTCGAAATCCTGGAAGACCGGCTTGTCGACCGGCTCGTCTGGCGCGCGGTCGACGGGGGATCTGCGGCTCTGATCGCGGAAGCGCCGCGTGCCGAGATCGACCTAAACCGCGACGAGCGCGAGCTAGATCCCGCTATGGTGCAGCCGCGGCCCGCGACCGCCTCGACGGTCGAATCGCCCCGCACCCGCGGCGGCCTCGGCCTCATTCCGGCGCGGATCGCGGGGTCGGGGGCGATCTGGCGCCAGCGCATCGCCGCAGCCGAAGTGGCACGGCGGGTGGAGCTCATCCACCGCCCCTACCATGCCGCGCTCGAGGCGGAGCTGCGGGCGGCCAAGGCCCGCTTCGGGATCGCCGTCCTGCTCGACTGCCATTCCATGCCTCCGCGCGCCGGCGAAAGCGAGGCGCCGGTCGTGCTCGGCGACCGCCACGGCGCAAGCATGGCCGAGTGCATGGTCGCCGCGGCGGAAGGCGCGGCCCGAGCGGCCGGCTTCAGGGTCGCCCGCAACGCCCCCTATGCCGGCGGTCATATCACCGAACGGCACGGATGCCCGGCCCACGGAGTCCATGCGCTCCAGCTCGAACTCGATCGGTCCCTCTACCTCGGTCCCGATCTGCGCACGACCGGCCCGGGCTTCGACCGGGTCGCCCGCCTCGTCGCCGCCATAGCAGAGGCGCTTGCCGCCGCCGCGCTCGACCCCCCCGAGGCGATCGCGGCGGAATGAGGATTCGAACGCTTTCATCTCTCGCGGCTCTGGCGGTCCCGCTCGTCCTCCGCCCCGGGCCGAACGGCCGGGTTCGCGGCCGAGCGGCGGGACCACCCGCCGGTCAAGGCGCTACCGCCGCATGGATAAGATATACGACACGCCGAGCGAGGTGACGGTGGAGGACGGCAGCATCGCCGTCGAAGGACCGGACGGAGTCGACGTGCGGCTGACTCCCGAAGCCGCGCTGGAGACTTCCGACCGCCTGCCGAACCGTGCCACCGAGGCGCACGGCCGGCTGATCCGGAACGAGGAAACCGGGACGGAGCGGCCCTCGGCCGGCGACTGATCCGCGCCCGGCCGACCGGCCCTCCACAATAAAAAACCACCCCGCGATTTTCCGCGGGGTGGCCAGGTTCAGGGAGGAGCGCCCGTAAGGGGCGCAACGCGCCTCCGCAAAGGGGGGTATACGTCGGCGCGTCAGGCTAAATGTATGAAAGCCTTGGAAGGTTTCAAGGGCGCGACCCGCCGCGCCAGGCCCATGGCGCCATCCGCCCGATCAGGTGACGGTGGCCGTCGAAATGATGCTTCAATGCCCCTGCGATATGAAGGGCGATCAGCGCCAAAGCGGCATAAGCGAGATATTCGTGGACCATCTCCCAGGTTTCGTGCGCGTCCTCCGTCCGTAAGACCGGGAGCGGAGCGATGTCGAACAGGCCGAAGAAGCTGGTGACCGGGCGTCCGCCCGTCGAGACGACCAGCCAGCCTGTAACCGGCATGACGATCAGGAAGGCGTAGAACAGGCCGTGGATCAGGCGCGCCAGCGAGACTTCCCAGGCCTTTAGCATCGGATCGAACGGTGGAGGCCGGTGGCCGAGCCGCCAGGCGATTCGGGCCAGGGTCAGGACGAGAATGGTGAATCCGGTCGCCTTGTGAACGTTCATCATCGCCGACCGAACCGGCCTCTCGAACTCCTCGGCAAAGAAACCGAGCGCCAGGTTGAGAGCGATCAGGGCGGCGATGATCCAGTGCAGCCAGATGGCGACTCGGGAATAGCGGGCGAGGTCGGGAGCGAGCGTGGCCATGGCCTGACGCTACATCGCCGTAGCCAGTGTCGCAACGTCCCGATTTCGTTCCACTGCGGCCTCGACAATCCAACGTAAAGCAATTAGTTCAGGCGGGTCGATTTCGCTTAACGTGGGGAAGTGCGAGCGTGGGAAGCAGGCAACAGACAAGCTTGGCGCGGCTCGGTGCCGAGCTCGAACGGCTGGCGGACGAGCTCGTCCGCCTCGGCGGCGAGGGGCAGTCGGACGCTCCTGCGACGCCGCCGCCGCAGGGCGGTGAACGTCCGGCCGATCGGCTTCGGCGGCGGTTGCTCGAGGCTCGGCGCGCACGCGGTCTCAGGCAGGCGGACCTCGCCGATAGACTCGGACGCCCGCAATCTTTCGTCTCCAATTACGAGCGCGGCGAGCGGAGGCTCGAAGTGTCGGAATTCATCGTCATCGCCCGGGTCCTCGGCGTCGACGCCGCCGCGGTCGTCGCCGAGCTGGTCGAAGAGGGGTGAGAATCGTCCGTCATCCCGGCGGAAGCCGGAACCTTGGCGGGTTTCGCACCGGAGCGATTTCTCGTCCCGAAGTCCCGTCGTCCTCAGGTCCCGGCTTTCGCCGGATAACGGCAATTGTGGACCCTATGCGTTGCCCGCCGGTGTGCCGATTCCCGGAATCTCGGGTCCCTTGCCCTGCATCATCTGCTTGGCGAAGACCTCGCGGACCAGGGAGACCGAGAAGAGATGGGCGAGGATCAACGGAAGCATGCCGTTCCCGTTCATCCGCTTCAGATCGTCGCCTTCCAGGCCGCGCATTTTCTCTTCGTTGACCATCTGAAAGCCGCGATAGATGAACGGCTGCTCGGACCCCGCCGGCTGAATCGACACTTCACCGTCCATCAGCATCCCGGAATCCTTCAATTCGGTCATGAAGGCGACGGTGCGCTGGGCGGAAAGCTCGAATTCCTCGCAGAATTTGAGAACGTTGTTGGTCGCTTCGCTCGGCTTGCCGTCGTCGAACAGGGGCAAGCCGTCCTCGAAGTCGCCGATCAGGCCGCTGGTCGGGTCGAAGCAGAGCGACAGCTCCTGCGCGTCCGGCTGAAGCCGGGCGAGCATGAACGGATAGCGGCGGACGTAAGCGGGGAGATAGATGTCCCCGGCCGGCTTGCCGGTCTCGTCGACGAAGACGTTCACGCCCTCGTTCAGGCCCATCAGCGCCAGCGGCACCGGGTTCTCGCCGATCGAGAAGACGATCGGAAAGTGGCGCTGAACCGCGACGAATTCGTCGACCGTGATCGGCACCGCATGGTTGCTGGTGAGGAAAGGGGCGCGATCCGAAGTGCGGCTGCGATAGCCCCCATGGACGCTGCTCGACAACGGCTCGAGGCCGCCATAGAAAATCGGCAGGGCGTTTGACGGCGGCTGGGTCGCCATGTTCGTGTCTCCGCTAGCTGTGGAGGCAGGCCGCGTGCGGGCCGCCCGAATGTGTCGGGCTAGTATGGCCCATTGGCGGCTTTCGCAAGGGGCGGAGATTAATCGCATGTTCAAGCGCTTGCGGGGATAGGACGAGGCGATGCAGGTCTCTTCATGATCCCCGCGGGCGCCGCCGCCCTGCTGCTGCTCGCGGCTGCCGCCCCGGCGGCCGCTCCACCCGCGCGCCCGGCCCAATATGGGCGGACCGTGGTGCGCGAGCAGGTCATCGTCCGCTTTCGCCAGAGCCCGCCGACCAGGGTCCAGTGGAAGGAGGGCAAAGGCCCGAAATGCGTGCCGGCGCGGGCCATCGCCGCCGCCACCCTGGTCGGCAAGAGCAGCGTCGACTTCATCATGCGCGACCGCCGGCGGGTTCGGGCCAGGCTCGAGAGCAGCTGTCCGGCGCTCGATTATTATTACGGCTTCTACATCACTCCCAATCCCGACGGCATGGTCTGCGAGGACCGCGACAACATCCGTTCGCGCGTGGGCGGCGCCTGCGAGATCGAGCGATTCCGAAGCCTCGAACCGGTCGAGCGCCGTTGAGCTTTCTTGACTTGAGCCGCCGCTTCGCCCAAGCGATTCTACTGAAGCGGCTCGCGACGAAGCCCCTCCATCACCCGGAACCCTTATGAGTTTTGCCGATCTCGGCCTATCCGACGAATTGCTCCGCGCCGTGGAGGAATCCGGCTACACCGATCCCACCCCGATCCAGAAGCAGGCGGTTCCCTCCGTCCTGATGGGTCGCGACCTGATCGGAATCGCCCAGACGGGAACGGGCAAGACCGCCGCCTTCGTCCTCCCGATGATCGATATCCTGGGCGAGGGCCGAAGCCGCGCACGCATGCCGCGCTCCCTGATCCTCGAGCCGACCCGCGAGCTGGCGATGCAGGTCTCCGAGAATTTCGAGAAGTACGGCAAGTACCACAAGCTCAACATGGCGCTTCTGATCGGCGGTACCAACATGGCCGACCAGATCAAGAAACTCGAAAAGGGAGTCGACGTCCTGATCGCCACTCCCGGCCGCCTGATGGATCTGTTCGGGCGAGGCAAGATCATGCTCAACGGCTGCGGCCTGCTCGTCATCGACGAGGCCGACCGGATGCTCGACATGGGCTTCATCCCCGACATCGAGGAGATCTGCTCGAAGCTTCCGTCCGTGCGCCAGACCCTGCTCTTCTCGGCGACCATGCCGGGACCGATCAAGAAACTGGCCGACAAGTTCCTGACCGGCCCCAAGACGATCGAGGTCGCCCGGCCCGCGACCGCCAACGTCTCCATCGACCAGCGCGTCCTGAAGGTCGATTCGCGCAAAAAGAAGCAGGTTCTGACCGACCGCCTGAAGGGCGACGACGTCCGCACCGCCATCGTCTTCTGCAACCGCAAGACGACGGTCCGCGAGCTCGCCCAGAGCTTCAAGCGCTCGGGCCTCAACGCCAGCGAGATCCACGGCGACATGGAGCAGCCGGAGCGGATCCGCGAGCTCGAACGATTCAAGTCCGGCGAGATCAACATCCTCGTCGCCTCCGACGTCGCCGCCCGCGGGCTGGACATCAAGGACGTCAGCCACGTCTTCAACTACGACGTGCCGTGGCACCCCGACGATTATATCCACCGAATCGGCCGCACCGGTCGAGCGGGCAAGACCGGAATCGCAATCACCCTCGCCACCGCCGCCGACGCTGAGGCGATCGAGGCGATCGAGAAGCTGACCGGGGCCAAGATCCAGCCGGCCGAGGCTTCGGCGGCGGCCGCGCCCGCCGAGTCCGAACCTCCCGAAGGCGAGGAAGAGGAGCGTCCTCGCCGCGAACGCGGCGCGCGCGCGCCGCGCGGACGGGCCCGGGCGGAGGAGCCGAAACGCGAGCCGCGCAGTCGCCGTCGGGCGGAGCCGGAAGCGAGGTCCGAGGCGGAGCCCGAAGCGAGGTCCGAGCCGAAGCCGGCCGGGCGCCGGTCGGAGCCGCGCCGGAAGACGCCCGAGTCGGAGCCGCCCCCGCGCGAGGAACCAAGGCGCGAGCCTCGCCCCGCCCGCGGTCGGGCGGAGCCCCGGCCCGAGTCGGTGGCTGCCGAGGACGAGGAAGGCTGGAACGGCCCGGTGCCGAGCTTCCTGGCTCAAAAGCTGGGCTGATCGGCCAAACCAGGACCCGGGGCTGCCGAATCCGAAACGCGGTTTTGCGACCACCAAATCCAGGTTTTTGATATATTGTGGACTCGTCCGCCCTCTGGCACCTTGCCCGTGGGCGCGGAAGAGCCTCCCCGTGCCCGTGGGGGGTTATCATGGCCGAAGCGGGACCCGGCGCCGCCGGGGGCTATGTCGCGTTCATCAGCTACAGCCACAAGGACGCCGCGATCGGGCGCTGGCTCCACCGCAAGCTGGAAGGCTACCGCCTGCCCAAACGCCTGGCGGGTACCCAGGGCGAAGACGGCGAAGTCCCGGCCCGCCTGACCCCCATCTTCCGAGACCGCGACGAGCTGCCGGCCGCGGGCGACCTGAGCGAACGGGTGCGCGCGGCGCTGGCCGTGTCGAGGAATTTGATCGTGGTCTGCTCCGCCAGCAGCGCCGCCTCGCCATGGGTGGCGAAGGAGATCGCGACGTTCCGCGAACTGCATCCCGGGCGGCCCATATTCACTGCGATCATTGAGAGTGATCCGGGGCAATGCTTTTCGCCGGCGCTGCTTGAAGGGGGTGTGGAACCGCTTGCCGCTGATCTCAGGAAGGATGGCGATGGCCGTCGTCTCGGGCTGCTGAAGCTGGTTGCGGGGCTCGCCGGCGTGGGCCTCGACACGCTTATCCAGCGTGATGCGGGAAGACGCATGCGACGCGCGGCGGCGGTCACAGTCGTAGCAGTCGTGGCGATGTTGCTCACGGCAGCCTTGGCATTGATCGCGCTCGACGCACGCCGAACGGCGGAGCGCCAGCGCGCCGAAGCTGAAGGATTGGTCGAGTTCATGCTCACCGATCTGCGCGAGAGACTGAGGGGCGTTAGGCGGCTCGACATCATGACTGCGGTTAATCAGCGCGCGCTTCTTTATTATGGTAGCCAGCGCGAGGTCTCCACCCTTTCTCCCGACTCGCTTGAGCGGCGTGCTCGGATCCTGCAGGCGATAGGCGAGGACGACACGCGTCGAGAGAATTACGACACCGCTCTTAACGCTTTCCGGCAGGCGCATCAAACCACCGGCGAACAGCTGGCGCGGGATCCGACTAACGGAAACCGCGTCTTTGCGCATTCGCAGAGCGAATATTGGATAGGCTATATCGCCTATTTGCGCAAAGATTATGCGAGCGCGCGTCAGAGTTTCGAACGCTATAAGGCGCTGGCCAACCAACTCCTCGCGCTGGATGGCCGCCGTCCCGAATGGCTGAAGGAAGCGGCCTACGCTGAAGGCAACCTGTGCACCGTAGCGCTTGAAGCCCCCCCCGACGCCACTCGCGCTCTCAGCAGCTGTGCTGCCGCGCTTCAGCGAATGGAAACGGCGGCACGGGCCTCGGGCCGCATCAATGACTATCTGACCGACTTGGCCAATCGCCACGGCTACGTCGCCGATGCGCTAGCCGCGGCCGGCCGCCGCGAACAGGCGCTCCAGCACCGCTTCCGCCGCCTGGCTTATGTCGAGCGCGCTTTGGCGGCCGACCCCACTGACCAGGCCAATCGCGAAAAACGCCTGTGGGCCCTCCGTGGCATCGCCAATCTAGAAGCCGCTATCGGACGGACGGGGAGCGCGGCGGAGCGGATGACGGATGTGGTGCGTGGCGTGGAGGAACTGGTTCGACTCGACCCCGAAGATGCGGAGTTGCGAAGGGATCTTAGAGATTGTCAGGCCGAACTTCTTAGCATCCGGGCGCTAAGGAAGCGTTGAAGCGGTCAACGCATATACTTCTAGCACATTCTGTAAAACAGTATTTGTAAAAGTATTATAGTATTATGGAACTTATAGAGACCCTAAACCTCTGTAGATTCTGAGTAATTTAAGATCAACTTGGCAGCACAACCGCACAGGAGAGATGTCATGCCAAATCTGCAGTCCAGGAAATCGATCAACGGTCAGTGTAATTGACCGCTACCGCGATTAATTTTCGCCTACTTCCCTTCGCCCCAACACCAAAACGGATGATTTCAAGCCGGCGCGTGACGAACGTCACGGCCAACCGTCCCCCGGTAAGCTAATCGGTCTGAACGCCAACATCCAGATTTCAGGAGGTGAACATGGTTGACGTCTGCGATCCTGCCAACTTTCCGCCGATGAAATATTTTCAGCAGCACGAACTCGCCGAATTCGGAGAACCGGGATATTCCTACGATTACACGCGCGTCTTTGTGGCGCGCATGGAGGCGACGTTGCAGGGTGCCGCCGAAGTCGACACCCTGACGACAACCATGGATGAATATGATTTTCAAACCGGGAGACGCTATCCTGGACAGCCGAGGCTCGATGCGGAGCAGGAATATCCTTGGCAAGATTCGCTGACGGACGTCCTGAGCAAGGTGCATGCGGCGCCACCCACCACTCCATTCGACTTCACACTATGGTTCAAGAGCCGCGTGGTCATGATCCTGAGCGGCCGGGCGTGGCAATTTTCGCGCTACCTCGCCCCCATCACGACGAAACATCAGCTTGGGTCACAGTATTTCGACCTGCTCCTCCACCGGCTGGATCCCGTCGCGGGACTCGTCAGCGTGACTCAGGAGCAATGGCAGACGAACACTCCAAATCTGGGTTGCAGGTGCATTTCCTTCTTCACCGGGGGCCCATGCCGCGACTCCGCCTTAGGCGCGCCTAAGATTCTTCACGGCTTCAGCCTGAACGTCGAACTGCTCTATTACGAAGCCAACGGCCAAGTTGACCCGACCAAGTATCTACCAATTACAATCGATCCGGACATAGAGAACAAAGGGGGTAATCCCGGCCCCTGAGCCGCGAGCGCGATGCTGTTTCTCGACCTATAGTTGGGCGAACGCTGATCGCTGTCGATACGGATATCCTTATCCCCGCCGGATCGAGGCTTGAGACAAGGGCCGCTAGGGTGGGTATAAGGACTTCATGCCGGCGACCCCCCTCTCCCTCGTCATCGCCTACGCCAGGACGGGCGCGTGGGCGTTCGCCTGGGAGTGCTTCTCAGCTTCGGGGTACGATCGGGTGACGGACGACGCCTCAGCGCTCAGCGTCAAGGGCCGTCTGCTCAAGGACCGAGCGCTGGCCCATCCAGGTTCCGAGCGGCGGAGGCTCTATGCCGAGGCTTCCAACGCCTATCGCAGCGCTGCCGCGATTACCGGCGCGACCTACCCGCTGATCAATGCCGCGACGCTTTCGCTTCTGGCGGGCGACGGCATCCAGGCTGGGCAACTGGCCGAGGAGGTGCTTGAAAGGATCGAGCGCGATCCGGAGGAACCCGAAACCCTTTATTATGCCCGCGCCACCCGGGCCGAGGCCCTCCTCCTCCTCGATCACCACAACGAAGCCCGCGCAGCCTTCGCCGAAGCCATCGCCCTCGCCCCCCAGGCCTGGGAAGACCACGCTTCCACCCTCCGCCAGTTCGCCCTCATCCTCGACGCCCAAGGCCGCGACTCCGCCTGGCTCGACGCCCACCGCCCGCCCCGTTCCCTCCATTTCGGCGGCCACATGTCATTCGACCCCGAGGTCGTTCGCCGCGAGCATCTCGACGAGAAGATCGCGGCGGTGCTGGAGGAGGAGAGTGTCGGCTTCGGCTACGGCGCCCTCGCGGCCGGTGCGGATATCATCATCGCCGAGGCGCTGCTTGCCCGCGGCGCCGAGCTGCATGCGGTGCTTCCCGGCGGCGCCGAGGCCTTCGCCGCCGTCTCCGTCGATCCGTTCGGCAAGGCCTGGCGCAAGCGCTTCGACTCGGTTCTGGCCATGGCCGAAACAATTCGCCCGGTCCGGCCGCTGGGCGCCGCACCCGATTCGTCGATGATCGGGCTGGGCGACGAGGTCGCGATGGGGGCGGCGCTGATGAACGGACGGCGGCTGGAAAGCTCGGCGGTGCAGCTGCTGGTGCTCGATTCCGCCGACGAGGCCGGCAACGGCGCATCCGGGCGCTCACGCGAGATCTGGGCGGCGGGGGGGTGGCGCCAGCGGGTGCTTACGGCCCCGCGCGAGACCGGGCGGGATGGCTCCATGCCGGCACCGGAATCGGCCGGACCGCTGGCCGTGCTCGCCGTCGGCCCCGGCTCGGACGAACCCTTCGAGCCGGTCCTGGTCGAGCTTCACGGGCAGATCGCGAAGCTTCCGGCGCCGGCCGTCGCTCCCTACCTCACCGAGGACCGGCTGATCCTCGCTTATTCCGGCCCGGGCGAGGCGGCCGAAGCCGCGGTTCGACTGCTCGGCGCCTCGTCCGGCGCCCAGGCCCTGCGAATCGGAGGCCAATACGGCCCCGCCGCCACCTTCCGCGACCCCTTCTCAGGCTCGGTTCGTCTCGCCCCCACGGCCACCGCGGCGGCCGCCGGAGCGCTCGCCTCCGCACCCCCCGGAACCGCCTGCGTCACCGACGATTTCGCAGCCGCTCTCGCCGCCGCCGGCCCCCGCCGCCCGGCCAGCGAATATATAGGCGAGCTCGACCCGTCCGATTCCGGGCCGCCGGTCGGGCTCTACGCTCTCAAATCATATGATCAGCTCTTCCAGCCTCTGGGGGGCGACGACGGTTAGTGAGCCGGGGTCGCGGCGGATGAATCCGCGCCGCTCGAGCGCGCTCACCGCTCGCGAGGCGGTCTCCCGGGTGGTCGAAACCCTCACCGCGAGCTCCGAGAGCACCGGCGCCGGCCGGATGACGAGGCCGGGCGAGGCTCGGGCCAGCCGCAATATCTCGGCATGGACCCGCCCCACCGCCGAGACCGCCGCCCGCTCGTAGATCCGGGACGTCGCCCGCCTCAGCTGGCGAAGAAGCAGCCGCGACAAGGCAAGGCCGATCGCGCCGTAGGTCTCCGCCAAAGCCACCAGGTCGCGACTCTTGAGGATGAAGCTTCGAGCCGCTTCGACCGCCACGATCTCGGCCTCCTCCGGCGCCGGATCGAGCTCGCCCAAGGCTCCGAACAGGTCGCCCGGGCGATATTCGCAGAGCAGGACCATTTGGCCCTCGACGCTGTACAGCAAGGCGTGAGCCCGCCCCTGGGTGAGCAGATAGGCGTCGGCCGCTGTCTCGCCTTCCCGGACTATGGTCGAGTGCGGTGGATAGGCGCGCACCAAGCCGCGCACGAAAACATGGCCGGCGATCTCGTCGGAGCAGCCGAAGGTATCGCGGATGAATTTGCGAACGTCCTGCTCCGGCAGAGCCCTGTCTTTGTCCTCGGCGGCCACGGCCCGTGAAACAACACTAGGCGGAAGCGCTTGGCAAGCGCGGGAGCGATGCTATCTCGGGACAAGTGATCCGCACCGGCCTCCTCGGCGGCTCGTTCAACCCCGCCCATCGCGGTCACCGCAGGGTGAGCGCCGCGGCGATCCGCGCCCTCGAGCTCGACGAGATGTGGTGGCTGGTCTCACCCGGAAACCCGCTGAAGCCGGCGGAGGGCATGGCGCCGCTCCCCGCCCGGCTCGCTTCCGCCCGGCGGCTAGCCCGGGGCTTGCCGATTCGGGCCACGGCGATCGAGGCGGAGATCGGCACACGCTACACCATCGACACCCTCGCCGCTCTGGCCCGGCTTTATCCGGACCGCCGCTTCATATGGTTGATGGGAGAGGACAATCTCGCCCAGTTCCACCTCTGGCGGCACTGGCGAAAGATCGCCGAGCGAGTTCCGATTGCGGTCGTTTCGCGTCCGGGATATGATGGTACGGCCCACGCGGCTCGCGCGATGGGCTGGCTGCGGCGCTTCGTCCAACCCGCGGATCAGGCTCGGCGCTGGACGGAGTGGAGTGTTCCGGCGCTCGTGCATTTGAGATTGCCGTTAGATCCGACCTCCGCCACAGGCATTCGTGCCGCCGATCCCGACTGGCACCAATCGGAAGCTTATTCGTTCAACCCCCGGGCCCTGCGCGACGGCGTAACGCGGCGGCTCTTGACTTGAGGAGGCATTTTGCCCGCTAACGCAAAGGCTCCGCCCACGGGCGGAGCGAATGAGAAGATCGAAGCCCTGCACAGCCTCGTGCTTCGATCGCTGGACGACGACCAGGCCCAGGATGTCGTCACCATTCCACTGGCGGGCAAGTCCGCTATCGCCGATCACATGGTGATCGCCTCGGGCCGCTCGACCCGTCAGGTCGCCTCGATGGCGCAGAAACTGGGTGAGCGGATCAAGCAGGAGCTCGGCCGAAGCATCCGGGTCGAGGGGCTTCCAGTCGCCGATTGGGTGCTGATCGACGCAGACGACGTCATCGTCCACATCTTCCGGCCGGAGGTCCGAAGCTTCTACAATCTCGAGCGGATGTGGGCGTTCGAGGGAGATCCGGGGAATTCGGCACCGGCGACGGCGGTCGGCTAAGGATCGTCATTGCGAGCGAAGCGAAGCAATCCAGTGCTGCGCCTCCCCCAGCTGGATTGCTTCGTCGCTTCGCTCCTCGCAATGACGGGAAACGGATGAAGCTCCACATAATCGCCCGCGGCAAGATCGGACGGAGTCCGGAAGCGGAGCTGGTCGACCGCTATCTGAAGCGCCTCTCCTGGCCGGTCCATGTCACCGAACTGCCCGAGAGCGGCGGCCGGGTCCCTCCGCCCGCCGAGAACGGCGTCACTATCCTCCTCGACGAGAAAGGCGAGACCCTCGGGTCGATCGATCTGGCCAGGCGCCTCGAGCGCTGGCGCGACGAGGGCCGCCGAGAGGCGCGCTTCCTGATCGGCGGTGCCGACGGCTTCTCGGACGAGGAGCGGTCGTCGGCCGGCCTCCTCCTCTCCTTCGGCCGGGCGACCTGGCCTCACCTTCTCGCCCGGGCGATGCTCGTCGAGCAGCTCTGGCGCGCCACCTCGATCCTTGCCAACCATCCCTATCACAGGGAAGGATGAGCGGATGTCAATTGGGGACAGCTACCGAATTCCAGCGTGGCGTCCATCGCCGCCCGCCGCCGCCTGGAATTCGGTGGCTGTCCCCAATTGCCGTCGCGGCCGATGGAGAATTTGGCGCCTGACGCCGATTTTTGCCCTGTCCGCGGTCACCCTCTCACTCCTCGCCGGCGACCTCGCAATCGCCCAGGCGCCTCCGACGCTGGCCCAGGCGCAGCAGGAAGCGGCGGTCGCCAAGCGTCGCTCCGACCTGCTCGAGCTCCAGGCCCGGCGCGCCACCGGCGAAGCGGCCCGCGCCAATGCCGCCGCCGCTTCTCTCGCCGCCCGGATCGAGGCGGCCGAGGCCGACATCACCGCCGCTTCGGCCCGGATCGCACTGGTCGAGCGCCTGAGCGCCGCCCAGCGCGCGCGCCTGGCGGCGAGCCAGGGCTCGCTCATCCGGCTCACCGCCGCCCTCCAGACCATGGCCCGGCGGCCGCCGGCGCTGGCTCTGATCCAGCCGGGCTCACTGGACGAGGTCGTCCACGTCCGAGCCCTGCTCGCCTCCTCGCTCCCCGCCATCCGGGCCCGGACCGCCGGAGTGCGCGCCGAAATGGCTCGCGGAGAGGCGCTTCGCCGCCAGGCCCGCGAGGCGGTGGTCCAGCTCGGCTCGAGCCGCCGCGACCTTCAGCAGCGCCGTGTCGCCCTCGCCCGCTTCGAGCGGGAACAGCGGCGGCGCTCCGCCAGCCTGATGCAGTCCGCGCTGCGCGAATCCGACCGCGCTCTGGCTTTCGGAGAAGAGGCGCGCGATCTCGCCGCTTTGGCGGGAACCCGGGCCTATCAGGAACGCCTGGAGCGCCGCCTGGCCGAGCTGCCGGGCCCCGCTCTTCGCCCGGGGGCCGCGCCCGGAAGTCCCCGTCCGCCTTTTTACCTGCTTCCCGTCGAAGGCCGATTGCTCAGGGGCACAGGCGAGATTTCGGATGCCGGAGTCCATGCCCGGGGCCTCACCTTCGCCGTCGATGCCGGAGCGCCGGCGGTTGCGCCGAGGGCCGGGCGAATCGCCTACGCCGCGCCCTATCGGGGCTATGACCGGGTCGTGATCATCGACCATGGCGGAGGCTGGACGACGACCTTGACAAACCTTTCAGGCCTCGCCGTCAAGCGCGGCGACCGGGTCCGGGCCGGCCAGCCGCTGGGCCGCACCGGCGCGGGCGAGGTGAAGGTCGAGCTTCGCAAGGACGGACGGCCCTTCCCGATCACGTTGCTCCTCTAAAAACCCTCCCCGTGCGCAGCATGGGAGGATCAAGTCTTCCTCGTTCACGCAGCGTTGCTTTTCGCCGGCTAGAAAAGGCGGTACACGCAGTCCGAACCGCCCGAACAGGAATCACCCTCGATGCCCAACAACTTCTTCCGCTCGCTCGCCCTGGTCAGCGCGGTAGCGATCGTTCCGGCGGCGAGCGCGTCGCTCGCCGCGGTCGACGTCGAGACCTACCGCGAGCTCGATCAGTTCATGAGCGTCTTCGAGCGGGTCCGCTCCGAATATGTCGAGCAGGTCGACGACAAGACCCTGATCCGCGGGGCCATCGACGGAATGCTGGCGAGCCTCGACCCGCACAGCGCCTATATGGACGAGCGCGGATACCAGGCGCTGATGACCACGACAGACGGCAATTACGGCGGCCTCGGCCTCAACGTCACGATGGAAGACGGAGTGGTGAAGGTCGTCGCCCCGATCGAGGACAGCCCGGGCTTCAAGGCCGGAATCAAGGCGGGCGACTATATCACTCACCTGAACGGCAAGCTCATCTACGGCGGAACGCTCGACGAGGCGGTCGATTCGATGCGCGGCCCGCCGGGCAGCTAGATCAAGATCACCATCCTTCGCCTCGGCCGCGACAAGCCGTTCGACGTCACCCTGAACCGCGCCGCCATCGAGCTCAAGGCGGTCAAGTGGGAGGTGAAGGACAATGTCGGAGTGATCAACGTCAACACCTTCAGCCGAACCACAACCGACGAGACTTTGGCCGCCATCGCCGCGATCGAGAAGAAGCTCGGCCGGCCTCCGCTCGGCTATATCGTCGACCTTCGGTCCAATCCGGGCGGGCTTCTCGACCAGGCGGTCGGTCTTTCGGACGTCTTCCTCGAGCGCGGCGAGATCGTCTCGCAGCGCGGCCGCAGGAAGGCCGACACCGAGCGCTATTTCGCCAAGCCGGGCGATGCCGCCCGCGGCCTGCCGATCATCGTCCTGGTCGACGCCGGCAGCGCCTCGGCTGCGGAGATCGTCGCGGCCGCGCTTCAGGACCATCATCGCGGCCTCGTCATGGGCGAGCGCAGCTTCGGCAAGGGCTCGGTCCAGACCCTCGTCCCGCTCAGCCAGAAGACCGGTCTCCGACTGACCACGGCCCGCTATTACACGCCCTCGGGCCGTTCGGTGCAGGAAGGCGGAATCACGCCCGATATCGAGGTGCCTCAGCTTTCCGACCCCGACTACAAGTCGCGGCCGAAGTTTCGCGAGGCCGATCTCAGGCGGCATCTGATCAACGAATTGACGGTCGACAACGACGTCATCCAGGACGACGGCAAGCCCGATCCGCGCTTCGCCGCGACTCCGGAGCAGCTCAAGGCCAAGGGCATCGAGGACTTCCAGCTCAATTACGCGCTCCAGACCATTTCCCGTCTCGGACGAAGCGCCGCGGTGGACCCGGCCACGGGTGGCGGCGGGGCCCGGCCGACCGGAAAGCGCTGATGCAGTTTCGTCATCCAGGGCAGTGATGACCTCCCTCGACAAAGCGCGCGCCCTCGCCGTCGCCGTTCCGGCGGCACTGCTCGCCGGCGCCTACGGATCCGAGATCTTCGGCGGCCTCCATCCGTGCGAGATGTGCTGGTGGCAGCGTTACGCCCATTTCGCCGGGCTCGGCTTCGCCTTGCTCTCGCTTCTCCTTCGCGACGCTCCGGACCGGGGCCGGAGCCTCGTCTGGCTGGCCGCGCTCGCGATCCTGGCGAGCGGCGGAATCGGCGCCTATCATGCCGGAGTCGAGGCGGGGGTGTTCGAAGGTTTCACCACATGCGCCTCCAGCGGCACCGCCGGCCTCAGCAGCGAGAACATGCTGAAGGAGATCATGGGCAAGCCGATCGTCCGCTGCGACGAAATCCAATTCTCCTTCCTCAAAATCTCGATGGCGGGATGGAATGCGATCCTTTCCATCCTTGCCGCGTTGACCATATTATGGCTGAGCCTCAGACGCCCCCGGACGCGCTCATGAGCGAAATTGACACCGCCCTTGCTTCGGGCCCCGCCCCGCGCTGGCGCCCCGGCGACGAGAGGCCTGACGTCGACTCGATGATTCGGGTCGACCAGGCGGGCGAATATGGCGCGACCCGCATCTATCGCGGGCAGCTCGCGGTGCTCGGCTCCCATCCCGCCAGCCGCCCGATCGCCCGGATGCAGTCGCAGGAGGAGGAGCACCTCAGAACCTTCGACGAGATGATGGTGGATCGCGGTGTCCGTCCAACCCTGCTCCAGCCGGTCTGGCGAGCCGCCGGCCATGCGCTCGGAGCGGCGACGGCGCTGATGAGCCCCAATGCCGCAATGGCCTGCACCGCCGCGGTCGAAACCGAGATAGACCGCCATTATTCCGATCAGCTCCGGGGCCTCGGCCGTGAGGAGCCCGACCTCGCCGACACGATCCGCCGCTTTCGCGAGGAGGAGCTCGAGCATCGCGACACCGCTCTGGCCGCCGGAGCGGAGGATGCGTTCGGCTATCCCATATTGTCTTCCCTCATTCGCGCAGGCTGCCGTATCGCCATCGCGATGTCGAAAAGGATCTGAAGTGATGAAAGCCCTCCTCCTCGCCGCCGGCGCCCTGCTCGCGGTCGCTCCCGCGGCGGCCCAGCGACCCGCGGGTCCCCCGGCGGCCGAGCCCAAGATCAGCACCATGATCATCTACGGCGACGACCCCTGCCCCACCGGAACGGACGATACGATCGTCGTCTGCGCCCGCAAGGATGAGAAAGAGCGTTACCGTATCCCCGAGGCGCTTCGCGGGGATCCCAACGATCCGACCAACCAGGCCTGGGCGACCCGGGCCCAGGCGCTCGAATATGCCGGACGCTCCGGAATCGGCAGCTGCTCGCCGGTCGGCCCCGGCGGCGCCAGCGGCTGCTTCAACCAGATCGTCCGCGAAGCCCGCGCCGAGCGGTCCGGCGACCCCAACGTCAACTGGAACGCGCTCGTCGAAGAGGCTCGGCGCGAGCGGCTCGGCAAGATCGACGCCCAGGCCGAAGCCGACGAGGCCGACGCCAAGGCGGACGAGGCCGCCTCCACCCCGCGCTGATCGTGCCTCCCCATGCGAAGCATGGGGAGGGGGACAATGCGAAGCATGGTGGAGGGGTAGCCGGCGCTGGTCCAGGAGGATCACGCGCGACCCCCCCGGGTCCACGGCAGCTACCCCTCCACCACCCTAACGGGTGGTCCCGCTCCCCCCGCTACGCGCGGGGAGGCAAGTTCTTCTCCCCCTCGATCCACGCATCCACCTGAGCCTCGAGCACGTCGAGCGGCACCGATCCCTGAAGCAGCACCGCATCGTGGAACCGCCTCAAATCGAACTTCCCGCCAAGCGTCTTCTCCGCCTTCGCCCGGAGCGCCTTGATCCGCAATTCGCCGATCTTGTAACCCAGCGCCTGGCCCGGCCAGCTAATGTAGCGGTTCACCTCGGCGTCGATATTGGCGTCGGTCAGCGCGGTGTTCTCGCGCATGAAGGCCACCGCCCGCGCCTTCTCCCAGCCTTTGGAATGAATGCCGGTGTCGACGACAAGCCGCGACGCCCGCCACGCCTGGTAGGAGAGCTGGCCCATCTTCTTTTCGGGCGTGTCGTACAGCCCCATCTCCTCGCCGAGGCTCTCGGCATAAAGGCCCCAGCCCTCGGTAAAGGCGGTGAAGAAGGTGAAGTGGCGGCGGAAGGGCGGAAGCTCCACCTCCTGCTGGAGCGAGATCTGGTGATGATGGCCGGGCACCGCCTCGTGCAAGGTCAGCGCGGGAAGCTCCCAGAGCGGCCTCTGGTCGAGCTTCGATGTGTTGACGTAATAGGTGCCGGCGAGCCCGCTCGCGGGCGAGCCCTGGCCGTAATAAGCCGTCGTCGTCCCTTCCGCGATCTCGGCCGGAATCTCGCGGACGCCATAGGGAAGCCGAGGCAGGGTCGCGAAGAAGCCGGGCATCTTGCCGTCGATCGTCTTCGCCGTCGTCGCCGCCGCCTGCATCAGCTGGGCGGGGGTCGTCGCATAATATTTGGGATTGGTCCTCAGCTCTTCGATGAACGCCTCGCGGCCGGCAAATCCGGCCGACTTCGCCACCTTGTCCATCTCGGCTCGGATTCGCGCCGATTCGCGGAGGCCGATGTCGTGGATCTGGTCGGGGGTGAGCGAGGTCGTCGTCTCCTGCCTCACCCGGAAGACGTAATATTCGCGCCCGCCCGGCTGGGCCGAGATGCTGTCGGCCCTGCCGCATTTGGGCAGATAGGCGGTCCGATAATATTCCAGATGCCTGGCATAAGCCGGGTTGAGCACGTCGACGATCAGGCGCCGAGCCCTTGCCGACATCCGGGCCCACTCCGCCTCGCCGACGTCGCCGGGCCGGGAGCGGGCGAACGGCTCGTAGAAGCGCGACTTGGCCGGATCCCCGGCGATCACGCCCGAAATCCCCTTCTCGTAATTGCCGAGCACCGAACAGGGCAGGACGAAGCCGCCCCGGACGGCCTGTCCGGTGATTTCGAGCGCCGCATCGTTCTGCTTCGGATAGAGAGCGAGGCGGGTCAGATAGCTTTCGTAATCGGCCCTGGTTCGGAAGGGCAGATTGTCGGCGAGGCCGGCGAAGCTTTGATGCCAGCCGGAATAAGTGGTGAACAGCATCGCCCGCTGCCCAAATCGGTTGGCCTCAATCCCTTCTTCGAGCCCCCGCTTCAATATCGCCCGGTTTACCCGGTCCGCCGGGCTCAGCGCCTCGCTTGGGATCCGCTCGAGCCGGGCGAGGAAGGCGGCGGCCTCCCGCGCCTGGCGGTCGCGGGCGGCGAGGCTGATATCCTCGATCCGATCGTCATGGTCGCGAACGCCGAGCGCGGTCGCGTAGGTCGGGCTCTCGCGAAGAAGCCAGGCATAATGGTCGTCCAGCAGGCGCCTGAAATCGTCCGCCGGCGCCGCCGCAATTGGGGCCGCCGCCAGCAGGGCCGCGCCGGCCAAAAGCCAAATCCGCATCGCGCTCTCCTCGCTCTCGCGCCATCACCCTAGCGGCGGCGCAACGATCCCGTCCACCGCGTGTTGGGCCAGGAGAAAGGACCTTCATGAGCGACCATGTCTACAAGGTGATCGAGATCGTCGGAAGCTCGGCGACAAGTATCGAGGACGCGATCGAAGGCGCCGTCGCCCGGGCCGCGTCCACCGTCCACGACATCGGCTGGTTCGAGGTCAAGGAAACCCGCGGCCATGTCGAGGGCGGCAAGGTCGCCCATTACCAGGTGACTCTCAGGATCGGCTTCACCCTGAGGAATTAGTGATCGTCGCTTCTCTCCCCCTCTCCCCTGCGGGGAGAGGGTTGGGGTGAGGGGGCTCGGCGGCCGAAAAGGGCTGGCGCCGCCGGACCGATCCGCTAACTTTCGCGCGATTTCGCCAGGGGAATGCGCATGACCGCCGCCGAAGCAACGCCCGATCTCGATCTCGCCGCCGGCCGCGACGACCGCGCCTTCCTCGGCCATCCCAAGGGCCTCGCCTATCTCGCCTTCACCGAGGCATGGGAGCGATTTTCCTATTACGGAATGCAGGGCCTGCTCGTCCTCTACCTCGTCAACTATTTGCTCAAGCCGGAGAATATCCGAAACGTCGCCTTGTTCGAGCCGCTTCGCTCGCTCTATGGCGGCCTCGACGGCCAGCCGCTCGCCTCGGCCATCGTCGGCACCTATTTCGCCTCCGTCTATTTGACTCCGATCGCCGGCGGATTCATCGCCGACCGGCTGATCGGCAAGCGCCGCGCGGTCCTGGCCGGCGCGGTCATCATGTCGATCGGCCACTTCCTGATGGCGTTCGAGACGAGCTTTCTCTTCGCCTTGCTCTGCCTCATCCTCGGCAGCGGCTTGCTCAAGGGCAATATCGCAAGCCAGGTCGGCGCCCTCTACAAGCCCGAGGATCTGAGGCGCGCCGACGCCTTCCAGATCTTCTATCTCGGAATCAACGCGGGCGTCATCGCCGCACCGCTCATCGTCGGAACGCTCGGCGAGAAGATCGGCTGGCATTGGGGCTTCGGAGCCGCCGGAGTCGGAATGCTGATCGCGACCGCCATCTACATCGCCGGCCAGAAGCATCTGCCGGCGGAGCATTTCCAGGCCCGCGACCGCGCCCAGCGCGCCGCCGCTCCGAAGCTCGCCCGAAAGGATTGGCTCGCCACCCTGGCGCTCGTCCTTCTCATCCCGGTGATGGCGGTGGCCATCGTCCCCAACAACCAGATCTTCAACGCCTATCTGGTCTGGGGCGACCAGCAGTTCGACCTCGTCTTCATGGGCGAAAAGCTGCCCACCACCTGGCTCGTCACGCTGGACGCGATCGTCTCCGTCAGCTTCCTCGCCGGAGTCGCCCTCTTTTACCGCTGGTACGGCAAGCGCCGGAAGGAGCCGGACGAGCTCACCAAGATCATCATCGGCTCGGCTTTCTCGGTCGGTGGCATGCTCTGCCTGTTCCTCGCCGCCTGGACCCAGGGGCCGGGCGAAAAGATCGGCCTGTTCTGGCCGGTCATGTTCCATATCGTGAACTCGATCGGATTCGCTCACATGCTCCCGGTCAGCCTGGCCCTCTTCGCCAAGCTCGCCCCGAAAGCGATCAACGCCACCGTGATCGGCCTCTATTACCTCGCCTTCTTCGCCGGCAACTCGCTGGTCGGCTGGGTCGGCGGCTATTATTCGACCATGGCGACGACCCAGTTCTGGCTCCTCCACGCCGCCTTCGCCGCCGGCGCGGGCGCCGTGTTCCTGCTCTTCAAGCTGTTCGCCGGCCGCCACTTCGCCGACGCCGAGCCGGCCGATCCGCTGGGATAATCCGGCATTCCGTGTACGAAAGGGCATCCCCCGTATACGAAAGGGTTGGCGGAGAGGCTCGCCCGCGCAGGAGAGCCCCTCCACCATAAGACGGCGCTCGCCTCTCCGCGGAGGAGGGCGCCGAAGTTTTTTGGCACCACGATGTCAAAGAGCCGTTCCCGATCCCCTCACGAATCGGCAAATCGAATATTCTCAGATTACGTTTCGCAATGCAAGAACAAAATACGAACATTTAAACGCTTGCGCGCCAAGCCTTTGGAACATACAGGAAACTATATGTCCCAGCTCGACCTCCAGCAGAAGCTCGCGATCCTCGCCGACGCCGCCAAATACGACGCCTCCTGCGCCTCCTCCGGAACATCGACGCGCGACAGCCGCGGCGGCAAGGGGATCGGCTCCACCGAGGGCATGGGCATCTGCCACGCTTACGCCCCGGACGGCCGCTGCATCTCGCTCCTGAAGATACTCCTGACCAACAGCTGCATCTTCGATTGTCATTATTGCATCAACCGCAAGAGCTCGAACGTCCGCCGAGCCCGCTTCACCGCCGAGGAGGTCGTTCGCCTCACCCTCGCTTTCTACCGGCGCAATTATATCGAGGGGCTGTTCCTCTCCTCCGGCATAATCCGATCGCCCGATTATACGATGGAGCAGATCGTCGATGTCGCCCGAAGTCTTCGCGAGGATCACGATTTCCGGGGCTACATTCATTTGAAGACGATCCCCGACGCCGATCCCGAGCTGGTCCGGCTCGCCGGAGTTCATGCCGACCGGGTTTCGATCAACGTCGAGCTGCCCACCGCCGCCGGCCTCGCCCGGCTCGCCCCCGAGAAGGACGGCGTCCGGATCGAAGGCGCTATGAAGGACATGCGCGCCTCGATCGAGGACGGCGCCGACTCGAAGAAGCGCTACAGGTCGGCGCCCGGCTTCGCGCCCGCCGGCCAGTCGACCCAGATGATCGTCGGCGCCGATTCGGCCTCGGACTCGGATATCGTCGGCCGCGCCGCAAGTCTCTACGATCGCTTCCGCCTTCGCCGGGTCTATTATTCCGCTTTCTCGCCCATCCCCGATTCGTCCGCCGTGCTTCCGCTGCGCCGCCCGCCGCTGATGCGCGAGCATCGGCTCTACCAATCGGACTGGCTGATGCGCTTCTACGGCTTTTCGCCGGCCGAAATTGCCGCGGCCGCCGACCCCGCGGGCATGCTTCCGCTCGACATCGATCCCAAGCTCGCCTGGGCGCTGAAGTTCCGCGAAAGCTTCCCGGTCGACGTCAACCGCGCACCGCGCGAGGCGCTGCTCCGGGTTCCCGGCCTCGGCGTCAAGGCGGTGGACAAGATGCTCCAGAGTCGCCGTTGGCGCAGGCTGAGGCTGGAGGACGTCGCCCGCCTGACGGTCTCGGTCGCCAAGGTGCGCCCCTTCATCTGCGCGGAAGGCTGGCGGCCGACTCTGCTGACGGAAAAAGCGGATCTGGGTTCATGGCTGAAACCGAAGACAAAGCAGCTCGAGCTGTTCGCCTGAAATTCCTCTCCCGTGAATAGCCGGAGAGGGGTTGATGCACAGCGTTAGCCTCGCTTCCGAAGACGATCTCGAAGGCTGGCGGGACGCCGCGCGAGCCCTCGCGAGCGCCGAAATATCCGAGTCGGACGTCAGCTGGCAGGTCGGCGATATCGGCACCGACCTCTTCGCCGCCCCGGCCCCCCTCCCTTCCGGCAATGCGTCCTTCTCCGTCCCCCGAGCCTTCCTCACCGTCGCCGAGACCGCGATCCGTCACTCGGATCCCGAACGCTTCGCCTTGCTCTACGCCCTCCTTCTGCGCCTCCGCGAACGGCCGGGCCTGATCGCAGATTCCGCCGATCCGCTCGTCCAGCGCCTCGAGCGAATGGCGAAGGCGGTTCGCCGCGACGTCCACAAGATGCGGGCCTTTCTTCGCTTCCGCGAGGTCGAGACCGGCGAAGGCCCACGCTTCGTCGCGTGGTTCGAGCCCGAGCATCATATCGTCCGCCACAATGGCGGCTTCTTCGTCCGCCGATTCGCCAACATGGCCTGGTCGATCCTGACCCCGGCGCTGTCGCTTCACTGGGACTGCGAGACTCTAAGCGAGGGCCCCGGGGCCTCGCGGTCCGATGCGCCGGAAGGCGACCCGATCGAATCGGTCTGGAAGACCTATTACGCCTCCATCTTCAATCCGGCCCGCCTCAAGAAAGGCGCGATGCTCAAGGAGATGCCGAAGAAATACTGGAAAAACATGCCCGAGACGGCGTTGGTGGGAGAATTGATGGCGGGGGCCCAGGCGCGCGAGGCGAAGATGGTCGAGGCTGGACGAGGCCGGATCGGAGACAATCTCAGGGCCGCCTGGGAGGCCGTCCGCGAGGAGGCGATGGGCTGCACCCGATGCCAACTCTACAAATGCGCCACCCGGACGGTGTTCGGCGAAGGCCCGCTCGACGCCCGCATTCTCTTCGTCGGCGAGCAGCCGGGCGATCAGGAAGATCTCGCCGGCCGCCCCTTCGTCGGCCCCGCCGGCCAGCTCTTCGACCGGGCGCTGGGCGAGGCCGGGGTCGACCGCGAGGCGGCCTACGTCACCAACGCGGTCAAGCATTTCAAGTTCGAGCAGCACGGCAAGCGCCGGATCCATTCGAAACCCGATGCCGGCGAGATCGAGGCGTGCCGCTGGTGGATCGAGCAGGAACGCCTTTTGATCCGCCCGCCCCTCACCGTCGCGCTCGGCGCCACCGCCGCCCGCTCGATCTTCGGCAAGGCGGTGACGATCACGTCGATGCGCGGCCGGGCCCACCTGTTGCCCGAGGGCGGCGAGGCCTGGGTCACCGTTCACCCCAGCTTCCTGCTCCGGGTCCGCGACAATAAGGAGGCCGAATATGCGAGGTTCGTCGAGGATCTTCGAGTGATAGGCGAAAGGGCCAAGGCGCTTTGATCCTCCCCATGCGCAGCATGGGGAGGATCAAAGCCGAACAAGCATCTTCCCGATGTTCGCCCCACGGAACAGGTCGAGAAAAGCCTCGGGCATCGCCTCGATCCCATCCCTCACCGTCTCCCGGCTCGTTACCTTGCCGGCAGACACCCAACCGCCCATGTCGCGGTAGAATTCGGCCATCTCAGGCAGATAGTCGGTGTAGATGAAGCCCTTCATCATGATCCGGGCGGCGATCACTCGCATGATGTATTTGAAGCCGTGCGGCGGGGCGCCGTTATAGCCCTCGATCATTCCGCAAATGGCGAAGCGGGCATTCTGGCGGGCGGCGGCGAAGGCGGCGTCGAGATGCTCTCCCCCGACATTGTCGAAATAGACGTCGATTCCCCCATTGCCGACGGCTTGCGCCGCCTTCAGCAGCGCCGGAACGATCGGCTCCGACTTATAATCGATCGCCGAGTCGGCGCCGAGCTCCTTGACCCAGGTCACTTTCTCGGCGCCGCCGGCCGAGCCGATGACGTTCATTCCCATAGCCTTGGCGACCTGGACCACGGCCGAGCCGACCGCGCCCGCCGCCGCCGAGACGAAAACCGTATCGCCCGCCTTCGCCTGCGCCGCCCTGAGCAGCCCGAAATAGGCCGTCGCTCCGGTCAGGCCGAGATTGCCGAGCCAGTGGAAATCCTCGACTGGAAGCGGCGGGACCTTGTTGAACTGCTCCGCCGGCCCGGCCGCGCCCTCGCGCCAGCCCAGCATATGGAACACGGTCTCGCCCTCGGCGAAATGCAGCGACCGGCTCTCAACGATTTTGCCGACCGCACCGCCCTGCATCGGCGCCCCGACCTCGAACGGCGGGACGTAGCTCTTCACGTCGTTCATCCGCCCGCGCATATAGGGGTCGACCGAAAGCCACTTATTCTCCACGCGCACCCAGCCGTCCTGGAGCTCGTCCAGCGGCGCTTCCCTCAGCTCGAAATTGTCCATGGTCGGCATGCCCTGCGGGCGCGACTTCAAATGCCAGGCGCGATTGGTGTTGGTGCTCATCGCTCTCT
This sequence comes from Sphingomonadales bacterium, assembly GCA_038257735.1. Classification (GTDB taxonomy): domain Bacteria; phylum Pseudomonadota; class Alphaproteobacteria; order Sphingomonadales; family Sphingomonadaceae; genus Allosphingosinicella. The sequence goes on along the minus strand of JBBSIZ010000007.1, from coordinate 9,486 downwards.
CCGTCATTGCGAGCGAAGCGAAGCAATCCAGTGCTGCGCCTCGGCCCGCTGGATTGCCGCGTCGCTTCGCTCCTCGCAATGACGAAAAGGCCCGGTCCCCTGAAAGAGGCCGGGCCCTTCTCGTGCACTGCTCGCCGCTCAGTCGTCGTTGCGGCTTCCATAGGTGCCGGAGAAGCTTCGGTCGAGTGCATGCGGCCCCTCGCTTCCCTGGTCCTCGCGCTCGAACAGGGCGCGGCCGCTATCCTCGTTGCGCCAAGACTCCATCGCCGAGGAGGCCGTTCGATTGAGAATCACCTTGTCCTCGACATTGTCGACCCAGCTGCAGGGAATGCTGTGATGCATCCCGTCGGCTTTGGGATCGGATTTGGCGAGGATGATCCGGTCGCCGCGCACCTTGTCGACCTTGCCGACATGGCTGTCGTCGGAACCGACCACCTCCATATGCTCGGTCACCTTGCCCAGCATCTGCCGCTGGCCCTGGCGCTTCTGCCGCCACCCGCCGAACTCCTGCTCGAACTTCGACTGATGCTCGCGCCGATATTCGTCATAGTCGCGGTCGAGATCCTCGATCTGCCGGCGCCGCCATTCCGAATAATGCGGATCGTGGATGTCGCCGCCCGGTCCGCCGCGGGTGATATCGCCGCCGGCGCGGTAGCCGGCAAACCTCTGGCCCATCGGGCCCGAAGTTCCGACCCGGCCGGGATCGTCCCGGTCGAATCGGCGGCCCTGCTCGGGATTGCCGCCGAAGCCGGCGCCGCCGCGGGCGACACGGTCGTTGCCATGACTGTCGCCGTCGCCGCCGCCCCGGGAGCCGCTCCAGCGCTCGCCGCGCTCACCGCCGGCCGAGCCGGAAGACCAGCCTTCGCGCTCGCTCGACCGATCCCGGTCCCAGCCTCCGGCCGTCCCCGGGCGATCGCGGTTCCAGCTCTCGCCGGACTGGTTGCCCCAGCCGCCGGGCGTCCAGCCCGAATTGCCGGAGCGCGGATCGTTGTCGCGGCGACCGCTCATCCTCTGCTCCTGCTCCCAGCGCCGCTCGTCGATCTCGCGGCGCCGCTGAGCGTCGTCGTCGCCGAACCAGGAGCGGACCTCGTCGCCGGCCCTGTCGAAGAAGCCGCGGTCGTCGCCGCCGCCACGGCCTCCGCCGCGATAGCTGTCGCGATCGTTGCGTTCGTCGCGGTCGCGCCATCGATCTCCGTAGCGATCGTCGCTGCCTTGATAGGCCATCTTCTCTCTCCTCATTGTGTCTCGTTCGTGAGCCCGCGCTTTCCTGAGCGCCGATCCGCGCGCGCGGCGCGGGGGTCTAAAAATATAACGGAGGTGGGAACGGTGTCGTTCCGGTCGGCGGGCCGGTCCGTGGGGTGGCAGCGTCGAAGCGTATCCGGGGCCCCCAAGGCCATGGCAATTGCCGCATTGCGAAAGCGGCGCGGCATCGCTATCTGGGCGCCTTCCCGGCCCCGCTTTCGAGCGGGGAAACCTGGCCGCCGAAAAGGCGCGGGGCTGTAGCTCAGATGGGAGAGCGCTGCAATCGCACTGCAGAGGTCAGGGGTTCGATTCCCCTCAGCTCCACCAGCCTTCGCCCCTGAAGGGGCTTCGGCTGGCAGGCTGGCCTAAGGCCCGAAAGGGGCGAAGGCTGCGGCGTCGATTGGTCGGAGGGTTCGGCCTTCTCGGCGAACTTCTCGCATCGGTGCGAAACCGAAGCGGTCGCCAAGCGCTATCCTGTTCCATGACCGTTTCGAATCAACGCTGGTGGTCCGTCCAACATGGCCCTGGGCCGGTCGTCGCGACCGCAATCCACGATGGCCACGAGCTTCGCCCGGAGGTCGCCGCGGCGGTTGCGCTCAACGATTCCGCCCGGCTCCGCGAGGAAGATCCGTTTACCGGCCGGGCGGTGCGCGACGTTCCGACGAATATCGTCGTTCATCGCTCTAGGTTCGAGTTCGACCTCAACCGCGGCGGCGACGCGGCCGTCTACTCCACCCCGGAGCAATGCTGGGGCCTGGAATTGTGGAAGCCGGGCGCTCCGGACGAGGCACTGGAGCGCCGCTCGCTCGATATTCACTCCGAATATTATCGAATGCTCGGTGAACTGCTCGACGGCCTCGCCGCCCGGCACCGGCGCTTCCTGCTGATCGACGTCCACAGCTACAATCATCGCCGCGACGGACCGGATGCGCCGCCGACTCCCCAGTCGGAGGCGCCCGACATCAATATCGGCACCTTCTCGATGCCGCGCGAGCAATGGGCCTTTCTGGTCGATCCGCTGATCGATGCGATGCGGGGGTTCGACTTCAACGGGCGGCGGCTCGACGTGCGCGAGAACGTCGCCTTCCAGGGCAAGGGCGAGCAGACCCGCTTCGTCCACGAGCGCTATCCCGAAGCCGGCTGCGCGATCGCCTTCGAATATAAGAAATTCTTCATGGACGAATGGACCGGCGAGCCCGACCCGGCAGAGCTGGAAGCGATGCGGGCGCTGATCGGGCACGTCGCCCGCATCGGCGAGGAAATATTGTCGCGATGAGGAGCGCCGCGAACCGGCCCGCCCCGCGCGCGTTCGCGCCGGAATTCGGCCCGCGCGGCGAGCTTCGCCGGAAAATCGGGGAAAGCGGCCGAGCGCATCTCGACCGCTGGCTTCCGTTCCTCGTTCTCCACCGCTCGGCGGACCCGGCGGACAGCCTCGCCCGGCGGGTCGCGCTCAACAGCCCCGGCTATCTGATCTGGTCGCCGGATGAGGATGAGGAGGCGGCCGAGGCGCTTCGGGCGATCACCGCGGAGATGCGAGACCGGCTCGGCCCCATCGTCCTGATCCTCGTCGAGGACGCGCCCTGGCGCAAGCGGCAGGACGACGCGCCCGAGCTCCCGCCCTTCGTCGTCCGGATCGGCGCATCCGGCGGCGAGGCAGCTCTGCGCGCGCTCGACGCGCTGGCCAAGGCCTGCGGCGAAATTGAAGTCGACCTTCGCCGAGCCACCGTCGACTCCGCGGCGGAGCCTGGTTCGAGCGACTCCGCGGACGGCGTCGAAGGAGCAGGCGAAGCCGAGCTGCTGAGGATGACCATCCCACCAATCTACCGGGATCCCGAGGGCCGGCCCTATCCGCGGCTCACTCACGAGCTCGCGGTCGCGCTTGGCGATTCGCTGCTCCGAGCGGCGGCGGCCTTCATGGAAGACGGCCCCGCCGGCGCTCCGCCCCATTACCGGGCGCTCGGCCGAAGCGCGTTCCTCGCCGCCGCGCTCCACGCCGACAAGAAGCTCGATTCGATCGCACGAAGCTATGATTTCCTGCTTTCGCTGACTCCGATCAACGCTTTCGAGGCGATGCACGAGTTCATCGAGGGTCAGGCCGAAAGTGCGCCGAGCTTCCGCTACCGTCCGCTGACCGTCGATCCCGACACCGCCAAGCGCGACCTTTACGAGATCGACCTGACCCTGATCGAGGACCCGACGCTCGAGCGGCTGCTTTGCGCGAAGCGGCGCGAGCTCGACTATCAGCTGACGATGCTCGCGGCTCGCAACACGCCGGGATTCCGGCCGGCGTCGCAACTGCTCTACGGCGCGGTGGATCCGCTGCTGCTCGGCGATGCTCTGGCGATCCTCGCGGCCGCCGGGCCCGGCGCACCGAGCGACGGGGATTCGGTCGGCGCCGAGGAGATAGCCGACGCCGCCCGCGCTTTGGTCGAGCGCTACCGGGCCTCCGACGATCGCTTCGAAGCGACGATCGAGATCCGCGACGACGTCGCCGGGCTGCTGGTTTCCGGCCACAAACTGATGATCGCCGGTGGAAGCCGGGTAGCGAGGGCGCGCGTCGACCCGCTGCTGGCCCACGAGGTCAGCGTCCATCTGCTCACCTGCTGCAACGGCGCCGCTCAGGGGCTGACCATCTTCCGCAGCGGCCTCGCCAATTACGAAGGGCTCCAGGAGGGGCTCGGAGTGTTCGCCGAATGGGCGGTGGGCGGGCTGACCCGCCGACGCCTGCGGCTGATCGCCGGCCGGGTGGTCGCGGTCGACTCGATGCTCGGCGGCGCCGACTTCATCGAGACCTGGCGGCTTTTGTCGAGCGATCACGGCTTCACCGGGAGGGCCGCGTTCAACGTCGCGATGCGGGTATTCCGCTCCGGCGGATTCGCGAAGGACGCGATCTACCTCAAGGGCTTCCGGAAAGTCGTCGACCTGGTCGCGGCCGGCGCCTCGCTCGACCCGTTCTGGCTCGGCAAGATCTCGCCGGACGATGTCGAGGCGATCGAGGAGCTGCTGCTTCGCGGACTATTGCGTCCGCCGCTGTTCCGGCCCGAATTCCTCGACCGCGAAGACACTCGACGACGAATCGCGGAGCTGCGCGCCGGCCTGCCCTTCGACCGGATGATCGACCTTGAATGACCGACTGAATGATTAACCGAGTAACCGAGTACTGGAGTAAAAAATGCTGATCGCTTTCTTCATCAACGACATCGAGCGCGAGTTTCTGAACTATACGACGACGCTGCTGGCGGAGCGGTCGGCGGCGCGGGGTCACCGGGTCTGCTACATCACGCCGTCGGATTTCGTGCTGGACAGCGACGACAGCCTTTCCACACATGCCCGGCTCCTTCCCAAGCGCAAGTACAAGGACCGGGAGGATTTCTTCAACACGCTGAAGGACGATGCTGCCTGCACGATCAAGCGGATCGACATGACCGAAGTCGACGTGCTGATGCTTCGCAACGATCCTTCGATCGACTCGCAGCACGCGCCCTGGGCCATGGAAAGCGGGATCTTGTTCGGGCGCGAGGCGGCGCGGCGCGGGGTGATCGTGCTCAACGATCCGGACAGCCTCGGAAGGGCGATCAACAAGCTCTATTTCCAGAGCTTCCCGGCCGAAGCCCGGGCCGAGACCTTGATCACCAAGCATGCGTCCGACATCAAGGCGTTTGCCAAGGAGCATGGCGGCAACATCATCCTCAAGCCGCTGCAGGGGTCCGGGGGAACGGGCGTATTCAAGGTCGATCCGGAAAACCAGGCGAACCTCAATCAGATGATCGAGGCGATCGGCCGCGACGGCTACATCATCGCCCAGGCCTATGTGGCCGCTGCGAAAAAGGGAGATATCCGCCTGTTCCTGATGAACGGCGAGCCCCTTCAGCTCGAAGGCAAATATGCCGCGCTGCGCCGGGTCCAGGCGAAAGACGACATACGCTCCAATATCCATGCCGGCGGGAAAGCGGAGGCGGTGGAGATCGGCAAGACCGAGCTCGAAGTCGCCGAAATGATCCGCCCGAAGCTCGTCGCCGATGGGATGTTCCTCGTCGGAGTCGACATCGTCGGCGACAAGATACTGGAAGTGAACGTGTTTTCGCCGGGAAACCTCGAAAGCTGCTCGGCTTTGGCGGGGGTCGATTTTTCAGCGCCGATCCTCGACGCGATCGAACGGAAGGTCGCGATCGCCGCTCAATATGCAAGCGCCTTCGACAACCGGCACCTCGCTATATTGTGAGCCGTCCGGGGGTCCAACCCGCTTCAGCTTCTCACCTTGGACGGGAGCGGGAAGAGAGTCGCGAAGCGAGCGGCAACCGCCTTATCCCCCTCGACCTTCAGCAGCCCCGCACCCGCCAGGACATCGATGGGCTGGCCGCCATAGACGAAAGCGGCCAGACCCGTCGGAGTCCCGGTGAAGACGGCCTCCGCCCCCTCCGTGTCGCCCCTCCCGCTGTCGAACCGCCCCTCCTCCACCCTGGCGGCAAAGCTCTCCGCCCCAAGCCGGAAGCCGATCCGCGCCTGGAAATCCCCGGCCCGCACCGGGTCGAACATCGTCCGGAACGACAGCATGATCGAGGTCGCGCTGATCGGAAGAGTGGGGTCGTGCGCGGGCGAGCGGGCCGCCCATTTGCCGAGCGACTGGACGATCGGCTCGGCCTCATAGCCCCAGGCCGTCAGCTCGTAGACCTGGGTCGAGGCGGGCGGCGGCAGGCGGCGCCGGAGGAGCAGCCCGGCCGCTTCAAGCCCCTCCAGCCGCTGGGTGAGGACGTTGGCGCTGATTCCGGGCAGGTCCGCGCGCAGGTCGCCGAAGCGCTTGGGTCCCAGCATCAGCTCCCGCATCACCAATAGGGCCCAGCGCTCCCCGATCAGGTCGAGCGCGTGGGCGGTTCCGCAGGCGTCGTCGTAGTGCCGTTTCGAAGCGCCCCGTCCCGATCCAGTTACTTTTGGTAACTTCATAGTTGCTTTTTATAACTCAATCGCCCATCAGCGTCAAACAGCGATTCGTTCAGGAGAGAAAAGATGCCCCGGATGATCTTCGTGAACCTGCCCGTAGCCGACCTCGACCGGTCGATCGCCTTCTACAAGGCGATCGGCGGCGAGCAGAACCTGCAGTTCACCGACGAGACCGCGACGATGATGAGCCTGTCGGATTCCATCCACGTGATGTTGCTCACCCACGACAAGTTCCGGCAGTTCACGACCAAGCCGATCGCCGACCCCAACGAGTCGGTCCAGCTGCTCCTCTCCTTCTCCTGCGACAGCCGCGACGAAGTCGACGACGTCACCCGGCAGGCGCTGTCCGTCGGCGGAAGCGAGGTTCACGCCAAGGAAGATCATGGCTGGATGTACAGCCGAGCCTTCGCCGACCCCGACGGCCACGGATGGGGGCCGGTCTGGATGGACGTCGAAGCGGCGGCCCAGGCCATGGCGCGGCCGGCCGAAACCGCCGACGCCTGAATCGTGGCCCGCTGGCGGCGGGCGGAATCGCCGCAAACACTAACTTGGATCATAGAGGCCGCCGTCGCGCACGGTGCCCGAAGCAGGAGCAATTCATGTCCGACAGCCGCAACCGCCACGGAAGCTTCATCTGGTACGAGCTTCTGACGCCCGATCCGGAGGCCGCCGCCGCCTTTTACGGCGACGTGATCGGCTGGACCGCCGAAAGCGCCGGCCAGCCCGGGATCGACTATCGGCTATTCTCCGCGGAAGGCTCCGCCGTCGCCGGCCAAATGAAGCTGCCCGACGGGGCGGCGGAGATGGGAATGCGGCCCGGCTGGCTAGGCTATATCGGAGTCGACGACGTCGATTCCGCGGTCGCCGAAATCGTCGGCGAGGGCGGCAAGGTCCACATGCCCGCAATGGACATGGAAGGCGTTGGCCGGATGGCCCTGGTCGCCGACCCGCAGGGCGTACCCTTCTATGTCATGCGCGGTGAGAGCGAGGAAGCGAGCGGCTCCTTCGATCCGGCGAAGCCCGGCCACTGCCAGTGGAACGAGCTTTCGACCCCCGACCAGGATGGCGCCGTCGCTTTCTACACCCGGCGCTTCGGCTGGGAGAAAGGCGACGTGATGCCGATGAGCGAGATGGGCGGCTATCAGTTCGTCGAGCAGGACGGCGCGATGTTCGGAGCGATCATGACCAATCCGCCGGGACGCCCCGCCGCCTGGAACTTCGCCTTCGGAGTCCGCGATATCGACAAGGCCGCGGCGAAGATCGCCTCCGCCGGCGGCACCGTCCGTCATGGCCCGATCGAGGTTCCGGGCGGCGACTGGGCGGTCATGGCGAGCGACCCGCACGGCGCCGCCTTCATGGCCGTCGGCCCGCGCAAATAAGCTTTGAAAAGGAGAGAGAGAATGGGCAATTCCGAGCATGAGCTGTCGATCACCCGCTTCATCGACGCCCCGCCGGAGACGGTCTACCGGGTCTATACCGGCCGGACCGAGGAATGGTGGGCGCCCCAGCCCTGGAAGAGCCGGGTGATCGCCCGGGAGCTCCGCGCCGGCGGCCGCTCCTCGATCGAGATTGAAGGCCCGAACGGCGAGCGGCATCCCGGCGAGGGCGTCTTTCTCGAGGTGGTCCCGAACGAGCGGATCGTCTTCACCAACGCCTTCACCGCCGGCTGGCAGCCCAAGACCGGCATGGACAGCGAGTGCGACTTCCTGATGGTCGCAATCGTCACCTTCGAGATGGAGGGCTCCGGCACCCGCTACACCGCCCGAGTCCGCCACTGGAGCGAGGAAGCGCTCAAGGCGCACGAGTCGATGGGCTTCGAGGAGGGCTGGGGAACCTGCGCCGCGCAGCTCGCCGGGCTCGCCGAGGCCGAGGCGGACGAGACCGTCGCCGCCTGAGCACCGATCCCAAAGGAGAAACGTCATGACCTATGTCGAAGGCTTCATCGTCGCGGTCCCCGCCGCAAATCGGGACGAATATCGCCGCCACGCCGCTGGAGCGGTGCCCTTGTTCGAGGAGTTTGGAGCCACCCGGCTCGTCGAAGCCTGGGAGGACGATGTCACCGACGGCAAGGTCACCGACTTCCGCCGCGCCGTCCAGGCCAAGGAGAGCGAGAAGATCGTCCTCTCCTGGTTCGAATATCCGGACAAGGCGATTCGGGACTCCGCCGCCGAGAAGATGATGAGCGACCCGCGAATGGAGGAGATGGGCGCCTCCATGCCGTTCGACGGCAAGCGAATGATCTATGGCGGCTTCGCAACGATTCTGGACAGCGGCTCCGGCACCGGGCCCTATGTCGACGGCTTCGTGCTTCCGGTGATGCCGGACAAGAAGGAGGCCTATATCGCTTTGGCCGAGAAGGCTGCCGCCGATTTCGCGAAACATGGCGCTCTGCGGCTGGTCGAATCCTGGGGCGACGACGTGCGGGACGGCAAGGTCACCGATTTCCGCCGGGCGGTACAGGCGACGGAGGGCGAGAATATCGTCTTTTCCTGGCTCGAATGGCCGGACAAGGCGACCCGGGACGCCGGCTGGTCGAAGATGATGGCCGGCGAGCGGATGAAGCCGGACCATGACAACATGCCCTTCGACGGCAAGCGCATGTTCTGGGGCGGGTTCGAGGTAATCGTCGATTCGAAAGCCGGTATCGGCACCGCCTGAGGAGGATCTTCCCATGTCCGACAAGATCACGCCCTGCCTGTGGTTCAACCACGATGCCGAGGAAGCGGCGAATTTCTACGTGTCGCTCCTCCCGGACAGCCGGATCGACGACATCGTTCGCTCGCCCGCCGACTATCCGAACGGCAGGGAAGGCGACGTCATCACCGTCGACTTCACGCTCGCGGGGCGGCAATATCAGGCGCTCAACGGCGGCCCTCAATTCCCGTTCACCGAGGCCGTCTCCTTCATGATCCATTGCGAGGATCAGGCGGAGGTCGACCGTCTCTGGGACGTCCTCACCGCCGATGGCGGCGAGCCCGTCCGGTGCGGCTGGCTCAAGGACCGCTACGGCCTTCGCTGGCAGATCTGCCCCGAAGAGATGCTGCAGATGCTTGCCTCGGAAGACCGCGCCGGCGCCCGCCGCGCGTTCGAAGCGATGATGGGAATGGTCAAGCTCGACCTCGCCGAGCTGAAGACGGCGTTTGCGGGCTAGAGCGAATCGCCGCTGCCCGCTGCGCGGAGCCGACCGGGCATTTAAAAAGGGGCGCGGCCGCCGGCCGCGCCCCTTTTCCTGTCCGCCCTTCTAGAGAATGAAGTCCGAGCTGGTGATCGGATCGGCCGGGCTGATGACCAGCACCAGTTCGAAGT
>JBBSIZ010000006.1:0-116832 GCA_038257735.1 Sphingomonadales bacterium | reverse complement strand
CGCCCCAACGAAGCTCTACCATGTGCTGAAGGGCGACGTCCGGGTCTGCGAAGTACCGGACGGCTTCCATAAGGGTGCGGGGTTCCTGTGCCATGCCCCCTTATGGCGAGCTGGATTTGCTGAGTCAAGTATATTAGTCCCTTCCGCGATCGGGGTGGATGCGTCCATGCTGAATTGGCCGAGCCTGGCGTCGATCCGGTCGAGGTCGAGCGGACGGCGGCCGACCACCGGCCAGACATAGCCCGAAGCGTCTCCGGGCCGGCCGGCCGCCTTCCAGTCGGCGAAGGCGGATTTGAGGACGTCGAGATAGGGACCCGGGTGGACCCGAAGCAAAGGGTCCTCGCCCCGATCCGCGACCGCGTGGGTTGCGCCGAGCGCGGCGAGCATCGACTCCACCCTGCCGCAATGCTCCGCATAAGGGGTGAAGCCGCCATTGTGCAGCTCCCGCGCCGGAGCGTGAAGCCGCTGCCGCTCGTCCCAGAAGACCCGCATGCTTACCCTCTTTCGCAAGAACGGGAGAGGGACGTCATGGGTCGTCCCCTCACCGCGCCAGATCGCCCGGCAGGGTCGGCTCCGAAAGGATTTTCTCCATCGCCGCCCAGCGCCGTGCCGGATCGGGACCGGCACTCTCCACGGCGGCCCGGACCATTTCGAGGCCGAGCCCGTAATTGATCACGTAGGAGCGGTACTGATCGATGAAGGCCAAGGATTTCTCGGCTCGCGCCGCGGAGACGAGCTGGTATTTGCGGGTGAGCTCCACAGCCCGGGCGCGGCTGATCCGTCCGTCGAGATAGTCGGCGGCGATGGTGAAGCGGGCTCCGGCGAGGTTCCGGGTCGAGCGCTGCAATGCGAGGAATTCAGGAGCGCCGGCGGCGGGGAGACCGGCGAGCGGATACAGGATCCGGGTCTCGAACTCGAGCTGATCGCCCTTCGGGAAGGCGAGTTCGATTCCGTAATTGGCCGAACCCTCGGCGATGAAGCTCTGCGGCGAATAAAGCGGGTAGAGCGTGAACTCGACCCAGCCGCGCGCCTTCGCGAGCTTCTCCTCGAGCAGCATGTTGTAGACGTGGTGGCCGGGATAGCCTTCGTGGCAGCCGAGATCGACGGCCCGGCCGATCCGCACCGGAAGATCGGTGTTGATCTGGATGAGGCTGCTCGAATCGCCCTTATACCAATTGTAGCCGCCCCAGCTCTTGCCGGTGACCAGCTCCAGCGTGAAGCGCTCGTTCGCGGGCAAGGCGATATTCCGGGCCGTTCGGCGGCGGCATTCGGCGATGGCGGCGCGCATCACCGGTTCCAGCCTGTCCGCTGGAATCGTGAAGCGATCCTGGAAGGCGTCGACGCGGTCGGCGAGCGGCCCCTTGCCCGGGACCAGCCGCTCGATCCGGGCGAGGATCGGATCGTAGGCCGAAAGCGGCTTCAGCTCGGGCCGGACTCCGAACAAAGCCTCCGCTTCGGCGGCGAAGGGGAGCTTCGCGCCCTGCATCATCGCGAGCCGGGTCGAAGCCGCCTTGAGCTGGGCGAGCAGGAAATCGCGCCGCCGACGCTCCATTGGATCGAGCCGGCCGTCGGCGAGGCTCCTCAGCCGAACCGCGAGGACTCCCGCGCGCTGGGCGAGCGAAGCGGGGGTGGCGGAGGCGCCGAGCTTCGCCTCGGCCCGCCATTCGGGCGGCCCGTAATAAGCGTCGATATAGCCTTCCTCCTTCTCGCCGATGGCGAGCTGGAGCTTCACATAGTCGCGGGCGATCGAATCGAGGCTCTCGCGGGCGGGCCCGGCCGAAACGCAGGCGGCGAGCAGAAGCGCCACGAGGATGGCCAGCCGCTTCATGTCCTTCGGTCCTCCACCCGCTCGACATCGCCGTCCACCGTGATTTCGCCGTCCTGCTCCACCTCCTCGCGGCCATGATCCGTCGACGGTTTCGCGAAGCGGAGGATGAGGAAGCCGGTGACCGCCGAGGCCAGCGAGCCGAGCAGGACTCCGATCTTCGCCTCGTCGATCAGCTCGGCATTGCCGGGGAAGGCGAGCGCGCCGATGAACAGGCTCATCGTGAAGCCGATCCCGCACAAAGCCGCCACCGCGTAGATCTGGATCCAGGTCGCCCCCCTCAATTTCCGGGCGAAGCCGAACCTGACACACAGCCAGACTGCGCCGAAAATTCCGATCTGCTTGCCGAAAAAGAGCCCGGCCGCGATTCCCAGCGGCAGCGGCGCGAAGACTTCGTCCATGCCGATGCCGGAGAGATCCACTCCCGCATTGGCGAAACCGAAGATCGGGACGATCGCGAAGGCGACCCAGGGCGTGATCGCATGCTCCAGGCGGTGAAGCGGCGATTCCGGCGAATCGGGAGCGCCCGGGCTCCGGATGATCGGGATCATCATCGCCGCCAGAACGCCCGCGACCGTGGCATGTACGCCCGACAGCAGCACCAGATACCACAAGGCCGCCGCGGCGATCAGATAGGGCCATAGCCTCAGGACGCCGCTCATGTTCATGATGTACATTGCGAGCAGCACCGCCGCGGCGCCGCCGAGCGCGAGCGTATTCAGCGAATCGGTATAGGCCAGAGCGATGATCGCGACCGCGCCCATGTCGTCGGCGATGGCGACGGTGGTCAGGAACAGCTTCAGCGAGGTCGGCGCCCGGCTTCCAAGCAAAGCGAGGACCCCGATCGCGAAGGCGATATCGGTCGCGGCGGGGATCGCCCAGCCGCGGGTCAGGGCCGGATCGCCCGCCGTCAGCCAGAGATAGACCAGGGCCGGAACGATCATTCCCACCGCCGCGGCAATCACCGGCAGCCGCCTCTGCTCCCAGGTCGAAAGCCGGCCGTCGACGAGCTCGCGCTTTATCTCCAACCCGACGAGCAGGAAGAACACCGCCATCAGCAGATCGTTGATCCACAAATGCGCGTTCATCGGCCCGAGCTTCCCGGTCAGGACTGGCCCGGTCGGAGCGTGGAGCAGATCGTGGTAGAGGGGGCCGAGCGGTGAATTGGCGACGATGAGGGCGAGCGCCGCGGCGCCCATCAGCAGGATTCCGCCCGCCGCCTCCTTCCGAAGAAAGTCGCGCAGCGCCGACGAGGTTCCGGTGCGTTTGATCTTGGCCATGGCAGCCCCCCTAGCGGTGGTCACGACGCCAATGGAACCCCTAAGCGCGCCGCCTCAGCCGTCGCAGGCGCAGCCCTTGCCCTTGTGGCAGGTCTTGTCGCGCGCGATGCAGCTGTCGCCGCAGGCCTTGCCCGCCTTGCAGGTCTTGCAACAGGCAAAGCCCTGTAGCCCCGCGGCCGCGGCGGCGCACGGGCTGAGCGACGCCGGGCCGAGCGCAAGGGTCGCCGCGGCCGCGATGAGCACGGCGCGCCACGTCACGACCGCCACCCGTCGAAGCCGGGATCGAAGGTCCGGTTCAGGGCGTCGGCGAGCCGTATCCCGGCACGCCTCAGGCGGGTCTCGACGATCGGCCGGGCGCGGTCGAGATAGGCCTGGTCGACGATCTGGGCGCGCCGAGGACCACCGTCGGCGAATGTCCGCTGTTCGGGCGAATAGCGGCAGGCGCCGGACTTGCGGACGCAATAGCCGGTGCGGCCGGAGAGGGTGATCTTGTAGGATTCGCCGGCCCATTGCCAGGGCTTCGAGCGTAGCCAGTTCCTCCGCTGCCGGTTCGTGATCGGAGCGGCCAGTATTCCGGCCGCCGCCCTCGCCCGGGCGAGACGGTCGGTGCCCGGGCTGAAAATTCGGCGCTCGACGACGCAGCTGTCCCAGACCGAATGGAGGCTGGCCTCGAACCTGCCCGAGCAGGGGCCGGGGGCCTCGATGCCGTTGCCGCCGCGGTCGTCGGCGAAGGAGATGTGGAGCGGCTGATGGAGGTCGCCATACCAGTGGCCGATATAGAGGATCGCGATCGCCTTCGCGGAATCGCCCGCCGAGGCGGAGCGGAGGATTGCGAGGTCGCTGTCCAGGGCACCGAGCACGCAGGGCCGGCCGCCGGGGCAGCCGGGCCCGATCCGCCGCTCGGTGCGCGGGTAGTTGGAATAATGCTCGCTCGCCCGGGAGACCGGATTGTCGGGAAAAATGCAGGTTTCCGTGAAGCTCGCGAAGCGGCCGTCGAAAGCGACCAGCCGGGCGACCTCGGCTTTGGCCGCCGGAGTGAGGTTGAGCCAGCCTATTTCGCAGACCGTATAATGGCCGCCTTGCCCCCAGGCCTGCGCCGAAGCCGGAGCGAACGAGGCCGGCCATGCGAAAGCCGCAGCGATGATCCAGCGCATGCGCTCGTCCCCCAGATCGTTCCCCGCGCTCCTCCGCCGGGAGCGCCGGGCAATTATATCCGATCTGAGGATATGCGCGAATCAAATACTACGGCCTCGGTCGGCTCTGCTCGGCTGGCAGATTCCGGGCCTTAAAATCCAAAAATTCGCTATTTTCGAAAAGTGCTTGCGATTCTTTCAGCGTAAATAGATGATCAACCCGTCCGCTCGGGGGGCAGGGACATGGATTTTGCGGAGCCGTTGTTCGGCGGCCTGGACTTCATCATGCGCGAGGCGGCGCTGTTCGCCGCCACCGGCTTCCTGATCCTGGGGCTGAGCGATCTGACGGTGGATATTCTCTGGCTGGCGCATCGTTTCCGGGGCTTGGGCGGACCCGTCCCCGCGCTCGCCGACCTGCCGCCTCCGGAGCGCCAGGGGCGGCTGGCGATCTTCGTGCCTGCCTGGGACGAGGCCTCGGTGATCGGCGACATGCTTCGAGGCGCAGTCTCCGCATGGGGGGATGACGACTGGCGGCTCTATGTCGGTACCTATCGCAACGATCCCGCGACGACGAAAGCGGCGGCGGCCGTCGCCTCGGCCGAACCCCGGATAAGGATCGTGACCGGCGGCGATCCGGGGCCGACGACCAAGGCCGACTGCCTGAACCGGCTGTGGCTGGCCCTGCTCGCCGACGAGGCCGCCGAGGGGCTGAGGTCCAAGGCGATCGTCCTCCACGACGCCGAGGACGTCGTTCATCCCGCCGAGCTTCGCCTGTTCGACGGCCTGGTCGAGCGGTTCGAACTCGTCCAACTCCCGGTGCTGCCCCTGATCCACCCCGATTCGCGCTGGCTCGGCGGCCATTATGCCGACGAGTTCGCCGAATCGCACGGCAAGGAAATGGTCGTGCGCGGCGCGCTCGGCGCCGGCCTCCCCTCGGCCGGCGTCGGGTGCGCCTTCGAGCGCGAGGCGCTCGGCCGCCTCGCCGAAGGCAAAGGCGGCCTTCCGTTCGACTCCGAAAGCCTCACCGAGGATTATGAGCTCGGCCTCAGGATCGCCGAGGCGGGCGGGCGGCGGGCCTTCGTCCGGATCTTCGCCGAAGGCGGAGGGCTGGTCGCCACCCGCGAATATTTCCCCGGTACACTGGCCGCTTCGGTCCGGCAGAAGGCCCGATGGATGACCGGAATCGCCCTTTCGGGCTGGGACCGGCTGGGTTGGAGCGGCGGTTTCGCCGAACGATGGATGCGGCTTCGCGACCGGCAGTCGCTGCTCGCCGCCGTCCTGCTTTGCGCCGGCTATCTGGCGCTGCTCCTCTGGCTGGTGCTGAAGGCGTGGCAGGGCGCGGGCGGAGACGGCCCGGAACCAATGCCCGGGCCGCTTTCCGTCCTGGTCGCGATCAATCTCGGGTTGCTCGGCTGGCGCCTCGCGGTTCGCGCCGGCTTCACCGCCGCGGCCTACGGCTGGGGCGAGGGCCTTCGCTCCATTCCGAGAATGGCGGTCGGAAATTTGGTGGCGATGCTCGCAGCCGCGTGCGCGCTCTCCCGCTACCGGGCGATCCGGCGCGGTGGCCGTCCGCGCTGGGACAAGACCGACCATATCTTCCCGATCCCAGCCTCCACGCAATGAGGGGCTCGCCGCCGCTGCGCTTCCTGGCGATCGTGATCGGAGGGTGGGCGGCGCTCAGGACGGCGCTCATCGCCCCGCTTTGGCCGCCGCCGCACGGGGGCGCAGTGTCGGCGGCGGTCCGGAGCGGCGCCCGCCCGGCGCCGTACAAGCCGCCGGACGTTCGGCCGCCGCCCCGGGCGGAGCGCGCGGCTGTCCGGCGACCAATCTCGTTCGCCGCGATATGGCCGCCGAGCCGACCCGCACCCCGGCGGCCGAACCCGGCTTGGGCGGCGCCTTCTCTCCCTCCGGCGCCGATCGGAGACGGGCCGGCCGCGCCCGTCGCCAAGGCGGCGCTATCGCCGTCCCCGCCGCCGCTTGCCGCACTCCCGCCGCGGCCCGAAGCCGCGCCGGCGGGGCGCTGGTCGCTCTTCGGCTGGGCGTTCGTTCGGCGGGGCGATTCGCCGTCCCTCGCGGCCGGAGGCCTGCTCGGCGGCAGCCAGGCGGGCGCCCGGCTCGCTTATCGCCTGAACCGGGACCCGGAGCGGCCGCTTGCCTTGTCCGTCCGGCTCTCAGCGCCGCTCCGACGCCCCGCGGGCGCGGAGGCGGCGCTGGGCGTCTCCTGGAAGCCCGGCCGGCGGGTTCCGGTCCAGATCCTCGCCGAGCGGCGGCAGGCGCTCGGCACCGACGGCCGTTCCGCCTTCGCCCTCACGGCTTATGGCGGGGTCGGCGACGTCGCGCTCGGCCCCTTCCGGATCGACGCCTATGCGCAGGCCGGCCTCGTCGGCGCCCGCTCGCGCGACGCGTTCGGCGACGGCTCGATCCGCCTTTCGCTCCCGCTGGGCGATCGCGCCCGGTTCGGCGCCGGAGCCTGGGCGGCCGCTCAGCCCGGCCTTTCCCGCCTCGACCTCGGCCCCCAGGCCGCGATCCGCCTTCCCGCCGCCGGCCGCTCCATCACCGTCGCCGCAGACTGGCGCGTGAGAACGGCGGGCAACGCCGCTCCCGGCTCCGGCCCGACCCTGACGGTGAGCACGGATTTCTAGTCATAATGAATTGTTCTAGACTCTATAATGAATGAGACTAATGTCAGGCGATGGCCTTCCAAGGAGCCTGCGTTACAGCCGGCAGGCGGCGCGTACGCTGCTTCGGATGGATCGCCGAACCTCGCGCCTTTTCCGCGCAAAGATCGATCCGCTCGCGGCCGACCCCGGCGCGCTCGCCAACAATGTCAGCGCGCTCAAGGGAGAAAGCGCCTTGAAGCGATTGAGGATAGGCGGCTGGCGCGTGATCTTTACCGAGGATCTGGTCGTCCTGCACGTGCTGAAAATCGGACCGCGCGGATCGGCCTACGGTTGAGGTTGATGACATGAAATACGAACCGCAGTCCTTCAACGCTCCCGATGGGACCGAGATGGTGATCCTCCAGGCCTCTGAATATTCTAGATTGAAGCGGCTCGCCGGAGAGGATGAGGAAGAGCAGGATGCCGCCGTCGCGCAAAAAATTCTGGCGGAAATCCGGGGAGGCGCAGGGACGATGCCGTCGGAAGTGCTCGATCTGATCCTGGACGAAGGCTTGACGGCGCTCGCTTCGTGGCGTCGCCACCGCGGCCTCAGCCAGGCCGCGCTCGCGCGCCGGGCGGGCCTCAGCCAGGTGTGGATCAGCCGGATCGAACGCGGTGGAGGTTATGGGTCGCGTGAAACGCGCCGCAAGCTCGCGGACGCCCTGGACGCGCCTTTATGGGCGCTTGAGGACGAGCGGACGCCCTGACCTTCACGCCTCCGATTTCCGGGCCGCCCTTCCGCCCCGGCTCTACAGCCGCTAGTCAGCAAGCGTGGACATCTACCTTCCCATAGCCGGCCTGTCGGTCAACGCGCTGGCGATAATCGCGCTCGGCGGAGTGGTCGGCCTTCTGACCGGAATGGTCGGGGTCGGCGGAGGATTTCTGACGACTCCGATCCTCATCTTCTACGGAATCCCGCCCGCCGTCGCCGTCGCCTCGGCGACCACCCAAATCACCGGCACCAGCGTTTCGGGCGTGCTCGCCCATCGCCGCCGCAAGGGAGTCGACTATCGAATGGGTTCGGTGATCATCGCCGGCGGCCTGCTCGGAGCGCTCGCCGGAGGCGGGCTGTTCCGGCTTCTGCAGGATGCCGGGCAGATCGATACCGCCATCTCACTGCTCTACGTGTTCCTGCTCGGGACGATCGGAGTGATGATGGCCAGGGAAGCGGCGACCGCTCTCGCCATCCTCAAGCCGAAGGAGAATGCGAAGAAGCCCAGGCGCCACAACCCCCTGATCGCGGCTTTGCCGATGCGGTGGCGCTTCTATCAGTCCGGCCTCTACATCTCGCCGCTGGCGCCCTTGCTGCTCGGCTTCGGCTCCGGAATATTGACCGTCCTGCTCGGGGTCGGAGGAGGCTTCATCGTCGTTCCCGCCATGATCTACCTGCTCGGAATGTCGGCCCAGGTGGTGGTCGGCACCTCGCTGCTCCAGATCCTGTTCGTCACCGCCGCGACGACCCTCATCCACGCCACCACCACCAAGTCGGTCGACATCGTCCTCGCCGGCCTGCTCCTCCTGGGCTCCGTCATCGGCGCCCAGTTCGGGGTGCGCCTCGCCCAGAAGGCGAAGCCCGAGCTGCTTCGGATGTTCCTCGCCATCATCATCCTCGCCGTCGCCGTCCGGATGGCGATCGGGCTCGGCTGGAGGCCCGAGGAAATCTACACGTTGCAAATATTGTGACCGGGCTTCGCGCCCTTCTCCTCCTGTGCGCGGCGCCGCTCGCTCTGGGCGCCGCCAAGCCCCGTCTGGTGCCCGACGTTTCGCAGAGCAGCATCGATATCCAGTACAGCTTCACCGGAGCGGAGCTTCTCCTGTTCGGCGCCATCCTCTATCCCGGCGGCCGCACTCCGACCGAGCATGCCGACATCGCGGTGGTGGTGAAGGGGCCGGTCCAGCCGCTGGTGGTGCGCGAGAAGCAGAAGGTGGCGGGCATCTGGATGAACGTCGAGGCGGCGCGCTTCCGCTCGGCGCCCGCTTTCTACGCCGTCGCTTCGTCGAGGCCGCTCTCGCAGCTGATCGACGAGCGAACCGCCGCGATCTACGAGCTCGGCCTTCAGAACCTCTCGCTGTCCCCGGGCGCCGGCAAATCGGCCGAGGTGCAAAGGCGTTTCGAATCCGGCCTGATCGACCTGATGCGGCGGCGCCGGCTCTATAGCGAGGATCCGGGCGGAGTCCGGATCACCGACCATGTCCTCTATCGCGGGCGGATAAACTTCCCGTCGCTGGTGCCGGTCGGCGACTATACGGCCGAGACCTTCCTCATCAAGGACGGCCGGGTGATCGCCGGCGCCGTGCGCGAGATCAAGGTCGGCAAGACCGGATTCGAGCGCGACGTCGCCGCCGCCGCCGACCGCTCGGCCTTCGCCTACGGCCTCGCCGCGGTGGCGATGTCGCTGCTCATGGGATGGGGGGGAAGCCTTATACTGAGGCGGGGATGATATCCTCCCCAGCTCGCGACGGGGAGGACAGATCGGAGGCAAAGCAGTTGTTTACCCCTGGCTGCTAGGAGGGGTGCCGGAAAACAGCCCGGGGGCAGCGACGCTCGAATGACAGACATGATGAACTTCAAGACCGTCTCTCTTCCCGACGAGGCGGAAGACTTCGCCCCCACCATCCGGCCGCGCATCCCGCAACCGGTGCGCCACGCGCCGATCGGCAAAGTGGTCGACATTCGCGGCGGCGGCGGCCGGATCGAGCTCGAGGCGTCCCGGATCGCCGAGGTCGCCCGCGATCCGGACCCGAGCATCGCCTTGTCCGGACAGGTCGGTGGCCACGTCAAGCTCGAGGCGGGGAATCGCTGGCTGCTCGCCAACGTTCGAAGCCTGACCCTGACCGACGGCGAGGCCGGAATGATCAGCGCCGACATCGACTTCCTCGGCGAAGGCGAGGAGGACGAGCAAAGCGGCAAGCTGATCAATTTCCGCCGCGGAATCACCGGCTATCCGCCGCCGGGCGCCAAGGTATTCCCGGTCTCGGGCCAGGACATGCGCCAGATGTTCGCCGCCGACGAACGCGCCCATATCGAGATCGGAACCGTCTACCCGACCAAGGACGTTCGCGGCGCCCTCTATGTCGACGCTTTGCTCGGCAAGCATTTCGCGCTGCTCGGCTCGACCGGCACCGGCAAGTCGACTTCGGCGGCTCTCATCATGCACCGGATCTGCGATCTCTCGCCCGAGGGTCACATCGTCATGATCGATCCCCACGGCGAATATTCGGCCGCCTTCAAGAGCGTCGGCGAGCTGTTCAACGTCGAAAACCTCGCAATGCCCTACTGGCTTATGAACTTCGAGGAGCATTGCGAGGTGTTCATCACCTCGTCCGGCGCCGAGCGGCAGCGCGATCAGGACATCCTCGCCAAATGCCTGCTTCTGGCCCGCTCGAAGAACCGCGCCGCGGAGGGCATGACCAAGCTCACCGTCGATTCGCCCATCCCCTATGCGCTTTCCGACCTCGCCGGGGCGATCAACGCCGAGATGGGCCTTCTCAACAAGGCGACCGACACCGCGCCCTTCATGCGCCTGAAGACCAAGATCGACGAATTGAAGGCCGATCCCCGCTATCATTTCATGTTCTCGGGAATGCTGATCGCCGATTCGATGACGAGCTTCATCAGCAAGATCTTCCGGCTGCCCGCCAAGGGCAAGCCGATCTCGATCGTCGATGTCTCCGGAGTCCCGTCCGACATCGTCTCGGTCGTGGTCGCGGTGCTTTCGCGCCTGGTCTTCGACTATGCGATCTGGTCGAGGAACGAGGTTCCCCGGCCGGTCCTCCTCGTCTGCGAGGAAGCGCATCGCTACATCCCCTCGGACAAGACCGGCGGCGGCCAGTCCGTCCGCAAGATCCTCGAGCGGATCGCCAAGGAAGGCCGCAAATACGGAGTCAGCCTCGGCCTCATCACCCAGCGGCCGTCCGATCTCGCCGAGGGCGTGCTCTCCCAGTGCGGAACGATCATCGCGATGCGTTTGAACAACGAGCGCGACCAGCATTTCGTCAAATCGGCCATGCCCGAAGGCGCCCGGGGCTTTCTCGACGTCATCCCGGCGCTTAGGAACCGCGAGTGCATCGTCTGCGGCGAGGGCGTCTCGATCCCGATCCGGGTCTCGTTCGACGACCTCGAACGCGACCGGCGACCGGCCTCGTCCGACCCGCTCTTCTCCGAGCTTTGGCGCCAGACCGGCGACGAGGAGGCGATGGTCGCCCGGGTCGTCAAGCGCTGGCGAAGCCAAGGGCGCTAACGTAGGAGCGTGAGGCGATACGCGGCCCGGTTTCGAAATGTGGAACGAGGCGGCAACCGTAAGGGTTGTTGATTTCGTGATAGGTCCATTCTGTAAACCTATCTGGCAGTGAGCCGGAAGAATTGTGTTCTTCCCTCTCGATCAGACCACCTGCCTCTGGTCTGGGGCTCCATCGTTTGGCGGTCAGCTGCCACCGACCCCCTCCCGTCGCCCCAAGCTTACTTAGAACGAGCCACCTCGATGATCTTTAGGATCAAAGTGGCGAAGGCCGTCATAAGCACCAAAATGCCGATGATAGCCATTAGTAAGGAGCCATCCAAAATGTGTCTCACCTCCAATCAGCGCCGATGATTTGACCCGGACGGGCCACGGCGCGGCAGCGCTGTGGCATATGACCAATTTTTGGCGAGAGAGATGGAGCGCGGGCGGCTTCTTCGATCAGGGGTCCTGCCTTGGCCGAAGAGGAGAAGGGGCTAAGCCCGCGGCTTCTTCGGGCCGTCGCTCTCGGCCATCCTCGACGCGCCCGGCTTCACCGCAAGCAGAGTCTTCAGCCTGGCCTGGAACGCCGAGAGGCTTTCGCCGTCGAGCTGGGCCCGGCCGACGAACTTGACCACGGCGGGGTTGATCGGAACCCCGTCCTTCAGGAGCTCGTAATGGAGATGGGGGCCGGTCGAGAGGCCGGTCGAGCCGACATAGCCGATCACCTCGCCCTGTCGGACCCGGCTTCCCGGGCGGGCGACGATTCGGCTCATGTGCGAGTAAGAGGTGACGAGGCCGCCGGAATGGGCGAGCCGCACCTGGTTGCCATAGCCCCCGGCCCAGCCCGCCGCCGAGACCTTGCCGTCGGTCGCGGCGAGGATCGGGGTGCCGTAGCCGGCACGGAAGTCGAGGCCCTTGTGCATCCTCGAGTAACCGAGGATCGGGTGGCGGCGCATCCCGAAATTGGAGGAGACGGTGCCCGGCACCGGCCGCTGAAGCGCTCCGCTCTGGCGGCCGACGCCCGAGGCTTCGAACCATTCCGAGCGGCCGCTTTGCTCCCATTGCATGAGCTTCAGATCCCTGCCCGATCCGCCGCGCTCGAGTCCGGCGTAGAGAAGACGGCCGGTTTCGGCCTCGCCGGTGGCGGCGCGGCGATGCTCGAGAATGATGTCGAAGCGATCGTCGGGAGTCAGGTCCGAGATGCTGGTCTGGCTGGCGACGGCGCGGATATAGGCCTCGACCGCCTTTGCCGGGGCCCCGGCGGCTCGGGCCGAGCGATAGAGGCTGGAGCCGACATGGCCCTGGATCCGGAGCGGCGTATCGTCGACCGATATCGGGGTTCGGACGAGGGCGAACTTGCCGCCCGAGCGCTTGAGCGAAAGCTTGAGGTCGAAGCGGGCCCGAAGCGACAGCGCGCTGAGCGGCCGGGCGACGGTCCGGTCCGGGCGCTTGCCGAGCACGATGTTCATCGTCGTGCCGGCCTTTACCTGGTCGAGCGGGACCGCCGCGGCGACGAGCCTAGCGACCTCGTCCGCCTCCCTGGGGGCGACTCCGGCGCGTTCCAGGGCGCGGACGAAGCCGTCGCCCTTGCCGAGAGTCGCGACCATCTCGATCGTCGGGCGCTCGGGCCGGTCGAGAAGCGGCTCGACCGCGTCGGTCGGCGCCATCCGGCGGCCGGTGTCGGCGCCCAGAGCGAGCGGCGAGATCGCAAGGCTTCGGGCCTGATCGAACTGGGCGTCGGACAAGGGCTTGGCCGATGCGGCTGGTATCGGGTCGAAGCCGGGCGCGAGCCACAAGGCGGCGCCGCACAAAGCGGTGCAGGTGAAGACTCCGCGGAACCATGTGCCCGATCCGATCCGCGAGCCGAGGTCGACGACGAGGTCGAACCGGCGCGGCGGTGGAGCGGAGCGGCTTCCGAAGCTGCGCGGATGGAGCGGCGAATCGAAGGTGAGCGTGGCGGCTCCGCCGCCGGCACCGGGCCTGATAACGTTGAACTGGTACAAGGCGGAAAAAGCCCCCGCGACCCGTTGAAACACCCCCCGGCCGCGGATCTAGGCCAGGTGGGAGGATTGTGGCGAATCGGGGTTAAAGTCCAGTAAAGCAGCCGGAGATTCGCGCCGGCTTGCGGTGAAGCGTGCCCTCAAAGCCGGTGAAGCGTGAAGGCCTGCGGGAACTACTGTCGCGCGCCGAGTGGACAATCCAGGTCATTGCGCCCCGGGCTCGAAATGCCGATCTAGGAGAGCATGAGCGATTTCGCGCGGGCGCCGCTGACGGCGATCCTTGGGCCCACCAATACCGGCAAGACCTACCTCGCCGTCGAGCGGATGGCGGCCCATTCGAGCGGGATGATCGGCTTCCCGCTCCGGCTTCTGGCGCGCGAGGTCTACGACCGGGTGGTGGCGATGAAGGGCGCGAACCGGGTGGCGCTCATCACCGGCGAGGAGAAGATCCTTCCCAAAGACGCGCGCTGGTTCCTGTGCACGGCGGAAAGCATGCCGGTGTCCCGCGCCGCAGGCGGCGCGGGTGGGCCGACGGAGCGCGACTTCGCCTTCGTCGCACTGGACGAGGCGCAATTGGGGGCGGACCCGGAGCGCGGCCACGTCTTCACCGACCGTATGCTCCACGCGCGCGGTCGCGAAGAGACGATGATCCTCGGTTCGGAGACGTTGAAGCCGATGGTCCGGGCGCTACTGCCCAAGGCGGAGATCATCACCCGGCCGCGCTTCTCGACTTTGTCCTATGCCGGGCCCTCGAAGCTCTCCCGCCTGCCGCCGCGCTCCGCGATCGTCGCCTTCTCCGCGGAGCAGGTCTACGCCGTCGCCGAGATGCTCCGCCGGATGCGCGGCGGGGCGGCGGTGGTGATGGGGGCTCTCTCCCCACGCACTCGCAACGCCCAGGTCGCGATGTACCAGGCGGGCGAGGTCGATTATCTCGTCGCCACCGACGCGATCGGGATGGGCCTCAACATGGATGTCACCCATGTCGCCTTCGCCGGCCTCTCCAAATATGACGGACGGCGGCGGCGGCGGCTGAATCCGGCGGAGATGGCGCAGATCGCCGGCCGCGCCGGGCGGCACCAGCGCGACGGGACGTTCGGGGTTCTGACCCTGGAGGGCGAGAATTCCGCCGAGTTCACGCCCGAGGAGCTTGAGGCGATCCAGGAACATCGCTTCGCCCCGCTCGATCATCTCTACTGGCGCGAGGGCGATCCCGATTTCCGGAGCGTCGAGGCTCTGGTCCGCTCGCTCGAGCGAAGGCCGGACGAACCGGGCCTTCGCGCCGCTCCCGAAGCGATCGACCTCGCCGTCCTGAAGCGGCTGGCCGAGGACCCCGTTGTCGCCCCCCGGGCGCGCGGCGAGGAGGCGGCGAGGCGGCTTTGGGCGGCCTGCGGGCTTCCCGACTTCCGAAAGACCGGCCCCGACCATCACGCCCGGCTGGTGGCGCGACTCTATCTTCACCTCAGCGAGGGCGACGGGCGAATCCCGAACGGCTGGTTCGCGGCGCAAGTGGCTCAGCTCGACAACGTCCAGGGCGATATCGAGACCCTCGCGGACCGGCTCGCCGGGGTCAGGACCTGGGCCTATATCGCCCACCGCTCCGACTGGCTGGCGGAGCCGGCGGCGATGGCGACACGCACAAGCGAGGTCGAAGAGAGGCTGTCGGACGCGCTTCACGAGCGGCTGACGCAGCGCTTCGTCGACCGGCGCACCTCGGTGCTTCTGAAGGATATCGGCCGCAAGGGCGTCGGCGAGTTTCCGGTGGTCGTCGACGAGCAGGGCGAGGTCACGGTCGGCTCATTCCCGATCGGACGGATGGAGGGCTTCGCCTTCGAGGTCGACCCGACCGCCCGCCATTCCGACCGCAAGATGCTTCTCGCCACCGCCGAGCGTCGGCTTGGCGGCGAATATGAAAAGCGCGCCGCGGCGCTCGCCGCCGATACGGACGACCATTTCGCCCTGCGCACCGAACCGGGCAAGCCGGTGGCCTTGCTTTGGCGCGGCCACGAGGTGGCCCGCCTCGGGCCCGGCAAGAATTTGCTCAGCCCGCGGGTCATGGTCGACCGCAAGCTCGACCGTTTGTCCGGGCGCGGGCGGGGGATCGTGGTCGAGCGGCTCGATCTGTGGGTGCGCCACCAGGTCGAGCGGTCGCTGGGGCCGCTTCGCCAGGCCGGTCTGGCGGCGCAGGACCGGAGTGCCCCGGCGGCGGTGCGATCGATCCTGGCGATGCTGGTCGACGAAGGCGGCATCGTCGCCCGCGAGGCGGTGGCCAATCCGCTCGCGGCGCTCGACAAGGCACAGAGACGGTCGATCACCGGCCTGAGGATCCGGATCGGAGCGCTGGACCTGTTCATGCCCGACGTCCTCAAGCCGGAGGCCCGGCGCTGGCGGACGGCCCTGAGGGCGGCGGCGGCGGGCGAGCCGATGCCGGAGCTTCCGCCCGAAAATTCGGTTCTGCTCCCCTGCCCATCGAACGGCGGGCGCTTGCTGCTCACGCGCCTGGGCTTCCGCCCGCTCGGCCCCCAGATGCTGCGGGTCGACATGGTCGAGCGCCTCGCCCGCCATGCTCATGAGGCCCGCGCCGGCAAGCCCCAGCCGGTGGTCGACGAAGCGCTCGCCACCTCGCTCGGCCTCCAGCCTCAGGCGGTGGCGAAGCTGATGCGAGACCTCGGCTTCCGCGCCTCCGAAGGCGCGCAGGCCTGGGTCTGGCGCGGCCGGACGCGGCGGCGCGAGGACCCACGAAGGCCGGAGACGGCCAACGCCTTCGCGGCGCTGGCGGGACTGAGGCGTGACTGACAGCCTGAGGCTCGACAAATTCCTGTGGTTCGCCCGGATCGCGAAGACCCGGGCGTCGGCGCAAAACTTGGCGGAGGGGGGGCGGATCAGGGTCGCAGGACGGGTGGTGGACCGGGCCCATGCGCTGGTTCGAGTCGGCGACGTGCTGAGTTTCGCCCAGCGGGGTGCGGTGCGAGTGCTCAAGGTGGAGGCCCTGCCGGCGCGGCGCGGCCCGCCGACGGAAGCGCGGGCGCTGTATAGCGAGATCAAAGAGGGCGGCTCTGGAACCCCTCTCCCCTGCAGGGGAAGGGATGAATTGAAGCGCCCGTTGACGCGCGCCGCTCCCGCCGACTAGGGAATCCTCCCCAGGGAGAAGCCAATGACCTACGTCGTCACCGATGCCTGCATCCGCTGCAAATATATGGATTGCGTCGAGGTGTGCCCGGTCGACTGCTTCTACGAAGGCGACAACATGCTCGTCATCAATCCTTCCGAATGTATCGACTGCGGCGTGTGCGAGCCGGAATGCCCGGCCGAGGCGATCCTTCCCGATACCGAGACCGGGCTCGAGAAATGGCTGGAGGTCAACGCCACCTACTCCGCCGAATGGCCGAACATCACCCGCAAGCGCGAGAGCCCGGCCGACGCCGACGAGCATAAGGGCGAGGAAGGCAAGTTCGACAAATATTTCTCGACGGAGCCCGGCCAGGGGGATTGACGACGATCGCCGTGGAAGGCGAGCGGCGTCACCCCAGCGAAGGCTGGGGTCCAAGGGGGTGAAAAGCTCGGCGGTCTTCACCCGTCGGGGCCCCAGCCTTCGCTGGGGCGACGACTTCCGCCAAAAGGGTAGCTTTTCGGCACCTTTTCGGTTATAAGACTCTTATCGAAGCGGATGCGACAGGCATTCCGCAACCGGTGGTCACAAGTAGAATCGCCGCAACATCGCAGGTTGGACCCGTCCTTGGGGCGGATGGAATCCGGCGCGGGTGCGGCCGTTCCCAATGGGAAGGTCGAATAAATGGCAGCGAAGGCGTTGAGCTTCGACGTTGGCGATTACGTTGTTTACCCCAAGCACGGCGTGGGCCGGGTGATCGAATTGCAGAGCACGGACATCGCCGGCATGCAGCTCGAACTCTACGTGCTTCGTTTCGAGAAGGAAAAGATGACCCTGCGCGTTCCGACCAACAAGGCGGAGAGCGTGGGAATGCGCAAATTGTCTTCCGACAAGACGATGCAGGAGGCGCTCGCCACCCTGAAGGGCAAGCCGAAGGTGAAGCGCACCATGTGGTCGCGCCGCGCCCAGGAATATGAAGCGAAGATCAACTCGGGCGACCTGGTGTCGATCGCCGAGGTGACCCGCGACCTGTTCCGGGCCGACGACCAGCCCGAGCAGAGCTATTCGGAGCGGCAGATCTTCGAGGCGGCCTCGAGCCGCCTCGCCCGCGAGCTTGCGGCGATGGAGCAGGTCGACGAGCCGACCGCTTTGGTGAAGATTCTCGAGATCCTCAACAAGGCCGCGACCATCTACAACAGGGAGAAAGCGGCGGCGGCGGCGGCGGCCTGAGCGTCATCCCGGCGAAAAACAAAAGGCGGTCCGGAGGCGGGCCGCCTTTTTTGTTGCGGATCCGTCTCGCGATGTGTATTAGATACATAATACAGCAATGACGAGGGGACGGCGATGCGTGGCGCGATTCTGATTCCGGTGCTGATGCTCGGCGCCTGCTCGATGGGCAAGGCCGGCGAGAGCCCTGGCCAGCCGGGAACCCGCAATTTCCAGGTAGGGACTTTCGAGAAAATCTCCCTGACCGGATCTCCGAACGTCGTCGTGACCGTCGGCGGATCGCCTTCGGTTCGGGCCGAGGGCGACGGCAAGCTGCTCGAGAAGCTCGAGGTGAAGGTCGAGAACGGAATTCTCCGGATCGGCTACGAGAAAGGCAATTGGTCGTTCGGCCGTCGCAAGGACCACGGGCCGGTCACCGTCCATGTCAGCGTACCCTCGCTGGCCGGCGCGGCAGTGGCCGGATCGGGCGACATGAAGATCGACAAGGTCCAGGGCGGGGATTTCGCCGGCGAGATCGCGGGATCGGGCGAGATCGAGCTTGCCAGCCTCAGCGCCCGCAACGCCAGCTTCTCGATCGCAGGCTCGGGCGGAGTGACCGCGAACGGAACGGCCGAGACGGCGGACTTCTCGATCGCCGGCTCGGGCGACATTCGCGCCGCCGGGTTCCAGGTGAAGCGGGCCAAGGTATCGATCGCCGGCTCGGGCAATGTCGAAACCAGGGCGACGGAGAGCGCCAGCGTCGAGATCATGGGCTCGGGCGACGTCCTCGTCACCGGTGGCGGCAAATGCAGCGTCAACAAGATGGGCTCGGGCGACGTGCGCTGCGGATGACGGAACGTTAACCATTTTCCGGCAGGGTCCTGGCATGATCAGGACCCTGCCGCTCGCCCTCCTCGCTTTGGCCGCCGCCGTCCCGGCCGGCGCCGCCGAGCGAACCTATTCGATCACCGACTTCGACCGGGTGCTGGTCGACGGACCCTATCGGGTCGCGCTTACGACCGGACGAAGCTCTTCCGCCCGGGCCGAGGGATCGACCGAGGCGCTCGACCATGTCACGGTCGACGTCCAGGGCGGCACGTTGCGGGTAAGGCGCAACCGCTCTGCCTGGGGCGGCTATCCCGACAGCGGCGCCGGCCCCGTCACCATCACCTTGACGACCCGCGACGTGCGCAACGCCGCCGTGGTCGGCTCGGGCAGCCTCGACATCGACCGGGCGAAGGGCCTCCGCGTCGACCTGTCGGTGGCCGGCAGCGGCCGGCTCATCGTGGGCGAGGTCGAGGCCGACAATCTCGTCGTCGGACTGCTCGGCGGCGGCCGGATCACCCTCGCCGGCCGGACCAAACAGCTCAGGGCGACTGTCCAGGGCAGCGGCGACCTCGCCGCCTCCGGATTGACCGCGGACGAGGCCCAGATCGCCTCCGACACCGCCGGCAACGTTGCCGTCGCCGTCGCCCGAACCGCCAAGGTGATCGCGACCGGGGCCGGCGACGTCGAGATCGTCGGAAGCCCGGCCTGCACGGTTCAGGCCAAGGGATCGGGGCAGGTGAGCTGCGGCCAGGGACGGTAGCGCTCGAACCCCTCCCCCGGATTTCGCCGGCAAATGCCGGGACGAAATTTATCGGATTCAAATCAGCGCCAGCGCCGCCAGCCTCGCCGTCAGCTGTGGGGGCAGCTCGGCCAGCCCGGAATCGTCGCCATCGAGGTCGAGCGGAGCATCGGCGGGCTCGAGATAGCGCCAGCCCTGGTGGGCGCGTCTCGGCAGGGCCCGGACCGGGACGAGGAGGGGATCGAGACGAATGATCGTCCGGCGGTCCTCCTCGCGGTCGGCGAAGCCGATTATGGTCTGGCGGACGGCGATCCTGTGCTTGACGATCCAGTAGATCGAACCACCGATCAGCTCCTCCGCCCGCTTCGGCCGGAATCGGGTGACGATCGGGACGACCCCGCCGTCGAGCCGAAGCCGCTGACGCGCCGCAAGCGAGTCGAGGCTGGCGCAGCCGACGGCGACCTTGCTGATGTTGAGCGGCATCGGGATTTCATAATTGGATAAGTGATTGGGGCAATAAGAATATTAGTCGAACCCGAGATTGGGCCGGTGGCGCCTCCGGGCCAGTGCTGACATCAGCTTAACCGGCGATGCCCGAAGCCGTCGCCAGCCCGAGGAAGACCAGGAAGCCCATCGAATCGGTCACCATCGTGACGAATACCGAGGACGCCACAGCCGGGTCGGCGCCCGCCCGTTCGAGAGCGAGAGGCACCAATACGCCGGCGATGCCCGCGATGATGATGTTGACGAGCATCGCCGCCGCGATCACCCCGCCCAAAGCGGGATTGGCGAAGAAGAGGCCGACCCCGACTCCGATGACGACGGCGACGGTGATCCCGTTGAGGCAGGCGACCTGGATCTCGCGAACGATCGCGCGCCAGGTGTTGGACTGGGTGAGCTGGTTGGTGGCGAGCGCCCGCACCGTCACCGCCAGGGTCTGGGTACCGGCATTGCCGCCGACTCCGGCGACGATCGGCATCAGCGCCGCGAGCGCGACCATCTTCGAGATCGTGCCCTCGAACAGGCCGATGATCGTCGCGGCGACGAGCGCGGTTCCAAGATTGGCGATCAGCCAACGGACCCGGCTCGAATAGCTTTCGAGCAAGGGCTGGTTGATGTCGCCTTCGCCGGCGCCCGAGAGGAGGAGGACGTCTTCGGACGCTTCCTCCTGGATGATGTGGACGATGTCGTCGACTGTGATCATTCCGACCAGCCGGGCCGACTGGTCGATGACGGCCGCGGAGATGAGCGCGTATTTCTGGAATCGAAGCGCCACCTCCTCCCGGTCCATGTCGACCGGGATCAGGGTCTGCTCGCGCTTCATGACGTCGGCGACGGCGACGTTGCGGTGGGTTCGAAGGATCCAGCTCAGCATGCAGGTGCCGACCGGATGATGACGCTCGTCGACGACGAACACCTCCCAGAAGTCCGTCGTCAGATCCTCGCCGGCGCGCAGGTAATCGATCACCTGGCCCACCGTCCAATGCTCGGGCACCGCGATCAGTTCGCGCTGCATCAGCCTGCCCGCCGATTCCTCGGGATAGGTGAGCGCTTCCTCGATCGCGGCGCGATCGTCGGGGTCGAGCTCGCGAAGGACGGCGCGCTGCTCGTCCTCTTCCAGATCCTCGATCATGGCGACGGCGTCGTCCGTCTCCATCTCGCCGGCGAGGTCGGCGACCTGGCGCGGATCGAGCGCGTCGATCAGCTCCTCGCGGACATGCTCGTTCATCTCCGCGAGCACGTCGCCGTCGAGCAGGTCGGCGATTGCGGCGGCGAGCGCGCGGCGGTCGTCGCTGTCGACCAGCTCGAACAAATCGGCGAGGTCGGCCGGGTGGAGCGGCTCGACCAAAAAGCGCGCGCCCTCGGAATCGCCCGCCTCGACCCGCTCCATCACCTCGCGGACATATTCCGGCTTCAGCCGGTCGTCCTCGTCGAGCCGGCCCTCGGGCGGCACATTGAGCGGGGCGCCGGACAGATCGATTTCGCTCTCGCCCATCCGCCCCTCCTTTCGCCCCGGACCTTCGCCGAGGCGCTTCCTAAGCCGGGGCGTCGGCCCTGTCGATACGCGCGGGTCCGAACTCGCGGGACTGGCGCGGGCGGGATCGCCGCCTTATGTCCGGCCCAAAGGAGACTAACATGGCCGACGAACTGAACAATCTGGTCCTCAACCTCAGCAGCGGCGGCGATGTCGTCATCAAGCTTCGCCCCGATCTCGCGCCCGGCCACGTCGCCCGGATCAAGGAACTGGTCGAGGACGGCTTCTACGACGGGGTGGTGTTTCACCGGGTCATTCCGGGCTTCATGGCCCAGGGCGGCGACCCGACCGGGAGCGGAATGGGCGGCTCCGAAAAGCCGGACCTGAAGGCCGAGTTCAGCCAGGAGCCGCACGTCCGCGGAACCGCGTCCATGGCCCGCTCCCAGAATCCGAACAGCGCCAACAGCCAGTTCTTCATCTGCTTCGACGACGCCCGCTTCCTCGACAACCAATATACCGTCTGGGGCCAGGTGACCGAAGGCATGGAGCATGTCGACGCGCTTCCCAAGGGCGAGCCGCCGCGCGAGCCGGGCAAGATCGTCAAGGCCTCGCTGAGAGCCTGACGCAGGTGGCGCGGGGGATCACGCTCGTCACCGGCGCTTCGGCGGGGCTCGGGGCGGAATTCGCCCGGCAGTGCCGCGAGCGAGGGGACGAGCTGGTCCTGGTCGCCCGGCGCAAGGACAGGCTGGAGGCGCTGGCGGCCGAGCTCGGCTCGGCCCACGTCATCGCCGCCGATCTCGGCCGGCCCGGCGCGGCGGGGCGGCTGCTCGCCGAGGTCGAGGGCCTCGGCCTCCGGGTCGACACGTTGATCAACAATGCGGGCTTCGGCCTTTCCGGCGGGTTCGCCGAAGCGCCGCCCGAGCGCCTGCTCGAGATGATCGACCTCAATGTCCGGGCGCTGACGGAGCTTTGCCGACTGGTGCTGCCGCCGATGCTGGAGCGCCGCCGTGGCTTCATCCTCAACGTCGCCTCCACGGCCGCCTTCCAGGCGGGCCCCTACAGCGCCGTCTATTACGCGACCAAGGCCTATGTCCTCTCGCTCAGCGAGGCCCTGCACGAGGAATCGAAGGCGAGCGGAGTCCATGTCTCGGCGCTCTGCCCAGGTCCGACCGCGACCGAATTCTTCGAAGTCGCCGGAAGCCCGAACGGCCGACTCGCGAAGATGGCGTCCGACCCGAAGGCGGTGGTCGCCGCCGGTCTCGGCGGGCTCGAGCGCAACAAGGCGATCGTGGTGCCGGGGATGATAAACAAGATGACGTCGCAGGCGGGGCGGGTCCTGTCTAAAGCGGTACTGAGGCGGGTGGTGGCCCGGCTGAAGGGTTAGCGGTAGACTTCCTTCCGGTGGCCTACCCGCACGACGAGGATCCTGATCCGCTGGTCATCAATTCGCGCGATCACTCGATAGTAACCAATTCGCCACCGCCAATAGCCCTGATGCTCGCCGATCAGCGCCGCGCCGATAGAACGTGGATCTTCGAGGACGGCGATTCTGTTCTCCAGGGTCTTGATTATCCGCGCGGCCACGGTCCGGTCCAGTTTCCGAAGCTCTTTCGCTGCGTCCGGAAGGAATTCAATTGCCCATGCCATCGCACTTATTCCTGCCCTTGGCCGAGGGCCAGAAGAACGTTGGCCAGCTTGCGCGCCTCGCCTTCGGATATGTCCAAAGGAACTCCACGCACGTTCACGACCAACCCCGGGCGCAACGGAATCGGGAAGTCGAACGTGTTCACTTTGTAACTCACCACAGGATCTAAGACGCCCTCCGATTGCGCGTCGTCCGCAGCGCTTAACCAGGTCGCCTTCACGCCAAGCACCTGGGCCAGCTTGGACATCAATTCCGGGCCAGCCTTGGTGTAGCCTTTGAACCAGTTTGTGACGGCTGTAGCCGAGACGTCGCCGCCGAGGCGCGCCAGCTCCCGCCGGACCCACGCTTGACGGCCGTAGTCGGCAGGAGCCTTCGGATGCTGGTCACAAGCCGCCGCGAGCCGGTCGGCAAAGGTATCGGGGTTTCGCGCCATGACAATCTCCTTAAAGCAGAGATTGCCATTCGCCCGCACAGGTTGTCAAGTCGAAAGTTTCGGTTTCAAAGATTCAATTCAGTTTTGAGTTGCTCTAGGGAGATCGCGTTCTCGTCCGAGAACTCCTTCATCCGATCTTCGGCAAGATAGAAGTCTTCCATATCCTCGAGATGGGCCTCGATCGCCGCCCGCGCATAAAAGGTCTTGGTTCGACCGGTGCGCGCGGCGAGCGCCTGAAGCCGCTCCTCAACCTCATCACTCAACCGAATCGCCAGCATTTTTGCCTCCTCGTCATACATGTATAGCCGCCGCCCGGCGCGGACAAGGGCCTCTACGCCGCTTCCTTAGTCTCTTCTTTCAGCATCTCGTCGAACAGCCAGTCGTGGAAGATCCGGACCGGTCGCCGCGTCAGGGCCGAGCGGCGGCAGGCGAACCAATAGCTGTAGGGGCTCTCGACCTTGTGATCGAACAGCCGGACGAGGCGCTGATCGCCGGAGCCGTAGAGATGGCTTTCGAGCATGATCGCGACCCCGAGGCCCTGGGCGGCGGCGTCGAGGATCAATTGGCCGGAATCGAAATGGTCGACCGCCGCGGGCTGGAGATCGGGCAGGCCGATGGAGTCGCGCCAGTAATTGAAGCTTTCCGGCATGTCGCGGTGGAGGAAGAGGGTCGCTCCGGCGAGCTGCGCCGGCTCGCGGATCGATTCCTTGAGGGCGCGCGAGCCGATGGCGATGACGCAATTGCTGTCGATCCGCCGCGAATAAAGCGAGGGATCGATCTCGGAAGTGATGGTGATCGCGGCATCGAGACCCTCGTCGAGCCGGGCAAGGCGGTTGGAGCCGGTATCGATGTCGATATGGAGATCGGGATGAACCGCCCGAAGGCCGGGCAGCTTCGGCATCAGCCGCTGCGAGGCGAAGAGCGAGGGCACGGCGAGCCTCAGGCGCATCATTTCCATGCTTCCGGTCGCCCGCTCCATCGCCAGGGCGAGAGCGTCGATCGCCGGCCCGATCTCGGCCATCAGCCGCTCGCCGTCGGGGTTGAGATGAACCGCCTGGTGACGCCGGTCGAAGAGGGGATGGCCTGTGAAGCGCTCGAGCGCCTGGATGCGGCGCGACAAAGCCGGCGAGGACAGCGACAAGGCTTCGGCGGCGGCCTTGACCGAGCCCAGGCGGGCGACCTGGACGAAAGCCTCGATGGCGGTCAGCGGAGGCAGTCGGCGCATGAAAAGGGTCTCTCTCGTGCGCTGCACCTAAGAGCCGCCGGGCTAATAACAAGCGCTAAACCCAGCCAATCCACGATGCAACAATTGCATCTTTAGCCTATTTCTTCGCACTTGCACAATGGCCGCCGGGGGAAGAGAAAGGGCGTGCCTTTCAGGCATCCTCTCCTAAAAACTATCAGGGTCGGTCCTTCGGGACCGGCCCTTTTTTTGCGCCCCCTCCCAGCGATGGCTGGAGCCCCGGCGGGTGAAAAGCGGCGGCGTTTTCGCTCGTCGGAGTGCCTGCCTTCGCTGGCATGACGGAATCGGTTTCCCCTTTTTTACGGGATTGCGGAACCCCCCGGGGTGGCAGGTCCGTTGTCCTTTCCTATCTGACTGCCAAGAGCAGCGAAGGGACAAGCGAGAATGGCGGACGAGGAAAAGCAGCCGGAGAGGCTGCAGGTTGCGACGATGCGGCCGGAGGATAGCGGCCGCGGCCTCGCCCGGCTGCCTCGGCGGCTGATGGCGCAACTCGAGCTCGCCGAGGGGGACGTCATCGAGATTACCGGCAAGCGCGCCACTCCGGCGCGCGCCGTCGGTCCCTATACGGAGGACGAGGGGCTCGACATCATCCGCCTCGACGGCCTCCAGCGTGCCAATGCCGAGATCGGCTCGGGCGATTTCGTCACTTTACGCAAGGTCGAATCCAAGGCCGCGCAGCGGGTCGTCTTCGCTCCCGCCCAGAAGAATCTGCGCCTTCACGGCTCGGCCCAGGCGCTGAAGCGAAGCTTCGGGATGAAGCCGCTCACCGCCGGCGACGTCGTCGCGACCACCGGCCAGCAGCAGATCCAGCGCGGCGACATCCCGCCCGAGCTCAGGCAGATGCTGAACGCGCCCGCTTACGCCCTTCAGGAGATCCGGCTTACGGTGGTCTCCACGGCGCCCAAGGGCATCGTCCATATCGACGCCAATACCGAAGTCGAGCTTCGCCCCGAATATGCCGAGGCGACCGAGACGAGGCGCGCCGACGTCACCTACGACGACCTCGGCGGAATCGGCACCACGATCGACCAGCTTCGAGAGATGGTCGAGCTTCCGCTTCGCTATCCCGAGATATTCGAGCGGCTCGGCGTGGACCCGCCAAAGGGCGTCCTCCTCTACGGGCCTCCCGGAACCGGCAAGACGCGGCTCGCCCGCGCCGTCGCCAACGAGAGCGACGCCAGCTTCTTCCATATCGCCGGGCCGGAGATCATGGGCTCGGCCTATGGCGAAAGCGAAAAGCGGCTTCGGGAGGTGTTCGAGGCCGCGGCCAAGGCCTCCCCGGCGATCATCTTCATCGACGAGATCGATTCGATCGCGCCCAAGCGTGGCCAGGTCCAGGGCGAGACCGAGAAGCGCCTCGTCGCCCAGCTCCTGACCCTTCTCGACGGGCTCGAACCGCGCCAGAATCTCGTCGTCATCGCCGCCACCAACCGGCCCGAGGCACTCGACGAGGCGCTTCGCCGGCCCGGCCGCTTCGACCGCGAGATCGTCATTGGAGTTCCCGACGAGGGCGGGCGGCGCGAGATCCTCGCCATCCACACAAGGGGAATGCCGCTGGAGACCGGCGTCGACATCAACGAGCTGGCCCGGCGCACTTTCGGCTTCGTCGGTGCCGACCTCGCCGCACTGACCCGCGAGGCGGCGATCGAGGCGGTTCGCCGGATCATGCCGCAGATCAACCTCGAGGACGGCACGATCCCGCCCGAGGTACTCGACAATCTCTCGGTCAAGGGCAGCGACTTCGAGGAGGCGCTGAAGCGCGTCCAGCCGTCGGCGATGCGCGAGGTGATGGTCCAGGCGCCGACCGTGCGCTGGGACGATATCGGCGGGGTCGACGAGGCGCGCGAGCGGCTTCGGGAAGGCGTCGAGCTGCCGCTGAAGAGCCCCGAGGCGTTCAAGCGCCTGGGCATCCGCCCGGCCAAGGGATTTCTTCTCTACGGCCCTCCCGGTACCGGCAAGACCCTGCTCGCCAAGGCGACGGCGCGCGAGGCGGAGGCGAATTTCATCGCGACCAAATCCTCGGACCTGCTCTCCAAATGGTATGGCGAGAGCGAGCAGCAGATCGCCCGACTGTTCGCCCGCGCCCGCCAGGTCGCGCCGACCGTCGTCTTCATCGACGAGCTCGACAGCCTGGTGCCCGCCCGCGGCGGCGGGCTGGGCGAGCCGCAGGTGACCGAGCGCGTGGTCAACACCATCCTCGCCGAGATGGACGGGCTCGAGGATCTGGGCTCGGTGGTCGTGATCGGCGCCACCAACCGTCCCAATTTGATCGACCCGGCTTTGCTTCGTCCGGGCCGGTTCGACGAGCTGATCTACGTCGCCGTCCCGAACGAGGAGGGCCGGCGCAAGATCCTCTCCATCCACACCGCGAAGATGCCGCTCGCCGACGATGTCGACTTGGGCAGCTTCGCCGCCCGAACCGACCGCTTCACCGGCGCCGACCTCGAGGATCTGGTGAGACGCGCCGGCCTCTTCGCCTTGCGCGGCTCGCTCGAGGCGTCCCTTGTCACCGGATCGGATTTCGAGATGGCGCTGGACGAAACCCGAGCCTCGGTGACCCCGGAGATGGAGAGGGAATATGAGAAGATCCAGGAAAGCCTGAAGCGCGACGCGATGAGCGCGGGCACGGGCGGCATAGGCTTCATCTCGCCCGGAATGCTGACTCCGCGGGGGCCGAAGGGGACGGAATAGGCTATACTGACATGGGTCGGCCGCTCTAGGCCCCTCTCCCCAGGGGGGAGAGGGCCGGGGAGAGGGGGTTCGGCATCGGAGGCCCATCGCAGACGCCGGTCCCCCTCACCCTATTCTCTCCCCGCCGGGGAGAGGGTAGAAAAGCTCAGTCGGGACCAGAGATGTTTTATAAATTCGTGGGCGGAAATGATACGGATTTGCTCGATATCTTCGACCAGGCTGTAGTCGACGGCTCTCTTAAATTTAGCTCTGCGCTTTCGTTCAACGATCCATTCGAGTTCAAGTTTGTCTCCCGCGTGCCGACACGTGCCGAGTTTGACGCATGGCATGAAACTTACGCTCCGCACCGAACTCCGGATAAGCTCGCCAACGCCTGGGCTTCTTTCTCGGGTACGGCGGCTGATTGGAACACCCGGCTGCGGCCACGCATGGATCTTTTAGAGCAGACCTACGTCTTGTGTCTCGCCGAACACTGGGACAGTCACCTTATGTGGGGCCATTATTCGAGCACCCACCATGGGTTTGCGATCCGCTACCGAGCCCAGCTTATCGACGCGCTTCGCTCGCTCAACGACTTTGGGGACGCCGGTCAGGTCACGTATAGCGATAATGTTCCGGACTTGCGATGATTCACTGCCCCTCCAGCCGAGTTGAGCCGCCCAATATTACTTACGAAGTCGCGGGAATGGCACTATGAAGGCGAGTATCGAGTCATCCTCTCGGGATGTGCTGGCAAACCAGCGTTGTACCGTTCGGTCGACACCTCCTTGGTAGAAGGCGTAATCTTCGGCACTCGCACACAGTCTGCGCTCATTGAGAAGGCGTTGACACTCCAGGCGCTGCGTCCTGGGTTTTCGGTCGAGCAGGTGAAGTCGACGATCGACAGCTATGAAATTGCAGCCACACAGGTGGTGGCCAACGTGCGTGCGATGACGGGAATTCTCTGACCAGGCGGGCAAAACCGCGACGGCGGGTAAAACCGTGACAGTCTACATTTATCCTTCCACGGGCAGGCATTCCCATAATCGGCAGATGTATACTGTCACCGTCTACGTACTGAAACGCCGTCAGGGTGACGTCGAGCGCCCAGGCCAGAGCGATCCACTCCGTCGCGCTCGATGCGCCTAAGCCTCCGACAGAACGCCTCGATATTCGGGGTCTTCCAGCGCCCGGCCCGCGCCCATCGCGACGCAGGTCAGCGGGTCCTCGGCGACCGCTACCGGCAGGCCGGTCGCTTTCGAGAGGGCTTCGTCCATCCGCCGAAGCAGGGCGCCGCCGCCGGTCAGGACGATACCGTGATCGACGATGTCGGCGGCAAGCTCGGGCGCGGTATTCTCGAGCGCGGTTCGGACGGCTCCGACGATGTGGCTGACCGGCTCCGCTATGGCGTCGGCGATCTCGGCCTCGCTGATGGAAATCTCCTGAGGCATTCCGGCCGACAGATGACGCCCCCGGACCCGGATCGCCTCGCCCTCGCCTCGAGGGGGGAGCGCGCTTCCGATCTCGAGCTTGATGCGCTCCGCCGTCGCTTCGCCGATCATAAGGTTATGCTTTCGGCGGACGGCCGCCGCGATCGCATCGTCCATCTTGTCCCCGCCGACCCGGATGGAGGTGCTGTAGGCCAGGCCGTGAAGCGACAGGATCGCGACCTCCGTGGTCCCTCCGCCGATGTCCACCACCATCGCGCCGACCGGCTCCGTGACCGGCAGCCCGGCCCCGATCGCCGCCGCCATCGGCTCCTCGATCAACCAGACCTTCGACGCACCGGCATTGGTCGCCGCGTCGCGGATCGCGCGGCGCTCGACCGAGGTCGAGCCGGACGGGACGCAGACGACGATTTCCGGATGGCGCCCAAGGCGGGAAGGGCCGCCATGGGCCCTGTCGATGAAATGCTTGATCATCTGTTCGGCGACATCGATATCGGCGATCACTCCGTCGCGCAGCGGCCGGACCGCCTGGATGTGCTCGGGCGTCTTTCCCATCATGAGCTTGGCGTCGCGGCCCACGGCCTTCACTCGCCGGACTCCATCGATCGTCTCGAGGGCGACGACCGAAGGCTCGTTGAGCACGATCCCCTTCCCGCGAACGTAGGCGACGGTGTTCACCGTCCCGAGATCGATCGCCATATCGTTGGAGGGGAGACGCAGGAAACGCGAGATCAACATGACAGGAAATCGTCCTCGGAAGCAAAAAAGGAAACAGGCCGAGCTGGCCGGAGGCGGAGCCGCGAATCTCGCGACACCCGGAATCCGCGGTTCCTACACGCATATCGTCCCGGGGGTCAGTCAGCTTCGCACCCGAAGCCACACCCATAAAGCCAGAGCCAGCAATCCTGCCGCTGTCGCCAGGAACGGCAGCGGCATCCACAGCCCATAGAGCAAAACCCCGACGGCGGGCGCCGCGATATAGGCGACTCCGTTGACCGAGGTGACCATGCCGGCAACGGCGTTCTGCTCATCGGGGCGGACGGCGAGGGAGGCACCGCTGGTGAAGCCGGGGCGGAACAGGCCGAAGCCGGCCGAAGCGACCGCGAAGCCGAGGGTCATCCCGTACATGGTGGCGGCAAAGCCGGTCAGAACGCTTCCGGCGGCGGCGGCGAGCAGCCCCCAGAAGACGAGCTGGCGCGGCCTTAGCGACAGGAACGGGATGAGGCCCCATTGGGCGAGCAGGGTCGCGCCGGCCCCGGCCATCAGGACGATCGCGATCGACTGCTGCGCTTCGGCGAGCGGAACGCCCGAGCGGTCGATGACGAGGAAGCCGATGGTCCCGAGCAAGGCTGCGTTGCCGTGGCCGCCGACGACTCCGATGATGTGCCAGGGAAGCACTCGCGGGTCTCGCCAGCGCAGCCGATCCCGTCTCTCGCCGCCACGCTCTCGGCTTCCGACAAGGAAGCCGCCCATCGAGGGATAGTCGACAATTTCGCCGCGCGCGGCGGAGCCGGGCGTGTCGTCGGGAAGGCGCAGCGCCACCAGCATCAGCACCGCGACCCCGACAATGGCGAAGACGAAAAGCGGTCCGGACAGTCCAAGGGGCTCGAAGATGAACAAAGGCGCGATCGCCGGGCCGATGATCGTACCCAGGCCGAAGGACGAGGCCAGAGCGGCGAGATAGGCCGTACGCTGCTCGCCTTCGGTACGGGCGGCGATATAGGCCTGGACCGCGGGCGGCGAGGCCGAGCCCCAGCCGCCGTAGACGGCCCGGCCCAAGACGAAGATGACGAAGACGATGGTGGCCGAAACCAGTCCGTGCAGTCCGGCGGCGAGGATCCCGCCGCAGATGAGCGAAGAGGCGATGAAGCCGTAAAGACCGAGCCGCATCAGCGCCCGACGGCCGCGATGATCGGCCCGGCGCGCCCAATAAGGCGCCATCAGAACCCAGATCACCGCCGACAGCGAGAAGGCGACCGCCACCCACAGATCCGCTACTCCGAGCTCGCGCCCGATCGCCGGCATCAGCGACTGCATCGCGGTATTTCCCGAGGCGGCGACCAGCATCACCGCGAAAAGCAACGCGAAACGCTCCCGGGTGAGGCTGGCGGCAGGAACCATTTGGGGACAAATCCCGGAAATATAGCAGTTCGTCCCGGATTCGCCCGAAATCGGGCCGCGGGCCGCCCCGCCCTTGCCATCGGTGCGTTGATTTGCCAACGCACATAGCTTCCCTAATTACGGAACCCCCCCCATGACCTTTCCCGGCGAACAGGCTCAACGATCCCGCGCTTATGCGCGCAACGGCGCCAAGGGCGGTCCCTGGCTGATGTTCCTCAAGGGGTTCGTCAAGCATCCGGTGATGGTCGGCTCCGTCATTCCGTCCTCGAAGATGCTGATCGACAAGATGCTCGCCCCGGTCGATTGGGCGAATTGCAAATTATTCGTCGAATACGGCCCGGGCGTCGGCACCTTCACCGAAAAGATTCTCGAGAAGCTCGCCCCCGACGCGATCCTGCTGACCATCGACACCAATGCCGATTTCACGTCCTATCTGACCTCCAAGATCCGCGATTCCCGGCTTCGCGCGGTCACCGGATCGGCCGCCGACGTTCGCGAGATCATGGGAAATCTCGGCTTCGAGCATGCCGATTACATCCTCTCCGGCCTGCCTTTCTCGACCCTGCCCCCCGGAATCGGTCCGAAGATCGCGGAGGAAACGGCCGAGGCGCTGCGGCCCGGCGGCGCCTTCCTCGTCTACCAATTCTCGCCAAAGGTGCGCGATTTCATCGCTCCCTATTTCGACCGGATCGACCGCGGCTTCGAATGGGTCAACGTTCCTCCGGCCACCCTCTTCTGGGCCTGGCGGGATTGAACGTCAGGGCTTCGGCAGCCCCACGTCCCTGAAGTTCAGCCGCCGCGCGATCCCGTAGTCGGCGACGGCGACGATGAAATAGCCGATCGCCCAGCGCAGCCGGTTGAGCAGGGTCCGGTTGCGGCGATGGCTCTCCACGGTGATCGGCTCCGAGCTCGCTACCTCGGCGTCGACGAACCGGCGCATCGCGTCGGCGAAGGCGGAATTGTCGATTCGAAGCATCATCTCCAGGTTCAGGAAGAGGCTGCGCATGTCGAAATTGGCGGAGCCGATATGGACGACGTCGCCGACCACGAAGAGCTTGGTGTGAAGCTTGGTCGGCCGATATTCGAAGATATGGACCCTGCGCTTGAGCAGCCACCAATAAGTGTTGCGCGCCGCCGCGATGGTGGCGTTGTTGTCGGATTTCGATGCGGTGACGATCCGGACCTCCCCGCCCCTGCGGGTGATGCCGGAGAGCCGGCGAAGCATTCCGAAGCTCGGCGCGAAATAGGCGGCGACGAGGTCGAGCCGCCGGGCGCTCCTCATGTCGCGGCGGACGGCCCGCGCCCAGGGGCTGAGCCGGCGCGAGGGCCCGCCGAACAGCCAGTGAAGCCTGCCCTGGGTGACGCTGCTTTGCTGGAGCAGCCGGCGGATGTCGCGGATCCGCGCGTCGGGGTTGCGGGTCCAGCGGAACAGGCTGTCGAAATAGCCGATGAGGCAGGCGACGGAAGGGCCTTCGACGTGGAGACCGATGTCGCGCCAGGCACCCGATTCGACCGTTCCGAAATAATCGTCCGAGACGTTGAAGCCGCCGATGATCACCCGCTCGCCGTCAGCCAAAGCGAGCTTCTGATGGTTGCGAAGCAGATAGCGGCGGCCGAATTTCGGGCTGAACCGGCAGAAGGCGATCCCGGCGGCCTCCAGCGGGCGGAAGAAGTCGCGATTGGCGGTGGAGCCGAAGCCGTCGACGAGCAGCGACACTTCGACGCCCCGCCCGGCCGCCGCGATCAGTGAGTCGCGCACCCTGGTCCCCGAAGCGTCGTCCATGAACATATAATAGAGGAAGCGCAGGCTCTCTTTGGCCTGTGCGATCAACTCGAGCAGCGCGTCGAGCCGCTGCGGGCCCTCGGGGAGGAGGGTCAGCCGGTTGCCCGCTACATCGAGCGAAAGACCCGGCTCCTGCGCTTCTGCTTCCGCCATGGCGGGGCCATGCTAGCCTCGGGCGAGGAGAGCAAGCCCCCGCGCCGATGTTCTGCTTCGAGTCGCCCCGATCATTGACTTTCCTCCCCCTCGTCCGTATCCCCCCGGCTCCCCCCAGCAATATTGCTTAAGCGGAGCTGCTTTCATGGCGCGCGTTACCGTCGAAGATTGTGTCGACAAGATCCCCAACCGGTTCGACCTGGTTTTGCTCGCGGCCCAGCGGGCGCGGCAGGTCTCGGGGGGCGCCGAGCTCACCATCGACCGCGACCGCGACAAGAATCCGGTCGTCGCGCTGCGCGAGATCGCCGAAGAGACGGTGAAGCCCAAGCATCTCGAGGAAGCTTTGATCTCCGGCCTTCAGCGGGTCCAGGTGGACGATGACGAGGCGCCGGACGAGGTCGGCTCGCTCTCCGCTTCGGCCGAGGCGCTTCGACTGACCGCGGCCGCTCCCCCGCGCAACAACAATGCCGGCGGCGACTACGAATAATCCTCCGGAGGGCTTTGCTCTCTTCGACACGGCGATAGGCCGCTGCGCCCTCATATGGCGCGGCCGCCTTGTCGTTGGAGCGGCCTTTCCCGAAAGCTCGGACGAAACGGCCAGGGCCTCTCTGGCCAGGCGCTTCCCGAATGCCGTCGAGGCCGAGCCCCCTTCCTTCGCGGCCGAAGCCATCGCCCGGATCGCGAGCTTACTGACAGGCGGCAGGACCGACCTCGGCGACATCAAGGTCGATCCCCAAGGCTCGGCCTTCGAGCGCAGCGTCTGGCAGGCGGCACGGCGGATCCCGTGCGGGGAGGTTCGAAGCTATGGCGACCTTGCCCGCGAAATCGGCGCACCCGGCGCCGCCCAAGCGGTCGGTCTTGCGCTCGGCCGCAATCCGGTGCCGATCCTGGTGCCCTGCCACCGGGTGCTCGCCGCCGACGGCCGAAGCGGCGGCTTCTCGGCGCCGGGCGGAGTCGCGACCAAGTTCAGGATATTGGAGATCGAGGGCGCGCGCCGGACGGGCGAGCCGGAGCTGTTCGAATCGCTGCCGATGCGGGTGAAGCCGGCCTAGCGTCAGGCCGCGTCGGTCTCGCGCCTCAACTCGTCGCGGTCAACCCATTCCATGTCGCGCAGGCTGAGCGGCCGGCCGTCGGCGGACTGGACGATCATCGGGGCGATCGGCTGGCGGGTGTAGCGGTCGACCAGAACCGGATTGCTCGGCAGGCCGGAAATCCAGCGCTCCCCCCATTGGCGGAGCGAGAGCAGGACCGGAAGAAGATCTCGTCCCTTCTCAGTCAGTCGGTAAGTGACCTTGCGGCGGTCCGCTGGATCGGGATCTCGCTGCAATATGCCATGCTCGACCAGCCGGCCGAGCCTGTTGGACAGGATGTTGCGGGCGATCCCGAGGTTGGTCTGGAATTCCTCGAAATGCCTGAGTCCGTTGAAGGCACCGCGCAGGATCAGGAACGACCAGCGCTCTCCGACCACCTCGAGGGCGGCACCGATGCCGCATTCCGCGAACACCTCCCGCAATTGCTCCGCACGGCTCATCCGCTGACCTTAGCTTTTTTCTCCGCCGCAACATAAGAGACATTTTTCCGGTTGCAGATTGGGACTGATATATGCACTAAGTTTCATATCGCAACTGAAA
This sequence comes from Sphingomonadales bacterium, assembly GCA_038257735.1. Lineage (GTDB taxonomy): Bacteria > Pseudomonadota > Alphaproteobacteria > Sphingomonadales > Sphingomonadaceae > Allosphingosinicella. The sequence goes on along the minus strand of JBBSIZ010000006.1, from coordinate 82,733 downwards.
GGAGCCTGTCATGGCCCGGCAATCCACCTTCTCCCTGCTCGCCTTCTTCCTCGCTTTCTCGCTGTTCGGCGGCATCGCCTTCGCCGGCGGGGTGCAATATCGGGCGGAGCCCGCCGCCGCACCGCCTGCGGCGCGGTTTATCGTCAAGGGGGTCGTCTGGAGATGCGGCTCCGGCGGCTGCGGCGCTTCCCAGGGCAATAGCCGACCCGCGGTCGACTGCCCGGCGCTGGTCCGCAAGGTCGGCGCTCTGCTCAGCTTCACCGTGGGCGGCCGGCCCTTCGACTCGGCCGAGCTGGGGAAATGCAACGCCCGCGCCCGCTGAACCCCGAAATCCTCCCCGGCAAATGCGGGGGAGGATTTACAGCCCGACCCTCCAAAAGCCCATCAATGCCCGAATAGTGTTGCAACGCAGAACCGCGCCACCCCATGTTGGTGCGGTGCTTAGACAATATGAGCTTCTCGAGAAAGTAAGGGCCTACGACCCGGACGCCGACGAGGCGATGATCAACCGCGCCTATGTCTTCTCGATGAAGGCGCACGGCTCCCAGAAGCGGGCGTCGGGCGATCCCTATTACAGCCACCCGATCGAAGTGGCCGGAATCCTCACCGACCTGCATCTCGACGACGAGACGATCGTCACCGCCATCCTCCACGATACGATCGAGGACACGGTTGCGACCGCGGAGGAGATCGAGAAATTGTTCGGGGCCAACGTCGCCCGGCTGGTCGACGGAGTGACCAAGCTCAGCAAGATCGAGGCTCAGAGCGAGAGCCAGCGGGCGGCGGAGAATCTCAGGAAGTTCCTGCTCGCCATGTCGGGCGATATCAGGGTGCTTCTCGTCAAGCTCGCCGACCGGCTGCATAACATGCGCACCCTCCATTTCATCGCAAGCGAAGAGAAGAGGAAGCGCATCGCCCGAGAGACGATGGACATCTACGCGCCGCTCGCCGAGCGGATCGGGATGTACGAGTTCATGCAGGAGATGCAGACTCTCGCCTTCCGCGAGATCGAGCCCGACGCCTACGCCTCCATCTCCCGCCGGCTGGAGCAGCTGCATAAGGGCGAAGGCGATCTCATCGCCCGAATCGGCCGCGGCCTTGGGGCCCATCTCGAGGCCAGCGGAATCGAGGCGGAGGTGCAGGGACGCGAGAAGCATCCCTATTCGATCTGGCGCAAGATGGCCGAACGGCACGTAAGCTTCGAGCAATTGTCCGACGTGATGGCCTTCCGGGCCGTCGTCGGGACCGTCGAGGATTGCTACCGGACACTCGGCCTCATCCACCAGCGCTGGCCGGTGGTGCCGGGGCGGTTCAAGGATTTCATCTCCACCCCAAAGCGCAACGGCTACAAATCGCTCCACACTACCGTCATCCACGACGAGCAGATGCGGATCGAGATCCAGATCCGCACTCAGGACATGCACGCCACCGCCGAGCACGGTCTCGCCGCGCACTGGGCCTATAAGGAAGGCGAGGAGGAGGATGCGGGTGCCCAGCATCCATGGATCGACGATCTGCTCGAGATACTCGAACATGCCGGATCGGCGGAGGAACTGCTCGAGCACACAAGAATGGCGATGTATCAGGATCGGATCTTCGCCTTCACCCCCAAGGGCGAGCTGATCCAGCTGCCCAAGGGCGCGACCCCGGTCGACTTCGCCTACGCCGTCCACACCGACCTCGGCGACCAGACCGTCGGCGCGAAGATCAACGGGCGGGTGATGCCCCTGCGTACGCCGCTCGAAAATGGCGACCAGGTCGAAATTCTCGTCTCCAAGGCCCAGCATCCGCAGCCGGGCTGGCTCAGCTTCGTCGTCACCGGCAAGGCGCGGGCCAAGATCAGGCGGTTCGTGAAGTCGAAGGAGCGCGAGGAGACGGTCCAGCTCGGCCATAAGATTTTCGACGAGATCGTCCAGCGCCTGCCCCAGCCGCTCGGCTGGGAAGCGATAACCGAAGCCCTGAAACGGCTTCATTTCAACGACGACGCCGCCTTGATGGAGGCGATCGCGCTCAAGCGGGTCAGCGACGTCGCGGTGATGGAGGCGCTGATACCCGGCTCGACCGGCAAGGAGGGCGTCAAGCCGCCGCCGCAGCGCACCGCCATTTCGATCAAGGGCCTGACCCCTGGGGTCGCATTCCAGCTCGCCGAATGCTGCCACCCCATTCCGGGCGACCGGATCGTCGGCCTCAGGCGCGAGGGGACCGAGATCGAGGTCCATGTCATCGGCTGCGACAGCCTCGCCGACGGAGTAGACGCTGACTGGCTCGACCTCGCCTGGGGCGACGAATCGGACGGCGGAACGGCGCGCCTGTGCATCGTCATCAAGAACGAGCCGGGCTCGCTGGCGGTGATCGCCGGGATCCTCGGCCGGCACGGCGCCAACATCGTGTCGATGGAGCAGGCGAGCCGCGACGGCAGCTTCCACACCTTCCATCTCGACATCGAGGTGCACGACGTGCAGCATCTGATGCGGATACTGGCGGCGCTTCGGGCCGCCGACGTGGTGTCGAGCGCGGAGCGCTTGTGAGGAGAGAGAGAATGATCGACCGGCGGACGATGGTCGGCCTGATCGGCGGCGCCGCGGCGCTGCCGCTGCTGCCCGGTGCGGCGCAAGCCGCGGCCCCGACGGGCTACGTCATGTGGCGCGATGCCGGCTGCGGCTGCTGTCTGGAATGGGCGAAAAGGATCGAGGCGGCGTTCGGAAGGAAGCTGCCGGTGGTCGACGCTCCGGACATGGCGGCCGTGAAGAAGGCGGGGGGCGTTCCGGCGGGGCTGCAATCCTGCCACACCGCCCTCATCCAGGGCGTGGTCGTCGAAGGCCATGTTCCCCCCGAGGACATCAAGCGTCTGGTCGCATCGGGGCGCAAGGGCGTCAAAGGGCTGGCCGTTCCAGGTATGCCCGCCGGATCGCCGGGCATGGACGTCGGCCACGACCACCGCCAGCGCTACCAGGTGATGGCGTTCGACTCGGCGGGCCGCCATTCCGTCTTCGCGACCCACGGCTGAGGGATGACCGACACGCCCGCCTCGATGACCTATGGCGGCTATCTTTCGCTCGACCAGCTCCTCTCCGCCCAGCATCCGGTCTCGAGCCATCATGACGAGATGCTGTTCGTCATCATCCACCAGACCAAGGAGCTGTGGCTCAAGCAGATCGTCCACGAGCTGAAGCTGTCGCTGGACATGATCCGGCAGGACCGCCTGATCGAAGTCCACAAGGCGCTTTCCCGGGTCTCCCGGATACAGGCGGTGATGACCCTGAGCTGGGACGTCCTGGCGACGATGACGCCCTTCGATTACACCAGCTTCCGGGCCGTGCTCGGCTCCAGCTCCGGCTTCCAGTCCGCCCAGTTCCGCGAGTTTGAATATCGGCTCGGCCTCAAGGACGGCGGCCATCTCAAGTTCCAGGAAGAAGGTAGCGCGCCTTATGCCGCTTTGCTCGAGGCGCTGCACCAGCCGGGCCTGTGGGACGAAGCCAATCGCGCGGCCGCCCGCGCCGGGCTGGACCTGCCGCCCGAAACGCTCGATCGCGACTGGAGCCAGCCTTATCGTCCGAGCGAGGCGGTGGAGGCCGCCTGGGCCCAGGTCTATCGCGAGCCCGAGCGGCATTGGGCGCTTTACCAGCTGGCGGAGAAGCTGGTCGACATCGACGATTCGCTTGCCGGCTGGCGACATAAGCATGTCTTGACGGTGGAACGGATCATCGGACTGAAGCGGGGGACCGGTGGCACGGCCGGGGTCGCCTACCTCCAGTCGACGCTAGGCAAGCGGGCCTTTCCGGAGCTTTGGTCTTTGCGGACGAAGGTTTAGGGTCCGCCGCTAGAGCCTCGGGCGCTAAATCCGCACCGGTCTCGTCATGCCGGACTTGATCCGGCATCCACCTGCCTTTCGTGAGCCGGCGCGAAAAGGTTGATCCCGGATCAAGTCCGGGATGACGATTCAAACTTAACGCCCGACGCTCTACAGCCCCGGTTTCTCCCTCCGGATCGCCATTATCTCCTCCCCCGCGATCCGCTCCCTTGCCCCCAGGCTCGGATGGCTTCGGAAGATTTGCGGAAACCAGTCATATTTGCCGAGATAGCGGCGCCAGAAGGGGATAGCGGCGTCGAGGTCGTAGCCGGCCGCCGACATCAGCCTGAGCCCGAATCGGTCGGCGGCTTCCTCGCGCTTCCAGACGGCGCTAGGCTTGATACCGAGGCCGCGCAGGACGCCCTCCTCGTTGCGCATCTGGCGGTGGCCGAAGATGTTGTGGGCGAGCTCGTGGCCGAGAACGACTGCGAGCTCCTCGTCGCTCTTCAGGAATTTCAGCATGGCGGTCGTCATCACCACGGTTCGGCCGGTGGCGAAGGCGTTGACCTGGGTCGATCGGGCGAGGCGAACCCGGCCAAGGCAGGCGGGAAGCGAGCCGAGGCGAATCGTCATTTCCACGCCCTCGCGCAGGATCCGAAGGTCGGCGGGACCGCGGCGAAGCGCCGTCTCCAACTCGGCTTCGACCTCGTCGGCGAGGCGGCGCCACTTCTCCCGCTTGGGCTCCGCGGCGACCGATGCTCCGGTCGGCAGCGGCCGGCCGTTGACCGCGAGAAGGACGTCTCCCGCGACCAGACCGGCGCGCGCGGCGGGGGTGTCGGCAAGCACGGTCAGAATGCCGGGGCCGCGATCGAGATTGTGCCGGGCGACCATCAGCGGCCGGTCGACCGGCTCATATTCGGCGAGGTGATGGAAGAGCATCCCGGTGAGCGGATAGCGGTCGGGGCACAGGGCCGAGCCGGCGAACGCCAGCCGGTAGGCGACGAGCGCCACCCGAAGGTCGTCCTTGCGCAAGGTGGTTGAGGCCGCCGCTTTGAGTGGGGCGATGGAGACAGCCCCCGTCTCGAAAGGGGTGGTGGGGACGGATGAAGGCTGAGCGACCGCTTCGACGCAGCCCAAGGCGAGCAGGAGGAAGGGTGTGGAGCGAGCCGTTCGACGGCGCAAGCGGGGCCTTTCACGCACGACGGCAACCTTTTGCGCAGGACAAGAAAAATGGCCGGACGAAGATTGTCTTCATCCGGCCAAAAACTCAAGACGTAGCTGACGTCCCGACAGAACCCTTACGGGCTGGTGGGCAGATCGTCGTCGTCGCCGCCGCAGACATCGGTCCCGGCGCAGATGCCGAGGATGATCGCGATGAGCGCGATCAGCGGAATGATGAAGCCGCCCCGCAGCTGCTCGCCCTCGACGGTCTCGGTCGCCGGCGCGACTTCGGCGCTGCGGGCAGCGGCCGTAGAGGCCTGCGCCGCCGCCATTGTCGGCGTAGCGATCAACGCAACCGATGCGGTCGCAGCAATTAGTCCCTTGAAACGCACGTCAGCTTCTCCCTTCGTACTCGAGCCCTGATCTCTCGATTTCGGGCTTTACCTAATCGGGGGTTCCGAGGCTGTCTACCCTCGAAAATGGCGACCCGATCGAAAACCCGTTGCGCTCCGTAGTCCCGGATTGGTTTACGAAGCCTGACCCGAACGCCAGGGCCGCCATTTGGTTCAGGCGCCCAGAGAGAAAGGGGCCGACTGTTGCGGGAAAGCGACAGTCTGTGACGGAAATCGTGAGAATTACCTATTCATTGCAAAAGGTTCGCAAAGCTCGGGCTGGGGCGAGGGGGCAAAGTCGCCATCTAGCGACGGAGTTTGCCCTCTGCCGCCTGATCGCTGCGCGGAAAGGTTCGGCTGCCGCCGCGAACGGGCGATGTTGAAAGCGCGCCGCGCAGACGCGAAAATGACCGGACGAAGCCAAGCTTCGTCCGGTCATTTCGAATTCAGTGAACGGTCTGCCTCAGCTTACGGGCTGGTGGGCAGATCGTCGTCGTCGCCGCCGCAGACGTCGGTCCCGGCGCAGATGCCGAGGATGATCGCGATGAGCGCGATCAGCGGAATGATGAAGCCGCCGCGAAGCTGATCACCCTCGACGGTCTCCGTCGCGGGCGCCACTTCGGCGGAGCGGGCAGCGGCCGAGGTGGCCTGCGCCGCCGCCAGAGTCGGCGTCGTCATCAAGGCCACCGAGGCGGCCGCAGCAATAAGTCCCTTAAAAGCCACGTCAGCTTCTCCCTTCGTACCCGAGTCTGATCGTCTCGATTTCGAGACTTTATCTAGTCGAGGCGCCTCGACCTGTCTATCCCGAAAGTTGACTCCGCTGCAAACGAGGAAAGGCCTCTTCTCTTCAGTGGCTTAGCCGATCTTTCGGCAAGGGCCGGGCGGCATTGGATCGGGCTCGCGATGGAAGTCGGGCTCACTGTTGCACAAGGGCGACACTAAGTTGGGATTGCTCGAAATGGCTTTTTGTTTCAGAGGTTTCGCGAACCGACTTTGGGGAGGAACCGGTGATCCCTAGCTTTCGCCTGCCGCGCCTGGCCGCCTTTCTAGCCGCGGCTTTTCTCGTTTTGGCCGCTGCGCCGGGATGGGCGGCGGTGTCGATCACCTTTTATTCCAAGGAATTGGGAGCGAGCTTCCCCCATGCCTTCGTCATCGTCGAAGGCACGCTCGATCGCGGCGGGGCGCGAATCGAGGAGGATTACGGCTTCACCGCCAAGACGACCAGTCCCGCCATTTTGTGGGGCAAGGTCGCCGGCAAGGTGATTACCGACCATAGCGCCGGCTATGTCAGGGGCAGCGACCGCCACTTCACCGTCTCCCTCACCGACTCAGAATATGACCGGGTGATGGCGACGATCGAACGGTGGCGATCCGCAAAGCAGCCGAACTACGATCTCGACAAGCATAATTGCGTCCATTTCGTCGCCGAGCTCGCCGCCGCCATCGGAATGACCCCGAACACGAAGAAACTTATGAAGAAGCCGCGCTCGTTCCTCGAGACCCTCACCGCCCGGAACCGCGCCTGGCTCATCGGCCGGAACGCGACTCTTCATCGTAGCGGCATCGCCACCGGCACCGAACCCAAGGTGGTTCCCCGCGCTTGACATTTCTTTCACCCTCGAATGTTAGCGCCCCCTGACCAGGCGATCCCGCCGCCCTCCTTTCCCGGAATGATCGTTGCATGAACGCGTCCCGCTCAGAGCAGATCGTGGTCGTCGGCCTCGGCTATGTCGGCCTCCCGCTCGCGGTCGCGCTGGCCCGCAGCTTCGACGTCGTCGGCCTCGACATAGACGAGAAGCGCATCGAGGAGCTGAGCCTCGGAGTCGACCGAACCCACGAGGTCGAGAGCGAAAAGCTCGCAGCGTCGCCGCTCCGGCTGACCGGCCGCGCCGCCGATGCCGCCGGCGCCGACATCTATATCGTCACCGTGCCGACCCCGGTCGACGGCGACAACCGCCCCGATCTCGGGCCGGTGCTGAGCGCCACCCGAAGCCTCGCGGCCTTGCTCGATCCTGCGCGCAAGCCGATCGTCGTCTACGAGAGCACCGTCTATCCGGGCGTCACCGAAGAGGTTTGCGGGCCGCTGATCGAAGATGTGTCGGGGCTCCGGCGCGGGCGCGACTTTTTCCTCGGCTACTCGCCCGAGCGGATCAATCCCGGCGACCGCGAACATACGGTCGATCGGATCGTCAAGGTAGTCGCCGGCGAGAACGAGGCCGTGACCGAGAGGCTCGCCGCGATCTACGGCGCGGTGACCAGCGCCGGCGTGTTCCGCGCCGCCTCGATCAAGACCGCCGAGGCGGCCAAGGTGATCGAGAATGCCCAGCGAGACATCAATATCGCCTTCATGAACGAGATCACCAAGATCTTCTCGAAGCTCGACATTTCGATCTGGGACGTGCTCGCCGCCGCCGGCACCAAGTGGAACTTCCTGCCCTTCCAGCCCGGGCTGGTCGGCGGCCACTGCATCGGAGTGGATCCTTATTATCTCAGCTTCCGCGCCCAGCAGCTCGGCCTGGACCCGCACGTCATCCTCGCCGGCCGCTCGACCAATGACGGCATGGGCGCCTGGGTGGCGGACGGACTGCACGAGCGCCTCGGACGGACCGGTCGGACCCTCGTCATGGGCCTGGCCTTCAAGGAGAACGTGCCCGACCTCAGGAACAGCCGGGTCATCGACGTGGTCCGTCGGCTCCAGGAGCACGGCCATGAGGTCATAATTCACGATCCGCTCGCCGACTCGGCCGAGGCTCGCCGCGAATATGGCATCGACCTTGCCGCCGATGCCCTGGAAGAGAGCTACGACCTCGTCCTGGTCGCAGTGCCCCATTCCGCTTATGCCGAGCTCGACGACGCCCGGCTGGCCGGGCTGGTGGCCGAGGGCGGCCTGTTCGCCGATCTCAAGCACCTCTACAAGGGCCGCGACCTCCCCGGCGTGAAGCGCTGGACGCTCTGACCGTCTAGCCCGCGGCACGGCGGGGAGTCGGCCATATGCTATTGATATCATTCGCAGTTACTCTAGCCCCCTCACATGCCCGACCCCACCCGATCCCGCCTTCGCCGTCTCTGGTTCCAGGTCCACAAGTGGATCGCCCTGCCATTGGCGATGCTCTCCTTCACCGGCGCCTTGATTTCCTTCCCGACCTTTTCGCCGTGCTTTCGGGCGACCCTGCCGGCCCCTCGGCGGTGGACCGGATTCGGCGGATGGCGGCGCTTCCGCCGGTCGAGACCAGGTTGAGCCCAGAGGAAGCGCTGGCTTCGGCGCGACCGCTGGCGAGCGGCGGCCTCGTCAGCGTGACATGGCCCGGCGAATCGGAGCCGAAGTGGAAAATCGCCTTCGCCCGGCCCGGCGGCACTGCCGACGTGTCGGTCGACGACCGCTCCGCCGCGGCGACTCCGCCAAAGGCTCCGCGGCCCGAGACGACGGCCAGACTGATTCGAAGTATCCACGACGGCAGCGGGATGGGCACGCCGTGGCAGATGGTCATCTTCATCGGCGGGCTGATTCCGGCCTTGCTGGCCGTTCCCGGAATCCTGATGTGGCTTCACATACGCCGCGGGAGGGCGCGAGCCGGAGTCGCTGGTTAACGCCCCTCTCTGCGGAAGAGGCGCGCTCAGACGCCGTGATAGGCGCGGTACCATTGGACGAAGCGCGGGACGCCTTCGTCGATCGACGTCGTCGGAGCGAAGCCGAGGTCGCGCTCGATCGCACTGATATCGGCATAAGTGTCGCGGACGTCGCCCGGCTGCATCGGCATCAGCACTTTTTCCGCCTTGCGTCCGCAGCCCTGCTCGATCAGCTCGATCATTCGAGTCAGCTCCTCGGAGCGGTTGTTGCCGATATTGTAGATCCGGTGAGGCCCTCGGCTGCCGCCCGCCTTGGGCTCGCCGTCGTCGGGCGGCGGGTTGTCGAGGGCGGCGACGACTCCGGTGACGATGTCGTCCACGTAGGTGAAGTCGCGCCGCATATTGCCCTCGCCGAAGACCTGGATCGGCTCGCCGGCGAAGATCGCCTTGGTGACCAGCCACATCGCCATGTCGGGCCGGCCCCAGGGGCCGTAGACGGTGAAGAAGCGGAGGCCCGTCTGCGGCAGGCGGTAGAGATGGGCGTAGGTCTCGCTCATCAGCTCGTCCGCCTTCTTGGTGGCGGCGTAGAGCGAGAGCGGATGATCGACCCGGTCCTCGACCCGGAAGGGCAAGGTGTCGTTGCCGCCATAGACCGAGGAGGAGGAAGCGTAGACGAGGTGCGAGGCGCCGCGACCGCGGGCGAGCTCCATCAGATTGACGTGACCGACCAGGTTCGACTGGACGTAGGCACGCGGATTCTCGATCGAATAGCGCACCCCCGCCTGGGCGCCGAGATGGACGATTCGGTCGAACTCCGCCCCGTCCAGCGCCCGCTCGAGCGCCGAGTCGTCGGCGAAGTCCGCCTCGATCGAGGCGAAGGCCTCTTCATGGTCGCGGCGCAGCTTCGAATCGCGGTCCCGTTTGAGGGCGACGCTGTAATAATCGTTGAAATTGTCGATCCCGATGACCTCGTCGCCTCGACGCAGAAGTCGGTCGGCGACATGATGGCCGATGAAGCCGGCCGCGCCGGTCACGAGGATCTTCATTGATGGTCCCTGCCGCCCGGGTGCTGTGAAAGTAAGTTCGCGCCCCTTAAAGGCGGCACGAGGGGATGCCAAGCCGCGCCGGCCTGTTCGCAGGAACTACGCCGCCGCGACCGGTCCCGGCTCGCGCGCCTCGATGAACCAGCGTTCCGCGCCCTCGATCCCGATCGCGGTCAGGGTGCCCGAACGATAGGCGCCGGTATCGACGGCGATCCGGTTGGGATGCTCCTCCGGCCGGTCGACGATCGTATGGCCGTGGACGACGATCACTCCATGATCGCTTCGGTCCTCGAGAAAGCCTTCGCGGATCCACCTGAGGTCGCGGCCGACCTGCCTGTCGAGGGCCACGCCCGGACGGATTCCGGCATGGACGAACAGATAATCGCCGAAGCGGAAGCTGTCATGCATCTCGTCGAGGAATCGTACGTGGCTTTCAGGCACCTGCCGGATCAGCCGCTCCATGATCGCCGTCGGAGTCGCGTTCAGCATCCAGCCGGAGGTGAGGCCGTAGCTTTGAGCGCATTCGGTGCCGCCATAAGCGAGCCAGTTCTGGACGCTCGAATCATCGCCGCCCAGCACTCCAAGGAAGAATTCCTCGTGATTGCCCTTCAGGAACAGGTTGCGGGCGAAAGCGGGCGGCCGGTTCACCAGCAGGTCGACGACCCCGCGGCTGTCGGGGCCCCGGTCGACGAGGTCGCCGAGGAAGACCAGCCAGGTCTTGGCCGCCCCGCGCCGCGCATCGTCCGCCTCGATCCGGACGAGCAGGTCGGCGAGAAGGTCGAGCCGGCCGTGGACGTCGCCGATCGCATAAGCGCGGCCGCCCGGCGCGCCGCTTCGGCTCCGGGAGATTCGGCTCTTCGAAAACAGTCGACTCAACACTTACGGCGACTCCGGCGACGTTCGGGTCGCCGATATTTGGTGTTTTGCCGCAGTTGCAAGCTTTTAGCCTCGGAAAACGCCGGACTATGGACGGCCATCGAGAAATAAGCTAAGCGGCGCAACGAGATAAAGGCGGCTCGCCTTGAGGGGCGGCGCGGGCACCGTTTCCGCAGGGAAGGGTGTGCGCCGAATCGGCGCATGGGCAGTTCCACGGAAGCCATGGATTGTGTAGAGGGCCGTCGGCCCCCGACCGGAGAAAGATGAACATGCGAGCGTTTCGGCATGAAGAGCGTGACTTTTCCCTCAGCGGACTGATGATCCTTGCTTTGCTCGTCATCGCCGCCCTGGCGATCACGGGCTGCACGGGCCGCGGCGGCTCCGTTCCCTACGATGCAGTCATGGCCGCCCCCGACGTTCAGTCGCAGCCGGTGGCCAACGCTTCTCATCCGATCGGCGCCCTCGACACGATCTCCGTCTCGGTCTTCCAGGTCGAATCGCTGTCCGGCGACTATAAGGTCGATGCCCAGGGCAGGATCGACTACCCGCTGCTCGGCTCGGTCCAGGCGCTCGGACGCACCACGCAGGAGCTGCGCCAGGATATCGCCGCCGCTCTGTCGCAGAAATATCTTCAGTCTCCCAACGTCCAGGTCGCGATCAAGGATCGCGCCGAGCAGACGATCACGGTCGACGGCTCGGTTCGCAATCCCGGCCAGTTCATCGTCAAGGGTCCGACGACTTTGCTCCAGGCCGTCGCCATGGCGAAGGGCACGACCGAGGACGCCAACCCGTCGCGAGTCGTCGTCTTCCGCACCATCCGCGGCGAGCGCCTTGCCGGGGCGTTCGACCTTCAGGACATCCGCCGCGCCAAGGCCGAGGATCCGATCATCTACGGCAACGACATCGTCATCGTGGACGGCAACCGGGCGCGAGCGGTGTATCGCGACCTGATGGGAGCCCTCCCGCTCCTCGGCATATTGCGCCCCTTTTAAGGGCGATTCGGAATCTAAAGACAGGATTCGAAGATCATGAACAACCATGGGGGATATCTCCCGAACCAGGGCGCCGTACTGCCATTCGATTCGAGTGGACGGCTGCCGGCGCATACCGGCCTGACCGACGTCGCCTTCGGCCGGCCGGACAAGTCCGATTCCCGGTTCGACATCAACGAGATCTGGCGGATCGTCGCGAAATGGTGGTGGCTGATCGCGGGCATCGCCGTCGCCTGCCTGCTGGCCGCGATCGTCCTGTCGCTTTTGATCACCCCCCTCTTTCGGGCCCAGGCGACCATCGAGGTCAATCCTGAGGGCGTGCAGGTCGTCGGCAAGGAGATCGGAGAGGTCCAGCCGAACCAGCTGGACAATCGCGGCTTCCTCAACACTCAGGTCGGCCTGCTCAAGAGCCGGTCGCTGGCGGAGCGCGTCGCTCGAAGCACCAATCTCGCCAATAATGCGGACATGTTCGACCAGGACCAGCTGCGCCCGGCGCGCGAAGCCGCCGCCGCAGGACTGGTGCAGGGCAGCGTCGAAATCCAGCCGCAGCGCGACAGCAGCCTGATCACCATCTCCGTGGAGAGCGACAATCCCGAGCTCGCCGCCCGGCTCGCCAATGCCTATGCCGACAATTTCATCCAGTCGAACATGGAGCGGCGCTACGAGGCGACCTCTTACGCACGCAACTTCCTGCAGCAGCGCATCGCGGCCGTGAAGGCCCGGCTCGAGCAGTCCGAGCGCCAGCTGGTCGATTATGCCCAGAAGCAGGGGATCATCACTCTTACCGTCGATTCCGGCGGCACCGGCAGCGTCCGGCAGGAGCAGTCGATCGACGCCGCGACCCTGATCCAGACCAACAATTCGCTCGCCCAGGCGAAAAGCGACCGGATCGCCGCCGAACAGCGCTTCCGCCAAGGCGCCGGCGCCCAGTCGCGCGCCGCCGCGATCAGCGATCCGACGGTCCAGGCGCTGGGGCAGCAGCGGGCTCAACTCGAGGCGCAATATCAGCAGAAGCTCGCTTTGTTCAAACCGGAGTTCCCGGAGATGGTTCAGCTTCGAAGCCAGATCGACTCCCTCGACAAGGAGATCGCCCGGCAAAGGAGCAGCGTGTCCGGTTCGGCCTCCGGCACGCTCCAGGCCGATTACCAGGCGGCCCTCGCCCGCGAGAATGCGCTCCAGGCCAAGGTGAACGAGGGTAAGGCCGGCCTGATGGCGCTTCGCGAGCGAAGCATCCAGTACACGATCCTGCAGCGCGAGGTGGACACCAACCGCAGCCTCTACGACGCCCTTCTCCAGCGCTTCAAGGAAGTCGGCGTGGCCGGCGGCGTCGGAGCCAATGTCGTTTCGGTGGTCGACCGGGCGCAAGTGCCGGGCGGACCGTTCAAGCCGAATCTGCCGCTCAACATCATGATCGGCCTCGGCATCGGGCTTCTGCTCGGCCTCGGCACCGCCTTCTCGATCGAGTGGATCGACGATACGATCAAGACCCCGGACGATGTCGGAACCAAGCTCGGACTCGCCTCGCTAGGGGTCATCCCCGGCGTCGCCAAGGGGCTGGCGGTCCGCGAGCAGCTCGAGGATCCGCGATCGCAGATATCCGAGGCCTATCAGTCGGTTCGAACCGCGCTGCAATTCTCGACCGACCATGGCGTTCCGCGCAGCTTGCTGGTGACCAGCACCCGCGCCTCGGAAGGCAAGTCGAGCACGGCGCTCGCGCTCGCTCAGACGCTCGCCAGTCTCGGCGCCTCGGTCCTCCTGATCGACGCCGATTTGCGTAAGCCGACCTTTCGCGGCCCGAGCTCGACCAGCCAGGGCCTTTCCAGCCTTCTGGCCGGATCGGAGAAAGTCGCCGAATGCGTCCATTCGACCCAGATGGAGCGTCTGTTCCTTCTGCCGAGCGGCCCGATCCCGCCGAACCCTGCCGAGCTGCTCGCCTCCGCCCGGTTCAAGGAGATACTGGACGAGGCGCTTCAGCGCTTCGACCATATCGTCATCGACAGCCCGCCGGTGCTCGGCCTCGCCGACGCTCCGATGCTGGCGTCGAGCACCGAAGGTACGCTGATGGTGATCGAAGCCGGCGCCATCCGCCGTGCCGCGGCGCTCAATGCGGTGAACCGCCTGCGCGCCTCCGAAGCCCGGCTGATGGGCGCCATCCTGACCAAGTTCAACGCTCTCAAGGTGGGCTACGGCTACGGCTACGGCTACGGTTATGGCGAGGACGCCTATGCCTATCGCGAGGGCGACTCGCCCAAGAAGCAGATCGAGCTTCTGAAAGGCTGATCATGGCCGCGAGCGAACAGGGGGACGACCGGGGCACCGGGCGGCGAGTCGCGGCCTGGGCGGTGACGGCCGCATCGCCGCTGATCGCCTGGCTTATCGTCAAGGCCGCCGCCTCGGGCCTGTCCATGTCGGCGGCCGCCGCACTGGCGTCGCTTCCGCCCGAGGATCCGGCGCCGACGCTCAAGGTCCTCGCCATCGCCGCCCTGCAGCCGACGATCCGGATGACCGACGAAATGCAGCGGCAGGCGCTCGACGGCCTCGCCCGCCTGCCGTTGGCCTTCGAGCCCTTCTTCGTCGAGGCCAGGGCGGCCGAGCAGAAAGGCGACCTTCGCCGCGCCATCTCGCTGATGGAGGAGGTCCGCCGCCGCCGCTATTCCCACCCGGCGGCCCGAATGCAGCTGATGATCTATTACACCCGGGCCGAACGCTTTCCCGAGGCGCTCTCTGAAATAGATTTCGTCCTTCGCCGCAACGAGGAAATGCGGGCGGCGCTGCTTCCCGAGCTCACCAAGCTCGTCGCCGATCCCCGCGGCCGGGCTGCGCTGGCGACGATCCTCGCGGGGAATCCGGTCTGGAAACAGGACTTTTTCGCCGCCGCCGGTAAGCACAAGCTCGCCACGAGCGACGCACGCGACCTTTTCGAACGCATCCGCAAGCTGAAGCCGAACGGGGACTTGATGCTGGAGCGCCAGCTCATCCTCCAGACCCAGGCCTCGGCGGGCGATTATGTCGGGGCCCGGCAGACCTGGCTCTCCGCCCTTCCGGCGCGGGATCGCGCTTCGAACCGCTTCATGTTCGACGGCGAGTTCCACGGTCAGCGCGCTCCCGGCCCCTTCGGCTGGACCTTCAGCGACGTCGAAGCCGGACGGGCCGAGCCCGTCAGGGACGGCCAGCGCGCCTATCTCGACGTCGCCTATTTCGGAGGCCGAAATCTCACCCTCGCCGAGCAGATGCTGGCTCTGCCGCCCGGACGCCACAGCCTGCGCCTTATCGCCCGCAGCCCCAACGGAATCACCTCCGGCCGGATCTTCTGGCGGCTGACCTGCCTGCCGGGCGGGAGCCAGATCGGCCTGCTCGACATGGGCCGGGCCGGCGCTGACGATCGCCGGTTCAGTATGGACTTCACAATTCCGTCCGGCTGTCCCGGCCAGTCGCTGAGCCTGGTCGCCGAGCCGGGCGACGTCGCCTCCGTCGTCAATTTGGAGATCGCTCGAATGGAGATCAGCCGGTGAGTGGCGGCTTCTGGACCGTGGCGGCGGCCGTCTATCTCGCCGCCTGCCTGCTGCTCGGCGGCGCCAGCGCGGCGGGCATCGCGGCGAACGCCTTTCTCCAGTTCGTCGCTTTGGGCCTGATCGTGGCGCTCCTCTGGCGGCGGGATTTCGCGTTGCCGGACGGGGCGAGGGGGCCGCTGTGGATCGGCGGCGCCTTGCTCCTGGTCGGCCTTATCAGCCTCGTCCCGCTTCCCCCAGGCCTCGGATCGGCCCCGTTGCGCGTCGAAGTGGTCGAGGCGTTCCGCCTGATCGGGATGGAGCCGCCGACGCTCTCCGCCTCTCTGGCGCCGTCCTGGACCCTGAACTCGCTGCTCCACCTGCTGCCCGCCGCGGCGATGTTCCTGCTCGTGCTGCGCCTGCCCAACGAGGACAGGCGGCTGCTGCCGACGATATTGCTGGCGGTGACCGGCGCTTCGGTGGTGCTGGGCGCCTTCCAGCTCATGGGTGGACCGGATTCGCCGCTTCGCCTCTACAGCGTCACCAACCGAACGTCGCCGGTCGGCTTCTTCGCGAACGCCAATCACGAGGCGACCCTGCTTCTTTGCGGGCTTCCGCTGACCGCGGTCATCGCCGGCCGGATGGCCACTCGCCGCTCGCGTTCCAAGCGGAGCGGCGGAGCGATCATCAGCGTCGCCATCGCGATCTTCATCGTCGCCGGAATCGCCATCAGCGGGTCGCTCGCGGGCTGGGGCCTCGCCGTGCCGACCGCGGTGGCCAGCGTCCTCATCTACCGGCGCACGGTAGCCGGCGGAGTAGCGAAAGGCTGGTGGACCGCTCTCGCCGTCCTGGCCCTGGCCTTCGCCTTTGCCGGGCTGCAGGGCCCGCTGGGCAAGGAAGCCTTGGAAGCGGACGCCGCCTCCCAGCCTTCGAGCCGGCGGGTCCTCGCCTCGACGACGACCGAGATCATCGAGGACAGCTTCCCGCTCGGAACCGGGTTGGGCACCTTCTCGACCGTCTATCGGCGCTACGAGGATCCGAGCAAGGTTACCCGGCAATTCGCCAATCATGCCCATAACGACTATCTGGAAGCGGTGCTCGAGCTCGGAGCGGCGGGCCTGCTGCTCATCCTCGCCTTCCTGTTCTGGTGGGGACGGCGATCGTATCTGGTCTGGACCCGGGACTTCGAGGGCGCGGCGATGGCCCGCGCCGGCTCGGTGATGATCGGTATCGTCCTCGCCCATTCGATCGTCGACTATCCGATCCGGACCGCGGCGATCGCAGCGGTCTTCGCCTTCGGCTGCGCGCTGATGGTCCCGCCGATACCGCGGCGCCGCCCGGACGAGCCGGTGGAGGAGGAATCGTCGCGGCCGCTCCGCCATGTCGAGGCCGAGTGACTCCTCCCCTTGCAAGCCAGACATCGAAGGAGAGCCACAGGACATGCTGATCGAGCAGACCGGTCTCGCCCCGTTGCTGGTTCTGACTCCGCGAGTCTTTCGCGACGAGCGCGGCTTCTTCACCGAGAGCTACAACAAACGCGCATTCGACGAGGCGGTCGGCTCGGACGTGGAGTTCGTCCAGGACAATCAGAGCCGTTCGACCCGGGGCGTGCTGCGCGGCCTCCATTACCAGCTGCCGCCGAGCGCGCAGGGCAAATTGGTCAGGGTTGCCGCCGGCGAGATATTCGACGTCGCGGTCGACATGCGCCGGGCCTCGGCCACGTTCGGCCGCTGGTTCGGAGTGATGCTCTCGGCGGACAAGGGCAATCAATTGTGGGTTCCGCCCGGCTTCGCTCATGGCTTCCTCACCCTCAGCGCAACCGCGGACGTTCTCTACAAGGCTTCCGCTTATTACGACCCGGCCTGCGAGCGATCGGTGGCCTGGGACGATACGGACATCGGCATCCTATGGCCGACGGAAAGCCGCCCCCTCCTTTCGCCCAAGGATGCCGAAGCCCCCAGGCTCGCTGCCGCCGAGCTTTTCCTCTAAGGCGAAGCTTGGGCAATGCGGAAGATCGGACCGGCGTGAGCATCTCCAGACATTCGGACTCGAAGGCGCCCGGAGCGACAGGACCGCTCGCCGCTGCCTTGCCGATTCGCCGGCGCCCATGATCGCCCTTTTCCTTTCGGCCTTCGTCACCTTCCTGGTGGTCATCGACCCGCCGGGCTGCGCCCCGATCTTCGCGGGGCTGACCCGCGAGGCGACTTCGGCCGAGCGCCGTTCGATGGCGATCAGGGCATCGCTGATCGCCGCCGGAATCCTGCTCTTCTTCGGGCTGCTCGGCGAGGATTTGCTGAAGATGCTCGGGATCAGCCTCGCCGCCTTCCGGATCGCGGGCGGGATCATGCTGTTCCTGATCGCGCTCGAAATGGTGTTCGAGAAGCGCACCCAGCGCCGCGAGAGCCGCGCCCGGGAGGTCGACGCCGATCCGGAGCATGAGGACGTCTCCGTCTTCCCGATGGCGATCCCGATGATCGCAGGCCCGGGCTCGATCGCGTCGATCATGCTCCTGATGGCCCGAAGCGACGGTTTCGACGAGAGCCTGGTGGTTCTCGCCGCCCTCGGGGCGGTGCTTCTCATAACCCTCGTTTCCCTGCTCGCCGCCGGCTGGCTGATGCGCCTTCTCGGCCACCGCATGGAAGCGATGCTGACCCGCCTGCTCGGAGTCATTCTCGCCGCCCTCGCCGCCCAGTTCGTGATCGACGGGATCGCGGTCAGCTTCCAGGTGTGACGACCCGCCAGATCCTGTAGGGCGATTTTGCGGGAAGCGGGACCGGCAGGAGCCAGTCCGGAGCCTTGCCGCGCACCAGCTGCATGTAGAAGCCCTGTCTGGCCTGGCTGGCATAGATGGTCGATTCGGAAAGGCCGGGGCAGATCAGCACATAGTCGATCCCCCGGCGCATCACCGTCGCCCGGGCGGCCTCGGCGGTGCCGCGGAACGTTCGCATCACGTCGATGATGTCGCGGCCGTTGCGGTGATAGGGGCCCGCCACCGCGTCGTGGTGGGTGACGGCGATCAGGCGCGGCCCGAGGTCGACGAAGGTCAGCACCTGCCCCCGCGGCAACTGCGCCACCGGCTTCAGCGCCGCCAGGGACGGACAGAGATTGTTGGCCTTGTTGACGACGTTCATCCCCGGCCTCGGATCGGGCGGGAAGTAGCGGACGACCTGCTGGGGAAGGAGGCCCGAGGCGACGAGGAACAAAGCGACGGTGCCGGCCACCCGCACCGGCATGAAGCGGCTGACGATGGTCAGCCAGACGAGAGCCGTCGCCCCCGGCACGGCGAGAAGCTGCGCCGCCGGCCCGGCACGGCTCTGCCAGAGAAGAAGGAGGGCGGCGAGCAGGGCCGGTACCGCGGTCGCCGCCCAGGCGACGAGCCTGGTCTCGTCGCGGCGGCTGCGCCAGAGCATGACCGCATAGCCGATCAGCCCCGCTACCGGCAGAGCGGCGACGGTTATCGCGGTCGAATAGCCGTGCATGTAGAGCGGCCGGGCCTCGCGGACGTTGCCGAGCCACAATCGCACAAGCTCGGGCGAGGCGCCTTCGAGGCGGCCGAGGCATTGCGGCCAGGCGAGCACGAAGCCCGCCGCCAGCACCAGGCCCGCCGCCGCGGCGAGGGCGAGGCGGAGCGGCCAGGAGCGCGGCCCCGAAGCGGCCATCCCGACCGCGATCGCTCCGCCCGCCGCCGCTACCGAGAGCCAGACGGGCGACAAAGCGTCGCAGACGGGCGCCCGGTTGGCGTAGGAAGCGAAGAGCAGGAAGCCGAGCGCCGTCCCGCCGGCGAGGCTTGCGCCGTAGGTGGCGAGACGCCGCCCCTCGGCCGGATCGCGAACCCACATCAGCACCGCGACCCCGCCCAGCAGAGCGAGATAGAGAAGCATTTCGAGGCCGATGACGAGCGAAAGCGCGGTGGCGATTCCGAGCGTGGCCCCGCCCCGCGCCCGCTTCGGGTCGGTCAGCGAGGCGATTGCGACGGCGAGCAGAGCGAGCTGCCAGCCATGATGGTCGATCCTGAGCGGCGCCCATTGATTGCGGACCGATTGGCCGCACAGCAGGATCGGGATGGCGACCGCGAACGCCCAGGGCGCGATCAGCCGTCTGGCCGTCACCGCGACCGCCGCCATCGCCGCCGCCATCGGAAGCAAGGGCGCCAGAGCCACCGCCGCCTTTTCCGCCGCCGGCCCGCCGACCAGGGGCGCGAGCGCGAGCTTGATGGCGGCGAGCGGAAGATCGACGAGGCGCGACCAGTGGATGTCGGCGCCGAAGGGCGGGTTGAGCCGGTGCTGGCGCAGATCGTACCAATCCTGGCCGGAAATCAGCGCGCGGACCTGCATGATCCGCATATTGTCGTCGGTATCGCCGAGCCAGAAGGCGTTGATCGGGCCCCAGCGCATCCACAGGAGGATCGCGGAGGTCGCGAGCCAGAAGAGCAGCACCCACCAGCGCCAGCGTCGCTCCAGCCCCTCCATCCGATGAACCCTTTTCAACCCCTCGCCGCCGCATTAGTCCCTGCACGGCAAAGGGCAAGCCGGCCAAGGAAGGACGCGCGCTGGACATGAAGCTGCAGGGCGCGATCCCGCCGGTATTCGAGCAGGTGATACGCTTCGGCCTGGTCGGCGGCTTCGTCACCCTCGTCGGCGGCGCCGCTTATTACATTCCGGCCACCTATTACGGGGTCGATCCGCTCCTCTCCAATCTGCTGGCCTATGCCGTCGCCATGGCGCTGGGTTACGTCCTCCACAGCACGATAAGCTTCAAGGGCCATGGCAGCCGCGACAATATGGCGAAGCGCACCACGCGCTTCCTGATCGTCTCGCTGGTCAGCCTGGCGCTGAACAGCCTGTGGGTATGGAGCCTGACCGACCTTCTGGAGGGGCCGACCTGGTGGCCGCTGCTGCCGATGCTGTTCGTCACGCCCGCGGTGACCTTCGCGCTCAACCGGCAATGGGTATTCGGCTGATATGGCCGGAATCTGATGGAGCGAATCGTCTACGACCGTATGGCCGAGCTCGACAGCCGGCACTGGTGGTACCGGGCCAGGCGGGAGATACTCGCCAGCCTGATCGAACGGCGGCTCCCGCTTCCCGGCGATCCGCGGATCCTCGAAATCGGCTGCGGGACGGGCCACAATATCGTCATGCTCAAGCGCTTCGGCCGGGTGGACGCGATCGAGATCGATCCCGCCGCCCGAGCCATCGCAAGCAAGCGGCTCGGCCACGCCGTCATGGACTCGCCGCTGCCGGCACTGATCGGGGTGGAGGACGAGGCCTACGATCTCGTCGCCATCCTCGACGTGCTCGAACATGTCGAGGAGGACCGGGAAGCGCTGGAGAGCATCGCGCGCAAGCTCCGCCCCGGCGGCCGCATCCTGATCGCGGTGCCGGCCCATCCCTGGATGTGGAGCGCCCATGACGTCGTCAACCACCACAAGCGCCGCTACACGAGAAAGACACTGAAAGCGGTGGTGGAATCCGCCGGCCTAAAGCTTGAGATGATGAGCTGGTTCAACAGCCTGCTCTTCCCGCTGGCCGCCGCGGCGCGCTTCGCCGGCAAGGTGCGCAGGAAGGAAGATAGCGACGACAAGCTGCCCCCGGCGGCGCTCAATACCTTGTTCCAGGGAATTTTCGGGCTTGAGCGCTACGCGATCGGAAGGCTGCCCTTCCCGCCCGGCGTGTCGCTGGTGGCGATCGTCTGCGCTCCCAGATCTTCAGCGGCGTGAGCGACATGACCGAGGCTCGGCTCGCCGCCGGCATGGCCCGCGATCTCGGCGACGATGTAGAGCGGCCGGTGCTTCGATTCCATGTAGAGCCGTCCGAGATATTCCCCGATCATCCCGAGCACGAACATCTGCACCGCGCCGAGCACGACCACCACGAGCATCAATGAGGTCCAGCCCTGGATGGCGCTGCCGGTGACGAAGCCGACCGCGATATAGCCGACCAGGAGCACCGAGGCGGCGACCAGCCACAGGCCGATATGGCTCGCCATCCTGAGCGGCGCCGTCGAGAAGCCGGTGACCGCGTCGAGGGCGAAGCGGATCATCTTCGAAAGCGGGTATTTGCTCTGCCCCGCATGCCGTTCGGCCCGGTCGTAGGGGATCGGCACCTGGCGGAAGCCGACCCAGGCAACCATCCCGCGGATGAAGCGCGCCTGCTCGGGCAGGCTGAGCAAGGCGTCGACCGAGCGCCGGCTCATCAGGCGGAAGTCGCCCGTGTCGCGCGGAATCTCGATCTCGGCGAGCTTCGAGAGGAGGCGGTAGAAGAGCTTGGCGGTGCCCCGCTTGAACGCCGTCTCCCCCGCCCGCGCCCGCCGCACCGCATAGACGACGTCGGCGCCCCGCCGATCCATTTCGGCGAGCATCGCCGGCAGCAGCTCCGGCGGGTCCTGGAGGTCGGCGTCGATGATCAGTATCCGAGTGCCCGAGCACAGGTCGAGCCCGGCCGTCAGAGCGAGCTGGTGGCCGTGATTGCGCGACAGGTTGATCGCCACCAGCCGAGGGTCGCTCGCCGAGAGCGAGCGCATCATCGCCCAGCTTCGGTCGCGCGAGCCGTCGTTAACCAGGACGATCTCGTAATCCTCGCCCGCCGCGGAGCGCGCCGCCGCGGTCAGCCGGCCGTGAAGCTCCGCGAGGCAGGCTTCCTCATTGTAGCAGGGCACGACGATGGAAAGGGCGGGCGCGGTCATTCGGATTCCTCGGGGAGGAGCGGTCTCGGATCGGCGACCCGATACAGCACGCTCGTGCCGCTTTGCCAGACCGGCCGGAGCCCGCGCAGAAGCGCCGGGTCGGCTTTTGGCGGGTCGATCAGCCAGACGTGGGTGAACTTGTCGCGCGGGAACGAGGCGAGCGACTGATCGAGGGTGAGCCATTGCTCGCCCCTGCAGGGGCGGGCAGGCACCTGCTGAGAGGGATCGCGCGAGAACCAGCTTCGTTCGGCCGGAAAGCGGGTGGTGAGAAGCTGGGCGCCGCTCATCGACCATTGCTCGTTGGAGAAGGCGTTGCGGCGCACCAGTGCGAGAGCGGGGAGGTGCTCGATCCGGGTCTGAGCCCAGTCCCTGCGGCATTCGACCCCGATGAAGGAGACGATCTTGGCGCCGCGCGGAATATGGTCGATCGCGGCCAGCTCGCGGTCGAAGGTCCGGTCGTAGATCCAGAAGCTGATTGTATTGCCGGCGAGGCGGGCGCCGGTGAAGAGCAGGCCGGCGGCCGCGAAGACCGAGCCCGCCTTGCCCGCCCAGGCGGGACGATAACGGATCGCGATCAGGGCCGCGGCGATGACGAACGGGGCGAGCCGCATGTCGGCGAAATTGGAGCCGAAGAGGATTCTCGGCAGGCAGAGGTAGACGATCGCCAGGAAGACTGCGGATGCGGCGAGGTTGCGCGAATATTCGAGCTTCTTTCCGTAGAACAGGCCGGCGGCGAGGACGATGTAGATCACCGCCAGCGAAGCCTCGTCCCACCAATACCAGCGGTCGCGAAGCGCCATCATGATCCATTGGAACTTCTGCCGCAAATTGAACCACACCGACGTCTCGCCGCCGACGGCGCCGCTTCGCCAGAGCAGCATCAGCAGCACAGGCGGCGCCAGCGCAAGGCAGTGCAGCCCCGTCTTGAACCCCGCTTTCCAGATGGTGCGCTTCAGGTCGATCTGACGGACCAGCTCGGCCGAAAAGGCCATAACGCCCAGCGTTCCCCAGCCGAAGGCGTGGCAGACCCAGAGCAGGATCGAGATCGGCACGAAAAGGCCGGCTCGAAGCTTCAGCCGCCCCAGCCGCGCCAGCCTCAGCCACAAGGCGAAGGCGAGGAAGGCCAGCGCCATCGAGAGCGCGAAGTTGAGGAAGCCGAACATGAAGGGGAAGCTGTAGGTCAAAGGCAGAGCGAAATAGGCGGTCGGCGGCACCCGGCCATGCACCTCGCGCGCCACCCACAGGAAGCCCGCCCCGGTCAGGATCGGGATGAGAATCGTGATCAGCTTCACCGCCGGCTCGAGCCCGATCAGGGCGGTGAGCGGAACCACCAGAAGATCGACCCCGAGATTGCCGATCAGCGCCCATTTGAAGGCGTAAAAGGCCTGGAGCTCCGGCGAGCCGCCGATCGCCATCTGGACATGGTAGCGGCCCATATGGCCGGGCAGGTCGACAAGAGGCGGCACGTCCGGCCACAACAGCGGCACCCCGCAAGCCATCACCGCGGCCAGCACGACCGCCGGATGCTCCCACCAGGCGCGCGGCCGACGGGCGCTGGCACTCTCTCTTTCGGCCGGGGTGGAGGTCATCACCCCCCGGCAAACCTCCTCCGGCGGCGAAATTCAACCTTTAGTTTGCCTGCCCGGCGGCGGCGGCGTCGGGGAGGAGACCCCGCGAAGCGGGGCGGCGGGGTAGCCGGTTCGGTAAAACCGGATCGGGGCGAAACCCTCGAACTTCACGACAGCCCCCCTTGACCGCCTTTCGTGGCCCCCTCCCCTCCGTTCGCACCGGGAGGCAAGAAATACCCTAACCGTTCATTAACCCTGTTCGCCTAGCTCTGCTCGACATGGAGGGGGCGTGAATTCTGCACTCGAGAAACAGGCCGGCAATCGGGGCCCTGAACCAGGGCAGCGGCTGTGGACCGTTGCGTGGCTGTTCGCGTTCGCCCTGGTAGCGCTTCTTTTCGTCCAGGACGCCTTCACCACCTATTTCACGCCTTACCCTTCGATCCGCGGCGACGCGATCTGGGGGCGCGACTTCGCAAATCTCTACACGTCGGGCCGGCTTGCCCTCGAGGGCAATCTCGCGATCCTCTACGACGTCGATTCCTATCGCGCTTACCAGCACGTCCAATATGGCGGCACCCTCAGCGCCCACAATTATTCCTATCCGCCACCGACTTTGCTCTACACCTGGGCTTTCGGGCTCATGCCCTATCCGGCGGCTCTGATCGCGTGGCTCGCACTGACCGGCACCGCCTTCGCCGCCGCGGCCCGCCCCTATCTGCGCGACGCGGGGCTGCCCGGCTGGCTCGCATTGATCGCACCGGCTACTCTGCTCAACGTCTGGGCCGGTCATTACGGCCTGCTCATCGGCGCGCTTTGGCTCGGCGCGTTTCACCTGCTGCCGCGGCGCCCGATCCTTGCCGGAATTCTGATCGGGCTGATGCTGGTCAAGCCGCATCTGGCTCTCCTCGCGCCGCTGATCCTCGCCCGCCGGGGCGAGTGGCGGGCATTCGCCTCCGCGGCCGCGACCGCGGCCGGCCTCGCCGCTCTCTCGCTGCTGCTATTCGGTCCGGAGATGTGGCGCATCTACCTTACCGTCACTTCCGGAGTTCAGGCCGCGATGGTGGACGATGTCGGCACCCTCTACCTCAGGATGATGCCGACCATCGTCCCGACCGTCTCCGCTTTGGGCTTCCCGGGTCTTCTCGCCTGGACCCTGCAGATCCTCGCCGGCGGAGCGGCCGTGGCGGCCCTGATGCTTCGCATGCCGTCCGACAGCCGGGCCGCGGGGCTCGCCGGCGGAGTCGCCACCTTCCTCGTCCTCCCCTATGCCTTCAACTACGACATGACCGTGCCGGGCCTTGCGGCTCTGCTGATGCTTGCGCGGCTGCGGCGGGAGCCGGAGGGCGGCTCCACATTCGTCCTTCTCCTCGCCTTCCTCCTGCCGCTGATCGTCCAGACTTTCGGCCTGCTCCATCTGCCCGCTCCGGCATTGATCCTCGCCGCGCTTCTCGCCCTGATGCTACGGCACGCTCGAGCGGAGCCCGCGTTAAAGCCCGGTACAGCCGCCGCCTGCTAGCAGGAGGGTCCGGAGGGAGAATCTCCTCCCTGGTCCCAAGGAGTTGATAATGAATAAGATAATTTTCGCGGGCACGGCCGTGGCCGTGCTCGCTTTGGCGCCGGCCGCCGCCCAGCCGGGCGAGGGACGGGACGTGTCCGCCCAGCCGCAGACCCGCGCGGTTGTAGCGGCCAAGGTCCAGGCCCGCTTTGCCCAAGTCGATTCCGACCGCGACGGCTTCGTTACCCGAGAGGAGGTTCGCGCCCGATCCGAGGCGCGCCGCGCCGACCGCCGGGAGCGCCGCGATCAGCGCTTCGAGCGGCTCGACTCCAATAGTGACGGCATGATCAGCCGGGCCGAGTTCGAAGCCCCGCGCGCGACTCGCGGGGATAGCGGCGACCGGCGTGCGAAGCGCGCAGGGCGGCAGGGCGACCGGGCCGCCCATCGCGGCGGCCGGGGCCGCGGCGGCGGGATGATGATGGCCCGGTTCGGAGCCCGCGCCTTCGAGGCGATGGATTCGAACCGCGACGGCCGGGTGGCGCTCGCCGAGGCTCAGCAGACCGCCCTCCAGCGCTTCGACCGGGTCGATACGAACCGCGACGGCTCGATCGGCCCGGACGAACGCCAGGCGGCGCGCGCGGCGCGGTTGGAGCGGCGCAAGGATTAAGCGGTCTCCTCTCCCGCTTTTCGCCGGAGAGGGGGGACCCAAGCCGAAGGCTTGGGGGTGAGGGTCTTGCCGAGTCAGCGGTACAGACCCTCACCTCCCACCGCTTCGCGGCGGACCCCTCCTCTCCCGTGAAGGACGGGAGAGGATTAGTTCATGATTGGCGCGATCCTACTCGGCCGCGAGGTGCCACCCCGGCGCTTCTTCGATGTCGCGAAGCCGGGCCGATTCCTCGTACATATAATCGCGAGTCATCGGGATGGAGTCGCGGCGCTTCACATATTGAACCTGCCAGTTGACCATCCCGCCGTAGCGGAAGGCCGCCTCGGCACCGGCGAGGTAAAAGAGCCACATCCGGTAGAAGCGCTCGTCGTAGAGCGAGATTATCTCGTCCTTATGGGCGACGGTGCGGTTGTACCATTCCGCCAGTGTCGGCGCATAATGGAAGCGCATCGCCTCGACGTCGGTGACGATCAGCCGGTGCTTCTCGGCCTGGGTGACCAGCTCCGACAAAGCGGGGATGTAGCCGCCGGGGAAGATGTACTTCCTCGTCCATTTGTCGGTGATTCCCGGCTCGCCCATTCGCCCGCAGCAATGGGAGACCATGACTCCGTCGTCCTTCAGGAGCCGGCGCATATGCTCGAAAAAGCCGGGATAATGCGGCGTTCCAAGATGCTCGATCAGGCCGACGTTGCTGATCCGGTCGAACTGGCCTTGGACGTCGCGATAATCGAGTAGCTCGAACTTCACCTTGTCCGACACTCCGGCCTCGCGCGCCCGCTCGTTCGAGAAATCGACCTGGTCGGGCGCGAGGGCGACTCCCAGAACCTCTACGCCGTACATGCGGTGGAGATAGAGGGCGAAGCCGCCCCAGCCGCAGCCGACGTCGAGCACCTTCATTCCCGGCTTCAGATAGAGCTTCGAGGCGATATGTGCCTTCTTGTCGAGCTGGGCCTTTTCGAGGCTGTTCGACAGGTCGCGATAATAGGCCATCGTATATTGCCGGTCCTCGTCGAGGAACAGCTCGTAGAGGCGCCGGGTGAGGTTGTAGGTATGCTCGGCATTATGCTTCGAGCGGGTCTTCCAGTTGATCTGGTCGAGACGCCCGGCGATCCGGCCGATTCCCCGGCGAAGGGGCCCCTTCGGCTTCAGGGCCCCCTGGCGCTCCACCGGCGCGTTGTAGCGGATGAGCAGAACGAGATCGCGAAGGTCGCCCTGCTCGACGACCATCCGGCCGTCCATGAACACCTCGCCCGCGCCCACCCGCGGATCCTTGACGACATGGTTGGCGGCCCCCTTGTCGGTGAAGCGGACCCGCACCGGACCGTGCGGCGCGGGGTTCCCGTCGCCGTAAACATATTCCTTGCCGTCATGGTCGATGACGGTGAGCTCGCCTTTCGTAACGATCTTCTTGAGCAGTTTGTCGAGCAGCCACATCGGTCATGGTCCCCAGGTTTTTCGGCAATGAGCATGGAGGAGGCTGGACGGTCAAGACTGACGGCCTCGCTTCCCCTCTCCCCACAGGATGAGGGGTTTCGTTCGGCCTACCCCGCCGGAGGCGGCCCCTGCCTCTCCCTCAGCCGCGCCTCGTCCTTCTGCATATAATCCCGGGTCATCGGCGCGGCGTAGCGGCTTCGCAGATATTGAAGCTGGTAGACGACCATCGCTCCGTCGGAGAACATGGTCGACGAGGCGGCGAGGTAGAAGGCGTAGAGGCGGTAGAAGCGGCGATCGTACATCGCCGTGATCTCGGCTTCCTTCGCCTTGAACTTCTCGTACCAGGCGACGAGGGTATGGATGTAGTGGAGGCGGAGCGCCTCACAGTCGGACATGATCATCCGCTCGCGCTCGCTCGCGCCGACGATCTCGGACAAAGCGGGCAAATAGCCGCCCGGGAAGATGTATTTGAGCATGAACCGGTCGGTGGTGCCGGGCTTGCCCATTCGGCCCATCGTATGGATCAGGGACACGCCCTCGGGCTTCAAAAGCGCGCGCAGCTTAGCGAAGAAGGTCCGGAAGAAGG
Organism: Sphingomonadales bacterium; assembly: GCA_038257735.1. Taxonomy (GTDB): domain Bacteria; phylum Pseudomonadota; class Alphaproteobacteria; order Sphingomonadales; family Sphingomonadaceae; genus Allosphingosinicella. The sequence goes on along the minus strand of JBBSIZ010000006.1, from coordinate 54,990 downwards.
GCGGGCCGAGATGCTCGAACATTCCGATCGAGACGATCCGGTCGAACTGTCCCTCGACGTCGCGATAGTCGATCAGCTCGAACTTCACCCGGTCCGAGACCCCAGCCTCCTCGGCCCGCTGCCGGGCCACGCCGAGCTGCTCCTTCGAGAGAGTGATACCGAGCACGTCGACGTCGGCGACCCGGTTCAGGTAGAGCGCCAGCCCGCCCCAGCCGCAGCCTATATCGAGCACCTTCTGGCCGGGCTCCAGCAGAAGCTTCGAGGCGATATGGGCCTTCTTGTCGAGCTGCGCCTGCTCGATGCCGTTGGCGGGGTCGGTGAAATAGCCGCAGCTATATTGCATGTCCGGATCGAGGAAGAGGCGGTAGAGATCGTTGCCGATATCGTAATGGTGCTGGACGTTTTTCAGCGACCGCGATTTCCAGTTGAGCATGTCGAGACGGTGGCGAAGCCGGCCCGTCTTTTTCATGAAGCCGTTCGGCCGGCTCCTTTCCTCCCAGCGCCGGTTTCGGCGGATGATCCGGACGAGATCGAGTATCTCGCCCTGCTCGATCCGAAGCCGGTCGTCCATCCAGGTCTCGGCGGTACCCAGCGCGGGATCGCGGGCGATCTGGAGCGGGACCCTGGCGTCCATCAGCCGGACCGTCACCGGCCTCAGCTTCGAATCGGGAGCGCCGAAGCGATGGGCCTTGCCCTTATGGTCGATGACGGTGAGCTCGCCCCGTTCGATGAGCCCCGGAAGCATCTTGTCGAGTAGCCGCATGGCCGCGCAGAATAACCACATGTCCGCAGAGCGCAACTCCGTTACGGATACGATCCGGTCTCGGCGATCCTCACCCCGTTTTCGCGAGAGAGGAATAGGCAGTAACGCCGTCCGGCAACATCGCTGAGCTCCCCCTCTCCCCAGGGGGAGAGGGTTGGGGTGAGGGGGTTCGCGAGCCCGGCGACCTCGTGGCCGAGATCGAGCAGCATGTACTCGATGTTCATCGCCACCAGCATATCGTCCTCGACGACGAGGATCCTGAGGCGCCGCTCACCCAATTGCCCGTTCCGACGCCCGGATCGCGGCCACCGAGGCGTGGATGTCGCAGCGCAGGCCCGCGGGCTCGAAAATAAGGGCAGCGGTTCCGCCGAGGTGGGCGGCGAGACCGCGCTCGATCAGCCTCGAACCGAAGCCGCGCCGGCCCGGCGGCTCGACCTTCGGACCGCCGCTCTCCCGCCAAATCAGGTGAAGCTTATCCCCCTCCCGGGTCCAATCTATCGAGACCCGGCCGCCGTCGACCGAGAGCGCTCCATATATGGCGGCGTTGGTGCCGAGCTCGTGAAGCGCCATCGCCAGAGCGAGCGCGGCGCGCGGCGCGAGCCGAAGCGGATCGCCCGCGACGTCGCACCGTCCGATCTCTCCGGCGAGATGCGCGATCGAGCCGGCCACCACCCGCTCGAGCGAAGCGCCTCCCCAATTCTCCTCGGTCAGCAAATTGTGGGTGCCGGACAGGGCGATCAGCCGGGCCTCGAAGCGGGCCCGGGCCTCGGCCAGCGACACCTCGCCGCGCAGGGTCTGGAAGGCGATGCCCTGAACGCTGGCCAAAGTGTTCTTCACCCGGTGGTTGAGCTCGTCGATCAGGAGGCGCTGATGCTCCTCGGCGACCTTTCGCTCGTGGACGTCCTCCGTCGTGCCGTACCATAGGCAGATCTCGCCACTCTCGCGGCGGCGCGGATAAGCGCGCGAGCGCGCCCAGCGACAGGAGCCGTCGACCATCCGGACCTGGTGCTCGATATCGTAGGGCTCGCCGGTCTCGACGCTGAGGCCCCAGGCGTCGAGGCTGGACCGGCGGTCGTCTGGATGAATTGCGTCGACCCAGGTCCCGCCGAGGCCGCTCGTCCCGGTCCAGACGTTCCAGCGGTCGGCGACCCGGTTGAGCTGGCCGTCGGCCTCGGCCGTCCAGGTCACCTGAGGGTTGAGCTCGACGGCGTGGCGATGATGATCCTCGCTCTCGACCAGCGACTGCTCGGCGCGGGCCTGCTCGACCGCCGCCCAGCTGCGCTCGGCGACGTCGCGGGCGATGGCGGCGTCGGACCTCTTCCAGGCGCGCGGCTCCGGATCGTGGACCCAGAGCAGGGCCTTCAGGGCGCCCTCCCGTACCAGAGGCACGGTGATCAGGGCCCTCACTCCGGCCGCTTCCCAGGCGCCGGTCCGGCCGGCCGAGCCGAGCGGGAGGCCGCGAATGTCGGAGATCGCGAGCAACTGCCCGGCGCGCAGCAGGCCCAGCGCCTCTTCGCCGAAGCCGGCGATTTCGGTGCGCCGGCCCGCCAGGCTCGGGACCTCCGGATCGCGGGTCCAGTCGCGCTGGACAAAGGCGATTCCCCGCCCCTCGTCAATCTCCGCCCAGCCGACCCGGGCGGCGCCGAGATAGGCGCCGAGCAACTCGACCGCCGCCTGCTAGGCCTCTTCCGGGTCGTGGATTCCGCGAAACCGGTCGGCGAGGCTCACCTGGAAGGAGAGCCGTCGCTCGGCGTTCACCGGTTCCACCGCGAAGGCGAGGGCCGGAGGCCGGCTTTCCGTGGGGCCGAGCGCGGTCGCGCCCCAATCGCGGCTCGACAGGCTCTCGCCCATCGCCGCGTCGGCCGCCGGCACGGGCGAGGGTGAGGCCATGGATGACCTTTCGTCGTTACGGGCCCTGATAGCCGGAGGCCGCGCTGCGACAAAGCGTTGAAGAGCAGTCCCGCTTCGGGGCTTCCCCCCGCCTATTTCCCAAGCGCGAAATCAACCCTTACCTGGACCTCGCGAGTGCTGATTCCGGGCTGCACCGGCGGCGCCTCGGTCCTCACGACCGGGGGCGGAGCGGCCTGCTCGGCCATCACCGCGTCAATCGCATAGGGATAAGGCTCAGCGACGATAACGGAGTCGCGAATGGCGAGCACCCGCGTCACCTTGAGACCGGCCGCCCGGGCATAGGCCTCGGCGCGGCCGCGGGCGTTTCGATAGGCGGCGGCATAAGCGGAGCGGCCGGCATTTTCCGGATCGGAAACGTGCAGGTTCGGACCCGACACCACGTTGGCGCCGGCTTCGGTGATCGCCGCCAGCGCCTCCCCCGCCCGCTTGATGTCGCGGACCTTGATCTCAATGAGGTTGTTGGCCTGGAAGCGGCCGCGATTGGGGCCGTAATCGATCCTCGACAAAGTGATCGAACGGGTCTGGAGATCGTCCTCCTTGACCCCCAGCTTCTGGAGCGCCGCCGCGACCTTGTTGATGGTGGCGGTGTTTTGGGCGCTCGCGGCTCCGGAAGTCGCCGCGATCGTGTCGACCCCGACGGTGAACCGGGCCTCGTCGGGCCTGGTGTCGGCGCGGCCGGAGGCGGAAAGCTGGACGAGCACCTCATCGCGATCCACCCCGCGCGGATCGGGCGCCGCCTTCGAGCAGGCGCCGAGGGCGAGGGCCAGGCCGAGGGCCGAAAGCAGGTTGCGCATACCGTTACTCCCAGTCGTTTGCACTCATCAGTCGTTTGCACCCGTTTGACGCGATATAACATCACTTCGTCGCGGCGGGCCAGCCTTGCCCCGAAATGACTTGAAAAATGGCAAAAATGTGTCTATCACACTGTTATGCAACAACTTATCCGCTTCGCAGCGTTCGCGCTGACCGCCCTCCTCGTCGTGATCATGGCCGCGCCGGCCGCCGCTCAGGCGCAGGCCGAAGGTCAGAGCAAGGCGGATTATCTCGCCTGGCTGTCGCGCGACGCGGGCGCCCGGGCGCAGGTGCTGTCGTTCAAGGCTTTCCTCGACGCCGGCGACGTCGAGGACGTCGTCCCGACCTGGCAGCTGATCCGAACCGCGAGCAAGTGGCGCGATTGCGCCGGACCCCGGTTCGAGGTCGCACCGGTCGCCGAATGGGCGAACATTTCCGAGACTCTCGAGTTCATCAAGGCGGAGGTCGAGCCGGTGATCGGCGACGTCCAGCCGGTTTCGGGTTTCCGAAATGCCGGGCTGAACCAATGTTCGGGCGGAGCCAAAGCGAGCGCCCACCGCCATTTCTACGCGCTCGATCTCGTTCCGGTAAACGAGGACGTGTCGCGCGCCGCCCTGATCCGCGACGTCTGCCGGATCCACCAGTCGAGCGGTCGCCGGTTCGGCATCGGCCTCGGCTTCTACTCGGGAATGCGCTTCCACATCGATTCGAAGGGCTATCGCCGCTGGGGCGCCAACGGCAGCGGAGCGACCAGCCCCTGCGCGACCGGAAATTACGCCTGAGCGGGGAGAATCGGAGACGGCGCGGCTTCGCCTCCCACCCGCTTTAGTTCGAAACGGATCGAATTGTAGGATTATTGCGGAGATTGTTCTGCTTTCGTTCGGCCATGTCGAACGAAATTCCAGACCCCGACCACGAGCCCCACCCCGATCCGGAGGTCGAGGCCCTGCTCCGCTTCGAGCCCGTAATCCGCAAATGCGTCCGCCACGACGGCTGGCTTGCGGAGCGGCAGCGCGAGTTCATCATCGCCCTCGTCGTCCTCGGCCACGCCGGGCAGGCCGCGATCGCGGTCGGCGGGACGATGAGCGGCGCCTACAAGCTTCGCTCCGCGGCCGGCGGCGAAGGCTTTGCCGCCGCCTGGGATTCCGCCCTCGCCCTCCATTTGCGCCGCAACCCCCGCTCCGAGCCGAGAGGCCGCCCGTCGCGCGGGGAGATCAGGTCCGGCGCCGGCCGCAAGGCGTGGCCGGCGCCCGCGCCGCCTTCGCCGCCCGACCCCGACCCCGACCCCGACCCCGACCCCGACCCCGATCAGGAGGAGCGCGACGATCTCCAGCGGCTCGACAATCTCCTTGTCAAATACGCGCTGAAGCTGGAAGCTCGGCCTGCCGATCACCAGGCGGCGGCTCTAGGCGCTGTCCCTCGACGAGGCCAACCCCCGCCACCTCCTCCATATCGGGCGCGAGGTGCCCGACGATTACGGGCCGGCGATGCTCATCTTCGAGGCGAGCAATGTCGACGTCTTCTACGTGTGCACGCCCTGGAACGGGGTGCTGGGCGGGGAGCCTTTCGTGCTCGGGCTGAGCGAGCGGGGACGGGCGTTCGATTTTGCGGAGGTGGTCGAAGCCAACGCGTGAGACGGACGAGAGCCAGGCTATATCGACATTTCAGCGGCCCGCTTTTCTCCCCTCTCCCGCTTTCCGCGGGAGAGGAGGGCCCCACCGCGAAGCGGTGGGAGGTGAGGGTCTTGCTAAGGCCGGTATACAGACCCTCACCTCCCAAGCTTCGCTTGGGCCCTCCTCTCCCGTAAAAACGGGAGAGGGGCTGAAGGTTCGCCGAGGTGGAGGAATTGTCCCCTTTGCACAATCTCAACAGCAACCGCCGAACGTCCGCCTCAGCGCCGCGAGGCAAAGCTCCCCGCCGGCGCTCGTCCCCACCTCCTGGTCGAGGACCACCCTCAGCTAAACGTCTTTAGGCCGCGAGCTTGCGCGCCGCCGCCCGTGCGCGAGAAAGACGTGTTTGGAATGCGGGCACCGAGATGCCGAGTTTCGCCGCCATGCTGTCCGGGTCTTCACCAAAGGCGGCGTTGCGCAGCATCCCGACCATTGCCGCGGGAAGGCCTTCGTTGATCTTTCTCAAGCTCGAGCGCGCCTCCATCGCAGCGACTCCATCGATCCGGTACGAGTCGAAGGTCACGAACTTCGCGAGCAGCGCTTGGGCATAACGGCTGCGCCGGGCACCAGCGGCGATCACGCGCGCCGCATTCGTTGGCTCAGCGACCTGGTCGAGCAGGTGGTTAAGACCTGCTTCGACACCCCATGTAGTGGATGTGCTGTCGCCGCGCTGGTCCAGCTCGGCCTGGCACGCAAAGTACGCGCGCCACTGATGCGGGATTGCCTTCATTACATTCTCCCATGTCTGTGCAGCCGATGTTGGCTGCGGGTTCGGGCGACGATGCCTTTCGGTGGCGGGATCCCCAGGCGGAACGCTGTGTCCGTAGCGGGGCGGTTCGCAACCGTTGGGCATCGACTGTTTGCCCGTTCACATCCTGCGCGAGCAGGAGATCTTTGGCAAGAGGGGGCGCCGGAGCGCCCCGACTCGCGTCATACGTTGAGCTGGACCCGGTAGGCTTCCGACCATTCGCGGCGGAGCGTTTCCATCGTCTTCTTCGCCTCTTCGTTGCCGGCGCCGATCTGCGCCTGCGCGCGGCCGAGCGATAGAAGCATCAATTCGAGCGCAATCAACGGCCCGCCCTGTTCGTCGGTTGGCGGCGTCTCGGTCGCATCGTCATCGACGACGTCGGGTGCGCCGCCCAGCTTGCGCAGCGGCTCGTAGAGCTGCTCGAAGAAGGGATGCGCGGTGTTGATCGTCAGGATCACCCGACCGAAGCGATGCTCTACGTGATAGAAGGGCCAGTACTCGTCGTGCTTAAACTCGATGAGGTACTTCGACGCCTTCACCCGCTCGAAGGCCGCCTCGTCTGACTCCCCGTCCCGACGGAGCGCGATTGCAAGGGTGAGCAGATTTTCCACAAGCTGGCTTTCCTCTTCCGGGGTCAGCTGCAGCGGCTTAGCCTGATGCTGATCGGATTCGGTAGCCCGGACCTCGGACGCACTTGGCTGACCCCCCGTGCGCGCGCTTTTCTGTGCACCCTGAAAGCGCTTGATCTCGTCGTTGAGGGTGGTGATGTCGTCGCCGATCGCCTTCTTGATCGCATCCTTCACGTAGCCCTTCGGACGGACGCCCTGCTTGTTCGCCGCCACCCCAAAGGCTTCATCCAACTCGCCCGGGAAGTCGATCTGGATGCGATACCAGTGGGTCACGGTGTGCCGGGTGGTAAGATCCGTCATCGGACCCGCGAAAACCTCGCGATCGTTGCGCAGCATCGACACCGTGAGGCCGTTGAAAATCTGCAGGTCATTCTTCTGAACCTTGCGCGTCAGCGTGGACCATTCCTCAATGGGCAGACGATAAAGCCGAATCGTAATCTCGGCCGTTTCGGTGCCGTGTTCGCGCAACGGGACCTCGACTGCCTTCGCGAACAGCAGGCGGCTGGTCTTGGTCGGCAAGTCGATCATCCGTGCGTGGCGCGCGTTCGTCATCGAATAGGTCGGATCGAACGCTTCGACGACGCGGTTGTTGACGAACAGCCGCAAGCCGCCAGCGATGGCTCGCCGGTATACGCGCGACATTTCCTTCACCGCATGTTCGGCGAGCGTGCGCGACTTAGCGTAGGTCAGGCGATCACAATCGGGCATGTAAACGATCGTGCCCGAGGCTCCGAGCTTCTCGTCGACGTCCTCGCTGCGCTCGACAAGCAGCTCCTGCTCGGCGGCACTACTAGGGAAACTCATCGGCTTTTTGAAAAGCTCGGCGATCTCATCGGGAAGTTCGTTCATCAGCGCCGGATCGGGCAACTCTACCGCGTTGCTGCGCTCACGGCCTATCGCCTCCACGTCGAGCGTCATGTTGTAGTAGGCGCCAGGCTCTTGCCACGAATAGAGCTCCATGACCGGACTCATGCTGAGCGCAGCTGTCTTCATGCCCATGCCAAAGCGTCCGATGCCCGATCGGTTATTGAAGTTCATTGAGCCGCCGAACGAGGTCGCGACCTTTAGGACATTGGGGGCCATCCCGCGACCGTTGTCGTAGATGGCCGCGTCGATCACCGCGTCGCCGGTCTTGCCGGTCTGGCGGAAATAGACGCGAATTTCGCCTGCGCCCGCTTGGATCGCGTTGTCGACGTGTTCGCAAACGGCGGAGGTGGTAGTGTTGTAGCCAACGTCCCGGAGCGACGAGATCAACGTTTGGGCGAAGAAAAGCGGCACGGCGGCGCCGTCCTTCAACACTCGGTTCATGACGGCCTTGCCGCCCTTGGGAGCATCGGAGGCCCAGTTGATTGTCGGTTCGGGCGCGGAAATATCGTTGTTCAACATTGTCATTCTCCATTTTTCTGTGACGTGCACGCTGTGGCGCGTCGGAGAAGGCGATGGTGCCTTCACAATGGAGGAGATGGAATCCCGGTTTCTTACACCCTCCCTACGAAATTTCTTGTGGTTCTAGATATCAAGGATGGCAGCTTTGACGGGTCACAAGTCAAGGAAATCAAAAACTCTGTTATATCCGCCCCTAAATCTCCTTCACCTCAAACCCCACGATCTTCCCGTCCCACCGGCACTGGAACGACCGCTTTCGCCCCTCCCCCTCGACGCTTCCCCACACCACGACCTTGGCGACGCTCTTGTAGACGACGTCGATGATCTTCACGTTTCCATATTGCGCCGCATGCGCGGCGCAGGCCGCCCGGGCGACGGGGCCGGGGTCCTCCGCGGGCGCCTTGTCCGGCTTGTCGGCGGCCCTGACTGCGGCGCCGACGGCGCTCGCGGCGATGCTCGCCGCACAGCCGCCAAGGGGGAGCGCTGCGAGCGTGACTGTAAGCAGGATCGATCGGCGCATTCTCGTTCCTTTGCGGCTTTGCGGGAAACCCGTTTCTCGAAGGTTCGCGCCCTACCAGACGCATCGGGAAATCTCACGCGAAGCCGCGAAGAGGCGAATCGCCTTCGCCCGCCCCTCGAGTTGCGCCGGGACGCCCGCTCGTGGTATATACATGTATATCCGAAAGGCGTATAAAGATGGGCGTGCCCGAGACCAGGACCTTCAAGAGCGGCAATAGCGAAGCGGTTCGGCTGCCTCAGGGCATAGGCTTCGGTGTCGGCGTCGCCGTCAACGTCGAGCGGGACGGCGATCGGGTCGTCATCACTCCCGCTTATGATCCCGAAGAGGAGAAAGCGCGCCTGCTCGCTCTGCTTGCGGACCTGGAGGCGATCGGCTCCCCTCCGGACGGGGTTCAAGAGCGTGAGCCTTTCGAATTTCCGGAGCGGCCCGGCCTGTGATTTTCATCGATACCGATGTCGCGATCGCCCTGCGGGACAACGACCGGGAGACGAAGGACCGGCTGGCCGAAATCGGCCGAGTCCCGGTGATTTCGGTCGTAACCCGGATCGAGCTCGAAAATGGAGTCAATCGCGAGCCGGCTGCGACAAACTACCGCCGGCAGTTGCTCGACCGGCTCCTGGAGACGATCGCGGTGCAATTGTTCACGCCGGCGGACATCCTCGCCTATGGCGCGATAGTCTACGAGCTTGGCTACGACCGCCGGACCACACTCGACCGCCTGATCGCGGCGCAGACGATCTCGCGCGACGCCCGGCTGATCACCCGCAACGGCCGGGACTTCGAGCGGATCGACGGTCTGCGGCTGGAAGTCTGGCCGACACCCTAGCGCGCGAGGTTGGCGGCACTCGCCGCCCCTGCTAACGCCGCCGCGAAATGACCGACCTCAGCAGAATCCGCAACTTCTCCATAATCGCGCACATAGATCATGGGAAAAGTACCTTGGCCGACCGGCTGATCCAGTCGACGGGGGGGCTGACCGAGCGCGAGATGACCAGCCAGGTGCTCGACAATATGGAGATCGAGCAGGAGCGCGGGATCACCATCAAGGCTCAGACGGTCCGGCTCGACTATCGGGCGAAGGACGGCGAGGATTATGTCCTCAACCTGATGGACACGCCCGGCCATGTCGATTTCGCCTACGAAGTGTCGCGAAGCCTCGCCGCCTGCGAGGGCGCGCTCCTCGTCGTCGACGCCGCCCAGGGGGTGGAGGCGCAGACGCTGGCCAACGTCTACCAGTCGATCGAGCACGACCATGAGATCGTTCCCGTCATCAACAAGATCGATCTGCCCGCGGCCGAGGTCGAAAAGGTCCGCAAGGAGATCGAGGATATCGTCGGCCTGCCCGCCGCGGGCCATTGGACCGAAGGGGGGGCCGTCCTCACCAGCGCCAAGACCGGGATCGGGATCGCCGAGGTGCTGGAGGCGATCGTCACCCGGATCCCGCCGCCCAGGGGGGACCGCGCGGCGCCGCTGAAGGCGATGCTGGTCGACAGCTGGTACGACCCCTATCTGGGCGTGGTCATCCTCGTCCGGGTGATCGACGGCGCGATCCGCAAGGGGCAGAACGTGGCCTTCATGGCCGCCGGAACCAATCATCTGGTCGACCGGGTCGGAGCCTTCCGCCCGAAGATCGAGCAGCTCCCCGAATTGGGCCCGGGCGAGATCGGGTTCATCACCGCGCAGATCAAGGACATCACCGAAACCAGGGTCGGCGACACCATCACCGACGCCAAGCGGCCCGCCGCGGAGGCCTTGCCCGGGTTCAAGCTCGTCCAGCCGGTGGTCTTCTGCGGCCTGTTCCCGGTCGACGCCGCGGATTTCGAGAAGCTTCGCGAGAGCATCTCGAAGCTCCGCCTCAACGATGCTTCCTTCTCGTTCGAGATGGAGACCAGCGCGGCATTGGGCTTCGGCTTCCGCTGCGGCTTCCTGGGGCTCCTTCACCTCGAGATCATCCAGGAGCGGCTGACCCGCGAATATGATCTCGACCTGATCACGACGGCGCCGTCCGTCATCTACAACATCCACCTTTCGCATTCGAAGGAGGATGCGTCCCGGGAGGGAGGGCTCGGCAAAATCGTCCAGCTCCACAACCCGGCCGACATGCCCGATCCCAACCGGATCGAGAGCATCGAGGAGCCGTGGATCGAGGCGGTCATCTACGTTCCCGACGAATATCTGGGGCCGATCCTCAAGCTCTGCCAGGACCGGCGCGGAATCCAGAAGAACCTCACCTATGTCGCCGGCCGCGCCCAGCTCACCTACGAGCTTCCGCTCAATGAAGTGGTGTTCGACTTTTACGACCGGCTGAAAAGCATCAGCCGCGGCTATGCCAGCTTCGACTATCACCAGATCGGGCATAGGGAGGGCGACCTCGTCAAGATGAACATCCTCGTCAACAACGAGCCGGTCGATGCGCTGAGCATGATCGTCCACCGCGTGGCCGCCGAAGCGCGCGGGCGCCACATGTGCGAGCGATTGAAGGACCTGATCCCCAGGCACCTCTTCAAGATCCCGATCCAGGCCGCGATCGGCGGCAAGGTCATCGCCCGCGAAACGATCGCGGCGCTGAGGAAGGACGTCACCGCCAAATGCTACGGCGGCGACATCAGCCGAAAGCGCAAGCTCCTCGACAAGCAAAAAGAGGGCAAGAAACGAATGCGCGAATACGGCTCGGTGAGCATCCCGCAGGAGGCGTTCATCGCGGCGCTTCGGATGGGGGAGGAATAGCCAATCTCATCGAAGTGGTACTTCGGCGGGGTCGGGGGATTCAGGCCGCCTGCCTTTTGTCGAACCCTTCCGTGGCCAGCATGACCGTCTTCGGGACAGGCTGCTCGCCGCTGAGATAATAAGCGACGGTGCGGCGGGAGAGGCCGAGCGCCTCGGCGGCGGCGTCGAGCGTATGGCCATGCCGCTGCATCCAGGCGCGAAAGGCGGTGGCCGACATCACCTCTCCCCGCTGTTCGTCTGCCCAGCGCCTCAGCTGCGGCGAGCCGAGATCTATACCGCAATGCGGCCATTCGACCGACCAGCCATCGTCCGAGCGGACGGGGAAGGAATCCGGATCCGCGAGCGGGCGAAGCTTCGGATGGTCGGCGATGATCGGAGCGAGGTCGATCTCGGCGCGGCAACCGTCGTCCCAGGTCACGACCAGCGCGGACTTTGCCCTCATCGCGACACTTTCGATCCTGCCGATGCTCATTCGCTTAGCTCCCGCCACTTCGCCTCGAGCAGCTTCATGTTCTCGGCCGCCCAGTCGAGCGCCTCGCGAAGATCGATTCGCCCGCTCGAGACGATCACCTCCAGCGTATCGATCCGCACCTGCGCCGCTCCGTCGCGCCCCAGCACGTGGAAATGCGGCGGCGGATGATCGGCGAAAAACATCGCGATCTCGCAGGCGGAAAAGCGCTGTAGCCGAGGCATGTTCTAGTGCAATGGCTGCACTAAAGCAAGGAAGCGAACCTCAAGCGCCACGCTTCGCCTCATACTCCGCCATCCGGGCGGCGACCCGCGCGAAGGCCTCGGCGGCGGGGCCTAGGCCTGGCGGACGGCGGTCCATTTTCGTCTCCGACTGCGCCAAAACTAACCCTCACCCGGCGAAGCGGCAAGGCGAGGCCGAGTCGTATCCGAAGTTAGTATGGAACGGGCACCTTGTTGGCGCGGGAGCCCGCTTCCGCTATGAGGCGGACATGAATGAGCACTCGCCCCTCATTTCTGAGTTCGACACGCCGGAAGAGGCCGTCGCCTATGAGAAGTGGCTGTCGGACAAGGTGGCGGCATCTCTGGCAGACGAACGGCCCAGCATCCCCCATGACGAAGTGATGGCCGAGATGCGGGCGATCGTCGAGCGCAAGGGCAGACCCGCCTAACCATGTTGAAGCTCGTCTGGCGGCCTTCCGCTCGCGAAGACCTCAGAAGCGTCATCGCTTATATCGCCGAGCGGAATCAGTCGGCCGCGGCGCTGAGGAAGGACGTCACCGCCAAATGCTACGGCGGCGACATCTCGCGCAAGCGCAAGCTCCTCGACAAGCAAAAAGAGGGCAAGAAACGAATGCGCGAATATGGGAGCGTGAGCATCCCGCAGGAGGCGTTCATCGCGGCACTTCGGATGGGCGAGGAATAGGGCGCGCCGCAAAGTGGTACTTTGCGTCGGGTCAGGGGGTGAAAAGTCCCTCGGCGTCGCGGCCACGATAGAGGATGCGGACAATTTCCACAGTCGCTTCCGTCACCCGATAATAGATCGTTGCTCGCCGCTCGAAAGGGATGCTCCGTAAACCCGGCTCCAGGCGGTCGCGCGGCGTCCCTCGGTTCGGAAAGTCGGCGAGCTTCTCGCACGCGGCACGAATGCGCTTGTCATACCCATCCGCCCGCTCGGCGCCCCCATATTCAGCGACGTATCGATATATCCCGAAAAGATCGTCCTCCGCCTCCGGCAGGGCGCGCACCTCAAGGGCCACGCTTCGCCTTGTACTCGGCGATCCGGGCGTCAACCCGTGCGAAGGCTTCCTTGATCGGGATCGAGGGGCGCGGATCGTCGAGGGCTTCGCGAATCTTCTTCCGCGTATAGGCCTGCCAATCGGGGTCGTCCTCGTCGATCGGCGGGAGGAAGCGGTCGAGTTCTGCTTCCTCGCTCGGGTCGGCGGAGAGGGCTTCCTTGTCGGGCTTGGCGGCACGGGCGGTCATGTAGGGCCTCCTTGGGCGAGGAGGTCAGGCTCCAGCCGCGCCTCGTGGAGTGCCCGCAGCGATGCCCGAACTTCCGAGGCTGGAATTGGCGGTCGGGGGTCGGCGAGGGATTCCTCGATCCGCTTGACGAACTCGGGGTCGAGCGGCTCGACCACGGACGAATCGTCGTCCTTTTCGTGCGCGCGCGCGTTCATTCCCGGGCCTCCTCTGGATGCGCCGAAATTAGGCCAAGCCGTGAGGTCGCACAAGGGAGGGGGCTTAGCGAATGCGAAGTTCGTTTATGGCGGCGGGTCAGATCCCTCTTTCGCCTTATACTCCGCCATCCGGGCGTCGACCCGCGCGAAGGCCTCGGCGGCGGGGCCTGGCGGGCGGGGGTTGGCCAGGGATTTCCGGATGCGCTCGGCCGTGGCTGGGTCGATCGATGCAGGCCCTGCGGTGCGGGCCGGTCCCTGATCCTCGTCGATTTCGTGGCCTGGGGCGGGTGAGCGGCGGTCCATGTTTGTCTCCGATCGGCACGATTCTAGGCCGCGACAGGGGGGTGCGGCAAGGCGGGGGCGGGACATGCGAAGTTGGTATGCAGCCTCTCGCTTCAGGCGCTCCTGATGGAGGACGCGAAGCTCGGCGAACACCTCGTCGGCTGGTAAGTCGGGGCGGGGGCGCAAGGGAGGTGCGGGACGGATGCGAAGTTCGTTTATGACGCTGGGTGAGGAAGTGAATGGGCAGGGGCAGCTGCGTTTGGCACCATAGCCGCTTTCGGCTATGTCGAGGCCATGAACGAGCAATCGCCCATCGTCTCGGAATTCGCCACGCCTCAAGAGGCGGCGGCTTATGAGGAATGGCTTCGGGCAAAGGTCGCGGCGTCGCTGGCGGACGAACGTCCGAGCATTCCCCACGACGAGGTGATGGCCGAGATGCGGGCGATCATCGAACGCAAGGGCAGACCGGCCTAAATATGCTGGTCCGGGCCGCGTGCCGCATAGCTCCTACCATCAGTTCCGGCTCAGTGTCTTTCCCGGAAATCCGCGCCTGTTCGCAGAGCGGCGGGCAAGACTAAAATTATCTACCATATCCCCACTGACGACGTGTGGCGCAGGACTGCCGAATTAAACCGCGATCGTACGCGCGAGTTCAGGCCAGAGGGTGGTAAGGCGCCCGCCTATCTTTGCAATCATACCACCAGGTGCATCGATCGTCGCTAGGGCCTTTGTAGGAGCCAGCTCTAACGCGTAATATGACATGGCTGCAGCGTCTGTGGCGATAATCAGCGGGGCCAATACAGGAGTTGGGGTCACATCAGCGGTCGCGTCGAGATCGAACGCGTAGATCCAGGCAGGGACTACCTCCGGCCGACTTCTGCCCGGCTCAAACAGACTAAACGTGCCGTCATCCTCCTCAGTCAGTACTGGGCCACCGAGGTGTCGTTGCCAACTTTCCCACACCGAAAGGGGCACTGCCAGCACGCAGCCAGAGCATCTCGAACTCATCCCTAACTGGAACTTGAACATCATCTGGTAGAACGTACGCTTGAACACGTTAGAGAGATTGGGTCCCTCTATCCGCTCCGAGAGCCACTGCTGATTTTGACTCAGCGTCTCTGCAAAAGTGTGGGGATGCAGCCGCAGTCCATCCTTCAAGTTAGCTACGGCATGCTTGTATGAGCCGTGAAAATCCATCGTTTGAATTTCGACGATTCCGAAGCGGCCTACGTGCGGCACCCCTTCACAGAGCTCAATCTCAATGACTGTGATATCAAACGAGAACTCCGGTGATTCGGCTGTTCTCGATATGCTGAGTTCTCCGCCAACTTTGGCGTCGAAATAGACGAATACTCTTCCGCCCGATGCCAAGGTCTCCTGGGTCGAGCCGCGAGCATCTGCGTGTGCAAGCCGAATTGCCGGCATCACGAGTGCGGCTTGAGTCGGCGAGAATCCGAATAGTCGCCGGATTGCGCTGTCCAGCAGCGCCGGATCGAAGGCTCGGTAAGGACACACTAACCAGTCCCGGCGACCCGCTTGGCAGGGAGTGTTGACTGTGCAAACTCCGAGGGAGGCGGCCGGCTTGATGCATCGCCGCTCTTCACCGGTTGCCTGTGAAAGGAACGGGCACAGCTCGCGCCGCTGATCCTCGACGCTCCTCTCGTTCGAGACGACGCGAGGGTACACCCGATGCCCGAACCACTCAGAGACATAGTTCCCTCGTGCAGGTCTCGCCGCCCTCGCTACGACCATTAAGCGTATATCCTGTAGCGAGATTTGACCCGCGCTCCATCTCGCTCACCCCGCAGCGCCCGTGCGATCTGCTCGCCCACTGCTTTTGCAAGGAGAGGCGGAACGGCGTTGCCGACTTGATCATACTGATCAGTGTAAGTCCCTTCGAACGCGAACCAGTCTGGAAACGACTGGATACGCGCCCCTTCTCTAATGCTGATCGTTCGGTCTTGGCTAGGATGGGTATATTCGCCTGATTTGGGGTCTCGGAACCGTGTAATGATGGACCGAGCAACTCCGTCCCAGCACATGCGACGAAACCGGCGAGTGTGGTCTTTACGCAGCGCCCGCTTCATGCCTTCCGGAAGTAGCTCAGGGGTCAGATTGCGCCAATCCTGCCCCGGCCGTAGCGACTTGATTCTTTCCAAATTGAGAGAAGATAATTTTGGAGCGTAATGATTGTGGAGACCGTCGGTGCATCCTAGCCGCATGGCGGTTTGGTAGGGGCAACCGGGAGCTCGAGAATAGGCATGGCATACTTCCCCGCTCCGAATGACCGGCAGGTCGGAAATTGCCTCCCGGATCGTCACAAAGCCGGCCAGTTGCTCCGGCGTGACCGTTCGATTTGGAACCAAGTCGCCAATGCCGAGGCGGCCATGAGTTGTTTTGGGGAACCCACTCCGCACGCCTTGGTCGCGTCTCCAAGCAATGAAAAACATCCGCCACCGCATCTGAGGCACGCCATACTGCGCGGCGAGAAGCTCAGCGCAGTCGACATCGTAGCCCAGTTGCTCGAACGCCTCGCCAATCTCCCGCAGCAAGACGCCGCCACCAAGCGTGGCAAGCCCCGGCACATTCTCGATGACCGCAACGCGCGGCGACAGTTCGCCAGTGATGCGAATAAACTCGCCGAAGAGCCGATTGCGGGGGTCTTCAAGAAGACGCTGGCCGAGGATGCTAAACCCTTGGCAAGGGGGTCCACCAATAAGCAGGTCCAGCTCGCCTTTGGCTAGGCCAGCTTGGGCAAGTAACTCGTCTCCGTCCACCTTGCTGATGTCGGCTAAACGGAATGGCACAGAGGGAAAATTCCGCCGATGCGTCCGCGCACATCCCGCCGACCAATCTGATGCAAGGCGCACGTCAAAGCCGGCATTCAGCAAGCCGAGCGTAAGGCCGCCTGCCCCCGAGAATAAATCCATGGCTGTGGGGGAGCCAAGCGATGGCGAAACATTGGGGTGCAGTTCGTACAGCGCGCCGTCACGTTCCATCGACGTTCTCCCGGAACAAGCTGTGAACTGAAGTTGGCCCCTAAAGTTTCTGCCCGATAAAGGCAAGTGGGGGAATGCCCGTCCTGCCAAGGGGAATATCTCCGGCGTTCTGTGCCTATGCGGCAACAGTGGCCCTCCCCCTAAACCTGTTTCAACGCCTCCCGCAAAATAGCCCGTATCGCTTCCGGCCTCGAGGGCCTCGGGTCGGGCTGCTGGGCAATCCAGGAATCAAGGGCAGCCTCTAAATCCGGGTAAAGCCGCAAGCCGATGGCCGGGCCAATCCCTGTCTTCGGCCGGCCACCCTTATTTTTTCCACTCTCAGCTATTGCGCCCGCCCTAGGTTTCCGCTATCGGATTGCTCATCGAGCGAACCGGAGCAAGGCGGCTGCCTTGCTCCGGCTCTTACCACCGCACGCCTTTCCCGGAAGGAGGCGAAGGATGGCTGCTGGGCAGCTTAATCGAATGCGGGGCGGAGGGCTACGGCCTTCGATACGCGCCCTCGTCAAGCTCGGTCGCTACTCAGGATGAGCGGAAGCGGGATCTCCAGGCGGGCGTTGCTGGGTGGGGCGGTGGGGATTCCATTCATTGCCGACGCGGGGGTCTTGGAGGCCGGGGGACCCCTCCACCAGCCTTCGCCTCTGGCTACGGCTGGTCCCCCTCCCCGTTCCGGGGAGGAATGGAGCAAGGCCCTCACCGCCTTTCGCTCCGCCGACGCGGAAATCCGGGGGTTCGAGCGGGCTACGGCGGGGTCGTCGGCAGAGGCGGAGGAGGTCTGGCTGCCCGTCTATGAGGATCAGCTCGATGCGTTTTGCTCCGCGGTGCGGGGTGTGATGCTGGCGGGGGCGCCGGATTTCGCGGCCTTTGCCTCCAAATTGGAATTGTTCTTCGACCATGAGCTCGAGCCGCATTCGGTCGACGAGGACATACTGGCGGCACTCAGGGCGGATACGCGCCGCCTGGCCCGTTAACGCATCAGCGTGCGTGCTCATGAGGCGGCGGGCCCGATGATCGCCGCCGCCTCGCCCCCGGAGCCGGTGACGGCGACGGAGGCGACATTGGGCGCGCTGGATTTCGGGGTTCCGTCCGGAAGCTGAATCAACCCGGTGTGGCGAAATGACGGGATTCATGGCGATTCCAGGCGATTCGTGGCGCTTCCGCTCGATCTTGGCCCGATCTTGGCGAAGTTTGTTTTCTTCTAGGAATCAGTGACTTGGTCTCGATGGGGACGGCGAAGGGCAGTCGCTTTGCGAAGGGCTCGGCAGACGAATTGCGCCTTTACGTGCAAAAACCATATGTTCGCTCAATGTTCCACGTGGAACGCCGTCATCGCGAGCGAAGCGGCCGTCGGCTCGGGCGACGCGGCGCGGAACGGACTCGAAATCGAGCAGGTCGCCGAGGCCGGCGAGCCGCTCGAATTCCGCTTCGCCGGCGAGGCCTTCGGCGGCGCAGCGGTCGCAGAGGAACGGGAATGGCGCGCGAGCGGTCATGGCATTGGAACATAGAGCGAACATTTTCCTACATTGCAATTCCTGTTTGGTCCGTTTCGGGGGAGTGGTAGTGGCCTGTCTTCGATCGGGAGAATGGCGGGTGAGACGATTTGCCTTGGCGGCGGCGTTGCTTCTGGCCGGTTGCGGCACAGGCGGGGCGGAGAATGAGGCGGCTCCCGCCGATCGGGCCGCGGAGGCGAAAGCTCCGGCTCCCGTCCGCGAAGCTCCGGCGACCGCGGATGTCCTGACGGCGGAGGGTTTCGGGCCGCTCAGGATCGGGATGAGCCGGGCGGAGGTGGTGAAGGCGCTCGGGGAGGATTCGGATCCGGCGGCCGTCGGCGGTCCGGATCCGGAGACTTGCGACGAGTTTCGGCCGGCCCGGGCGCCCGAGGACATGCTGGTGATGATCGAGCGGGGGGGGCTGACCAGCATCGCTCTGGTCGGCGGGTCGAAGGTGGCGACGGACCGGGGGCTGCGCCTCGGCGCGGAGGCGGCGGCGGTTCGGGCCGCTTATGGCGAGGCGCTTCGGGCCGAGCCTCATAAATATGAGGAAGCGCCGGCCGAATATCTCACCGCCTGGACGAAAGAGGCGCCCCGGGGCGAGGATTATTCGTCCAACCCCGCAGCCCGCGGCATTCGCTACGAGATCGGGCGGTCGGGCAAGGTGCGGGCGATCCATGCCGGCGGGCCGAGCATCCAATATGTGGAGGGCTGCGCCTGAACTTGATTCAGGTTGTAAGTGCACGGCAAAGGGCGCAGGCTCGCGCCAGGCGACGGCAGCGGCCGGGCTCTCCATTTTTCCGAAGGAACGCAAAGATGAGCACGGCCGAGGAATATCAGGCGAAAGCCGACGAGGCCCTGACCCAGCTCGGCGAGGCCAAGAGCGAGGCGGAGCGGCTTCGGCTGAGGCGGGCGCACGGCGCCTATCTGAAGCTCGCCACCCACGGCGCCGAGGCCGCGGCCCGGGCGGAGCGGCGGCCGCCGGCCAAGCCCCGGCCCGAAAAGCAGGCGCCCCAGGCTCAGGCCAGGCCGGGGGCAAGCTACTTCAAGTAAGGCGGCTTTTCGCGGGCCTATATCCGCAAGGTCATATGGTGTCGTCGTCGGCGGCGGCGCTCGCCGGGGCACCGGCTTCGGCGCGCGCCGGCGCCGCTTCCTTCCAGCGGTCCGAAAGGCATTTGGCGAGGCTGGCCATGGCGACCCGGCTTCCGGCGAGCGGCAGAGTGTCGACGCTCGCTCCGTCGCGGCGGAGGCTCATGCCCCGGGCGCTGGTGAAGG
Organism: Sphingomonadales bacterium; assembly: GCA_038257735.1. Taxonomy (GTDB): domain Bacteria; phylum Pseudomonadota; class Alphaproteobacteria; order Sphingomonadales; family Sphingomonadaceae; genus Allosphingosinicella. The sequence goes on along the minus strand of JBBSIZ010000006.1, from coordinate 35,654 downwards.
CGGCGAGGAAATTGCCCCGCTCGCTACCCTGCCCCCGCTCGCTGCTCAGCCCTGCGCCGCCGGGCTCGACCGTGAAATAGAGGCCGGGTCCGTCCGAATCGATCTCGGTCCGGGCGGTCGCCTCGACCGGCCAGGCATTGGCGCCCGAAAATTCGACCTGGAGCGCGGTCTTCTTGCCGTCCTCCACCTCCCATCCCCGGTTCTGGAGAAGAAAGCCCAGTTTCTCCTCGCCGGCGAGGGCCCAGATCGAAAGTATCGTTCCATGCGGGGAGACGGCCTGGACCATGCAGCCGTTGGACATCGCGGCCAAGGCCCGACCCGCCGTATCATGCTCCTCCGTCTCATGCTGCCGGGCCGGGGCCGCTCCGAGCTGCGCCGCGGCGAGAAGGGCTGCCATCACATAACGCAACATCAAAGGGTTCCTTTCGGCAACCCGCCCGCAACGACCTTTCGACGGCGAGAACAGGCCGCGCCCGATTTTGGTTGAATTCGGCTCGGCGCATTCCGGCCCCGGGCCACAAAGCGGGCGCGGCGGAGCGGCGGGTTTCGGGGAAGAGGATGCGCTTGCGGAACGGGTCGGAGAACCGTCCGTCGATCCGGATGCTGTACGAGAGGCCGCCCGAGGCGTCGACGCCGTGGAACTGGTTCGCCGTGTCGAACCAGGCCGAATGGGAATCCACGTGGAGCTTCTCGCCGGTCGCGGCGAAGGGCAAGGTGGCGATGAAATCCATCAGTTCGGAAAACTCCGCCGCTTCCTCGCTCGACCGCCGAAGGCCCGTGTCGTCGAGGTCGTAATAGGATTCGAGGCCGTTTCCGCGCGACGATCGGGCGAGATAGACCATGCGCGGCCAAGGCCGGTCGGGCGAGCGCCCGTCGAGCAGGAAAGGGCCGGTGTAGAATTGGAGGTCGCGGGCGCGCTCGATTCGCCGTTCCAGACGATCGCGCAGATAAAGGTCCAGCGACTTCAGGCGGGCGACGTCGATATGGGCATCGAGGTCGACATAGCTTGGATGATTTGGACCCCGGATCGGGGGCGGAACCGCAGGGCCCCTGCTTTGTTGTTTTATAAAATATTCGCCCATCTTAACCCTGGTTAATGTATTGGTTTCGTTATATAATTCCAGCAGCTTTCCAAGCTGGACAATGCAATAGCAGAACAAGCTCCCATTTAATGACCGCTGTTCCGGCGAACAGTCATTGCTACCTGGAAGAACAATGAAGGTATATGTCAGTGGCCTCTATAGTGGAGGCAACCCGCAGCCGGGCGTCGGCATCGTTCGATCCTTGCGCCAGGGCTATCCCAACGCAATTCTGGTCGGAGTCGAATATACCAACCGCGTGTCGGGCATCCACTGGCGGGAGCTGGACGATCTTTGGATCCAGCGCCCCTGGGACGAGCTCGACCTCGACCTCTATGCCAAGCGGGTGCGCGAGCTGCTCGACGGCGGCGCACTGTGGATATCCGGAAGCGACCTCGAGGCGATGTGGCTCGCGTCCGTCTTTCCGGACGGCCACCCCAATCTGCTCGCCCCGCCGGCCGCCGCCCTGAAGCGGATCGCCAAGCCCGCGGTGGAGGCCCATCGAGGGCTTCCAGTCAAAATCCCGCCTTTCGTCTCAAGCGAGCTTTCCGACTGGGAGCTCCACGCTTTCTGCCGCGAGCATGATTGGCGGATATGGCTGAAGGGCCCCTATTACGACGCCGCCAGGGTGCCCGGCTGGGACAGCTTCGTCGCCGCCCGGACCGCGCTCACCAAAATCTGGTCGACCGAGAAACTGTTCCTCCAGGCCCATGTCAGCGGTTATGAGGAATCGGTGATGCTGGCCGCCTACCGGGGCGAGCTGATCGCCTGCGTCGCGATGCGCAAGCGCGACGTCACCGCCGAGGGCAAGACCTGGGCCGGCGAGATCGGACCGGTCGACGCCGGCTTCGAGAAGGAGCTTCGGCGGATCGTCGGGGAGCTGAACTGGACCGGCGGCGGCGAGCTGGAGATGGTCCGCGACGCCGCCGACCAATGCTGGCTGCTCGAAATGAACCCGCGCTTTCCGGCCTGGGTGCACGGCGCCACGATCGGCGGGCACAATCTGCCGGCCCTGCTGGTGCAGGGCGCGACCGGAGTGAAGGCGCGCCCGGCCGAGGCCGAAGCGGCCGAGTTCACCCGGGTCGTCCTCGAAGTCCCGGTGCGGGCCGACTATCCGCTTCCCGCCCTCCCCGAGCCGTTCGCCGGAGCGGTCGGCCGTTCGATGAAGCATCCTTCGGGCCTGACCTCTCTCGCCGAGCGGTTGCACGAGAAGGATGCGGAGCTGATCGGCCTGGTCTCCGGCGCACGGGATGAGGAGGAGGCGGACGGCAGGCCCCAGGTTCCGGACGTCTATCTCACCGACATCCGCGCGATGGAGCTGGACAGCCTTCAGACCCCTCAATTCCTGTTCTTCGAGAAGACCGCCGAGGGCCTGTTCAAGCGGGCCGCGGCCCGCGCCCATCGCCTGAGCACCAACGAGGTGCAGGTTGTGAGCGGCTATTCGATCAAGACCAATCCCGACGAGAGGCTGATTCGGCTGGCGCTCGAAAACGGCTTCTACGCCGAGTGCATCAGCCTGGCGGAAGCGCAAAAGGCGATCGAAGTGGGCTTCCGGGCCGACCAGGTCATCCTGAACGGCCCCGGCAAATGGTGGCCGGAAGGGATGATGCCCATGGAGCGGATGCACGCCGTCTTCTGCGACAGCGTCGCCGATCTCGACCGCTGCGTTGCGGCGATTGAGGCGGGCGAGATGTCGGCGAAGATTGTCGGGATCCGGATCCGGACCCCGAATGTCGCCTCCCGCTTCGGGATCCCCCTCGACAGCCCCGAAACCTTCGCCAGGCTGATCGAATCGGTGGGCCGGCTTCCACGGGATTCCGCCTTCGGTATCCACTTTCACATGGCGAGCTCCAACATCGGGGTGGCCCAATGGTGGCATCTGTTCGAATCGATGCTGAAATGGTGTCGGTCGATCGAGAGCCTCACTGAACGCAAGGTCGAGCTGCTCGACATGGGCGGCGGCTGGTTCCCCGACGACTGGCATTCCGACGACGAGAGCAAGTTCGCCCGAGCGGTCGAGACGGTTCGAGCCTTGCTGCCCGGCGCCCGCCAGATCGTCTCCGAGCCCGGCAAGGCGATGGCCCAGCCCTCCATGGCGCTCGCCATGCGGATTCTCGAAATCCAGGAGCATGAGGAGGATTATGTCGAGGCGGTGGTCGACGCTTCGATCGCCGAGCTTCCGATGCACGCCTTCCAGCCCCACCGGATCCTTCGCCAGTGCGGAAGAACCGGCGCCCTCCAGCCGCTGGGGCGCGGCAAGACCCATTTGATGGGCCGGCTCTGCATGGAACATGACATCGTCGCCTCGAACGTCTCGCTGCCCGAAGGCACTCGGGCCGGCGACATGCTCATCTTCTGCGACGCCGGCGGTTACGACAGGAGCATGTCCTATGTATTTGGCCGAGGCTGAGGCACGGATCGACGTCCGGCCCGAGTTTGCGGAGCCGGCGGCGCAAGCGAGCGACCGCTGGACCGACTTTCCCCACAGCGTCCTCTCCCATCATGGAGAGGCCTGCTGCGAGATCGCGCGCCAATGGGTGGTGGCGATGGATTTCGCGCAATTGAACGGCGCCGAGCCGACCAGCGGCCCGCGCTGGCTCCGCGCGAAATATGAATGGGGCCCCTCCCCCTGGCCGATGCATTGGTGCGAGGCTGTCAAGCGAAAGACGATCGACTGCGGCGCCCACGCAGCCCTTGCGCTTGAGTCGTTCCGGGGGCGCGGCCTCACCGCTTTCCCGGCCCAGCTCGTCCAGCGCTACAGCGAGGAAGCGACCGAGCAGTGGCGCGGCAAATGGGCCGGGGAGGAGGTCTCCTGCCACTGGCTCGACGGCGAGCATATCTATCATGAGGCGACGGCCCTGCTCGTCGGCGAGGACGAAGTGAAGATCTGGGACTCCAGCGCCGGAAGCTGGGTCGGCCCCCGCCAGGACGGCGGCTACGGAAGCCTGACCGCGGTGCGGATCTTCGCCGACGGCCAATATGGCGGCGGCGACGGATTCAGATGGGGCGAGCGGCGGATCAAGCCTGGGGAGTGGGTGCAGACTTAATCGGCGGCGCGGGCCTATGATTGTTTGCCACACGCTTCAGCCCCTCGTGAAAGGTCCCCCCGCCGAAGTTCATGACCAGGCCCAGTGGTAGATCGAGCAGTTTCAAGTAGGTCAGCACCTGCCTTGAATGGACGGCGGCGAGCCGGTCGATCGCTTTGACTTCGACGATCAGGCGTCCTTCGACAAGAAGATCCGCCCGAAACGCGTCGCGCACGGATATCCCTCTATATTCGATGTCGACGACCTTCTGCCGCTCGACGGCGAGCCCGGCGCGAGCGAGAGTTGCGGCGAGCAACACCTCGTAGCACGATTCCAGTAGGCCCGGTCCCAGGTCGCGATGAATCGCGAATCCGCTCTCGATTACCAGTGCAGCCAATTCTTCAAGGTCGGACATGGTCGCCCCCGTCGCGAAGCCGGAGGCGCAGCGACCTTCAAATTTCGACGCAACGACGCAACGACGCAACGATGCTTTCGCCTGTCAGGCGGCTTCTTCAAAAAACTCGCACTCCGAACAGCGTGCTGATGCGATATGAAACATCTTGAGGAGGATGCAAAATTCGCATGGCATTCTGGACATGCCCGGACTCGTTGCGTCGTTGCGTCGTTGCGTTGAAAACTGATTGGCCTGCGGCCGGGGAGATTTTGCATCGGATGCACCGGCGCAACCCCGACAAACCGCGCCTCCCCTCACCCGCATTTCGGGTTGAAGACGTAGCCGGCGGCGCGGACCGTTTTGAGGCATTCGGGCTTGGCGGGGTCGCGTTCGATCTTGCGGCGGATCCGGGCGATCCGGGTGTCGATCGAGCGGTCGAACGCCTCCATTTCCTTGTTGTGCGCCAGATCGAGCAGCTGGTCGCGGCTCAGTATGCGGCGCGGATGCTCGGCGAAGCATTTGAGCAGGTCGAACTCCATCGAGGTGATCGGAACCTCGGTTCCGTCCGCCTCGAACAGCTTGCGGGCGTCGAGGTTGAGCCGGCATTTGCCCATCTGCACCTCGCTTCCCATCGTCGCGGGCGCCTCGCCGCCGCGGCTCGCGCGGCGGAGCACCGCCTTGACCCGGGCCAACAACTCTCTCGGGTTGAAGGGCTTGGTGATGTAATCGTCGGCGCCGATCTCCAGGCCGACGATCCGGTCGACATCGTCGCTCTTCGCGGTGAGCATGATGATGCCGGCATCGCCCAGGCCCCGTATTTCGCGCGCGAGAGTGAGGCCGTCGTCGCCCGGCATGTTGATGTCGAGCAAGGCGAGGTCGATCGGCCTCGTCGCCATCAGCTCGCGGAGCGCGGCGCCGCCATCGGCCTCGCTGACCGACAGCCCGTTGCGCCTGAGATATTCGGCGACGGTCGAGCGGACGTCCTCGTCGTCGTCGACGACCACGATATGGGCGGCGATATCGTTCATGCGTCTATCCTTGGCTGGAGGATCGAGGCGATCAGGCAGCGTATGCCGACCTTGGTGAAAGGCTTTTCGAGCACCGGGCGACCGCAGCCGCGAAGGAAATCGTCCATGCTCGAGCCCAGAGTGTCTCCGGTGACGAAGCCCATTCGCTCGATCAGGTGAGGCTTGGTTTCGGTGAGTCGGGCGTGGAGATCGGGGCCGCTCACTCCGGGCATCCTCAGATCGGACAGGATGAGGTCATACTCGCCGCGGTCGATAGCCATCAGCGCCTGGGCTCCATCGCCCGCGACCGTGACCTTGTAGCCCTCGCGCTCGAGCAGCTCGCGAAGGGTCTCGGCGACGTCGCCTTCGTCCTCGACAACCAGCGCCCTGCCGCCGGCGGAGGTTTCGGCGGCGGAGGATTCGGCGGCGGTCTCAACGGCGATCGGAACCGCGACCAGCCCGCTCTCCGCCGCGGCCGGCAAGGCGATCCGAAAATGGGCGCCTCGGCTGCTCGGCTCGAGCGTGATGTTGCCGCCATGGGCCTCGACGATTCCGTGCGAGAAGGAAAGGCCGACTCCGGTGCCGACACCCTGCGGCTTGGTGGTGAAGAAGGGATCGAAGATCCGGCCCCTGAGCTTTTCAGGGACGCCCGGACCGGTGTCGGTGACGTCGAGGAGAAGCTCGCCGCTCTGGCTGACCGAGGTCCTGACGGTGAGAATCTTGTCGAACGCCTCCCCGCTTTGCATCGCATGCTGGGCGTTCACGATCAGATTGACCAGCACCTGATGAAGCTGATCGAGGTCGCCGAGCACCTTTGGAAGCATCGACCCCAAGGTCGCCCGGACTCCGATCCCCGCCGTTCGAAGGCCATATTCGGCGATTTCCAGCGCCGTCGCGACGACGTCGTTCAAGTCGACGAGGCTGCGCTGGGCGTCCTTCTGCCGGGCCATTGCGAGGAAAGTCTGGACGATACGGGCGCAGCGCTCGGCGGCGGCGGCGATCTTCTTGCCGCGCAGTTCGAACGCGGTGCCGACGCTGTCCTCCTGAAGCATCTCGGCCTGGCCGACGATCGCGGCGAGCGGATTGTTGAGCTCGTGGCTGACCCCGGCGAGAAGCGAGCCCAAAGCGGCGAGCTTCTCCGACTGGTGGAGAGCGTCGCGCGAGCGCGCCAGCTCCTGCTCGGCGCGCTTGCGGTCGGTGATGTCGACATGGATCCCGGTGACCAGGATCGCCTGGCCCTCCGAGTCGCGAACGACCGTGCCGAGCGAATGGACCCAGCGCGTCTCGCCGTTCGGCCAGACCACCCGATGCTCGAGCGAGACGGAATCGTCGGGGAAGCCGCCGAGGGCGGATTCCAGGACCACGTCCCAATCGTCCGGATGGATGAAGGCCTTCAAGGTCGTCCCGTCGAGGTGCATCTCGCCGTCGACTCCGTAAAGCGCTCGCGAGCGGGCGCTGTACCAGGTCTCGCCGGTCCTCGGATCGATCGTCCAGAGGCCGAGATTGGCGCCCTCGACGGCCAGCTCGAACTGCCGCCGCGTCTCGGCCAGCTCCGCCTCGCTTCGCTTGCGGTCGGTGATGTCGAGATGGATTCCGGTCACCATGGCGACCGTGCCCGAAGAATCGCGCTGGGCCTGGCCGAGGGCGTGGAGCCAGCGGATTTCGCCGCTCGGCCAGATCACCCGATGCTCGAGCGACACGATGTCCTCGGGGAAGCCTTCGCGATAGGGAACGCGGACAAGCTCCCAATCTTCCGGATGGATATATTCCTTCAAGGTCGCGGCATCGATCGGCATGTCGGGATCCATTCCCCACAGGCGGCGCGAAGTTTCCGAATGCCAGACCGCGCCGGTGCCCGGATCGACCGACCACAAGCCGAGGCCGGCGCCCTCGACTGCGAGATCGAGCTGCCGCCGGGCCTCGTCGCGCTCCTCCTCCGCCCGCTTGCGGTCGGTGATGTCGAGATGGACCCCGCTGACGTTGCGGGCCATCCCTTCCGAGTCGCGGTTGAGGGCACCCAGCGAATAGATCCAGCGGATCGAGCCGTCGGGGCAGCACACCCTGTATTCGATCTCGACCCGGTCCTGCCTGAAACCGTGGAGATAGGAGTCCGAAACCTCTTCCCAATGATCGGGATGGACGGAGTCGCGGATGACGGCCGTGCTCATCTCCGTGTCGGGCGCGAGGCCGCACATCGCCTTGGAGCGATCGGAATACCAGGTCCGGCCGGTTTCCATGTCGAAGGTCCAGGTGCCGAGCTTCGCGCCGTCGACGGCGAGCTCGAGGCAGCGGCTCGATTCGGCGAGCTCGTCATTCGCCTGCCGCGCCGTAAGGTCGCGCGGGCTCAGGAGAAAGCGGCGCTTGCCGCCGATGAAGAGCGAGGTGACGCTGATCTCGAGCGGGACGACGTCGCCGCTCTTCATCCGGACGTCGACGACGACGCGAAGCCCGGTCGCGGAATCGCCCTCCTCGATATAGGTTTCGAGCGAATCCTCATCCTCCTCGCGCGACGGACTGCGGTCGATCAGGTCCCAGATCGGCTTGCCGACCACTTCGCTTCGGAAATAGCCATAGGCCTCTTCCGAGGCTCGGTTGAATTCGAGGATGCCGCCATTCTCGTCGAGCAGGAGGAGGCAGTTCAGCGAGGAGCTGATGACGCTCGCGACGACGCAGGCGATCTCGCCTTCTTCTGCTGCGATTCCCATCCCCGACTCCCCAGTCGCGGCGACCTATAGCGCCGGCGGGCATCCGCACAAACCGCCTTTCTGTAACAATTGACACAATTTTCCCTTCGGCGCGGAATGGCCCGGACAAGAGCCTGCTCCAGAAAGGCGTGGTCGCGGCATTCGCTGCCGCTTCAATCGGAGATACTAGAATGTCCGCCATCTACGCCAGGAAAAGCCGCCTGCAGCTCGTTCTGCTCGCCGCGGCCGCGCTTGGATCCTCCTCCGCCGTCCTCAGCGCAGCGGTGACCGTCCTCGCCATGCAACAGCCCGCCCACGTCTCGAAGCACGCCTGAGCGGAACGGTCGGAAGGCGGTTGGATGTCTTATGCTTTCAACTTCGGCGACGTCCTCGCCGGATCGGTCAAAGCGGCTTGGCATGTCGAGAACGTCCTTCGGCAGGCGCTCGTGCGCGCCGGCCGACTTGCCTCCCGAGCGACGGTTTGAAGCGCTCCCGACCATCATATCCGCAGCCAGGCGCCTCGCCCGCACCGTCTTCCTCGAGGGTCACGGCATCCGCGAGCAATATGAGGACATCCGCCAGGCGATGATTGCCACCCGTGACCCGCCACCAAGCGCTGATAGGCGTCGGAGTGAAGTTCTAGGGTCTCGTGCGCCAAGTCTGAATCGTCACCCCGGCTCGCCCCGGGCTCCATCTTTTCCTGGCCATCGCGGCAGGAAAAGTAGATGCCGGATCAAGTCCGGCATGACGAGAATGAAGCGGATTTAGCGCCCGATGCCTTAAGTCTCCCTGTCGCCCCTCGGGGGACCAGGCCCCGGCGGCTCATCCCCCGCCAGGGCGTTAAGAGGCCTCCCCGCGATTTCGCGGGGAGAATTTTTAACGCGCCAATATCTCCTCGGCGACCCGATGGGTGCGTTCGTTGTCGACGTCGATGGCGAGCCGGCCGTCCTTCGCCACCAAAGCGTGGATCCGGATGCCGAAGCGGCGGGAGAAATGGCGGAACATTCCGTCCAGCGTCACCAGCCCGGAGGCGTAGAGGAACAATGAGGTAAGCCCGAGCGCCCGTACCGCGTCGCGCTTGCGCTTGGCGAACTGGCCCCCGTAGCGGAAGCTTTCGATCGCCTTGAAGCTGTGGGCCCCGGTCAGCCAGAACAGGTTGCAGTTGGAATAGGCGCCGCCGCGAAAGGCGTAGAAGCGGCGCTGGCCGTCGGGGTGGGCGGCGAGAATGTCCTTCTTCTCCGCCATCATCACAACTCCGTCGACCCCGGGCTCGGAGCCCGCCTCGGCAATGGCGCGGAAGCCCTCGACGCTCATCAGGACGTTGTCCGCGGTGCACAGGATGAGCGGGAAGCCCGTGGTCCGGCTCGCCTCGACGACGCTGTCGACGATATGATGCTCGGCCGCGACCGGGGTCAGGCGGCCCTCGGCGTGGAGCCGGGCAATGGTCGGCTCGGCGGCGACGATCGCGAAATCCTCGATCGAGACGAACAGAGGCGATTGCGGGAAAGCCTCGGCCGCGATCCTGAGCACCCGGCCCACCATGGCCTCGCCGGCGACCGGAACCAGTGCCTTGTGGCTGACCCCCATCTTCTCGGCGAGCGGGTCGAGCGAGGCTGAGCGGCGCCCGGCGAGGACAAGAATCTTGGGTTGCTCGTCGGTCAAAGGGCTGGGACCTCGGGGAAGGTGGAGTGGGCCGCGGTGCGGGCCGGGGCGCGATATCCGTCCACTGCGGAGGAAGCAACTCCGGGTGAGTCTGCGGTTCAGGCCCCCCGTCCCTCCATCGCCTTCTGCCGGCGGCGTTGGACGGAGGAGCCGATGCCGATCGCCTCGCGATATTTGGCGACGGTGCGGCGGGCGATGTCGAAACCCATCATCCGGAGCAACTCGACCAACTGGTCGTCGGAGAGGATGGAGCGCGGGTCCTCGGCGGCGATCAGGGCCTTGATGTGGCTCTTGACCGCCTCGGCCGAGACGGCGTCGCCGCCGTCGGAAGACTGGATTGCGCTGGTGAAGAAATATTTGAGCTCGTAGAGGCCGCGGTCGCAGGCGAGATATTTGTTCGAGGTGACCCGGCTCACCGTCGATTCGTGCATCCCGATAGCCTCCGCCACCTGGCGCAGGGTGAGCGGCTTCAATTGCGCGACCCCGTGGCGGAAGAAGCCGTCCTGCTGCTTCACGATCTCGCTGCAGACCTTGACTATGGTGCGGGCGCGCTGGTCGAGCGCCTTCATGAGCCAGTTCGCGCTTGCCAGACACTCGCTCAGCCAGGCCTTGGAGCGGCGGTCGGCGCCCCCGGTCAGCTCGGTATAATAGCGGCGGTCGACGAGCAGGCGCGGGAGGGTCGCCGAATTGAGCTCGATCGCCCAGCCGAAGCCCCGGCGGGCGACGAATACATCCGGAACCGCCGCCTCCACCCTGTCGCCGCCGGCGAACCTGCAGCCGGGCTTGGGATCATAGGCTCGAAGCTCGCGCACCATGTCGCCGAGATCCTCGTCGTCGACCCCGCAGATGCGTTTCAGGGCCGAGAAATTGCCCTTGGCGAGATAATCGAGATTGTCGATCAGCCGAGCCATGGCCGGATCGTAGCGGTCCGCCTCCTTCGCCTGCAAGGCAAGGCATTCGGCGAGGCTTCGGGCTGCGATCCCGGTCGGATCGAAGCTCTGGACGATTGCCAGGATCCGCTCGACCTCGGCCATTGGAACGCCGAGCCGTCCCGCCAGATCGAGGGTCGAGGCGAGGAGGTAGCCCGTCTCGTCGACCTGCTCGATAATCTGGCCGGCGACGGCGAGGTCGGCGCCCGACAGGCGCTCGCCGGCCTGGGCCAGAAGATGCCCGTGAAGCGAGGCTTCGCCGGACGCGAAGCTGTCGAAATCGGGGCCCTCGCCCTCATACCCGCGACCGCCGGACAGCCCGTCCAATCCGAGGCCGCCGTCGAGCGCTCGGTCGGAGGCGCTGTCCTGGTGGAGATTCTCGTCATTGGCGTCGAGGTCGAGCGGCGCCTCGTCCGAGCCGAAATCGTCCGCCGACGGCGGTTCGTCCGGAGCCTCGGCCGGAGCCTCCGCGGGGGGCGGCTCCTCGGCGGCCCCGGCCTCGAGCAGCGGGTTGCGCTCGATCTCCTCGGCGATGAAGCTTTCGACCTCGAGGTTGGAAAGAGCCAGAAGCCTTATCGCCTGCTGGAGCTGCGGGGTCATCACCAGCGACTGGCTTTGCCTGAGGTCGAGGCGGGGGCCGATGGACATCGTTGCCCTAAAGCTCGAAGCTTTCGCCGAGATAGAGGCGTCGGACGTCGGCGTCGGCGACCAGTTCCCGCGGGCTTCCGGCGAACAGGACCTGGCCGTCGTAGATGATGCAGGCGCGGTCGACGATGTCGAGAGTCTCGCGGACATTATGGTCGGTGATCAGAACCCCGATGTCGCGCTTCTTCAATTCGATGACGAGATCGCGAATGTCGGAGATGGAGATCGGATCGATGCCGGCGAAGGGCTCGTCGAGAAGCATGATCGACGGGTGGGCGGCCAGCGCCCGGGCGATCTCGCAGCGCCGCCGCTCGCCGCCGGACAGGGCCATCGCCGGAGCGTCGCGAAGGTGGGCGATGTGGAACTCGCCGAGCAATTGCTCGAGCCGCTCGCGCCGGACCGCCTTGTCGCGCTCCGACACTTCGAGCACCGCCATGATGTTCTGGCCGACGGTGAGGCCCCGGAAGATCGACGTCTCCTGCGGCAGATAGCCGAGGCCGAGGACGGCGCGTCGGTACATGGGCAGGCCGGTAATGTCCTGTCCGTCGAGCAGGATCCGGCCGCTGTCCGGCTTCACCAGCCCCATCACCGAATAGAAGCAGGTCGTCTTGCCGGCGCCGTTGGGACCGAGAAGCCCGACCACCTCGCCCCGGTCAACATGGAGCGAGACGTCCTTCAACACCCGCTTGCGATCGTAGGATTTGGCGAGGCTGACGACGGAGAGCCCGCGCGCCGGCTCGGCGAACACCTCGGCCTCGCGGGCTCGGGGAAGGGCGGCGGCTTCGTTCATCTCCGCCGCAGGCTTAATCCATGCGGGTTAACGGGTAAACTGGCAGGCTTCGTGCATGGACGAAAAAGGCGCATTTGACTTAGGCTCGTTACTATCTCGTCACCCTGAGTTTGTTTCAGGGTCCAGTTCGCCGCCCGCGAGGCGGCTTTCCCCTGGATGCTGAAACAAGTTCGGCATGACGGGGGAGGGGACGATCCCGGGGTGCTTCAGCCTCCTGTGCGTTGCGGGACCGTGAAAGTGCCGGTGACACGGCCGCCCTGGCGGGTTGTGCCCGGGGGGCCGCCGCCGTCCATGACGGCGCGGCCGGTGTCGAGGTCGATCGTCAGTCTGCCGCCATTCACATTGGCGTCTTTCTGGACGAGGCTGACTCCGCCGATCAGGGTGATGATCTTTCGGTCGAGATCGTAGATTCCGATTTGGCCGCGCGCCGTCTCGGACGGACTGCGCACCGTCACGCCTCCGGTCGCGTCCATGCGATGAATGTCGATTCCGCCGGTGCTGGAATAGGCAACGGTGATTCGGCCGGCGCTCAGAGTGAGTTGACCTTGCTTGGCGACGACGTTGCCGGACAGGATGACCCGGTTGGAGCGATCCTGGACCTCGATGCGGTCCGCCGCCCAGTCGACCGGAGCATTGCTGTTATGGCCTTTCAGAGCCGAGGTCTGGCTCGCGGCCGGGCCGACGGCCAGGCCGGCGAGCAGCAGGGCGGGAATGAGACGCTTCATCCCCCTCATTTGAGGGCCCCCTGGTTGATATGCAAGCGCACGCGCCCGGTCAGCACGACCCGGCGGGCGGGAAGATCAACTGCGATATTCTGCGCTGTGAAGCGACCCAGGCGCATCCGGCCTTCGACTCCGCCGGTGCCGGCCAGAGTATTGTCGTTGAGGTCGATGGCCACATCCCGGGTCTCGAGCCGATAGCCGTCGGCCGCGGTGAACAGGATCGGGCCGAGCACGTCGACCTTCTGCGTGTCCATATTGTAGCGCGCTTTATCGGCGGCGATGGTGGCCGGGCCGTCCTCGAGCTGGATCCGCGCCGACATCCCGCCGATGTCGACCACCGGATCGGAGGATTTGGCCTGCACCGCCTCCGCCGCCTGGATGGAGAAAGCGCGGCCCTTGTCGTCGAGGCCTCGATATTCGGCCTCCTGGGTCTTCAGCCGCTCGCGCGCCGTATCGACCTTGTTCTTGTCGAGAAGGAAGCTGACTTCCTTCTCCTTGGAGAGTGGCGAGAGCAGCAGATAAGCGAGCAGGAGCCCGACGCCCGCCGGAAGAGCGATCTTGAGAAGGCGCATCAGCCAGTCGTGAAGTCCGCCCGGCGCCGCCCAGCCGCGCCTTGCGGCGCGCCGGCCCTCGGCCTGGTCAGACGCCAGTTCAGACATGGGCGAAGATGTCGACCTCCGCCCAGCCCGCGAGATCGAGCAGGGCGCGGTGCGGAAGGAAATCGAAGCAGGCCCGGGCAAGCGCCGTCCGGCCTTCGCGCTCCAGCCTTTCGTCGAGCTTCGCCATCATCTGGTGGAGGTAGCGCACGTCCGAGGAGGCATAATCCTTCTGAGCCTCGGAAAGCTCGGGCGCCCCCCAGTCCGACGTCTGCTGCTGCTTGGAGATGTCGATCTGGAGAAGCTCCTTGATCAGCTCCTTTAGGCCGTGCCGGTCGGTATAGGTGCGGATCAGGCGCGAGGCGGTCTTGGTGCAATAGACGGGCCCGGCCATCACCCCGAGATAGGCCTGCATGATGGCGAGGTCGAAGCGGGCGAAATGGTAGAGCTTGAGCCGTTGCGGGTCGGCGAGCACGGCCTTGAGGTTCGGCGCGGAATAGTCGCTGCCGGGGCTGAAGCGGACGAGATGCTCGTCGCCGCCGCCGTCGGATATCTGGACGAGGCAGAGCCGGTCGCGGCCGGGCAGGAGGCCCATCGCTTCGGTGTCGACGGCGACGGGGCCGGGGGCGAGGACGCTCTCGGGCAGGTCTTCTTCGTGGAAATGGACTGTCATTCCCCCCGCATAGGACGAAGCGTCCGGAGGCTCAATTGAAGTTGCGCACGGCGGGCCGCGGGACCGAACCGTCATGCCGGCGAAGGCTGGCATCCCCGGAGTGAATAGCCTCCGCGCCTTTCACCCTCCGGGACCCCGGCCTGCGCTGGGGCGACGGCATGTCAGCGCACTTGATCGCGACGGCTCTCGCCGTCACAGGGGCACGACCATCAATCTGAAAGCCCTCCCCTAATGCCTTCCGGTCTTGCCGCCCTGCTCGACGACGTCGCGGTGATCGCCAAGCTGGCCGCGGCCTCGATCGACGATGTCGGAGCCGCCGCCGGCCGGGCCGGAGCCAAGGCGGCCGGAGTCGTGATCGACGATACCGCGGTGACTCCGCGCTACCTCACCGGCTTCACGCCCGACCGCGAGCTTCCGGTCATCGCCCGGATCGCCAAGGGATCGCTGAAGAACAAGCTGGTCATCCTTCTCCCCGCGGCGCTGGCGCTGAGCGCGCTCCTGCCCTGGGCGATCACGCCTTTGCTCATGCTCGGTGCCGCCTATCTCTGCTTCGAGGGCGCCGAGAAGGTATGGGAAGCGTTCGCAGAGCCCAAGACCAGCCTGGCCGAGGACGCCGCCGAGCTGACCAGCGTCGAGCACGAAGAGAAGATGGTGAGCGGGGCGGTTCGAACCGATTTCATCCTGTCGGCCGAGATCATGGCCATCGCCCTCGCCGAAGTGGCTACCGAGGTGTTCTGGACCCGCGCGGTGATCCTGGCGGTGGTCGCGGTCGCGATCACCGTCGGCGTCTACGGCCTGGTCGGGCTGATCGTGAAGATGGACGATATCGGCCTTCATCTCGCGGAGCGGCGCAACCGCGGCGCGCAGGCGCTTGGGCGGGGCCTGGTGCTCGCCATGCCGAAAGTCATGGCGGCGCTTTCCGTCATCGGCATCGCGGCGATGATCTGGGTCGGCGGCCAGATCATCGTCCATGGACTGGAAGTTTTCGGCTTCTCCGCCCCTGCCCATTTGATCCACGATGCCGGAGCGGCGGCGGGGCACGCCGTCCCGGTCATGGCGGGAGCGATCGAATGGGTAGTCGGAGCGGCCGGCTCGGGGCTGATCGGACTCGCGCTCGGGGCGCTGATCGTCTTCGTTCATCACAAGGTCGCCCGAAAGCATTGAGGGCGCCGGTCCGGGGCCCTGTGGAAAAGCGCTCGCGGCTTGGAACATTTTGAGCTATATGAGTCGGCGGTGCGCCATTTTCGGGGGCGCACGAAGCCGTTGGCGCGACAGCCCCGCGCGGTGGTTTGCACGTGAAGACAGGGGCGCGGAAAGTATAGACGGGCATGGGTTTCGACAGAGGGCGCCGCGGTGAGCGCGGCGGGCGCGGCAGAGACAAGCGCGACGGTTTCGGCGACGAGAATTTCAGCGGATTTGAAGAGCGCGGCGGCGGCGGACCCGGCGGCGGCGGCGGCGGTTATCGCGGCGGCGGCGACCGATTCGGCGGCGGCGGCGGCGGTGGCGGCGGCTATGGCGGCGGCGGCGGCGGGTTCCGCGGCGGTGGCGGTGGCGGCTTCGGCGGCGGCGGCGGCGGTGGTGGTTTCCGCGGCGGCGGCGGCGGCGGTAGCGGCGGAATGCCGCCCCAGGTCGTCGGCCAGGGCAAAGGCGTGGTCAAATTCTTCAACGCCCAGAAGGGCTTCGGCTTCGTCGTCCGCGACGATGGCGGCGAAGACGTGTTCGTTCACATCTCGGCGGTGGAGCAAGCGGGCCTCACCGGGCTCGCCGATGGCCAGCCGCTCGAGTTCACGCTCGTAGATCGCGGCGGCCGGGTCTCGGCGACCGACCTCAAGATCGATGGCGAGCCGATGCCGGTCCAGGATCGGGCTCCGCGCGACGATCGCGACGGTCCGCGCGGCGGCGGCTATGGCGCGCCCGCGGGCGGCGGTGGCGGCCCGCAGCGGCAGCTGACCGGCGAAAAGGCGCAGGGCACGGTCAAGTTCTTCAACGCGATGAAGGGCTTCGGCTTCATCAGCCGCGACGACGGCCAGCCCGACGCCTTCGTTCACATCTCGGCGGTCGAGCGGGCGGGCCTGGTCAGCCTCAACGAGGGCGACCGGGTCGAGTTCGAGCTCGAAGTCGACCGGCGCGGCAAGACCGCGGCGGTGAACCTCCAGCCGATCCAGTAATCGCTCCTCCCAAGGGGGTGAAGAAGCCCGGCCGACCCTGTGTTCCGGCCGGGCTTTTTTATGCTGACCCCGCGAATCGCCAGCGCAGGGTCTCGCCCGCATGGAAGGGGACCAGCTTCGATTCCGCCGCCGGCAGCGACTCGGGCACCGTCACGTCCGCCCGCTCCAGAGCCACCCGTTCCGCGTTGAGCGGCAGTCCGTAGAAACGCGGCCCGTTCTCGGACGCGAACGCCTCCAGCCGGTCCAGCGCGCCTTCCTCTTCGAACACGGTCGCATAGCTTTCCAGAGCGAAGGGGGCGTTGAAGATGCCGGCGCAGCCGCAGCCCGATTGCTTTCGTTCCACGGCGTGCGGGGCGCTGTCGGTGCCGAGGAAGAATTTGGGCGAGCCCGAAATCGCCGCCTTGCGAATCGCGCGCCGATGCTCCTCGCGCTTGGCGACCGGAAGGCAATAAGCGTGGGGCCTCAGACCGCCGGCGAACAAGGCGTTGCGGTTGATGATAAGATGCTGCGGAGTGATCGTCGCCGCGAGATAGTCACTACCGGCCCGAACGAAATCCGCGGCCTCGGCGGTGGTGATATGCTCGAACACCGTCTTCAGGCCCGGAAAGTCGCGGATCAGCCTCGTGAACACGCGATCGATGAATACCTTTTCACGGTCGAACATGTCGACTTCCGGATCGGTGACCTCGCCGTGGATCAGAAGCGGCATGCCCGAGCGCTGCATCGCTTCGAGCACCGGATAGATATTCCCGACGTCGGTGACCCCGTGGGCGCTGTTGGTGGTGGCGTTGGCCGGATAGAGCTTGGCCGCCGCCCAGACGCCCCGCTCGAACCCGTCGGCCACCGCGATCGGATCCGAATCGTCGGTCAGGTAGCAGGTCATCAGTGGAGCAAAGCCCGGCGCCGCGGCCAGGATCCGCTCCCGATAGGCCAGCGCCATCGCCGCCGTTGTGATCGGAGTCGTCAGGTTCGGCATGACGACCGCCCGGGCGAACTGCCGGGCCGTGTAGGGCGCGACCGCCTCGAGCATTGCGCCGTCGCGCAGGTGCACGTGCCAGTCGTCGGGGCGGCGCAGGGTTAGGCGAGTAGGTTCGGTCATGTCGGCCTTCCGTCATGCTGAACTCGATTCAGCATCCAATCCGGTGACCGTCGCGATGCTCGAAACTGGACCCTGAAACAAGTTCATGGTGGCGATTGGAGCGCTGCGACGGTTGGATAGGGGCACCGAAGCGCCTAGATCGGGCACATGGCCGCGACCACCCTCATCGACCGCTCGCTCCTTCGCCTTTCGGGAGAAGACGTGCGCGGATTCCTGCAAGGACTGGCGACCCATGACCTCGCCTTGCTCGCGCCGGAGCGGCCGCTCTGGGCCGGCCTTCTCACGCCGCAGGGCAAGGCTCTGTTCGACTTCATCCTGTGGGCGGACGGCGAGGACGTTCTTATCGACTGCGAGCGCGAGGCGGCGGGCGACCTGGCGCGGCGGCTGACGCTCTACCGGCTTCGGCGGAAGATCGCGATCGAAGCGGTCGATGGGATGGCGGTGCATTGGGCGCCGAACGGCGACGGTCCCGCCGACCCGCGGCTGCCTGAGCTCGGCCGGCGCTGGCTGGCCCCGCCCGGCGAGCCCGCTCAAGGCTGGCTGGGTCGCCGCCTTTCGCTCGGCGTGACGGAAAGCCGGGCCGAGCTGGGCTCCGACAAGAGTCTCTGGCTCGAATGCAACGCCGCCGAGCTGAACGGGGTCAGCTTCACCAAGGGCTGCTATGTCGGCCAGGAGAATACGGCGCGGATGAACTACCGCTCGAAGGTCAATCGAAGGCTGGTGGTGGTGCCGACCGATGCACCGGGCGAGCGGACCCGGATCCACTATCCGGAGCTTGGGCTGGCGGTGGAGCATCGGCGGGTCGAGAACCTGGACGGCGCGTTGATGCCCGACTGGCTCGAGGCGGCGCTCCGGACCCGGTGAACCGGCTCAGCCAATCTCCGCGAATGCGCGGACCGGGAAGGTGCCCATTCCTGCCACCTTCGGCGGCGCCGCGGTGAATCGGAAGCCGCTCGGCGGCAGCGCCGAAAGGCCGGTCATATGCTCGCAGATCAGGGTGCCGGCACCGGGAAGGCCGGCACCGAAGAGGCCGGAACCGAGGAGGATCGTGTGGACGGGACGTCGGCGGGTGCGCGTGTCGTCGATATTGTAGCTGTCGATCCCGACCAGAGCGGCACCGCGCTCCGCCAGCAGCCGGGCGGCGGCCTCGGCGAGGAAGGGGTGCTCCGACGGATAGGTGTCGGTGCGCCAGTGGCGGTCCCACCCGGTATGGACGAGCACCGCCTTGCCCGCGACGTCGAGGCCCTCGAACAGCTCCGCCCCGGCCTCAATGCCGTCGGAGCGAATGCAGAGGCCGTCCAGGCTCGCCAAGCGCTCGAGCGCGACCTCGGCGAGATCCTCTCCCTCCTCGAAGCGATGGAAGGGTGTGTCGAGATAGGTGCCGGTATTGGCGACCATGTCGATCCGGCCGATCTGGAAGGTCGAGCCGTCATCGTAATTCGCCGCCGAGGCTTCGCGGTCCCAGAAATCGCAGATGTGGGGGGCGGCCAGGCCCTTGTAGGTGACCATGCCGTGCTCGATCTTGTGGCTAAGGTCGATCAGCACTTAACATGGCCTGGCAATAAGCGCGGTGGGCGGAGAAGGCTTTGGGCTTCGTCTCCTTCAGCCGCTGGTAGAAGGGCTCGGCGATTTCCAGGTCGCCGCTGTCGACCTGCTCCTTGCTGCGGCCGATCCTGCGGCCGCTATCGGCCATGATCATTCCCCAGGTCATCACGTCCGCGAATTGCGCCGGGCTCGGCTCCTTGCCGACAATGACCTTGAGCGAGGCCGCGCAGGAAACCGCCTGGTGGTAGAAGAGCTCCGGCGGCGGCTCATATTCGCCCGTCGCTGCAAGCATTGGCGCAAGCATTGGCGCGAGCATCAGCAGCGCTTCGATCATTACGACACCCCCTCCATCCGGCGGCGCTTCGCGATGCGCAGGAGCGCGAAGCCGCCGATCAGGATCCATATCACGTTGAGAGCGGCGGACGGAATGGCACCGTGCCACCAGCCGTTGACGATGAAGCCGGCGGCACCGGCGACGTTCATGCCCTGGTAGACAGGCGACTGGCCGCTCACCTTCTCCATCGACAGGAGGAGATAGGCCGAGAGGATGAGCGACGCGCCGCCCCAGCCCGCGGCCTCCACCAGGAGCTCGGTCGCGCTCAGGCGGCGAGCTTGCGGAGGACGTAATGGAGGATTCCGCCAGCCCGGAAATATTCGAGCTCGTTCAAGGTGTCGATTCGGACCCGGGCAGTGAAGGCGAAGGTCGAGCCGTCCGCTTTGGTTACCCGCACATCCAGCTCCTGGCGCGGCTTGAGGCCGGCTATCCCCTTGATCGAGAAGGTTTCCGTGCCGTCGAAGATCGGAACGTCGCCGACGAACTGGAGCGGCACCACGCCCATCCCGACCAGGTTGGAGCGGTGGATCCGCTCATAGGTTTCGGCGATGACGGCCCGGACCCCGAGCAAATTGGTGCCCTTGGCGGCCCAGTCGCGCGAGGAGCCGGTTCCATATTCCTTGCCCGCGATGACGACGAGCGGTGTTCCTTCCGCCTTGTAGCGCATCGCGGCATCGTAGATGGGGAGGGTCTCGCCCGAGGGGATGTGGCGGGTGAAGCCGCCTTCGGTGCCTGGAATCATTCGGTTTTTTATTCGGATATTGGCGAAGGTGCCGCGCATCATCACTTCGTGATTGCCCCGGCGGGCGCCGTAGGAGTTGAAGTCCGCCCGGCTGACCTCATGTTCCGAAAGGTAATTCCCGGCCGGGCTGTCGCCCTTGATCGCGCCCGCGGGGGAAATGTGGTCGGTGGTGATGGAATCGCCGAAAATCGCCAGTGGACGCGCATTTTCGACGTCCGAAGGCGCAGTCGGTGTCATCGTCATGCCCTCGAAATAAGGCGGGTTCTGGATGTAGGTCGAGCCCGCCGACCAGGCATAGGTCTCGCCCCCCGCGACCGGAATCGAGCGCCACTGGGCGTCACCCTTGTAGACGTCGGCATAACGGGCCCGGAACATGTCGCCATGGACATGAGCGTCGATCAGCCTGCGGATCTCGTCGTTGGTCGGCCAGACGTCCTTGAGGAAGACGGGCTGCCCGTCCGATCCGATGCCCAAAGGCTCCTCTATCATGTCGCCGGCGACCGTGCCCTTCAGCGCATAAGCGACGACGAGCGGCGGCGAGGCGAGATAATTGGCCCGGACGTCCGGCGACACCCGGCCCTCGAAATTGCGGTTGCCCGACAGCACCGAGGCGGCGACGAGATCGTGCTTCGCGATCGCCGCCGAGATCGGCTCGGGAAGCGGCCCCGAATTGCCGATGCAGGTGGTGCAGCCATAGCCGACCAGGTTGAAGCCGATCGCGTTCAGATCCTCCGACAAACCGGCGCGGTCGAGATAGTCGGTGACGACCTGCGAACCCGGAGCGAGCGACGTCTTCACCCAGGGCCTGGAATCCAGCCCCTTCGCCCGCGCCTTTCGGGCGACGAGTCCGGCGGCGATCAGGACGGCCGGGTTGGAGGTGTTGGTGCAAGAAGTGATCGCCGCGATGACGACGTCGCCATGGCCGATGTCGGTCACGTCGGACTCGCCCTCGACCGGATGGCGCTCGCACAGCTCGCCCAGCGCGTGGCCATATTCCTTGGTGAAATTGGCGACGAACTCCTCGTCGACCCGCGACAAAGGCACCTTGTCCTGCGGGCGCTTGGGGCCGGCCAGCGACGGCTCGACCCGGTCCATGTCGAGCTCCAATGTGTCGGTGAAGAGCGGCTCGTGATAGGCGCCCGGCTCGAGCCAAAGGCCCTGCGCTTTGGCATAGGCCTCGGTGAGCGCGATCCGATCGTCGGAGCGGCCGGTGAGGCGCATGTAATCGAGAGTCTTGCCGTCGATCGGGAAGAAGCCGCAGGTCGCTCCATATTCGGGCGCCATGTTGGCGATGGTGGCCCGATCGGCGACCGACAAAGCCGAGACTCCGGCGCCATAGAATTCCACGAACCGCCCGACCACTCCGCGGGCCCGGAGCATCTGGGTGACGGTGAGGACGAGATCGGTGGCGGTGATCCCTTCCTGCAAGCTTCCGGTGAGGTGGAATCCGACCACTTCGGGGATCAGCATCGAGACCGGCTGGCCGAGCATCGCCGCCTCCGCCTCGATCCCGCCGACTCCCCAGCCGAGCACTCCGAGGCCGTTGACCATGGTGGTGTGGCTGTCGGTACCGACCAATGTGTCGGGATAGGCCACCGACTCGCCCGACGGATCGTCCGAGGACCAGACGCCGCGCGAAATATATTCGAGATTGACCTGGTGGCAGATTCCGGTCCCGGGCGGGACCACCTCGAAATTGTCGAACGCCTTCGAGCCCCATTTCAAAAATTCGTACCGCTCCATGTTGCGGTGATATTCGAGCTCTACATTCTTCTCGAACGCCTGCGGGCTGCCGAAGGCGTCGACCATGACGCTGTGATCGATGACGAGATGGACCGGCACCTGCGGGTTGATCCGAGAGGCATTGCCGCCGAGCAGAGCCATCGCGTCGCGCATCGCCGCGAGATCGACGACGGCGGGCACCCCGGTGAAATCCTGCATCAGCACCCGCGCCGGGCGATACTGGATCTCCGCCTTCGAGCTTCGCTCCTTCTGCCAGTCGACCAGCGCCTGGATGTCGGCGCGGGTGACGGTGACCCCGTCCTCGAAGCGGAGGAGGTTTTCGAGGAGCACCTTCATCGAGAAGGGCAGGCGGGAGACGTCGCCGAGCTGGGCCGCGGCTTTGGAGAGGGAGTAATAAAAGTAGGTTTTGCCGGCGGCGGTGAGGGTGGTGCGGGTGTTCAGGGCGTTGTTGCCGACGGCGGTCATAGGGGCTCTCGTCTCAAAGTGGTACTTTGAGCCGGGTCAGGGAGGGGCCCGGCGCGGTTGCTGGGGCTCTAGCAAGGTGGGGGGCGGGGGGGAAGGGTCACCGCCGAACCATGCCGTTTGACTAATGTCAGGAATGGGGGCACCTTGCCCTTGGCCGCCATCACTCGGCGACGAGGCTTGTTTGGCTTAGGGGCTATGGCGTTCGAAGACGATGTCGCCGCTTTCAAGGCGGATTTAGGTCAACTCTCTCTCGACCAAGTGTTCGACCGTTACATTGGAGCGGATCGATGTGCGGCGCCAGTCGATTTCGACACGCAGGCCCTTCGGGAGCGTATCGCCGAGAGGTTTCGCGTGGATGTCGCCAATGTCCTAATTGTGGGCTCAACCAAACTCGGTTTTACACTCGTTGACAAGGATATGGGTGCCAAGACCCCGAGGCCCGCGTTCTCGCCATTTTCCTATTCCTCCGACGTTGACGTTGCCATAATTGCTCCGGAGCTCTTTGATCATATCTGGAAGCTTTGCTTTCAGTTTTGGCATACGTCCGGGTACCGCTCCGCCTTAACGATGTGGAACAGCGGCCATAGTTTCAGAGAGTACATTTTTCGCGGTTGGATGAGGCCTGATAAGCTGCCGAGCGAAGCCGACGTTTCTTACACGCGGCTGTGGTTCGAATTTTTTCGCTCTCTGATGAGCGAGCGCGCTGCAGGTGACCACATAATCAGGGCGGGTCTGTATCGAGATGAATACTTTCTCAGGCATTATCAGAGCGTCGCGGTTGAGCGGCGTCAAGCTCTTATGGCAGGTGCACAATGAAAACCTCTGCTGAAAATAGAAAAATTCGGCAACTGCTGAATGATGTCAAGAGCGGTGCCCTGATTCCACGTCCAGACTTTCAACGATTGCTTGTGTGGTCCAATAAAGACAAAAATGCGTTCTTAGGCACCGTGCTCGGAGGCTGCCCGTTTCCTGAGGTATATGTGGCAGTGGGAGAAGTAGATCTGGAAACAGGAGCCGGCTCGGAGCTGCTGGTGGACGGGCAACAGCGTGTTACCACGTTATATCAATACTTTCACGCTTCGCCTTTACTCAAGCTTTCTCCAGAGACTAGGCCCTACTTAGACCTCGACGCAGACGAGAAGACGGCCTTTCTAAATTACGACGTTTCCGTACGGAATTTGGGCATAGTTACCCGAGACCAGATAATAGAGGTTTTTCATAGAATCAATTCTACGTCTTATTCGTTAAATGCCATGGAAATTGACAATGCTCGATACAGAGGGCCGCTAAAACAAGCAGCCGATGATATCTCAACAGATGAGTTTTTCTCTAGACACGGTGCATTCAGCGTTACCGAATTGAGAAGAAAGCGCGACGTGCGGTACGCCTTGACTATAATTGTCACGATGTTGTCTACGTACTTTAATAGAGATGACGAGCTAGAAAGTTATCTCCAGCAGTATAACGACGAGTTTCCAGAAGATAAGAATATTCGCTGTCGTTTCGCTACAGTACGTGACTTCATAGAAGCGGCCGGATTTAAGCCAAAATCTAGGGCTTGGAAAAAGACGGATCTGCTAGCTTTGATCGTGGAATTAGATCGCCTGCTGAATAAGGAAAAAACTGCCCTTCAGGCGCTTGAAGTCGGCAAAAGAGTAGATGCCTTCTACAAAAGGGTAGAGGTGGAACTCAAGGAACCAACGGGCGATGAGGATCTGCAAGCCTACATTCGTACGACTGTGCAGGCTACCAATGATCGCGCCAGCCGCGTCAACCGCGGGCGAGTTCTGCGAAAGGCAATTCTAGGAGAAATCTAGGATACGCGAGTGAGGTCGCTCAGCCGGAGAACCGTCTTTGGCATCACCCACTCTCGGGGCTCCGGGCGTTCGCCGCCATACATCCATGTAGCCAAGGCGGACATCTGCCAAGCAATGAGCGGGGGAACGGCGTCTCCTATATGTCGATACCGATTTGACAACGCGCGAGCTGGGAATTGGTAATCGAACGGGAACCCTTGCAACGTCGCCATCTCACGGACGGTGAGCAGTCGGTCCTCCTCCGGATGACTGTAGCGCCCGTTACCGACGTGGGCGCACTCCCGCTTGATCGTTGGCGCGGGACGATCCCACCACATACGACCATAGACGTCGGGGTGTGATCCGATGTTGTTGCTTTCCCACCTGCTTCGGCATTGCGGCGTCAAGAGGTGTCGAAGCGTTGGGTCACGAGCCAAATCGGGCCAGCTGCCGCCGTCCTTGGGTGTGGCGTGCAGCCGCGCACTCACCTTCGGCCCCATTGCCGGCACCGCGTTTCCGGTGGGATCCGCAGATTGGCTGCGCTGCCACTCCGAAAGTCGCGCGAGCGCAGTGCGAACCGTGATCGGGCCGTCCTTGAGCTGCCAGCCCTTCCAAAGGTCGGACAACGTTTTCGCGGGGCCTAATCTGGATGCCACAACCAATGCCCGCTCACGTATTTGCGGCAAGCCAAATCTGCTCAGCATGTGCACCTCGGATTTGACGTCGTAACCAAGCTTGCTCAGTCGCTCGCAGAGGGACCTGTGATGATGGTCGAACCGTCCACTCACGAGTTCACGGGCGTTTTCCATAAAAAGGATGTCTGGTTGAAGCGACTCGACGTAGTCGACGCTGCGCCCGACGAGGCTATTTCTGCCTAGGTCCACGAGATGGTTCTCAGGCTTCGCACGGGAAAAATCGGTGCATGGGGCACAGGAAATCAGCACTGAAAGGCGGCGATCTCCAAGCCTCGTCGAATCCCGGAACGCCTGTGGGTCGAAGGTTACAATGTCTTCTTCAAGCGGCGCGAGGCCATGGTTGGCTGCGTAGGTAGCGTTGCATTCCGAACTGCCAATTCCGCCGGACGGCTTTGCCACCTGGAGATCCACGGCACCTACAATCTCGAACTCGGGACGCCGGGCGAATCCGGCACTCGTTCCGCCACCACACGAGAAGAGGTCTGCAACCGTCCAAGGCTCAGCAAAGCTAGTATGCAGTGACATAGCGGCGCCCCTTATGCGACGCTCCGTCAATCGCCCGGAGGATCGTTGACGATGTGTCTTAGGGGCGGACGAGTCGGCACGCAAGCAAGGCGAGTAGCGCATTGTCAGGCGATCGAGGCATGTTGCCTCAAATCCACTGATCGCACTATCGCCATGCGATGAAGCCTCCAAGCGCGGCCAGAAGCAGGAATATGAGTGCTGTGCGGAGCCGGGACACCAAACCCGAGCTGGCTGTACGGCGGTTGCTGCACGCGGCCGGCTTTCGTTTCCGGCTCCAGAGGCGGGATCTCCCAGGCAAGCCGGATCTGGTGCTACCGCGCTATCGCGTCGCCGTCTGGGTGCATGGATGTTTTTGGCACAGTCATTCATGTTCAAAGGGCCAGATGCGTCCGAGAACCAACGCTGATTTCTGGGCATCTAAGCTTGAGGAAAACCGGCGCCGCGACGCTCGCAACCTCCTCGCACTAGAAGCTGCTGGCTGGAACCCTCGGGTAGTATGGGAGTGCACTTTAGAAGCAGATTGCGCTGCTCTCATAACCGACCTGAGGCAACAGGAGGCCTGATTGATCCAGATAGGGGCCATCCGCCACTAGGTCGGAGGGATAACCCCTCCGGCAAATTTTCCGGTGTCGATGAAAAGAATCCCAGCGCTTGCCAAAGCGTGGCGCATCTTCTGGACCTGTGCGGGCAAGACGGACTCGCCACCTTCAAAACGGGCGACGGTGCGCCAGCTGACGCCAGAGGCATCGGCAAGATCGTGCTGCGTCCAATCCAGCCCCGCTCGCGCCATTCTGCACTGGCGTTGATTCACAGTGTCAGTTTTTCAACAAAAAACACTTGACCGCAGCAGTCCCTTTTGTCAGTAAATCAACAAGCAAAAATCGAAGTAACCCCATCGGCGGGAGACCCTTGGTCATGGCTTCCAGGGAGCATAGCGGCGTGCGCGCTTCACTTCTACCTGTGGATGGCGACGAAGCCTATAGGGGCGGCGAGGGCGGCCTCGCCGTGACGTCGGACGGGCTCGGCGGAGCCGACCCGCCGGCCGGGCGCTGCGCCGACTCCGCTTGCTGCTCACGCGGCGCATTCGCGCCGACGTCGCTGCTCTCGGGCGGCTTGGCCTTCACTCGCCGGGCGGTTCTGGGCGCTGCGGTCGCGGTCGGCGTTTCGCTGCCCTCGATGGGGAGGGGCGGGAATGGGGTGGCGGTTGGGCCCAGGGCCGGTCCGGACGCCGTGCGGCCGGCGTCGAAGCTCATTCCTACCCCACCCTTTCCGATCGAGCAGGAAGGGAGCTGGGCCGAGACTTTCAGGCGCTTCCAGCGTATCGACTTCGCGAAGGAGCGGTTTCAGGAGGCGAGCTCGGCGAAGGCTTATGGGCCGGGGCGGCGGCCGTTCGAGGAGCAGGAGGCGCTGGACGACAGGTTCGGGGAGATCGTCGACGCGGCCGATGAGGCGATGCTCGCCTTGCTCGAGACCCCGGCGCCGGACCTGGACGCGCTGGCGGAGAAGATCTCGCTGATCGGGGATCATCTCGTTTGGGAGATGGAGGGCGGGGAGGAGTGTTTGGTGTGGCTGGAGGCGGATGCCCGGCGGTTGGCGGCGCTGGAAAAGTAGGCGCAGGGCGGCCTGCGCCGTCGGACGGGCTCGGCTGCGCCGACCCGCCGGCCGGGCGCTGCGCCGACTCCGCTCACTGCTCACGGTTGCTGCGCAACCGCTTCGATATTCGCGGGCGGCTTGGCCGGAGGCGGATGCGCGGCGGCTGGCGGCGCTGGAAAAGTAGGCGCAGGGCGGCCTGCGCCGTCGGACGGGCTCGGCTGCGCCGCCCCGCCGGCCGGGCGCTGCGCCGACTCCGCTCGCTGCTCCGGCGGCGCTGACGCGCCGGCGTCGCTGCTCTCGGGCGGCTTGGCTGGAGGCGGATGCGCGGCGGCTGGCGGCGCTGGAAAAGTAGGCGCAGGGCGGCCTGCGCCGTCGGACGGGCTCGGCTGCGCCGACCCGCCGGCCGGGCGCTGCGCCGACTCCGCTCGCTGCTCACGGTTGCTGCGCAACCGCTTCGATGTTCGCGGGCGGCTTGGCCGGAGGCGGATGCGCGGCGGTTGGCGGCGCAGGAAAAGTAGGCGCAGGGCGGAGCGGCCACCAATTCCTCTCCCCAGCGGGGAGAGGGTAGGGAGAGGGGGTACGGCCTCTTAGACCGGTTTCGGCCGCCGAGCCCCCTCTCCCCAACCCTCTCCCCGCCGGGGAGAGGGGGAAGGCAGCGGCCTTGGTCAGCCAGACCGGCTCACTCGGCAAGGCGCGCCATCGTCTTGGGATAGCGCTTCATGACGCGCTCCACGATTTCCCTGGCGTCGAGCTTCTCGCCCGTGGGGCGGGCGTCGAGGGGGGGATGCTTCTTCTTGCGGGGCGCGTCCATCGCCTGTCTCTTCGGGGGTAAGGTCGGCTCGGGGGGAAAGGTTGTCAACGGCGGGGTTTGGATATTGGACGTTCGGTTGGGGAGAAGAAAGTAAGGCGACTCAGGGCGGCCTGAGTCGTCGGACGGGTTCGGCTGCGCCGACCCGCCGGCCGCGCGGGGACGAGTCCTCGCGCTGCTCGCGATTGCTTCGCGATCGCAGCGCTGCGTGAGGCTCGTCCTGTGCGGAACAAAAAAAGAACTTCCATTGTGGGAAAAGCTCTGAAACAAAAGCGGCAGTGGCGAATCGGCCAGCGTGGGGTGGGGCCCCGCGCCGGCCTGAGAAGGAGAATCGAACATGGCTTTGGGATGGAAAAGGAACGGCTTCACTCCGGCGAAGAAGGCGGCGTGCCTGGAGGCGCTGGGGCGCGGGGCGTCGGTCGAGGAGGCTTCGCTGGCGGCGGGAATCTCGTCCACCACTTTTTACAGGCATGAGAAGAAGGATCCGGAATTCGCATCCCTGTGCCGGGCGGCGCGGGCGCGATCGGGCGGGGCGGCGAGCCTCCAGACCCTGGCCTGGGAGCGGGGGGTGACCGGGGTCGAGGAGGATCTGATCCAAGGCGGAAAGGTGGTGGGCAAGAGGATCAAGCGCTCCGACGCGGTGTTCAAGATGCTGCTCGAGGGGGGCGATAGCGGGCGCTACGGGCCGCAGATGAAAGCCCTGAAGGACCGGGTCGAGAAGGAGCTTCGGCCGAAGATCGAGGCGGAAATTCGGGCCGAGGTGGCGCGCGAGCGGCGGATCGACGGGCCGAAGCTGCGCAAGGAGTTCGACGCGCTTCTGTCCGACTTCAACCGGCGGATGGGAGGCGACGGATGAGCTTCGAGAGCCGGCTGACGGAAGCGGACTGGAGTGAATTCCGGCGCGCGCGGATCGCCGATCATGTCGCGCTCGGGCTTCCGCGAGAGGCGGCCGCGGCGGCGGCGGAGCGGGCCGAGGCCCGGACCCGGGCCCGGCTCGAATGGATGCGCGGGCGGTTCGAGCGGATGACTCAGCTTTGGGACCTGCTCGGCCGCTATTGGGCGGACTTCGCCGACGCGCATCCCGAAATCGACCTCGAGGCGCCGGACGATCGCGACCTGCCGCTTCTGGTCGACCCGCCCGAGCAGGCGGAGCTGGAGGCGGTCGAGGCGGAGATCGCGGCGGCCCGGGACCGGGACGTTTGGCCGAGGCATTTGTATTTCGACGAGGTGTGAAGGGCGACGTCACGGGCGGACTCAGGACTCGAAAGCCTCCAGGATCGGGCACGGCCCTTTCGTCCCGGCGGCGCAGGCCTCGCTCAGGCGGGTGAGGGCGGAGCGGGCGGCTTCGAGCTCGGCGATCCTGGAACCGAGGGCGGCGAGGCGCTCGGCGGCGAGGGCGCGGACCCGGGAGCGGTCGCTGCTCGAATCGAGGGCGAGGAGCTCGCTTATTTCCTCCAGGGTGAATCCGGCGGCCTGGGCCCGGCGGATGAAGAGCAGCCGGCGCAGGTCGGCCGGGCCGTAGCGGCGGACGGACCCCGCTCCGGGCGGCTCGGCGAGCAGGCCGCGGCGCTGATAATAACGGATCGTCTCGACCCCGACCGAGCCGGCGGCGGCGAGCCGGGCGATGGTCATATCGGCCATTGCGGGCGCCTTCGCGTATGAGGCGGCCCTCTCCCGCCGGAGCAGGAGGGGGCCGGACGGGTCACTTGCAGCTGCAATTCGTGCAGGCGCAGGGATTGCAGGCGCGGGGACTGCATCGGCAGCCGGGGCGCGGGGCGTCGGACCTGGTCGTCATGCTCTTTCTCCTGTCCCGGCCGAGCGGGATTCGCCGGCCGCGAATCACCCTGTAGCTGCCGTACCATGGTACGGAGTCAAGCGCAGGATTCGGGCGGAGTCGGAGGGGGAGCGGCGCCAGGCCGGGTCAGGTCGGGTAGACGTAGACCCGGCGGGTCTTGCTCAGGGTCACCGGCTTGACCGCCACGAACACGAAATCGAGCGGCACCTTGTAGGTGACGCTGATCTGGACATAGTCGGCGCCGCCGTCCTTGCCGGTGGTGATCACCGGATTGCTCAGATATTGGGCCCTGAGGCCGAAGCGCTTCTGAACCATCCGCGCCTTGATTGCGGTATCGGTCGGGCGCGGATAGACTCCGGCGGAGCGAGCGCCTTCCTCGACGGCGTTGCGAAGGCCGGCATTGGCGAAATACAGGATTCCGACCTGCCCCGTCCCGATGATGAAGCCGAACAGGATCGGGCAGAGCAAGGCGAACTCGACGGCGCTGAGGCCGCGGCGGTCGAAAAGCAGGGAAAGCCGGGGCTTCATCACTGCACCCTCAACTGGGTTTCGACGGTGAGTGGCACCTTACCGTCGCCGCCGGCCTGGTACAGCTTGTAGCCCTGGATCCCGAAATTGAACATCGGCTTCCAGCGGTCGGCGACCTTGAGCTTGACGTAGCGCGAGATCTGCTCTGGCGATCCGTCTCCCCGGAAACCGCACTCGCTCTTGAAGGTGGGCATCTTCGTGGTGTCGCACATCGAATAGGCGTCGACGGTGATGGTGCTCGCGGCGATGCTGGGCAGGGCGGTTGCGACCTCGGTCTTGAGGAATGTGTAATCGTCCTGGACCGCGAGCACGGCGACCTTCTCCATCGCGCGATTGACCGCATTCTCGACCGCCATCTTGCGGGTATAGCCGTTGGCGAGATCGACCATTCCGAGCAGCATGAAGCCCAGGATCGGGGCCAGGAAGCCGAACTCGATGACGCTGACCGCGCGCTCGTCTTCGAGCAGCGAGGCCGGGCGAGGGATCGCCTTCGCGCTCATGCCACCAGCCGAACGAAGGTGGCGTCGAAGGCCCCCGACTTGGTGTCGGTCGGACAGGTGTTGCTGACCGAGCTGTTGCCGCTGAAGGTGAGCCGGCGGGCGACGAGCTGAAGGCATTCCGTGTTCATTCCGGTATTGCCGTTGAAGGTCATATAGGCCTTGGGGAAATAGAAGCCGCCCTCGTAGCTGGTGAGGCTGTTGCCGTTGATCTGGATGGTATTGCCCACCGTCGCCCGCGGGTCCTGATACATGAGGACTCCGCCAAAGGTGCCGGTCTTGGGAGCGCTGAGATTGAGCTGGGCGCCGCCGTTGATGCTGACCTTGGCGATCGTGCTGGAGATGGCCGGAGTCTTGCTGGTGAGGACGATGGTGACCCCGGTGCCGCTGATCACCGCCTGCGAGCCGGCGTTGAGCATGCCGCCGGCGGAGCCGTCGATGTAATAGGTGCCCGGCGCAAGATTGACCCGGCCCTTGACGTCGATGTCCTTGTAGCAGCCGGGCTGCACCGTCGTCAGAGAGTCGTTGGGCTGGACCCTGATCTGCCGGGTGCAGTCCATGCCGCTGAGGTTCGGCACCGGCAAGTGGGCGAAGGGATCGGTCTGCTTGGCGGAGAAGGGCAGCAGCCTGGTTCCGCCGGAATAGCCCGAGCATGCCGGTACTCCGCCGACGGCGGCGATCGGGCTGGCGATGACGGTGGTGCTTCCGCCGCAACTGATCGCGGCGGTGGCGCGCGAATTGGTCGCGACTCCGCAGCCCAGATCGACGACGCTGCTTCCGGTGAAGGTCACTCCGGGCGAATTGCCGTCCTCCAGCGATACCCAGCCGAAGTTGCCGTTGAAGATGACCGCAGCCGTCGCCTCGACCCTGATCGTCGGGGTCCGGTCGTTGAAGATCGCCATGAACGGGGTCGCACGGTTCGCCGTCAGGATGACCCGGACCGCCGAGGTGTCGCCGGAATGGGTGCCGGCGGTCGGCGCGTTCTGGATCGTCGTCGTCTTGAGCGTGTGATCCTTGTTGAGCGCGAGATCCGTGTTGACCGCAGGCGCTACCGGCTGGGTCTGGACGATGGCGTAGGCGCCGGCGAGGGCGCCGGAATCCGCGGTGCGCTGCAATTGCCGCCTCGCCAGAGTGAGGTTGACCGAATCGACGCTCAGCGCGACGGCACCGAGCAGAAGCGGCAACGTCGCCGCGCCGACCACCAGCACGTTGCCGCGCTCGCTGGAGATCAGATCCTTAAGCCAGCTATATGCCCTCATCGTTCCCTGTTCCTCATCGGTGCAAAGCGCAGCTAGAGGGATCCGCGATAGGGCCGCGCGGTTAGCAACTCATTGAACGCAATGGTTACCAGGGGATTCATGCTGTTTGAGGAGCACCGATCATATCGGCTTCTGCCGCTCCACCCGCAGTTCGGCTTCGGTCAGTTTAGCGGCGAGCAGCGTTTCGTAAACGGATTCGAGCAGTCCGGCCCGAGGTCGTGGTGGATCCTGTAGCCACGGTCGATCGTCACTGCCGCCAACTTTTCCAGGTCGGACATGGTCTACCCCCCTCGCCTGCCGAACCAAGGCCTCCACCTTTCATTTTTGAGAGAAGGCACGAAGGTACAAGAAAGAAGAATCTCCCTCTCATATTGAGCTTCGGCGGATCATGGCGCATTGAGGCAAGGATGCAAAAATCGCATGGGCTCGGCCGGCAGGAGAGAGTCGTGATGCGCCGGCGTCGATCTTGTCGGCCAGGCTCAGTGTCCCGCCGATTTTCCCCATAGCTTGGCCAGGCGGGCTTCGCGGCCGCAGCGCCAGCGGTAATATTTATATTTGGCGGGATTCTTCTTGTAATAATCCTGGTGGTAATCCTCGGCCGGGTAGAAGGGGGCGGCGGGGAGGATTTCGGTGGCGACCGGCTTCTTCAGCAAGGCGGCGGCGCGGCCCCTGGTGGCTTCGGCGAAGCGGCGCTCGGTGGGATTGGCGACGAAGATGGCGGAGCGATACTGGCTTCCGCGGTCGCAGAACTGGCCGCCGCCGTCGAGCGGGTCGACGGTCCTGAAGAAGCGGGCGAGGAGCCGCTGATAGCTCACCTTCGAGGGATCGTAGACGATTTTCACCACCTCGATATGCCCGGTGTCGCCGGCCGAAACCTGCTCGTAGGTCGGGTTGGCCGTCCTGCCGCCGGAATAGCCGGAGGTGGTCGAGACGACGCCCGGTATCTTGTCGAAATCGGATTCGGTGCACCAGAAGCAGCCGCCGGCGAAGACCGCGGAGGCGAGCTTGGAACCGGGTGCCGCGACTCCGGGCTGGGGAGCGCTTAGAGCGATCGCGAACCCCGCCAGAAGGAGCAGGGCGCCGAGCAGAGCCTGTGTCGCGCGGGTCATGCCGGGCGGAACTTCAGGGCAAGTCCGTTCATGCAGAAGCGCTTGCCGGTCGGCCGGGGCCCGTCGTCGAAGACGTGTCCGAGATGGCCGCCGCAGCGCCTGCAATGGACCTCGGTCCGGACTGCGAAGAGAGTCCGGTCGGGGCGGGTCCGGACCGCATTTGGGAGCGGGGCGGTGAAGCTCGGCCAGCCGGTGCCGCTGTCGAACTTGGCGGCCGAGCCGTAGACCGGAAGATCGCAGCCCGCGCACAGGAAGGTGCCCCGGCGCTTCTCCTGGTCGAGCGGGCTCGAGCCGGCGCGCTCGGTCGCGGCATCGCGAAGAACGGCGTAGCGCCGGGCGCCGAGCTGCCGGCGCCATTCGGCGGGAGCCTTCGTCACCTCGAAGCGCTCGGCCGCCTCGGCGGGGGAACCGTTGTGGCCGAAAATGGCGAAGCCGGCGCCCGCGGCGACCGCGACCGCCGCCACGGACGAGATGAAGCCGCGCCTGGAAACCTTGTCCTCGTTCATTGAAATCGCCTTTTGTTGAGACACTTATGTAGGAAGCCCCGGCGATTTCGCCACCCTGGGCTAAAGGCGGGGGGGGGCGGGGCGCGACCGGGTCTCGGGCGCCGAGCCCCCTCACCCCGGCCCTCTCCCCCCGGGGGAGAGGGGGCTATCGTGGCGGATCGGGGGCTCAAAAAGCCTTGGTGAGGAGCGCAACGCGCGGCTAAGGGCGTCTTCATGAGCACGCCCCTGACCGTCGACCTTCCCCATAAACTCGGAGCCGAGGAGGCCCGGCGCCGGATCGAGCGCAACGTCGGAAAGCTGACCGAGCATATACCGGGCGGAGCCCAGGTCGGATCGCGCTGGACCGGCGACACGCTCGACCTCGACGTCGGAGCGATGGGCCAGCAGGTCGCGGCGAAGATCGAAATTCAAGAGACGGTGGTGCGAATGACGGTGAACCTGCCGCCCGCCCTCGGCTTCTTCCGCGGAATGATCGAGCCGCTGATCCGAAGCCAGGGCGCGATATTGCTCGAGGACAAGAGCGGTGGCGGCAAAAGCTGAAGCCTGACCGGCTCAGGTTGACGCTTGCCTCAGCCCGGCGCGGCGCTAGCATCGGGCCTGTAGCGGGAGGGCACGGGCAAGATGCGGCATGTGGCGATCGTCGGCTCCGGGCCGGCGGGATATTATACCGCCGAGGCTCTCCAGAAGCTCTATGGCGACGAGGTCCTGATCGACATGATCGACCGGCTGCCCGTCCCCTACGGCCTGATCCGCTCGGGCGTCGCCCCCGACCACCAGTCGATCAAGGCGGTCTACCGGCGCTACGAGAAGGTGGCGCTTTCGGCCAATGTCCGATTCGTCGGCAATGTCCGGATCGGGCCGGACGTCGCGATCGCCGAGCTGGCCGGGCTTTACGACGCGGTCGTCCTCGCCACCGGAGCACCGAACGACCGGCCGCTCGATTTGCCCGGAAGCGGCCTTCCCGGAGTGGTCGGATCGGCCGCCTTCGTCGGCTGGTATAACGGCCATCCCGACTTCGCAGACCTCGATCCGCCGCTGGACGTTGGCGCCGCCGCGGTGATCGGCAACGGCAACGTCGCCCTCGACGTTGCCCGGATCCTCGCCAAGACGAGAGCCGAATTCGCCGGCTCGGACATTGTCGGCCGGGCGCTCGACGCTTTGGAGGGGAGCGCGATCCGGACGATCCACGTGCTCGGCCGGCGCGGGCCTCACCAGATCGCGATGACTCCAAAGGAGCTGGGCGAGCTCGGCCATCTCGAGGCGGCGGCGCCACGGGTCGACCTCGCCGACTTCCCTCCGGAGGCGGACGACGCCTTGCTCGAGCCCGGAATGCGCAAATCGGTCACCCATTTGCGCGGCTTCGCCGATCTGCCTCGGGATAAGCCGAAGACGATCGACTTCGATTTCTTCGCGATGCCGGTGGCGATCGAGGGCGACGGCAAAGTCGAGCGGCTGATCGTCGAGCGCACCGAGCTGACCGAGGATCTGCGCTCGGTCGGCACCGGCGAGCGTTATTCGATCGATTGCGGTCTGGTGATCAGCTGCATCGGCTACCAGACCCCGCCGATCGAAGGCGTGCCCTACGAGCATGGCCGGGGCCGCTTCGCCAATAAGGACGGGGTGATCGAGGCCGGGCCGGACTGGGGCCTCTATTGCGTCGGCTGGGCCCGGCGCGGGCCGAGCGGAACGATCGGCACCAACCGCCCCGACGGCTTCGAGGTCGCCGAGACGATCCACAACGCCTGCCCGCCCGGCGACGGCGGCCGAACCGGCGGCCCCGGCCTCGACACCCTGCTCCACGCCCGCGGGGTCGAGCCGGTCGCCTTCCGCGACTGGCAGCGGATCGAGGCGGCGGAAACCGGCCGGGCCCGCGAAGGCAGCCCGCGCGAGAAGTTCACGAGCATCGCCGAAATGATCGCGGCTTCGCGACGCTAGGGAGGGCGCTTCCGGAGCGGAGGCTGCAACTTCCGGAACGGACCTTTCTGTAGGAGATTTCGGAGCTGTATGTTCCTATATTGTTCTTCTGGCCGAGTCGCGGACTGGCAGGGGCTCTTTGACATTGTGAGATATGCCGGCCGGCCGAGAGGGCGCTTGCGCTCCACGGGCGCCTCCCTTATTGAGCGCCCCCTGTCTCCCGGGCGGCCTTCGAGCCGGATCCGGTCGGGGAGTAGCTCAGCCTGGTAGAGCACTGTCTTCGGGAGGCAGGGGCCGGAGGTTCGAATCCTCTCTCCCCGACCATT